>JAJYGP010000003.1 GCA_021785035.1 Pseudomonadota bacterium
GGCGCAAGGGTACCTCCTGCGAGCGGCTCGGGTCATAGTCAAAGAGGATGATAGGGGCCTCGGGCGGCCCACCCCGCTGCACCCACAGATAAGACTGGGACTGCGGACTCTTGCCCGGCTCCTTCAAGACCTGGGTGGGGGTCTCGTCCATGCTGATATACCCATAGGCCAGCTGCCGGTCACGCAGGAGGTTGATCAAGGGCTGGATGAGTTCCGTGCCCACCCGCACGATCCAGCGGGCCAGGGTCGCCCGTGGGAGGTCGACGCCGATACGCGTCAGGATCTGCTCCTGGCGATAGAGGGGCTGGCATCCCGGGTACTTCGAGACCACGGATATGGGCCAAGAGCCCGGGGCTTGCCATGGTCTTTGGTAAGGGCTGCGGGGGCAGCGGGGCGATCTTCACGCCTGAGGCCTCATCCTTGGGCACCCCATACTTCAGACGCACATGGCGCAATACTCGTACATTGCCGGCCGCATGGCTGGTCGTGGCCGGCACGATGTCGAGCTGCTCGGACACCTCTTCGCCGATCACCACCAGCGGCTATCCATCGGGGCCCAGGCGCTCGTCTTCTGGTAGTTCATGGATGATATCGACCCGCGGGAGGGCGGCCGGCAGGGGCTTCCTGTAGCCCCGGGCCCGACGAATGTGGCCTGCCACCACGCTCTCGACTACCGGCGGCTCTTCAGCCGCAAGCGCCTCCCGCTCAGCCTCCACTTCGGCCTCATCGAAGAGCCCCATCTGCGGGCTTGGGCCCTTTTCGCTACGCGCGCTATAGCGTCTCGCGATCGCGAGGTTCAATTGTTCCTGCAGGCGCTCGACGCGCAGGGTGAGGTGCGCGATCGTGGCGTCACGCTCGGTGATCGTCTCGTCCCGCAAAGCGATCACGGCCTTCAAGGCCTCGATATCGTTGGGTAGCGACATGTCCCGTGTGCCGTCAGTCATAGCCACGATTATACTATAATCGAATCGATAGTGCACCCCCATGGCCGCACTTTTTACTTTAAGGCACCTCTGATTTAGTCCCTACACACAAGCCGTTATGGTAGAATAGCGCAAGTTCAAAGGGATAAACCGCATGCGCCAGCTGACCTTAGCCACCGGCACCTTCGAGACCCATAGGAAGCCTACCCGTCGGGAGAAATTTCTCTCGGATATGGAGAAAGTGGTGCCCTGGCAGGAGCTTTGTGCCGTGATCGCACCCTATTACCCCAAGGGCGAGAACGGCAGGCCGCCGGTGGGCTTGGAACGTATGCTGCGCATCTATTTCCTCCAACAGTGGTTCAACCTCTCCGATCCGGGGGCGGAAGAAGCCTTGTACGAATCGGTCTCCATGTGTCGGTTTGTGGGCATCGATCTCGGCCGGGAGCCGGTGCCCGATGAGACCACCATCTTGAAGTTCCGTCATCTCCTCGAGAGACACCATCTGGGCAAAAAGCTCTTCCGGGAGGTCCACCGGCATCTGGAATCCCAGGGCGTCAAGGTCACCCAAGGCACGATTGTCGATGCCACCATCATCAATACCCCTTCGTCCACCAAGAACAAAGCAGGGAAACGCGACCCCGATATGCACCAGACCAGGAAGGGCAACCAGTGGTTTTTTGGGATGAACCCCCTGAAGGGGGTAAAGGCCCCTATCGGGGTCGATAGCAAGACCAAGGTCATTCATTCCGTAGTGGCGATTGCGGCGAACGTCCATGACGCCACCATCCTGCCCGATCTCCTCCACGGCGAAGAGACCCGAGTATGGGGCGACTCGGCCTATCAGGGTCAGACCGATGTCCTTCGGCAACACGCCCCCAAGGCCCGCGACCTCACGAACCGCCGCTATCGGTACAAGGGCGTCGTAAACGAGGTCGAGCGGGCTCGTAACCGTATCAAGTCCCACATTCGCAGCCGGGTTGAGCACGTCTTTGGCGTCATCAAGGGCGTCTTTCATTTCGCCTAAGGTCCGCTACCGGGGTCTCGAAAAGAACGCCCATCGGCTCTTTGTCACCTGCGCGCTGGCCAACCTGTACCTCGTGCGCCGACGGCTGTTGCGACCTACACGGGCGTAATCCGTCCGGAAATTGGGTTTCAGGACACAAAAAGCCGCCCGAAGGACCAAACGAAGCCCATCGGAGTGCGGAATGGTGTGTTTTGCCTTCCCGCCCTGGCAAAACCTCGTTTCGGCATCCTGCACTTGTCGAAATGGGGGGTTAGATCAGATGTGCCTTAGATCAGACATTCCCTAACCAAACTCAACTTCAATGCATGTATCTACGGCGATGGTGAGCCCGTGACACTGCGGTTTGCAGACTCGGTCGGCGAAATATTGACGGCAGGCCCGCCCAACCGTGATCAGCCGCCACTTCCCTTCAAGCACTACATCTGAATCTGACGCATGCCTACACGAATGAGCCAACAAGAATGGCAGAATCAGCCTAGCCCGCTGGCTTCTCCCCTCATTTTGCGTTGACAATACTTTTTTCACGTATATACTTGTTTCTACATTTCGGTAGAGGCTATCGCCATGTCGATACAAGCAAAGCTTACGGTACAGCAGTGGGGAAACAGTCTCGCGGTACGTATTCCTGCGACGGTGGCGCGCGCCGCCCATTTTACGGTCGGGCAACCTGTGGAGATCACGGCGGCTGACGACGGTGTGTTGGTCAAGCGTGCGGGTATGCCGAAGCTCACGCTTGCCCAGAAACTTGTAGCGTTTGATCCCATGCGCCACGGAGGTGAGGCTATGGTAACCAGCCCGGCCGGTATCGAGGCGATGTGAGGGTGACGCGATCGCGGTGGATTCCCGCGCGCCGGGACATGATATGGATCGACTGTAATCCACAAGCCGGGCGCGAGACGAAGGATGTACATCCGCTGCTCGTTCTGTCCCCGCGCGAGTTCAATGATCGTACGGGGATCGTCATAGGCCTTCCCATGACAACGGCGTTCTATAACGACACGAACCCGTTTGCTGTCCCGTTTGCCGGTCCCAAGGGCGTCATCAGCTACATCCTTGCGCACCAGCCAAAGTCCTTCGACTGGCGAGCTCGATCTGCGAAACGGCACCCTTGGGGGCAAGTGCCGGAGCAGACATTTGAACTGGCCTGCGAGACCTTGAATCAGATTATCCAGATTGGTGCATAATCTAGGGCCAGATTCGGTGTCGATCGGCAGGAAACAGATGGAATTTCAATAAGTTGGTGCGCCCTAGAGGATTCGAACCTCTGACCTTTGGAATCGGAATCCAACGCTCTATCCAACTGAGCTAAGGGCGCGCAATCGGAGAATACCGCGAAGCACACAGACGGTCTACGCCATTCTTCTGGCTTCGACGGTTTCCTACCCAAGGAGGTTCTTCGGGCGGAATTTAAGGGGCAAGGGGTGGCTTAGGCGGCTTAGACGACTTGGTCTGACCCTCAAGCTCCGCCACCTGCCGTTCCAGACGTTCGACCAACTCACGCGTTCTCTGGAGAACCGCTTGTTGAACCTCGAATTCCTCGCGCGTCACAAGCCGTAGCCGTTGGAAGGTGTTGTCGAGTACGGCCCGCACGTTTTTCTCCACGTCCTGTCCGAACTCGGGAGGAACCGCCGCCCGGGCTGTTGCCGCTATTTGATCTAAGATTTTTGTCAGCATGGGGTTAGTATAAGCTTTTCTTGGGAGCGAGCGAAGGGGTCGAAGGACTGGCAGCCGCGCCCGGCTTCTATATAATGCCTTCCGTGACGACTCTTACCCGATTTCGGCCGATACTGGCCCTGGCCCTGCTTTTTGCTGCCCCCGCCTATGGTGAGGGGGTGAGCGGGCAGGTGTCGCTTCTCAGCAACTACGTTTGGCGAGGCATTTCCGAGTCGAGCGGCAACCCCGCGCTTCAGGGATCGGTTTTGGCCCAAGGGCCAGCCGGACTTTATGCGCGGGCCTTCGTCTCGACTCTCGACTATCAGGGCGCAAATGTCCGCGCGGACTTCTCCGGGGGGATAAGCGACATGACCCCCTCGGGGCTTGGGTTCAATGTCGGGGCTACCGCCTATCGGTTCGATGTGAATTCCTTGAATTTCGAAGAGACGTACCTCCGCTTGCGTTTCGGGTCTTTGTCGGCGGGCATCTATCACGACTGGCAGCACGACAATACCTATCTTGAGACCGGTTACAGGGTCCGACTCGGAAGCGGCATCCATCTCATATTGCACGGGGGACACACGAGTGGCCGCACCGCGGCCTCCTACGACGACTATGGGATCGGTCTTACCAAGTCCTGGCACCGTTTTACGGTCGGCGTTTTCGTGACCGCCATTGATCGTCATCCCCTGTCCGGTCTGCACGATGCCCATGTGGTGCTAGCCCTCAGCCAAGCCTGGTGATCTCTTGACCGAGGGCAGCTGGCCCGTCCCTACGAGACCGTAGCCCCGGTCTTGAACGTTTTTCCGTTAATATTCTGAAAAATAATCGTGTAGTGCCCGGCAGCCAGATGACCGACTTTGGCCGGCCGCAGCGTCACCCATGCTTTGGCGCCCATCTTGGCCTTAAGGCCAAAAAGCCCGGGGCCGAATTTGTTGTACTTATAGAGATTGCGGATATGGCCGCGGGCGGCCTTCTCAAGTGCTTGGCCGCTCCATTTTTCCACGACCCCGTGGGTCCCGCTCACGACGACTCTTACGATGTGCGCAGGAACCGCTGGTGTGCCGCCATCCAAATAAGCGAGCACTTGCACTCGACCGTGCGGCGATATGCTTCCCCGACTGAGGGTCACGTGGTGCTTCCCGGGGCTTACCGGACCGCCATGAAAGGGCGTGAAGATCGAGCCGCGGAAGTAGTTGTAGAACACCGCTGTGAATAGGATCGCGACGATCGCAAGTCCCTTGCCCCAGGCGTCGAGCTCTCGCGCCGAGAATGGGGCGCTACCAAACCATCGGAACCAACCGGCATCGGCGAGGCCAGGGTTCTTCTTCATGAGCCATCCGTCTACCGACCAGAGTCCGGCCCCGGCCGCAAACACCGTACAGGCCATGGCAAAGGTCGCCGATGCCATGGTCCATTCATCTATGCAGGTCGCTCCCTGCCAGCCGAATACCAGCATCAGCGAGACGCTCAGACCGATGCTCAAGATCGCATTGAGACGGGTGAGAAATCCGAGCATAAGCCCAAGGCCACTGACGAATTCGACGGCGCTGACTAGTACAAGCAGCCAGTAAACAAGAGTCGGGTTATGGAGAATGGCACTGATGACGTGCCCTAAACCGAGTACGGCCCCGGGCATGCCACCCTGTAATTTATTGGCCATCCAGCTATGGGCGTGGGGGTTCAGCTTTTGGGGCGCGTAAATAAAACGTCGTGCGCCACCCCCCCAGTAGATCCATCCGAGGACGAGACGGACCGCGAGCACCGCTGCGCCCATCATGCGAAGGATGGCCGCTCGGTCGTAGGTTTGGTCAGCTGTGTATCGACTCATAAGTGTGTTGCCCTCATCGTCGGTGATTTTCTGGTTCGCTCAGGCCTTGCTTTCGTATGCGGTGCCGCGGAGTACTAGTAAATAACAGGGACCATCTGGTCACAAAAGATCTTGTCGCCCATAGCACGCTAAACTGCATCCCGGGGTCTATGGCGCTCGGTTCCAGAAACCTGGATACTCGCAGGACCTTAGCACTATCCGACGGCGCGGGCTATCCGGAGGTGTTGCCTTATGCATCAGTCGCTGTGGGTCGAGATGTTGGCGCGCATCCAGTTTGCCTTTATTGCCGGCTTTCATATCCTTTGGCCTCCCGTCACTATAGGACTATCCGTTGCCCTGTTTGTTCTTGAGGCGCTCTGGCTCAAGACGGGCAAGGTATTCTATTACCGTCAAGTCCGCTTTTGGAGCCGGCTCTTTTTGCTCAATTTTGCCGTGGGCGTAGTGTCCGGTATCCCCATGGAGTTCGCGTTCGGGGACAATTGGGCACCCTTATCCCGATTCGGCGGCGGCTTTCTTGGTAACCTTCTCGGGTTTGAGGCTGTGCTCGCGTTTATGCTCGAAGCGGCGTTTCTGGGGCTTATGGTTTTCGGGTGGGGGGTCGTTGGCCGCCGCATGCATCTCCTTGCTACTGGCATGGTCATGTTCGGAAGCATTTTGTCGGCATTTTGGATCATGGCCGCCAATTCCTGGATGCAAACGCCGGCCGGAGTCCGCCTGCTCCATCACCACCTCATCATCACAAGCTACTTTAAAGCCATATTTAATCCCGATCTTCCCTATGGCTTTTTTCACATGGTGATTGCGTGCCTCATCATGGGGGCTACCGTACTCGGCGGGATCAGCGCCTGGTACGTCAGGAACCGCCGCTTCACTGATTTTTTCCTGCCGAGTCTCAAATACGCGGCGGTCGCTCTTGCGATCTTGGGGCCTCTCCAGATCTTTGTCGGGGATAGTGCGGGCCTTCATCTTGCGGACACGCAGCCGGCCAAGCTCGCGGCCATGGAAGGCCGTTGGCGGACGAATCCGCCTGGGCGCGTCGCCTCCTGGGTGGCGCTCTGCTGGCCTGATCCGGCCCGCCAGGACAACGCCTGGTCTTTGAAGATCCCTCGGATCGGGGGTCTTATTATCACCCACCATTATCGGGGCGGAATAAAGGGTCTGCAGGCCTTTCCTCGTCGCGATCAGCCCCCCGTTCTCATTCCTTTTTACGCCTTTCGCGCGATGGTGGTCTGTGGCTTCTTTCTAGCGGCGACTGCACTTTGGACGCTGGTTGTGTGGTATCGCAGCGGATTGACGCTCGCGCAAGCGCCTCTAAGCCGGCACCTTCTTGCCGCCTGGTATGGGATGCCGCTTGCAGCCTACCTTGCCATCGAGTGCGGATGGTTCACGCGCGAGGTTGGGCGACAGCCCTGGGTCATCTATGGGCTTTTGCGGACAAGCCAGGCTGTGAGCCACCTGCCATCCATTGCCCTGGTCTGGTCGTTGACGGGATTTTTTGTTTTTTATGCCACGATCGGAAGCGCCGCTTTAGTTTTTGCGCGACGCATCATCCTCTCGGGGCCGGATCTCGAAAGCCCCATCCCCGATCACACTGATGCGCCGATACTCGTGGCGCGCCGACGTTAGGAGGTCCTATGCTCCAGGCACCCAGCCCTAATCACGAACTTTTGGCCGGTATTTGGTTTGCAATTGAAGGCCTTTTTCTCATTTTTTACGTGGTGCTAGACGGATTCGATTTAGGAATCGGCGTACTCAGTCTTTTTATGCGCAAAGATGTTCGCCCCCAGGTCATGATGAGCAGCATAAGCACTGTCTGGGACGCCAATGAGACGTGGCTCGTGGTTCTCGGCGGAACGCTGTTCGGCGCGTTCCCGCTTGTCTACGCCTTACTTCTGCGAGCCCTCTATATTCCGGTGATCGCCATGCTGTTCGGTTTTATTTTCCGGGGTGTGTCCTTCGAATACTGGGAGCTGGCTCGCCGCAAGTCGGTTTGGATGTGGGCGTTCGGTCTTGGTAGCGCCGTGGTGGCTGTGAGCCAGGGCTACATCTTAGGGGGCCTTCTAGGTGGCATGAACGTCGTTCATGGCCACTTCCGGGGCGGCTTGTTCGCGTGGTTCACAGGCTTTGCCACGCTTGTGGCCCTGGGAGTTGTGGTTGGGTACGTCCTTCTGGGGACGACCTATCTCATTATGAAAACAGAAAATAAAGTTCAAGCGGTCCTTTTCCCCGCGGCGAAGGTGGCAGCGATCGCGCTGTTTATCGTAGCCGCCCTTATCACCCTTTTGACCCCATTGCGCTATGAGTGGGCCGCGCGCCGCTGGCTGACTGTCCCCGGTCTCTTCGAGTTCGGCCTGCTGCCCCTCGTCGCAAGCCTGTCTTTCTGGCGCTTGTTTAAGGCGTTAGGGCAACGCCGTCCTTATGCTCCATTCGCCTGGACGCTCGGTATTTTCTTGAGTTCATTCTTGGGTCTTGGGATAACGATCTACCCTTATATCGTCCCCGACACCTACACCGTTACCGCCGCCGCAACGGGCTCCGAGACGCTCATTTTTATGCTGGCCGTAGTCGGACTTTTTATTCCGATCATGATCGCCTACAACGCTTACCTTTATGTCACCTTTCGGGGCAAGACCGGTGCCGGTGGCTACCAGGGCCCTTAAGCGCTTTCCGCTATTTCGTCTTGAACGTTGCTTTTCGCGTACCAATGCGCACGAGTGAGCGGAAGACCCTCGAGTGAACGCGCGATCTGTAGGTGAAACACTACCAAATCGCCGATCGCAAAGGCCGCTTCGCAGGCCGCCAAATAGAACTCCCACATACGTGCGAACGGCTCGCCCCAGCGCCGGACGGCCTCAAAGCGCCGAGTCTGAAAGCGTCTTTGCCACTCTTGCAGCGTATAGCGGTAATGAAATTTCAATATCTCGACGTCAGCGACCTTAAGCCCCGCTTTCTCGATCACCGGCACGACCTCGGATAGGGCGGGGTTGTAGCCTCCCGGAAAGATGTGTTTGCGAATCCAGGGATTCGTATGTCCCGGAAGACCGGTCCGGCCGATGTGATGAATAAGCGCCAAGCCCTCGGGCACCAATCGTTTTTTGAGGTTCGTGAAAAAGTCTCCGTAATGGGGGACGCCGACATGTTCAAACATACCTACGCTCACGACCTTGTCGTAAAGCCCCTTGTGTTCGCGGTAGTCCTCCAAAAGAAAGCGCGCTCGCTGACTCAGGCCTTGTTCACGGGCGCGCGCGTTGGCGACCCGCAATTGTTCACGCGACAGGGTAAGCCCTGTTACCTCCACCTGCGCCTCGGAGGCCAGGTGCAAGGCAAGACCCCCCCAGCCACAACCGATATCGAGCACCCGATCGCCGGGCTTCAGCTCGAGTTTGCGGCGGATGAGCTCGCATTTGGCCCTTTGGGCCTCCTCGAGGCTGACATCGGGCCCTGTGAAGTAAGCGCAGGAATAATGTAGCTCGCGATCAAGAAAGAGCCGGAAAAGGTCCTCATCCAGGTCATAGTGATGAGTGACATGGCGTCGGCTGAGGGCAACGGGGTTTGCCTGTTGAATCCGTCTCGTTAGGGCCCCTAGGACGGGTACCGGGGCGGATTCCGGAATGTTGCGAAGAAAGACTTCGATAAGGTTTTCAAGGCCTTGGGGGGCATCCCAGCCGCCTTCCATATAGGTTTCGCCGAGCTCGAACCACGGGTCTCCAAGGAGCTTTTTGATGACGCGTGGATCTTTGATGTGCCACTCGGCCGCGGGGGCTCCGGCCCCGTATTCCGCTATCCGTCCATCTGGGTAGCGCACCGTGAGCGAGCCAACTTTTATTGTTTTGGCCAAAATCCCTTCAAGCATAGGCTCCTCCATTAGTAAAAACTGGGCGGATAGCCGCGCCGCGTCGTTTCGGCGCCATCCCTTTGATTGCGGTCCGGAGATTCTATCACCACTCGCGCCCGCAGGGGCTATAGGGCGAGCGGCTCGCCGCCGGAGGAAGGGGGTCCCGCCCATTGACTCGGCAGGCTCTCAAGGTTAGCCTCCAAAAGCCACTGCGGGTGCCTGCGGCGGCGCCTTTTTGCCCCCCAACTTCATTATCGATATGGGCGCGTGCCCCGGAGAGTCATGAGTATTGCACATATCCTTGGTTTCCCCCGCCTCGGCGCTGACCGCGAGTTTAAGAAGGCCTTAGAGTCCTATTGGAAGGGCGCTTTGACCCAAGACGCCTTGCTGGAGGTCGGCAAAGACCTCCGCAAGCGAGCTTGGCAGGCCCAGAAGGCAGCAGGCCTCGATTTCGTTACGGTCGGGGACTTCGCTTGGTACGACCACGTGCTTGAGACCAGCGCTCTTTTGGGGGTCGTACCGCCACGATTCGAGTGGACTGGACCGGAAGTGGATCTCGATACCTTCTTTCGCATGGCGCGCGGCGTGGCGCCGACGGGGAAGGCCACCTATGCCTGCGAAATGACGAAATGGTTCGATACGAATTACCACTACATCGTGCCCGAGTTTCAGAAGGACCAGCGGTTTGCGGTGTCGTCGCCGCGACTCTTTTCCGATGTGGCCGAGGCCAAGGCTGCGGGCTTCCCGGTCAAGGCGGTTCTGGTAGGTCCCGTGAGCTACCTGTGGTTGGGTAAGGCCAAGGGTGAGGATTTCGACAGACTCTCGCTTTTACCCAAGCTCTTGCCGGTCTACCAGCAGATCTTAAAGAAGCTGGCCGCTCTGGGCGTGGAGTGGGTACAGATTGATGAGCCGGCTTTGGTTCTGGATCTTCCCAAGGCCTGGACCGAGGCCTATCCCAAGGCCTATGAGGCCCTAAGCGGCACCGGCCCCAAGCTCTTGCTAACCACCTATTTCGAAAGCCTGGGGGCTAATTTGGAGCTCGCCTGCCGCCTGCCCGTCGCCGGGCTCCATGTGGATCTTGTGCGCGGCGCAAGCCAGCTTCCCCCAGTCCTAAAGGCCCTACCTGAAGATAAACTCTTGTCGCTCGGCGTTATCGATGGCCGCAATATCTGGCGCGCTGATCTGGATGCCGCCTTGAAGGTGTTGGCTCAGGCCAAGGGCCGAAAGGGCGGGCTCGCGGTCGCCAGCAGTTGCTCGCTTTTGCATACCCCGGTCGATCTTATGAGGGAGCAGCGCCTGGATGTCGAGATTCGCAGTTGGCTCGCGTTTGCGACCCAAAAGATGACCGAGGTCGGTCTTCTGAAGCGTGGCTTGGACGAAGGCGAAGGTGCCATAGCCCAAGCGCTTACGGAGAGCCGTAAGGTGGTCCAGGACCGCGCCTCGTCCAAGCGCATCCATAATGCGGCTGTGAAGTCGCGAGTGTCCGGCGTTCGGCCAGCCGATGCAAGTCGCAAGCAGGCCTTTGGCCAACGTCGCGCCGCGCAGCGCGCGCACTTGAAGTTGCCGCTATTCCCGACCACTACTATCGGATCATTTCCCCAGACTGCCGAGATTCGCGCGGCGCGGCGTGACTTCAAGGCCGGTCGCATTGATGCCCGCGAGTACGAGGAGCGGATGCGGGCCGAGATCGCGCTTGCTGTGCGCAAGCAAGAAGAAATCGGTCTCGATGTCCTGGTCCACGGCGAGGCCGAACGCAATGATATGGTGGAGTATTTCGGCGAACAGCTTCAAGGCTTTGCCTTTACCGACTACGGTTGGGTGCAAAGCTACGGTTCACGCGCGGTCAAGCCGCCCATCATCTTTGGCGATGTGTCGCGCCCCAAGGCGATGACAGTCGAATGGGCGAAATACGCCCAGTCGCTGACGAAAAAGCCCATGAAGGGTATGTTGACAGGCCCTGTCACCATCCTTCAATGGTCGTTTGTGCGAAACGACCAGCCGCGCTCAGACACCGCGCTCCAGATCGCGTTTGCCATTCGTGATGAGGTCCACGACCTCGAACGGGCCGGCATTCGTGTCATCCAGATCGACGAGCCGGCGGTGCGCGAAGGGTTACCATTACGTCGTGAGGACCACAAGGCCTACCTCGCGTGGGCGGTTCGGGCCTTCCGGGTGTCTTCGGGCGGAGTCGAAGACGAGACGCAGATACATACCCATATGTGCTATGCGGAGTTCAACGACATTATCGAGGCGGTAGCCGAAATGGATGCCGACGTGATCACTATCGAAACGTCACGCTCCGACATGGAGCTTCTCGATGCGTTCGTGAACTTCCGCTACCCAAACGAGATCGGGCCGGGTGTTTACGACATCCATTCGCCACGCGTTCCGTCGACCGAGGAAATGGTGCGGCTTATGCGCAAGGCGGGGAAGGTGCTCCCAGCCCAACACCTCTGGGTTAATCCGGACTGCGGTCTGAAGACTCGGAACTGGCCTGAGACCGAGAGCGCCTTACGCAATATGGTGGCGGCCGCCGAGTCTCTCCGAAAGGAGGCGGAGTCCGCACCAAGATAAAGCACCTGGGGTGAGGAGACTCACCAAGACGGTGCAAGATAGAACCTAAGGGGGCGGTAAGTCGCTAGAAAGAATGCGGCTTCCGCCCTCTTTTTTTGTTGGCACGCTCCCTGCAATTGCCCCTATGCGCGCAGCCATTGCTGCGACCACGCTTACAGGGGGATCACATGAAAGTCTCTATCACGGCGTCGGCCCGTCCGCCTGCGCCGACTCACGCTCCAGGCGAACCGGGTCGGCGAGGCCTTGCGGGCTTTTCTAGGGAGATCGACTTATGAAACTGGTAACGGCCATCATAAAGCCATTCAAGCTCGATGACGTGCGGGAGGTCTTATCCGAGATCGGGGTTCAAGGCATCACTGTCACCGAGGTCAAGGGCTTCGGTCGGCAGAAGGGCCATACGGAGCTCTATCGGGGTGCCGAATACGTAGTCGACTTCCTGCCTAAGGTGAAGATCGAGATCGCGATCGACGATGACCTCGTAGACCGCGTCATCGAGGCCATCAGTAAGGCCGCCAACACCGGCAAGATCGGCGACGGCAAGATCTTCGTCTTCAACCTCGAGCAAGCCGTCCGTATCCGCACCGGTGAGTCCGGGTCGGGGGCCTT
>JAJYGP010000027.1 GCA_021785035.1 Pseudomonadota bacterium
CTTAAAGCGCCTGGATCGGCCGCCACCAAGGGTGGCAGCTTTGGATCAGAATGGGTGGCAGGATTGCATCAGAACAGGTGGCAGCTTTGGATCGGAATCAGTGGCAGGATTGGGTCGGAATACGCAGGTCTTGGGCATGCTCTTAATGAGTCGCGCTAGGTCCATAACTTTCTGCTTGAAATAAGCCCTTTCTTCACCATCGCGGCAAAGGTCCCATATGGCTTGCATCTGACCTTTACTGATGAATGGCGCTAATGGTCATGCCTGGTACTTGCAGGCACCCCGAATGATGAAAGAAAACGGGGGTGCGCGGTGCGCTGTTGTCCGAGGTCGATCATTTTTTTTGGGGCTTTGACCCCGCACGCTAATGTGATCCAGGCCGCCGACTCGTACCCCGAATTGTGGCCATTGAGCACGCACAGTAAGAAGGCCTCGTCAGGTGTCCTGGCGAAGGCATTCGGCGGCCTGACAACGACGTGCGCACCGCGCTGTATCACCCGTTCGACAGAAGAACCGTGTCCTTGCGCCTCGTTCATGGGGTCGGGGGTTTATTGTCTTTCGTCACCGATCTTTCACAGTAAAATATGAAGGCCTGCCGTGGCCTGCACTAAACTGATTTCTGAAGCCTGACCCCCCTGCGGATTGTTGAGGCCTTGAGTCCCCTCGACCTTGACTTGGCTTCTGGCATCCGTGTTGCGCTCGTTCGTATTCATAATGTGTCTCCTGTTGTGGTCCTGCGTCTTGCGTCGGCTCTCGCCCCTCACAAAAAGCCGGGGGAGTGAGCGGCCTTTGGCGACCGGCAAGACCCATGACAACGCGCCTTATCGTTGGCGTGGGGCTTGATAGGGAGACGCGAACGGACACGGCCTGGGGGCGAGAGAGAGGCTTGCAGGACCACGGAGACGAATGGAGAACGGGCGCGGATGCCGGGCTTAAGGCTTAACAGGGTGGCTCAAAAAGTGAAGCAATTCACTATCACAATCTGAGCCACCCTGATTCGCTTTCATCGGAGTTTAATCCATCGGACGCATGGGTTGGGTGTGTGCCCGCATGACCAGCCGGTTCACCCCAAGCGCGACGAGACCCCCTAAAAAAAGGGCCAGTGCGACGGCCGTGCAGGCCTCGGGGCTGGTGGCTATTGCGTGATACGCCACCCGCCATATCCAATTCCCACGGAATTGGGAGCGATTGAGGGCTAGGGCGAGCATCCCCCGAGAAAGGAACCGCACCATCATCCATGGCAGCGGTACAAGACTCCGAACCCCATAAAGAAAACCCACTGCGGTTACCGGAGTGATTATGAGGACGCGCATGATACGCGCGGCCGGCCCTATCGCCTTGTCTATCATACGCCGCCCTCCTTTAACCCTGACTCAATGGCTTTAATATTTTTCACGAGTATCTCGGACATGTAGACCTCCTGACCTCTTCCTGCTTATTCAGGAGATGATGCGGCACGTTCGCAGGGGACATGCGGGCGAATAGCGGCATTTTTAGTGCCCTATTCGCCCGTGCCGGACGGATTACGGATGTCTCTAGGACGCTGCGCGGTCGTTATCCGGCGCGAAATGAAGGGCTCGGCTACTGCGGGACGGGGCACCCATTTCAGACGGACGCGCAGGATGGCCGGCGCGTCGGCAAGACGCAAGAAGCCCTGGAGTTTCGGCAGATTTTGCAGTTCGGCGGGCAGAACCGCGGCCTCAATCGCGTGCTGTTCGCTCGTCGATTGGCCGCCCCCGCCCGGGTTTTGCGACTCCGACGACACCTTCCGGACCACATGGCGCTGGCCGATGCTGTCCGAGCACCAGCGCGCGGTATCGGGGTCGGGCGCGCGCAACAGCAACTGCGAGGAAAAGCAGGACAGCAGGACTTGCGCGCCGAACTGGCCGTAGATCTCCTTCAGTTGGGCTATGGTTTGGAGACCGGCCACGGCGCAGAGCCCAAATTTGCGGCCCTGTGTCAGCGCGTCGGATAGCGACTGCACACGGCCGAGTGACGCCAACTCATCCATGACGAGCCAGAAGCGGCGTTGTGGGTCCTGGGCCTGTGACAACGCGGCCGACACCACCTCGCCGATCCAGGCGGAGGCTAGGGGGCGCATCGAGGCCATCATATCGTTGCGGATGGGCATCCAAAGCCATCCAGACCCTTCGACGACCCAGCGGCGAAGACTAAAAGCGCTCGCGCCCGCGTCGGGCAGTAAGAAGCGATAGGATGGAAGGTAACTCCCGATAATTCCCCGGACACTGGAAAGCATCTTTGCGGCACCTGTGTCAAATAATGTTTGCGCAGGCAAGCCCGCGACGAGCGCTTCTATATCCGCGCTTTTGTCTATGGTCAGGACGCGCAGCAGGTCCGCGTTGGTCGCCCGGCCGGATTCCCTAAGCCTTTCTAAAACCGCACCCACAAGGGCTTGTGAGTACAGTTGCCATTGCTGGCTGTCACCCGCACCAGGGACATCGGGGATCATAGATTTGGCAAGGCGGTCGGCATCGTGGACGGAGGCCATTTCCGCAAACGGGGACCAGGGCACGGAGCGCGCATCCAGGGGGTTGAGAATCGTATCGCCGTCGCGCCAGAAACGACTCATCATTTCCCCGCCCGGATCGACGATGAGCACGCGATCATGGGCGCGATCACGAACGGTCGAGAGCACTCCCCCGAGCACGACGCTTTTACCGGTTCCCGTACCACCGGACACAAGGAAATGGTTGGGCTCGATGTCGGGCGGCACCGGAACGCCGCCTATGGTGATTTGACCATTACGGCCGCGCTGCCGCTTTCCTTTCTCAACGCTCGTGCCTCGCTGGGTCGTGCCGTCTGGATTTTTGGACGGGGTGGAGAATGTGGCAAAAAGCGCGATGCCAGCCAAGGCATCTAGCAACAAGGTAGGAAGCAAAGTGTGCGTCATGAGAAAGCCGATCACGGTCGTGACGGCCAAGATTGACAAGGCCTTGGTCAGCTTATTCATGGTCTGTCTCCTTGTCCTCTTGTCCCTTTGCCTGGGCGCGGCGCCACACGCGGCGCACCCATACCGTGATCACAGAGCCCGTCTCCCATACGGTCTGGATAGTAAAGACAACGGAAGCGATAAGAATGCCGGCTAAGGCCACCAAAACCAGATCGCCGACCAGGGTCATGTGCTCATGGCCCGGGAGGCTGCCAGGAGGCATGGGGGGTAGTTGAGATAACAGATGCTTGTGCATGAAGAGCTCCTTTGTCGGGTTGTCTCAGTTAATACGGCTCACCGGGAAATTTCGTGTTCACGGGCTGGGGTCTTGGAGACCGGTCCTTCGTCCCCCCGCGCCTGGGACAGATCGCCAGCGCGGCCCAGGTCGCGCGCGGCCGCCGCGCGCCATTCTTTAAGGGATTCGATGGTATGGGGGGATCGGTCATTACTGGCCGTTATGGCGTGCTCACGCTCTGCGAATTGGGCCCAGTTCTTTTCGAGGTGCGATGCCTTGTCCGTATAGATTTTGAGGGTGTCGCGTTCGCGACTCGCCGCGACATAGGCCATCTGTGCGGTCGCCACCCGTGAGGCCTCGCCGGCCACAATCACATGATCGACGGTCGCCCCCTGGGCGGCATGGATAGTCCGGGACCAACCATAGTCCACGGTCTGGCCCTTAGCCGGGTCCAGAGCGACCTCTTTACCGGAGTCGAGACGGGCTAAGGCTTTGCCGTCCTCCAGGCGGTCGATCGTGGCAGACTCGCCGTTTCTGATGCGATCTACACCACGCTGGTTTTCGCGAAACACGATTTTGTCACCCGGTGATAATTCCATGTCCCGGGGTTGATAGACCCCGGCGGGTTTCTCGCGGGAGGGGTTCCAGTCGCGCGTGTCGCCGTTGCGATTCGTGACCGTGACGATATTCCCCTTGATCTCTTGCACGCTGTACTCGACCGGGTGGCGTTCGCGTCCACGGCCTTCTTCCAGACGAACGACCATGCCCGGCCGGTACGATTCGGCCCGCGCCTGCTGTTCGCGGGTAAGCCCCGCTTTATCGAGGGCCGTTACGGTAACGGATTCCTGGGAGATTGCGCCTTGCTCGCGCAGACCTTCGCGGATGCGTTCATTGGTTTGGCGACGGAGGTCGTTGGTGCCCGAAACGACCAAGGTCCGGTCGCGGGTCTCCTGATCGCGGCTCAGATAGTCGGTGGCGGTGGCAGCGGCGATGGCCGCGCGCTTCTCCTGGGTCGTCGGTTTGTCACCTTCCTTCTGTATTTGGACATCATGCATATAAAGGCGAGCCAGGGCCGCGCCTTGAGCCGCCTCGCCCCTGGCGAAGGCCTGGGCAATCTCACGCAGCTTCACGTCGCGTTGACGCTGAATCTCGTCAATGTTTGCGTGCCGAATAGCGCCCGTTTCGAGCATGTGCTGGAAGGGGCTGCCGGCCTCGACGGCTGATAGTTGGCGGGGGTCACCGACCATCAGAAGGCGAGCGTTTTCAGAATCGACGCGTTTCAGAAGTGCGTCCATATCGGGGCCTGAGACCATGCCAGCTTCGTCCAGGATATAGATGCGCTGCTGATCTGCGGTTTGCTTGGAGGCCAGCAGTGAGGCAAGGGTCCGCGTATCGTCGGCGCCGGCGCTTTTCAATTCATGGGACGCGGCAGCAGATGGGGCAATGCCGACGACTTGATAACCGCCAGCCCTTGCTGCCTGCACATATCCGGCCATGCTTGTGGTTTTGCCAGCGCCCGCCGCGCCCACTATTCCCAGGACACTGTCTTGGGACGTGAGAGAGTGGAATAGCGCTTCGCGCTGACCATTAGAAAACGCAAATCCTTGGGAGGCCTCGCACGCTTGAATAAAGGTCATGGCGTCCGGGCCAGACATGAGCGGCGCCACCTGGTCGTGACCGGCACGGGCCCGAGCAAGGATCTCTTGCTCACGATGTAACGCGTCGCGGGTTGTGAGCCGACCGTCACCCACATCGAGCAGGCCGCCTTGACCAGCGGCCATTGAGGCCTCGACACCTGGCAGGTCGGTTGAGCCCATGCCGGCCTTCAATGCCTCGAAGCGCGCTTGATCTTGGGAGAAAACCGTCTCGCGCTCGGACAAATGGCGCGCGGCGGATTTAACGGCCTCGGAAGATAGGTTTGGTGTTTGAATCGGTCCCCGCGTGCGCGCCTCACGTTCCAGGCGATCTAAATCCACCCCCGCTTCCCGCATCCGCTCCCGCCATTCCCAGCGCTGATCCTCCTGACTTAATGATGTCTTGTCGCCACGCGTCCCGAGGTTCGCGGCGTCGCGCTGCGCGGCCGTACTCCCCTCCCGCGTCAAGCCCTGTTCCGCCAGAGCCACATCGACTTGGTCGCGGCGGCGGGAGAAGGCGTCGATTTGTGCTTGGGTTATACCCTCCACTTCAAACCCGTCTTTAGTAAGACGAACCTGGTAGCCCAATTCCTGGAGGCGCTGGGCGAGATGGGCTTTGGCCGCGAAATCGGCTGTCATGCGAAGGACGCTATCCTTGCCGAAATCAAGGTCGCGCGCGACCCACTGGCCGTCCGCGCGTTGGGTAATGTTCATGGCTAATAGGTGGGCGTGCAGATCCGGGTCGGCCTTGCCGCCCACGGTGCGCGCGTCTTCATGAATGAAAATACTGGCCACGAGTTTCCCGGTACGCTCCACTTGCGTGCCACCATGGCCCATACGGGCCGTGATGCACTCGCGCTCGATCACGCCGGCAGCGACGCCAACCGCCTCCATCCAGAGGCCTTTGAGCCGTTCATCCCCGCCCCCGATTGCCAAAAGAGAGAAGGACTTCGGAGCCGAGATCGTCAGATCGGTCGCCATGCGCCGTTCGGCCTGACGCCCGCCACGCATACTGATGTCCTCCCCATTCGGGAGGTGGCCCTGCAGAAGCTCATTGTGAACCCGGTCGTTCACGAGCCCTTCGAGACCGAGGGCCCGCGCGCCCTCGCCCATCCAGACCCCGGGGGCGCCGCCATTGGCCGCGTAGTAGCCGATCCCGTTTTCCTGATCGCGTTCATTTCGGACATAGCTTGTGATCCCCGCCGCTGCCTTTCCGGGGTCTTGGCCGAGTTTTACCGACAGATGCTTTATGCCAATGGTCATGTGTTCTTCTCCGTAACGTCGGTTCACAGATATAGCCGCGTACCAGGAAATGATGACGTGGTTTGGCGTGGGGTGGGTGGCGAATAGCGCTTAGAAAACGCGAGCGTTTGGTGTGCAAGTGATCTCGAAGATAGCCAACAGGCAGTAGCGGGGGGCCACGCAACCGGCGGCGAACGCGGCACCCCCGAGCACAGCGAGGGGCACAAGCGAAGCTGGTGCGGTTGTGTGGTTAGTCCAACCCCGAAGGGGGTGGACGTCTAGCGTCACGGTTTAGGTCCGACTCAGGTAGTAATCCGCCCGCAACTCGGACAAACAGACACTTCCATCCGTGACACAGCCTCATTCCGCCCTACAAACGTCCGGCATCCGTCCGCTTTGGGCGAATAGGGCCTTAAAAGTGCCGTTATTCGACCTCCCGCCGTCCGTGAAAGTACCTATCATTTTCCGGTACGCAGCAATAGGTAAGGAGGTCTTACATGAAACGACTGACAGCCCGAATCGCAGCACATGCTGACGCCATCACGGTGGCCAAACAAGCGGGGATGACATGGGGAGAAATAGCAACCTTGTTTGAAATCAACAATGGAGAGTCTGCGAGAAAGGCCTTCGAGAGGGCACGAAAAGGAATACGGGAGGGCCGTATCGTGCCACTCGCACAATTACCGCTCCCTATCCCGACTACCACTAAACCGGTGGGCTTGGCACCGTCCTCGAAGGTTACACCGATTCCTAATCAGGATGATTTTATCAATCAACATCTCATTAAGTAGGAGCCATAATATGAAGCACGTCTACATTAGTCACGGAGACAAAGGCGGTGTCGGAAAGTCCGTCCTTGCAGCAACCATTATTGAGGCGTTACTAACCGGCACCAGCTCTCTTGCTCTGGTAGAAGGCGACACCACCCAACCCGATCTCGCGTTGCGTTATGCCAACGATCCCGGAGTCCTACTAGGCGTCCTGCCATTGAATCGCGCGGGCGATGCCAATAACGCCGTCTCGGCGTTCGCCTCGTGGCTTGAACAAAACGACCCCGCTGATGTCGTTATTAACCTTCCTGCCGGCGCATCTGAGACTCTGGATGAGCATGGCGATCTCATACGACAAGTAGCAGACGCCTTGGGATACGCCCTGACCTGTTTCTACTCACTCGGCAAGGGGGATACCCCGACCGCGGGGCTAGTCAAGAGTCTCCAATCCGGGCTCTTGTCCCACATTGATCCGGCACGGCAAATCGTGGTCTACCCCGCCTTCCAGGGCGACCCACACGATTTCGCATGGTATGCCCATGCCGGCCGCAAATCCTTTCAGGGCCGGGAGATCATTATGCCGGCCCTGCAAAACCGGGACGCATTCCGGAAAATGTTAGGGGCGCCCGGGCGTCTCAAGAACCTTGCAATTAGCGGCGCCCCAGGCTGGATGATTGTCGACAAGCTAAATGTCGCGCGCTGGCTAAAGTCCGCCCTCTCCGTACTTGAGCCCATTATCAAGGAGTAGAAGCCGTGACCGACGCTCACGACACCACCGGGGGTCCTGTGCCCCCTTCTTCCCTCCGCGACCAGACATTGGCTTCGTTGCCTCTCGATCTTCATGCGAAGGTGCTTACAAACGCAGCGGACGCAGGTATCACCCATAAGGATGATGCGGCGTGGCAAATCGTGCGGGACATTATTGCCGCCAACGCTGCTGCGGCGGCAGCCGGCACAGCGGCAACATCGGTACACGATGACATCTCACAAATCGGTGTCATCATTTATCAGAGTGCCGCCAAAGCCGCCACAGACGTAAAAGCGACCCTCGAAACATCAATAACTGGAACAGTCAATACCGCCATTTCGTCCGCAGCCCAAGCGGGTGCTGACGCGTTACGCAAAGCGGCCGCTGACCTGCCCGCCATGGCGCACGCCGAGCAAGGGCGAATCGTTCAGGAATGGAAATCGGCACTGGCCCAAGCGGCGCGCAACAATGCGTTTGCTGGTTTTCTACAAAGGATCTCAGTCAATATTACAGCCTTGGCTGTCATTGTCGGAGGTATTTTTGTCGGGGGCGTTCTATCGGGTGGAGCGGGCATAGAATTTATCATGTCGGCCCAGCACCGTCTCACCCCACCCGGATGGCGTCTACTGGTCGATCAGAAAGGCAAACCAGAGTGCGGAGCGCTCGCGGGTCACGCAGTTTGCCTGGCCCGCAAGGCCAAACACCCGACCTAACACCACGTAAACGACAAGGCGACAAGGTCGGGAGACTCCGGCCTTGTTTGGTGTTATCGTCAAACCTTATTGGGCTATACGCAAAACAATGGTTGGAGAACAGCGTGGCAGAAAGAGTTTGGATTTTCCGAGCAACTGCTTTCTGCTTTGAGGAATGCGAATCCTTGACCAGAAAATGAAACCACCATTCAAAAAGTCGACTGTCGCCGCAGCAAGCGAGCAGGCAATGGGTAATTTGTCCTCTTCGTCGAAGACCGTCTTCGTATTACGTCAGCCCTCGCAGAAAATTTGCAAGAGCGGCCCGTTTGATGTGCCGATGGTCACTCCTGAGTATCCGTACTTCTCACATCTGTTGACTGATCTAGTCCGACAGATCAAGGAACTGCCGGATTTCTCGAACGACAAGAAGATCGCAGTGATGTCCGACTTCGGAGGTGAGCATCCGACAGCGCACTTCTATACTTACTCGTTCCTTTTTCTCGCGTACGACAAAGTCGGCCCTTTTGCCAAGCAGGTTGAGGAACTAAGGAAAACACATGGGCTGCTTGCGCCCTACAGCGAATTTGCCTATAAGAAACTAAAACACGGTCCTAGGAGCCGCGCGCTCCCCGAATATCTCCGACTGGTCGATACCTTCATTCACGGCACGGTCATTACGGTGGCGATCGATAAAGGAATCGGCACAGTTTTCGGAGCAAAGAAACAACAGGCGCACTCAGTCATGGTCGAACAGTTAGTGAGCAATAGCCTCGGCACTTGGGACGGCCATGGAGCGGAAAAGGTGCTTCGTGTCTGCCATATACTGGCTGTGTTCACGGCCCTGCTTACGATCGACAAGCAGAGCCTCCTTTGGTACAGCGACAACGATCTGATCAATGAGGACGGCACGAACCGAACATTCTCAGATACACAGATGATCTTTCGGCGCGCTCTTGCAATGTACATGAAGCATCGCTTTGACATCCTTGGATTTGGCAAATCCTTCGAAAAGAAGAGCCATCTGGACGATCTATTGAGCGTTCCGGATATCGCCGCTGGCGTAATTCAAGATCTGTTGCAAGCACAACGGACCAGTGAAGACATCCCAGGAGGTGATGAAAAGGTAGCGGTCATGAAGTGGATAGCTTCTCCCTCCAAGTTTTTGTCGAAAATAACGGTTCAAATTGTTCAGACAGATGACGGCGGAATTGGTACAGGGGTTGTCGACATCACCCCTAATTGGTGACGTTGCGTGTGTCCGGATTTAACAGTTCGGCCAGCATCGCATGGAGACATGCGTCCATCTTATTATTCATAAGTCCACTCTCCTTAATATCCTAATATCCGCCCTCCCGCAATTCATTCACGACCCCACATCCCCGTACGCGCCCTTCGTTACTCTGCGTGCGTTGGCAATAACGCGACGCCCGTCGCCACTCTTTGGTATTCTCCGAGACCTGGGTAGTCCAGTGCCAGTTTTCTCCAATACGTCCAGTGCCACGCAAACAATAGGCGACCTGCTTTGCCACCGGCACGGTCGGTAGACGAAACGCCGCCATGATGCACCATGTGCACGGCCAGAGTCGCCGCCACAGCGGCACCGCCCACCATCCTAACAAACCCGCGTGGCGCCAACCCGGGCGACGATCGCTAGCGCCAGGGAGATCATAGTTTCCCCACGCAATCATGAAACGCGTTATGGCTTACGAGATTTCATCTTTACCTCCTATGCCCCCAAACATTGGGGAATTCTGGAGATATCGGCATCGGGGAAAATTGGGCACGAATTGCATACGGCAATGGGCGGTAGTACATTTGCCCCAAGTTTATGGGCTTACCGGGTTAGGAAATGACAGATAACAGCGAGGGTAACCAGCGGCAGATCATCCTCCAGATGGTCCCGGCGGTCACAAACGATAAGCCGTCATTTTCTGGCGACCAACTAAACCGCAAAGGCTTTGCTGAACAACTCACGAACTACATTGATCGCCTGCGAGAGGGCACTGTTATCGCGATCGACGCGCCGTGGGGCGAAGGCAAAACATGGTTTGGCTGTAACTGGCAACATATGCTTAAAGAGCGCGGCCACAAGGCTCTGTTCCTGGATACCTTCGCCCATGATTACGTAGAAGATCCGTTTTTAGTATTGTCCGCTCAAATCCTCAATGTACTCAAGAAGAGCGACGATCCCTCGGGCGATCTCACGGACAAGGCGGTTGCCGTCGCGAAGGCCCTTATTCCCGTAGGGACGACTATCGCCGTTAACATTGCGGCCCGCTGGCTCCTTGGGGCGCCGGATTTTTCCGAAGCGATACGAAGCGCGCTGGTCGCAGGGGTTGACGCATCGGAGCCAGGACTTAGTGACGCCATCAAAAAGAAGCTTACACATTACCAAAAAGAAAAGGCCAGCATTGAGGCCTTCCGCAGCAAGCTCGCTGAGTTCTGCAAACAACAAGACAAGCCCGTGGTCTTTTTTATCGACGAACTAGACCGTTGCCGCCCCCCCTTCGCCGTCCAAACTATAGAACGCATCAAGCACTTTTTCGAGGTGCCTAATCTCGTGTTCGTATTACTCCTGAACCGAGCCCAGCTCGAAAAGGCGATCTGTGGTATCTATGGTGCTATCGACGCCCCCCGCTATCTCGGGAAATTCATACCCCTTACATTCCGATTTCCACGGGACACTATGCCTGCCACGTTAGCCAGTCAGAGAACGAGGCAGTACGTCGACCATGTTTTGAAGCGTTACGGATTTAGCGATAACCAGAAGGACCTTGCACTTGGAAGGCACACTCTGGCAATTACATTTTCGGACGGCTTTAGTGCGATCGCGGAGCATTTCGGGATGTCGCTACGGGATATTGAGCAAGGGATCGCGCTTTTCATCATGGCGCAACCCATGGGGACACTGACAAGTGGCTATCTTGCGCTTGTCATTGGTCTCAAAATAACCGAGCCAGATTTGTTCGAGGCGATGCGTAACGAAAACCTGTCACAATACGGTCAGGTCGGGCAAATGTTGTTAAACGTCGTGGACAAGCGCGCCAAGGCGGGTCGGCAAGACGGGGACCAGGAACAGAACCTCTTCGCCCATTATGCCGTATGGATGAAGTACTGCGAAGGAACAATAGACCGAGGAACAAACGATACACATAACCTCATGAGACACCAGGAACACCTCAAGCAGGAGAATCCGGCACTTGCCCGTGAGATCCCCAATACAGATAAAAACAGCCCGTCACGGCTATTTTACCTAAAGCTCTTCGTCTATTTGGCGACCCTCATTGACTGTGGCATGACGATAGAACGGCCCTATTGATGGAAGGGAGCGTGGCTGTTGCCGCCACTGGTGCCCGCGCGCGCAAGCGCGGGACTAGTGGGCGCGTTAGAGCGGCTTCACCAGCCGCCGTTTGAAACGTTTGTGGGCGATATCCGTCTCGGCAAGCTCCTCACACACCCATTTCACCGACTGCGTGCCGCCCTCGATAAAGGCTTGCGCCTCTGAATCCTCGATTCGTGGCGTCTTCGGCATGCCGCCCCACCCCTTGCCATGCCCGCTGCGATGTGGGTAAGGCTAGCAAACCGTTTTGGTTGTGTCCGGCTTTTTCTTTATGCTGAGAGCATACTGCCGAGTTCTGTGACAAGGGCGCAACCTTGTGCGCAATAGATAGGCCAATGACTGCATTGCAAATGAAGCGGGGCGAGTGGCGCTATGATATGAAACGTTTTGTTGTCTTCTTGTTTTTTTCCGCCGCGGCTTTTGCGAGCCAAACCCAGGCCGCGCCCAACATGAGCACGGCGTCCAAAGCTTATGGGCCCACAAACCGCGTGCCGCTTCCCGCTCTCGCTCCCAAGTTGTCGAGTGGGCCACTGTTCGGGTGCATTTGACCCGGCTAGACATTTTCCGACACCGCAATCGGTGCCTTTGCAAGGTCTCGAAGATGAGCGCCAAACGCTCGTATTCTTTGACGTCTTTAAGGTCATCCAGCCGGCAAGGGAGGCCTAGTGCCTTGTTAACGGCTACATCTCCAAATAGCGACGTAAGCAGACGTTTGACGTTGTCTTTGCACTCCGGACAGCGTTCGTTATGTTGTCTCAACATTTCCACCCGATGCATGTTTTTAAGTT
>JAJYGP010000099.1 GCA_021785035.1 Pseudomonadota bacterium
ATCGAGCATCCGTTTCATAAGGCCCATAACACCCCAGGCGGTGATTTCTTTATCCGTCAATCGGAGTTCAAAGCCCATAGATCCCCCGTACAGAAAAAGTGCGGCCGCGCTGTTGGTCAATCACCCCTGAACACTCATGAACTAACCACTTACCCTAATGGCTTCCATTGGGAATGAGGGGCTAATGGGAAATCTGGGTTTATTCCAAAACGATGTTTTGTGGGCAGCCTTAGCCCTATCCTCTAGGGACTGAAAACGTTCGCAATGAGCCTATGCGCCGGCGGTCCTTCGGCCGCCGCAGACCCACCGCAGGAACCGCCTCTTTAGAAAAGCTATAGCCAGCCGCGCTCTTTAAAAGAGACGACGTCGCCGTCTCCGACCACCAGGTGATCCAGTACCCGCACCCCAATCAGGGCCAGGGCCTCGGCTAGACGGACCGTCAGTTCGCGGTCCGCGATACTCGGTTCCGGGTCGCCGGAAGGATGATTGTGGACGAAGATAGTGGCCGCGGCGTTGTGGATCAAGGCCCGCTTTACCACCTCGCGCGGGTAGACGGCAGCCCCGTCCAAAGTCCCCTCAAAAAGCACCTCCTGGGTCAACAACCGATGACGGATGTCCAGAAACAGGCAGGCAAAGGCCTCACGGGGGCGATCGCGAAACGAGGCGAGCAGGAAGCGTCGAGTCACAAGGGCCGAAGACAAGACCGTATCGCGGCGCAGATCCTCACCTAAGTGGCGGCGACCTATCTCTAATACCGCGCGCACGAGCGCATACTTGGCGGGGCCCAAGCCCTGCGCCTCGCAAAACGCAGCTTGCTCCACCGTTAAGAGCCCGCGCAAGCCCCCAAAGCGCTCCAAAAGGTCGCGGCCGAGGTCCACTGCGGTCTTGCCGCTTACTCCGGTTCTCAGGACAATAGCCAGGAGCTCGGCATCCGATAGGGCCTCCGGGCCGTGCCGGAGCAGACGCTCGCGCGGACGTTCATCATGTGGCCAAGCAGAAATGGTCATAGGGGCTCCTTACGACTAACATAGCAGTCCGGGGTTCTAGGCGCTTTCCGGGAAAACATCGGGCACTTAGGAAGGAACATCATGAGGAAAGCACTGTCACTTCAGGGACGCCGGGTCGTTCTCGGGATCACTGGAGGAATCGCCGCCTATAAAACACCGGAGCTGGTGCGTCGGCTGCGCGAGCGCGGCGCCGAGGTCCGGGTCGTCTTGTCCCATAGCGCCGAACGATTCGTAACCGATCCCTCCCTGACCGCCGTGGGCGCTGATATCGTCCGTGAGGACAGTGCGGCCATGACCCATATCGACTTGGCGCGCTGGGCCGAGATTATCCTTATCGCCCCCGCCACCGCCCATCTCATAGCGCGGCTCGCGGCCGGTGCTGCCGATGATCTCCTGACTACCACATGCCTGGCTTGCGAGGCCCCTATCGCGATCGCACCTGCCATGAATCGTGTCATGTGGGAAAAGGCAGCGACCCAAGCGAATGTGCTTCGGCTACGAGAGCATGGTGTCGTCCTGATCGGCCCCGATGAAGGACGCCAAGCCTGCGGCGAGACCGGGCCGGGGCGGATGAGCGAGACACTCAAGATCGTGAGCTTTATCGAACATATCTGGGACCGCCAGGGGGCGCTGGCCGGCGTTGCGGCCGTGGTCACCGCTGGGCCTACTTACGAACCCCTGGACCCCGTGCGCGGCTTTACTAATCGGAGCTCGGGAAAAATGGGCTATGCCTTGGCCGAGGCTTTGGCACTGGGCGGTGCCTCGGTCACCTTAGTCAGTGGACCCACTGCGCTGCCGACCCCCGCGCACGTCCACAAAATCGCGGTCACTACGGCGCGCGAGATGCGTGACGCCGTGGTCGCCCAACGGCCCCACATACAATTGTTCGTGGCCACGGCCGCGGTTGCCGACTACCGGCCCGAAACGGTGTCGGCACAGAAGCTGAAGAAAACAGCCGACACAATCCAGGTGACTATGGTGCGCAACCCGGACATCCTGGCCGAGGTGGCCGGATGGGATCCGGCCCCGTTTACCGTCGGGTTCGCTGCGGAAAGCGAAGACCTTGAGAGCCACGGACGAGAGAAGCTCATGAAAAAGGGCGTTGATCTGATCGTCGCCAACCTGATTAGCGCGCCAGATGTCGGCTTTGGTGCCGACAATAACCGCGTGACACTCATCGATAAAGACCGCACACTGGTTTGGGCCACGGCCCCAAAAATCGAGATCGCGCACCAACTTGTAGGCGAAATCACAGAACGCATGAAGAGGAGCCGTCCGGAATGACGCAAGCTGTCGTTGAACTAAAACTTCTGGATCCGCGGTTTGGGCAGGACTTTCCTTTGCCGACTTACGCGACCGACGGGTCGGCGGCCATAGACTTGAGGGCCTGCCTGAAGGGAGTCGCCGTTCTCGACCCCGACGCCTGCGTCATGATCCCAAGCGGCTTGGCCCTACACCTAAAGGACCGCTCGCTTGCGGCACTTATCCTGCCACGCTCCGGACTCGGCCACAAAGGTCTTGTTCTCGGCAATAGCGTGGGGCTCATCGATTCCGATTATCAAGGCGAGATTAGCCTGTCATGCTGGAATCGAAGCTCCTCCCCTATCACCATATCGCCCGGTGACCGAGTCGCCCAGCTTGTCGTCATTCCCATCGTCGCCGCGGCCTTTCATATTGTCGAACATTTTACCGACACGACCGTTCGCGGCGAATCTGGCTTCGGCCATTCTGGCGTTCGTTAATCACGCCTCCTCAACGCGCCAAACAACCTTAAGGGAGGATAGAAAGACATGGTTCCCATAGAATCCTCGACATCGGCGGAAGGCACTGACCTACCGCCTCGCGGAATATTTAAATCCTACGATATCCGGGGAATCGTGGACCGCGAACTGACCGATGCGTACGTACGCGCTATTGGGCAAGCGATAGGCAGCGAGGCCCGGGACAGGGGTCGCTCAACCATAGTCATCGCGCGCGATGGCCGCCTGTCTGGACCCCATTTACTCGAGGCCTTGAGCGCTGGTCTTACGGCCAGCGGCTGCAACGTCATCAACATTGGCCTTGTGCCGACGCCGCTCCTTTACTTTGCGGCGGTCGCCTTCGAGACCGGATCGGGCGTCATGCTCACAGGGAGCCATAATCCGCCACAGTATAACGGCCTCAAAATTCTTTTGGATGGCGAAACCCTGTCTGGCCCGCAAATCACGGCCTTATACCAGCGGCTTGTCGATAAGCGACTGCGCACCGGGACCGGGACCGTTCACGCCGACGATATTCGCAGCCGCTACCTAGAGCGGGTAACGGGGGATGTGAGTCTCGCGCGCCCCCTTAAGATCGTCATTGATTGCGGCAACGGCGCTACAGGGGAGATAGCACCCAAGCTGTTTACCGGACTCGGCTGCCAAGTGACGACACTATTTGGCGAGATCGATGGACACTTCCCGAACCACCATCCCGATCCAAGCCAGCCCGAGAACCTTCGCGAGTTACAAAGGCGCGTCAAGTCCGAACGAGCCGATGTCGGGCTCGCATTTGACGGCGACGGGGACCGCGTGGCGGTTGTAGCGCCTGATGGAACTATAATTTGGCCGGACCGCCAACTCATTTTATTTGCCCGCGACGTCCTTGAGCGCCACCCAAACGGTCAAATACTCTACGACGTCAAATGTTCGCGAGCGCTTGATGTCGCCATCCGAGAAGCAGGTGGGCGACCCCTCATGTGGAAGACCGGACATTCCTTCATCAAGGCCCGCATTCAACAAGGCGATGTTTTGCTCGCCGGAGAAATGAGCGGCCACATATTTTTCAAGGAGCGGTGGTACGGGTTTGACGACGGGCTCTACGCTGGCGCCCGTCTCCTTGAGCTTCTCGCCAAAAGCGTGGAATCTCCAGGCGCCATCTTTGCTGCCCTTCCCAACACGGTGAACACCCCCGAAATTCAAATTCCAGTGACCGAGAGCCCGCACGCCCTAGTTGAGCTTTTAGTGGCCGCGGCCGATTTTACCGACGCCACCGTGACGACGATTGATGGCCTCCGGGCCGACTTCGCAGACGGCTTTGGTCTGATCCGGGCTTCCAACACGACCCCCGTCCTCGTGCTACGCTTTGAGGGTAACGACAAAGCGGCGCTCGATCGGATCCAATCGGAATTTCGTGCCCTCGTGGCGCGGATACGTCCCGAACTTGCGGCCTGGTAGACGCACAAAGGACTGCATTTATTCCCGAAACATTTATACGGTGTCATGGCTGTTTCGGGTTGTCAACTGACTAAAACAGCGTCATCCTGACGCCTTTGAGAGACACCGATTTCACTTTAAAGGAGCGATACAACCATGCGCCGACTTCTTATGGGGGCCGCACTGACACTCGGGACGATAGGGGCGTGCTACGCGCATAACCCCTTAAACGCGATTCAAGGTCCACGGCTCGATATCAATAAAACGGTCATCAAAGTGCCGCTTGCAAAAGGGGTATCGCCAAAAAGCGCCGTGCAGGCCATGAAAATCGAGGCCGACAACGTCAACATGAAATATGTGGGTGACTTGCCGCTTTCGAAACAGCTGAAGAACATGGGCATCAAGTCGGGAATCCTGACCGTCTATGAATTCTGTAGTCCGCCCATAGCCCACATTATGGTCGACGCCAACCCGGCGTTTGCCGCCTACCTGCCTTGCCGGATAACCATGGTCCAGGCGCATGGGCGCGTATGGCTCGAGATGTTGAACCTGAATATGATCATTAAGGGCGCACACCTTAAAGGCGCGCTCCGCGCCAAGGCCCTACGGGTACGCGATGACCTCGACTCGATCTTGTGGGCCGGGGCCAAGGGCAACTGGTAGAAGACCATGAGGAGGATAGGCGCTCAAACCGGGGCACTTATCCTCCTCGCATGCCTTTCGCTGACTGCGCACGGACGTAAGACCGGGGTGGTCTTTCAGATCAGCACCGACTCCGTGCCAACCTGGAAGGTCGCCGTGCACAATGCCCAGAACCTCCAGCAGGCGCTTCTTCCATATCGGGTACGCATCGAGTTCATCGCCTTCGGGCCGGGGCTTCGGATGCTCTTGAAGACATCACCGGTCGCTCACGCCCTGCTGGTCCTGCACCAATCCGGGGTCACGATCGACGCCTGCAGACGAAGCGTCCTTAGGGAAGGACTCACGCTGGCCGCCATGTCTCCCATTGTTCATTACATTCCCTCGGGTATCGCTGAGGTCGTGCGCCGGGAACGTGAGGGCTGGGCCTACGTCCGTCCTTAAGAATTCGCGCCACACCAGACCTTAAGCGGCACCCGCCCCCTCGAACTGAACAAGCACCTTCGAATATCCTTCGATCCGTTTATCACACTTGTTGTAGGCCTCGGGCGCTTGTCCGATATGCCCGACCGGATTGGCCAGTCGGACCGTGTTATCCAACACCTGAGTCGGTTTTTCGCACGGGTAATTTTGTCATTCTGGGCCTGATAGCCGACCGCATCGATCACGCATTCAACATCCTTCAGCTTGACTTCTCCGGGCTGCAGGGTCTTGGAAGACCGGGCGTTTGAGCGCACAACACAAACATCGGCCTGACAAGGTCGCCGACGCGGGCATTGATCGGGGTGGCACCGAACCTTTCGACCTTAACCAAGCGTTCAGGCAGCAAATTCACCACAGAGATTTTAGCCGCCCCGGGAATAGTGGAAATTAAGGTCGCCATCAGACCCGCTCCGGCCGGCACTGAAGATTGCCACGCTCTTACCAGCGCCCACCTGAAGGAGATCGGCGCCATAAAAACGGATTGGAAATACGTCCATTAAAAAATGAGGTCATATTCCCACTGATATAACGAAGTTACTGGAAGTTTCAGGGCATTGAAGGCGGCATGCGGGCCAATACAGACTCGGCCCACCTGCCCTTGTAGAGTCCTATGCCGGCATAACCATAGGCGGCGTGGAGCTTTTGTTCATTCACGGTCAGGCACATATTGGTAAATCCGCGGTGACAGTTGTAGCAATAGCCGCAGGCACTACTAAACCGCAAAACAGCCCGATCGCCGGGACGAATACTCGCGACTGCCTTCCCTACCTCTTCGATGATACCCATGATTTCGTGGCCGACCATCTATCCGAGCGCTAAAGCCTAAACCGGCCAGTGGGCCTAGGTTTTGGGTAAAGTCACTCCCTGTTGGCCCTGGTATTTTCCGCCCCGATCCTTATAGGAGGTCTCGCATGGCTCATCGGCCTCGAAGAAAATCACCTGCGCCACACCCTCGTTCGCATAGATCTTGGCGGGCAGTGGCGAGGTGTTCGAGAACTCCAGGGTAACATGACCCTCCCATTCCGGCTCGAAGGGTGTCACGTTGACGATAATGCCGCACCGAGCATAGGTCGAGTTATGGATAACAAGCCCATTAGCAAGAAAGTTGTGCAGGCCTGGCACCTCAAGATCATAAACGGGCGCCTCGGGAAGCGCCTTGATGACCCTGATCGGATCCCATGCGTAGGCTGCGCGCCCTGGCACTGTCGCATCTGTCCCGTTGGCCTGCGCCCCAAGAGCGAGCCGCGCGGCAGCCTCCCGCACGACCAAGCGACAGGCCTCGGCCTCGGAACGCAACACGCACTCGATACCCAGGCGGCTTGCCAGATGATGAAGATCCTCCATCACCTGGCGCGGCCCTCGAAGCCCTTCGCCCGGATGCTCACCGAAAACAGAACGGATAAAGTGCCCAAGGTCGGTCCGGCGCGCGCGAAAGACGTCTCCAGGAACCCTCACCGCCTCCCCCGCCACCACTTGCTCCCTAAACCACTGACCTAGCCGTTCCGGGGCCACCAGCGGGGCCGCCCCAAAGAATCCGACGTACGAAGCCGACGCCACGGTGTCACCAACCGCCAAATCCTTAAGAGGCCGCCACCCCTGCGGAGTCAATAACGGATGTTGAGCGGTGGCACTGAGATGCCGCCCGCTTTCGGTTTCGAGACGCCAAACCGGCTTCATGCCGTGGCTCGCGCGCGCCGCCACACGTGCCTTTTGCCAACCCCCCGGACCGAGAGCCGCGGTCCGCCGCGCCGTGGTCCATTCAGCGATCGGAAGATAGTCGCCGGTCTCGGCGTCCATGACCTTGGTGTCGCCGGTCACGCACTTTCCGAGACAGATCGTTAGGACATTACGCGGTATACGAAAATACTCGACGGTACGAGCGAGGGCAAATGAATTGGGGGGAATAATACACACATCCCCGCGGAAATCGACGAAACTATTCGCATCGAAATTCTTCGGGTCGACGATCGCCGAATTGATGTTGGTAAAGATCTTAAACTCGTTAGAACAACGGATATCGTAGCCGTAGCTCGACGTCCCGTAGGAGACAAGACGTTGATCTCCGCGCATCTTGACTTGCCCTGGCTCAAAGGGCGCGATCATGCCGTGATCCTGCGCCATGCGCCGGATCCATTTATCCGATTTTATGCTCATATAGGCCGCAGCAGCCAGTCTCCTCCAAAAACCCCGATCAGGTATTCTGAATGACGATGTTCGGGAAGCTCCCCGTGAAATCCTTCTTCATTAAGGACAGCCGTGCACCCACCCTACGGCCAATTTCCCGATAAATCTCGGCCACGCGGCCGTCTGGATCGGCGACCACGGTCGGTCGGCCGCCGTCGGTGTCCTCACGAATACGCAAATCGAGAGGTAAGGCTCCCAGGAAATCCACGTCATACTGCTCGGCCATCCTAAGGCCGCCGCCGGCCCCAAAGATATGCTCCTCATGCCCACACTTACTACAGATATGGGTGCTCATGTTCTCGATGATGCCGATCACCGGGATCTCGACCTTCTCGAACATCTTCAAGCCCTTACGGGCATCAAGTAGAGCGATATCCTGAGGCGTAGTGACAATGACCGCCCCGGTTACCGGGACCTTTTGCGCGAGCGTAAGCTGAATGTCGCCGGTGCCGGGCGGCAGATCGACGATCAGGTAATCCAGGTCCTTCCAGCTCGTGTCCCGCAACAGCTGTTCGAGGGCCTGCGTCACCATGGGTCCGCGCCAAATCATGGGGGTCTCTTCGTCGATCAGGTAGCCGATCGACATCGACTGCAGGTGATAACTCATCACCGGCTCCATAGTCCGCCCGTCCTTGGACTCGGGTTTGGCGTCGGCTCCCAGCATCCGTGGTTGGCTCGGACCATAGATATCGGCATCCAAAATCCCGACTTGGGCACCATCGGCCGACAGCGCGAGCGCCAAATTAACGGCGGTCGTTGATTTCCCCACACCGCCCTTGCCTGAGGCCACGGCGATAATATTCTTCACGCCGGGGATCGGCTTGACGCCCTTTTGGACGCCATGCGTCACAATTTTGAATCCGACGGTCACGGTCGCGTCCTGCACCCCGGAGATGCTCATGACCTTATCGCGTAACCTCGCGGCCAAAGCGTCCTTGATGCCATTAGCCGGGTAACCGAGCATGACATCAATACTGACCCGGGGGCCATCAATTTTAATAGCCTTGATGGCCTTCGCGCTAACGAGGTCTTGCTCCAAATAGGGATCAATAATCTCCTTTAGGGCCGTTTCGACCTGAAGTTGCGAGACTTCCGCCATGTTAAACTCTCCTCAGAAATCCCACTAAAACATTGGGTTTAGGGGCGGCATGCTACACCTTGTTGCGCAAAATCTAAACCAGCCAGCCGGCATCATTTAGGGCCGAGCCCTCCAAGACGAATTGCATGCCGATCTCGCCCTCGCGGCCCGAAGCCAAACGCCGATCGCAACCAGCGGCTCGGCCCCCTGGTGCCGGCCTTGGCCGGTCGGTCCCAAACTGTTACCTTGCCGGTTCCAAGGGGAACGCACATGTCTAACGACCGTAAAATGCTGGTAACAAGCGCCTTACCTTACGCCAACGGCGCCATCCATCTGGGCCACTTAGTCGAGTATATCCAGACCGACATCTTCGTTCGCTACCAAAGGCTGCGGGGCCGCGTCTGCTATTACGTCTGCGCAGACGACACTCACGGGACACCCATTATGCTAAAGGCGGAGGCAGACGGCGTCTCGCCCGAAGAATTGATCGCCAAGGTTGCGGCCGAACACATCCGCGACTTCAGCGACTTTGGTATTCGATTTGATCGCTTCGGCTCTACCCATAGCGACGAAAACCGCCAACTCGCAGAAGACTTCTATCATAAACTTCGGGACGCCGGCCACATCGCGGTCCGGACCATCGAGCAGGCCTTCGATCCGGTCAAACAGCTTTTCCTTCCCGATCGGTTCATAAAGGGGGAGTGCCCACGGTGCCACGCCGCCGACCAGTACGGCGACTCGTGCGAGGCCTGCGGCGCCACCTACGCCCCTCATGACCTCATCAATCCGGTCTCGGCCTTGAGCGGGGCTACGCCCATCACCAAAAGCTCCGAACACTATTTTTTTAAGCTGAACGACTTTGCCGCCGACCTGAAGGCCTTCACGCGCGAAGGCGCGCTTCAGCCCGAGGCCTGCCATAAGCTAGACGAGTGGCTGACAGCCGGCCTCACCGATTGGGACATCAGTCGCGACGCCCCCTATTTTGGTTTCCGGATACCCGGTACCGAAGACAAATACTTCTACGTCTGGCTCGATGCCCCGGTCGGTTACATCGCGACCTTTTGGCAACTGCGCAATGAGCTGGAAGGACGTCGGTTAAGCTTGTCTGACATCTGCGATCAGTGGTCGCAGTACGAGGTTTACCACTTCATCGGCAAAGATATCCTCTACTTCCACGCACTGTTTTGGCCGGCGATGCTCCAGGCCGCCCGATTGGCCCGACCGAAATCCATAAACGCCCACGGCTTTTTGACCGTGAACGGGAAAAAGATGTCGAAGTCGCGGGGCACATTCATCACCGCGCGCGCCTACCTCGATTGCCTGCCGCCGGAATACCTGCGCTATTATTTCGCGGCCAAGCTCAACGCCGGCATCGAAGACCTGGATTTGAATCTCGACGACTTTCGGGCCCGTATCAATTCCGATCTCGTCGGCAAGCTCGTCAACATCGCCAGTCGCACGAGTCAACTTCTAGCCAAATATCTCGACAACGCCCTAAGCGACACCTTGCCCGATACCACGCTTTACCAAGAGTTTTTGCTTGCGGGCCAGACTATAGCCGGTCATTACGAAACACGCGAATACAGCCGGGCCATTAAAGCGATCATGGACCTCGCCGATCGGGCCAACCGTTATGTCGATGAAACCCGGCCTTGGGAGATGGCGCGAGCGGTCCAGCGTCGCGCCGAACTCCAACAGGTCTGCACCCAGGCACTCAACCTGTTCCGGGTCCTGGTCGCCTACTTAAAACCGGTTCTTCCCCAGACCGCAACATCGGTCGAGACCCTGCTCGGTGGGCCGGAGCTCACCTTCGAGAGCGTCAAGACCCCCTGGCTTGGACACACCATCCAACCCTACACCCACCTTATGCGCCGCATTGAGGCAAGCGACATAAGGCCGCTTATGCCGGACCCCGAGACGCCGACCAAGGCCGAGTCTGCCGACCCGAAGGCGGGCCCCGCAAAGGCCCCGACGGCAAGCCAAACCCAGACCCCGGGAGAAGACCTGGGCCTCATCACGGCCGAAGACTTTGGGCGAGTCGATCTGCGCGTCGCCCGGGTCGTTAACGCCGAATACCTCGAAGGAGCCGACAAACTTCTCAAACTGTCGCTGGATCTCGGCGAAGGTCGGATACGCACGGTATTCGCAGGTATTCGTCACGCCTACCCGCCCGAGTCCTTGGTGGGCCGCCTCGTGGTCTGCGTCGCTAACCTGAAACCCCGCAAGATGCGTTTTGGCGTCTCCGAAGGCATGGTGTTGGCGGCAAGTGACGGTACAGGCCTTTTTCTCGTCAACATGGATGCGGGGGCACAGCCTGGCATGAAGATTCGTTAACGCTAGAGGGGCCACCGCACGGTCTCAGGCTAAGCTGGCCTGAGGCACGCTCTCGCTCCGGAAAGGTGCAGCCGATCCTGAGAAGCATTTGAAGTCGCGACCGAGCAACCCTGATATGTTTTGACCTGTCAACTAGCGACGCGGTTTTTCTTCCGTCTTTTTTCTCCTTTGATTCGTAAGTCTTTGAGTCAAGGCACGAGCGGCTGTTAACGACAGTCGATCACTCTGATATACGCGGGTTGGATACCGCCTGACTTCGGCTCAAAGGGGAGCTGCCTCGCTCTAAAATCGAGGGTCACCGGATGGAACTGGCGCCTCATAGGGTGCCCGAGGATTCTCCCACCGGCCCCTCATGCCTTGATATAAAGACTCACGCCTCATGGTTAATAGTTTACCAATCGCACTGATAGTTATAGTATACTCGAAGCAGTATGTAATAAGTGAGCTACTGGCCTTTGTCTGGATGGCACAAGCCACGGCCCACAGGAAGCCCGTGAGTTCACGGGCAATCGCGGTGCACACCTGCACCTTGATCTTGCCGGCGCGGATCAGGTGTTGGTAGCGGCCGCAGAGCCGATTCTGAGCCTTCCAGGCAATCGCCTGCACGGGATCACTGGTGGGTCTTGGCCCGCCGCTCCAGATGCGCGGTCTTGCGGGCCGGGAAGCGGTAGCACCAGGCGGCCTTAGGTCAACCCGCCGGACGTGCCCGTTGCCGGTCTTCGTGATGCCCCCGCGGCGGGTAGTCGCTTCACTGGAGGATTCGGAGGGCACGAGCCCCAAATAGCTCATGAGCTGTCGGGGCGAGGTAAAACGCGTGAGATCGCCGATCTCGGCCACCACGGTGAGCGCGGTGACGAGCTGCACCCCGCGCAGCGCCATGAGCGCATGCACCACGGGGGCGAGTGAGAAATGGTCCAAGACCCGCACCATCTCCTGTTCCAGGGCCGCCACCCGACCGGTGAGATGGGCCACGATGTCCACGTATTCCTGGAAGACGATCTGCTGGGACGGGGCCTCGAACGTGAGGGTCATGAGCCACTGGGTATGGGCTTT
>JAJYGP010000033.1 GCA_021785035.1 Pseudomonadota bacterium
GGGTCTTCAGGCTTTCGTGTGGGTAAGGGGGTCTTGGGCTTGCATCAGGCGCCCCCGCAGGCAAGTATGATACCCCTATGCGTGACACTGAACTGTACCAAAAGCTCTTGAGATTACCAGCGCCGTGGCGAGTCACGGCAGTAGCGGTGCAAGTTGCCTCGGGCGATACGCCGCTGGGTGAGATTACGGTGCGCGTGGGGTGGCCGCCAGACGTGTCGCTACACTGTCCTGAGTGTGAGGCCGTGGTACCCGGCTACGACACCCGTCCGCGACCGCGCGTCATCTGAACGACGCCAGGAAGACCTTCATCGAGGCCTGCGTCCCGCGTGTCAACTGTCTGAAGTGCGGGGTCAAACAGATCCGGGTCGCTTGGGCGGAAGATGGGAGCCGTTTACCCGAACTCTTTGAAGCCTATGTCATTCAGGTGTTGCAAGCGGTGCGCAGTAAGGTGCAGCCCCAGTGGTTGACGGCGCTCTCCTGGGACTAAGTAGACCGGGTCAGGAAGCGGGCAGTCACACGCGGTGTGGCTCGCCGATCATGGGAAGGGTTGCGCTGGCTCGGCACGCAAGGCGATGCCGGTCTTGATGAGAAGAGCTTCGGCAAGGGTCACGACTACGTCTCGGTACTGCACGACCTTGCGGGGCGACGAGTCCTTGAGGTGGTGCCCGAACGCACCCGGGAGGCCGCCCATACGCTCTGGACAGCGATCCGTAGCCTCAGCGCCTAGGGCTTGCCGCAGTGGCCATGGACATGTGGGTGCCTTATTGGGAGGCCACCCGGAGTGGCGGCTCCGCAAGCCCTGATCGTGCATGACAAGTGTCCCTGCGCGAAGGAATTGAACAAGGCGGTTGATCTCGTGCGTCAGCGCGAGCACCGGGAACTGCAAGCCCAGGGCGAGGAGACGCTTACGAAGACACGGTATCTTTGGCTGCAGAGCCCATGGAACGGGACGGACTGCCAGCGAGAACACTTCCAGACGCTCAAAGTCGATGCGTTGAAAGTGGGCCGTGCCTGGGCCATCAAGGAGACGTTTGCCGACTTCTGGGATTACCCATATACCGAATCGGCCCACCAGTTTTTCGACCGCGGGTTTCTGGGCGACTCACTCGCGACACCCGCCTACCATGGCTTACGCGAAGACCCTCAAACGCCCTCTGCTGGGGTTACTCGCCTATACGAAACATCGCACACCTGCGCCGCCGCAGAAGGCATGAACGCCCAGATCCAGCTCCTTAAAACCAATGCCCGCGGCTACCGCAACTTTACCCAATATCGCATCGCGATTCTCTTCCATTGCGGCAAGCTTGACCTCTATCCGGCGGGGCGTCCATCATGAGGCTTTTAGGGGCTCCCCACACAAAACCCGGAAGAGCCGATATGAGAGATCGACTGCTCGCCCGGCAGCGCGAGGTTAGCGACAAGGGCCGCTAGCCTAACATGACACATAAGATCGAATAATCCTCGCCGATAATTTTCACCGTGCACACGTAGAAAAAAGCGTGTGCCCCGCGAGTGTTTTTTCTCCACATGTCATATACTTTAGCGACATGTTTTTGGATAGCCGCATGAGGGCAAAAATAAGCAGCTATTGAGAAAGCGGCGTCAACGGAATAACAAGGCCGCTTTTAACACGGTTTTCACGAATGTTTCAGCTGCCAAGAGGTGGGGGAATGTCAAAATTATCGCCTATCGGGGTTGTGTTCCTGACGACCGCTCTAGTTCCTGCGATGGCCGCAGCGCTTCCTTCGACAGCGGCCAGAACACCGATGGCAAAATTTCGCGCTTTGACAGTCGAAAGTCCTACGCTTGCGCGCCATATAAGGGCCGGCATACTCAGCGGGCCCGCCTTCCTGAAAGCACAAAAAAAGGCGCGGCAGGGTGACGTTAAAGCGGAGTTCGACCTGGGCCGGTCATATTTTGATACGGCAACACTCCACAAACAGAACGCCCAAAAGAACATCGCGCTGGGTGTGCGATGGTATCGACAAGCGGCCCTCCACGGCTACGCGCCCGCGCAAACCCGTCTCGCGGGCGCCTATCTCAGCGGAGTAGGAGTATCGCAAAACACGACCGCTGCACTTGCATGGCTTCGCCGCGCCGCGGCTCAAAAATATGCGTCTGCAGAAGGCGAACTTGGAAACTTATACCTAGCCGGTCTTTATGTGCCCGTTAACACGCAGAAGGGGCTGCGCTTGATACGTGACGCGGCAAGACAAGGTGACACCGCCTCGGAAATGGGGCTAGGGTTCATGTACGTTACGGGTGGCGCCCATGTTCCGAAAAATTATACCAAAGCCACTCGATGGCTTCTTTTGGCGAAAGCCTCCGGCAAAAAAATGGGCATTACGCTTCCTATCGTGACGGACATGCTAAGAGTCGCTGAGGCACACCTCTCGCGTACCCAGATAAGCCAAGTTCAGCAAGAAGTGCGCAAAGATCAAGCGGCCCAGAGCTTATATACAAAAAACACGCCCGGACCCTTGCATTGAGAGCGGACCCGCAACCAAGCAATCCGGATTCTTTTGAGTGACCATGGCGCACCTCGCCTTTTGATCAGGGCCCGCGATCCCAAAAACCATCGCTCGCGAACAGCGAGCGGAGCAAATCCGAGCGTGTGCTTTCACGGCCCGTGCGCCACCCGGCATGAGCCCTGCGAAACCGATACTGAGACAGCTCCCCACCTCTCCCTCGAATAATGCCCAAGGGGCTGCTTCTTTTGGTTACCGATAAGTGCCTACTTTATCAAAAAGAAAGGACTTGCTACCGTGGCTATTCTTATTAGGAATAGATAAAAACCCATCGCATCATTAGGTCGCGGAGGATTGCATGAATCAGCTCAAAACCGTAGTCACTATCGCAGCCGTCGTACTAGGGGCTAGCGCCGGCATCCCGTCCGCTCTAGCGGCCCGGGCAAACTCAAGCTCGTACCACTGGCTGAATGGCAGCCCCAACGGAACCTACAAAATCGATCCCGACCACACCGAGGTTCTATTCACGATCGGCCATGTGGGCGTTGTCCCGTTTTCCGGGCGCTTTGACGCAATCTCCGGGAGCTATACCTTCAACAACAAGGCCCCGCGGGCCGATCGCGTCCATATCACCATTCCGGTAAGCAGCATCAACACGGATTTTTCTTTGCGCGACAAAGACCTGCGCGGTCCGATGTTTTTTCATGCCGCCCGGTATCCCTATATCACCTTTGTCAGCACACGGTATCAACCCACCGGCTTCAAAATTGGCCAACTTTTTGGCCGCTTGACCCTGCATGGCGTTACGCACCAGGTCGTCTTTCATGTCCGTCAAAAGGGGGCTGGCAGCGTCAGCTATCTTCCCAAACCTTGGGGCGGTTATCTCTCGGGGTTTGTGGCCACAACCACCATTAAGCGGAGCGATTACGGAATGAAGGCCTATCTGCCAGAAGGCCTATCCAACACGGTACATATTAGAGTATTAGTGGAAGGCGTTCGTGAATCCAAGTGACAGCACCCGACATGGCCGACACCTCTTGCGCATCGGCCAATAAGACGCTAAAGACCGTGACAACGGGATCTTTATAAGGAGATTAGATGACAGGTCAGGCTTACGAGTACCAGGACGGAAGCACTACGCTTGAAGGCTATCTCGCTACCGACGCATCAGGAAAGGCCAAGCGTCCGGGCGTGCTCGTCTTTCATGAGTGGATGGGCGTTTCAGACCATGAAAAAACTGCGTGCGATGATCTCGCCAAGGCCGGTTACATAGCACTGGCCGCGGATATTTTCGGAAAGGGAGACCGGCCACGCAACCCCGATGAAGCGGCTCAGTACGCGGGGCGCTACCGCGCCGGGGACCGTAGTTTGATGCGCCAGCGTGCGGCCGCGGCCTTGGCCGCGCTCCGCGCCCACCCCCAATGTCAGACGGATAAAATCGCAGCGATCGGGTTTTGCTTCGGGGGCACAACGGCGCTCGAGCTCGCGCGTGCCGGTGCCGACCTCAAGGGCGTTGTGACCTTCCATGCCAATCTCCATACTGAACGCCCGGCGACCGCGGGGACGCTTAAGGCGAAGGTGCTTGCGCTCCATGGGGCCGAGGATCCGTTCGTTCCCCAAGCGGAAGTGTCCGGGTTTCTCGCCGAAATGCGCGCCGCGCACGCGGATTGGCAATTCGTCCAGTACTGCGATGCGGTTCATAGCTTCACAAACCCCGCCGCTGGCAACGAACCCCACAAGGGCTTCGCTTATAATAAGCGCGCGGCCCAACGTGCCTGGGCCGCAATGCGAGAGTTTTTCAAGGAACTCTTTTCTTAAGTCAGAGCCGCCACGTCATGGAGACACTAGGACGTGGCGGCCATGGCCTTCGCTGCGAACGAGGGGCCGTCCCAAAACCCGCTTAGCCCCTCTTATCCTTCGTCTAGAAATCCGCATCCAATACGATTCTGTAGCGCGCCTTGCCACTCCGAAGGTGGTCGAGCGCCTCGTTGGCGCGCGACATCGGGAAATGTTCGACTTGCGGCGCTATGGTATGCCGTCCGGCAAACTCGAGCATCTTTGCGACGGTAATCGGACGACCCAAGGGCGACCCCGAAACCTCCTTCTGACCGCCAATCAATCCAAATGCCGGGATATCAAGAGGCTTTAATACGGCTCCGACGAAGTGGAGGCGCCCACGCGGCGCCAAAACCTGCAGAAAGCGTGTCCAATCCAAGGATGCATTCGTGGTAACCAACAAAAAGTCGAAGGTCCCTGTCAAACGATCAAGCGCCACGGTATCGTCGCTTGTCACCACATGGTGGGCGCCAAAGACGTTCACCTCTGCAGCCTTGCCTGCGTGCGAGGTAAAGGCCGTGACCTCGCAGCCCCAGGCGCGCATAAACTGAAGCGCTAAATGCCCCAAGCCACCGATACCTACGACTCCAACATGATCGGTCGGCCGAACGTCAAACTCCATGAGCGGGCTAAACACAGTAGTTCCTGCACAAAACAAAGGACCACTTGCGGCCGGCTCCAGTACCTCGGGCAACGGCGCGGCCCAGGCCCAATGGCAGCGCACACGCTCGGCAAATCCCCCGTGACGACCGACAATCGTCGCTTCGGCCTTATGACACAGATGGTAGTTCCCGCTTAAGCACTGAGTACACACCATGCAGCTGCGGGCGTACCACCCAAGGCCCACGCGTTGCCCCTCTTCAAGGCTCTTGACTTGCGCCCCTAACGCGACAATGCGCCCTATCACCTCGTGGCCAGCGACCAAAGGGTACACGCTTCGCCCCCACTCATTATCGAGCATCGACAGGTCAGAGTGACAGATCCCGCAGTGTTCGACCGCGATCTCCACCTCGTCTGGGAGTAGCGCGCCTGGCTTGTAGGTAAAAGGCTCGAGACGCTGACCTGGTCCCGCAGCCGCGAACGCGCAAATCACATCATTCATACAACACTCCTTTGTTTTCTGATCGAGCTCAGTTAATGATCCGTTTCTCTAAATCGTGGCACACACCCTACCGACAGAAAGGCCCCCGGCCCGGACCCACCCTGGCTCAAAAAAGGCCCGCCTTCCGCTACCAGGTCAGTACGCGACCGGCCTTCGCCAAGGACGGTAAGGCAGCGCTCGGGTTAATAAGCGGCATCTTGCGGCCAAGGTCGGCTGCCGTCATACCGTTTAAATCAAGCGACTGAGCACAACCTATCATATGGACCCCGTTGTCCACGGCGAGCTTCATAAAATCGGCGATGCTCTTTCCTCCCGTTAAGGGGAAAATGGTCTCGGGTACACCCTTTCTCAGAAGCTCCGTCGCCGGACCCGTAAAATACAAAAGCACGTTTTGTTCCGCAGCGGCAGCCGTCGATGCCAAAAAAAACGCCGATGGGAGCCGCTTAGGACTTTCCGGCCCCGTAATCAAAATGATAATGAGATCCCAATTCTCCGGTTCTGTCATATAGAGCCTCCGTGACCGCCCTGTGCCTTCATCCGAAATCTAGCCTACCCCTTATGAATAGCTGACGCCCGCGCCTCTTTTTTTTGGACCTGATCTTTCCCGCTTAGAACGCCCTTTATCCGCTCGGGCGACATACGTCGAACACCCGACCTCATTCCCCTCGTGACAAGGTTGCGGACCGACCTCCCCTCAACCGGGCATGGTCTTAACCTCATAACCCTCTTTTTCAACCGCTTTGATGAGCTGCGCGACATCAGCGTGACCCTTTACGAGACCCTGACCCTTCTCGAGACTGACCTCCACCGAGTCCACCCCCGCCACCGACCGCAAGGCCTTGGTGACCGCGGCGACACAATGTCCGCATGTCATACCGGTAATACGCAATGCGACCTGAGCCATAAACCCTCCTTCCGTTTAAAATAACGCAAAATGTGCCACACACTCATCCTTACAGCGATATCGAACTTGTCTTGATCGGAGCCACTCGCCCGCCATCCCCCTCCGCCAAAAGAACAACCGGCTTGAGGCGTTTGAGACGGAGGCTATTGGCCAATACAAACACGCTCGAAAAGGCCATAGCCAAGCCCGCCAACATCGGGTTAAGACGCAGGCCAAAACCGGGATACAAAAGACCGGCCGCGAGCGGAATCAAAATGATATTGTAAAAAAATGCCCAAAAAAGATTGCCACGAATAGTCGACAAGGTCCGTCGAGCGACGTCGATCGCGGTCGTAACGGCGCCCAAATTGTGCGTGACCGTGACGTCTGCCGCTTCGATCGCGACATCGGTTCCATTCGCGACCGCGATCCCTACATCCGCCTGAGCAAGCGCCGGGGCGTCGTTTATGCCATCACCCACGAATGCCACCTTGTGTCCGTCCTGTTGCAGGCCTTGTACGGCCTTTGCCTTTCCTTCTGGAAGCACATTGGCTAAGTAGCGATCGATTCCGATGGTGCGGGCAAGATAGGCGCACGCCTGCTCCGTGTCGCCGGAGATCATGACGATAGATAGTTTGCGGGCCTTAAGCGCCCGCACCAACGCGTAGGCCTCGGGCCGAAGTGGGTCCGTCAAAGCGAAAATTGCGATGAGGATCTTGTCGCGCGCGACATAGACCACGGTTTTGCCTTGCGCCGAAAACCGTCTTGCGTCTTCTTCCCAGCCCTCGATTACTACCCCCTCTTGCGCCATGAGGCGCGCTGCGCCTATGGCAAGGGACCGGCCTTCCACCAAAGCGCGTATACCAAATCCCGGCTGGGTTTCGAAGCTTTCGGCCGGTCCGGGATCGAGACCTTCCTCGCGCGCCGCCCTGACAAGCGCTAAAGCGACAGGATGCTCGCTCCCCCATTCCGCCCGCGCTGCCAAATGGAGGATCTCCCGGCGCGACACCTCATGCGACACGACGTCGGTCAGCCGCGCTTGGCCCCACGTGAGGGTGCCGGTCTTATCGAAGACCACCGTATCGACATGACTCAATGCCTCGAGGGCCGCACCCTTCCGATACAAGACCCCAAGCTCTGCGGCACGCCCCGTACCCACCATAATGGCCGCTGGGGTCGCAAGCCCCATGGCGCATGGACAAGCCACTACGAGCACCGACACGGCACTGACCAGCGCCATGATGATGGCAGGGGGCGGTCCTAAGCTGAGCCACGCGGCAAAGGTAAGGCCCGCCAGTGCCAAGATCGTGGGGGTAAAGATCCGCACGACCCGATCTGCCAGGCTTTGGATCGGAAGCTTGGATGTCTGGGCCTTTTCGACCAGTTGGATGATGTGCCCAAGGACAGTTGCGCTCCCCATCTCCGTCACCTCCACCTGAAGCGCACCGTGTTGGTTTACGGATCCACCCACGACCCGATCCCCGATACGCTTTCTGACCGGCATAGCCTCGCCCGTCAGCATCGATTCATCGACGTAGCTCTCGCCGTCACGCACGCGTCCATCGACCGGCACCCTTGCGCCGGGTTTGACCAAGACGACCTCGCCCACCTTCAAACGACTCATCGGAATCTCTTCCTCCGAGGTCCCGCTCAACCGTATGACCGTCTTGGCTTGCAATCCGACAAGCTTCTGAATGGCCGCGCCGGCTCGCCCCTTCGCCAGCGCCTCGAGATACTTACCCGCCAGAATGACGGTGATGATCACCGCGGCGGAATCGAAATAGAGCTGCCGGGCATGCGTGGGAAATACATCTGGCCTTACTAGGACCAAGAGGCTGTAGAGCCAAGCAGCACCCGTGCCAGTCATGACAAGACTATTCATATCGGGCGCAAGATGCCTATAGGCTATGAATCCGGGGCGAAAAAAGCGACGGCCGGGACCCCAGAGAATCGCCGTCGTAAGAACAGCCTCAATCCATCCCTGTCCTGCTTTGGATAAAAGATGATCGGATACCGTTCTTAGTTCCGGCACGAAGATCGTCCCCATCGACAATATCAGGACCGGAATCGTCAAAAGAGCCGCGATCTCAAGATCTCGGCGTACGCGCAATCCTCCGCCCTCGTGCCCCGCCTCGTGGTCTTGATTCAGATCGTACGGCTCATAACCCGCTTGGCTGATCGCTTCCGCGAGCTGTTCGGACCGAACCGCACCCGCAAGATAACGTACGCTGGCCCGTTCCGTAGCCAGATTAACGGCCACCTCAAGGACTCCCGGCTGGGCCTTTAAGGCGCGCTCGACACGGCCGACGCACGAGGCACAAGTCATGCCCTGAACGCCCACGTCCCAGTCCGCGACAATCGGCGTGTAGCCGCTCTCTTTCACCTGATTGACAATGTGGTCGAGGCCGGCGACGGTGGCATCGTAAGAGATCGCGACTTTCTCCGAGGCGAGATTCACAGACACCTCGTTAACACCCGGCACAGCGCTCAGGGCACGCTCGACCCGCGCCACACACGAGGCGCAGGTCATCCCCTCAACCGCAAACTCCGCCTCCTGTCTCACGGGCACACTCCCTTCACGTTGCCATCCTGATCTTCAGGTCGCCCTCTGCTTATGACCTTCATGGGCACAAGGCCGTCTAAGGCATCGCAGATAAGGAACCCGAATACCAGGGATTCATGGTCGCAATCTGCGCAGGCACCGATGCAAACCGTTTCCTTCTCGATATCCCATCGGGGGCACCACCATAAGACTCGTCTCAACGTCCCAGGTCTCACGCAATTATAGGGCGGAACCGGCGATCCCGGGTAGCGAATCGGTCATAGTCACCAGATCGGCGAGCGCCCACCGCTCGTTCCTCACACCCTCACCGCCATCATCTCTTAAGGTCGTTACGGCAAACGGGACGGGGAGACCACGATGGAACGAGATGGCTATCGACACGCCGTGGATCGGATAAAGGCCATGCTATCCCGTAAGGTGGGAGCCAGAAAACGAAACGGGCTTGCCAAGGATACGAGTAGGCTAATGTGACCTATCTCGGGGTAAGAAATGACCCGCACCGTGTCCCCGTGGGCCTTGAGAGCCGCCGCCAATTGAAGGCTGTTGCTGGGGTTTACGGTATGGTCCTCGCGCCCGAAAAGGAGCAGCGTCGGGGGGTCGCCCGCAGTGACGTAATGAATCGGTTGAGTATCGATCAGATGGCGGGATGAGGCAAAGACTTGGCGCACCTTGGGGTTGGTGATGGGAAGAAACGCGTACGGCCCGGCGAGGCCAATAAAGCCGCAGGGAGGCCTTTGGAGCTTCATGGCCTTCTGTAAGGGGTGATTCAGGGCCACCATGGCGGCAATATAAGCCCCCGCCGAGTGGCCCATGACAAACACCTGCTTTGGATCGCCGCCGTACCTCTTGATGTGCCGCTCGACCCAACGATAGGCCAAGGCCCCATCGTCTACGAAGCCATGCCAATTGACGGACGGATAAAGTCGATAGTTGGGAACCACCGCTATCACCCCCCGCGAGCTCAAGGCCTCCCCGACAAACTTGTATCCGTGCTTACTTCCATAGCGCCAATAGCCGCCATAAAAAAACACAACGACCTTGATCGGTCCGGCACCAAGCCTCTTAGGGATATAGATATCGAGCTTTTCCCTCTTGTGGGGCCCGTAGGCGATGTTACGCACTCGATGGTACGGATGGGAAAGGACGACCGCGTTCAGCAGATGAAGCGGCGTACAGGCGGACAGCAGCCCGATGCCTAGGATACCGGTAAGACGCGTCCCACCTGCCAGGCTCTGTCTCTTTTGCATAAAGTCACCTTCGATCGGGAATGCCCCGTTGGCTTCCCCATTGCCTTAAGCGCTCCGCGCCTAAGCCGCCCTCCCTCCGCCGAATCGGACCTGCTCGCTCATCCCGTCGCTTGCGCGAGCCTTCAAACTGCGGCCTAAATCACTCACTCAATATAGGCGTCGGCCTCGATTTCCACCAACATGGCCGGATCGACCAAAGCCGCTACTTGCACAGCGCTCGTGGCCGGATCAATACCCTGAAACACGTCTTTGTGAGCGCGTCCAACCTCCTCAAAATGACGCATGTCGGCCAAATAGAGTCGGGTCCTTGTCACGTCCGATAACGAAGCGCCGGCCTCGCGAAGAGCGGTTTCGATCTTTTGTAAAATGAATCGCGCCTGCTGATAGGCGTCACCCAGCCCCACGACCTGACCTTGCGCGTCCACCGCCACGGTCCCAGACACGGCCACGCAAGGACCTATGCGTCTTGCCCGCGAGTACGCGGCGAGCTTTTCCCAACGGGACCCACTATAGACATTCTTAGCCATTCCCACTCCCTACCCTCATTAAGAAACGAATATCCATTGTGCAGGACCGCGACCGCGAGCGGAAGATCAGTCGCGTCAAGCTCGAAAGGCCCGGGGCTATCTACGGCTGTGATCGCAGCGTCCTTCAAAGTGCGATTCGCAAGCCTGGGTAAACGAAAGAAAAACGACCAAAGGACGATGGTCGACCGAAAGACTATCAGGCATGGTGCCCCACTCGATAAACATCGGAGGCTTGCTCTGCGCATCGAAAGAGAACAGATCCGGTCACCGGTTACACCAAAGAGCAAACCGATGGGCAGCCCTATGTCGTGGAAGGTGAGGGCGACGACTTGCTCAAAACTGATTTCGAGTCTGAGGAGACCCGACAACAGGACCTGAAAGGGAGGGCGGAACACCCAAAACAGGGAGTGAAGCATCCCTTGGATAACGCGCCTCTTCAGCCCGGCGATGAACCAGACGGCCTACCTCAACAATAAGGCTGAGCACCCGACCCAGGCTCTGTGACCCACCGGTCAGGACTGGCTGTCCTTTCCTTGGCCTATCCCCGCTCTACCGCAGCCGGGACAGCATAGCCCCGCAACAACCTCCTTACGGCGGCCTCATCCTTACACGGCCGCCCTCAATCACTCATAAGACAATGATTGGTAAAGACTAATAGCCACCTCCTGAGCGCCGCTCGGCCCCTCCTTTATTGGGTCGTAGGGAGGCCGATGCTCTGGTATGATAAGGCCCTGTCAAGCGGGCATGAGCGGACTTCACACAGACGCTCACGGGCACCCATGATCCGGTCTTTCCGGCGCGCGCTTTTACAGTGCGCTTACTCGTGTATCGCTTACTGTTCTGAATAGATATTGCCAAACCAGGGGGACTCATCAGTGGCGCACGGAATCGATCGAAAAAGCCCGGGAATGGCCCTGGTAAAACCCGACCAGGCCCCCTACCAGGCCGGTGCCCGCTTGCGTATTCCCCTCGTCAGTCTTCTAGGCGACGACCCGTCCGAAAAACGTGCCCATATCCGGGAGGTCTTTCACACCACCTTCTCTCTCTATG
>JAJYGP010000020.1 GCA_021785035.1 Pseudomonadota bacterium
GGTCACGGCGAACTTCAAGGAAAACGAGATCGGCTCCTTGCGTCTTGGACAAAGCGCTAAGATCGTGGCCGAAGTCTACGGCAGCTCGGTCGTTTACCACGGACGGGTCATCGGGATAGGGGCTGGTACCGGCTCGGCGTTCGCGCTGCTACCGCCCAGCAACGCGAGCGGCAATTGGATCAATATCGTCCAACGGATCCCGGTGCGCGTAAGCCTTCCGAAGAGCTTGCTCACTCGTTACCCCTTGCGGGTCGGCCTCAGCGCGACCGTTACCGTCAATATCCATAATACCCACGGCCACACGCTGGCCTGGCATCCGCGCCACGGTTTCCTCTATCGCACGCACATCTACGGTCACAGCCTGGCCAAAGCCCGGGCACTGGTCCACAAAATCTTAATCGCCAACGGCGCGCGGCGAGGATAAACTATGGCCGCCAAAACTCCCGAGGTTCCGCTCGCCCTTATTACGCTTGCGCTTTCGCTCGGGACGTTCATGCAGGTCCTGGACACCTCGATCGCCAATGTGTCGATACCGACGATCGCAGGCGACCTCGCCGTGAGTCCCGACCAAGGGGCGTGGGTTATCACCTCGTTTGCGGTCAGTAACGCCATAGCGCTCCCGATGACGGGCTTTTTGGCGCGGCGCATGGGCGAGGTTCGACTCTTTGTCTTCGCGACTTTGCTTTTTACCCTCTCCTCCTGGGCCTGCGGACTGGCCGATAGCCTCCCCGTCCTGTTATTTTTCCGGGTGGTCCAAGGCGCTATGGGCGGTCCCATGATTCCCTTGTCGCAGAGCCTGCTGTTACGCAGCTATCCCCCGGAAAAAAAGGGATTTGCACTTGCGCTGTGGTCGATGACCGTGGTCGTGGCCCCCATTCTCGGACCGATACTTGGGGGTTATATCACCGAGGACATCTCCTGGCCCTGGATCTTTTATATCAATATCCCGATCGGAATCTTCACCGCGTTCACGGTCTGGGAGACGCTGGCCCACAACGAGACCCCACGCCAGCACGTACCGATCGACGCAGTCGGCATCGGCCTTCTCGTACTTGGGGTCGGCGCTCTTCAAATTCTGCTCGACAAAGGCAACGACCTCAACTGGTTTGGATCGAACACGATCATAGCGCTCGCGATCGTGGCGACCGTAGCCTTGGCCTTCTTTATTGCCTGGGAACTCACCGACGAACACCCAGTCGTCGATCTCAGGCTTTTTAAGATTCGCAATTTCACAGTCGGCACGATCGCCATGAGTCTCGGTTATCTCGTATTTTTTGGCGGCATTGTCATCTTTCCGCTCTGGCTCCAAACGAATCTGGGTTATACGGCGGTCTGGGCCGGTCTTGCGGCCGCCCCCATCGGGGTCCTATCGGTCATCCTATCGCCGATCGTAGGCCGCTTCATTCATCGCGTGGATTTGCGCCTCATCACGACCATTTCATTTCTGATCTTTGCCTGGGTATCGTTTTGGACGAGCACATTCCCAGGCGACGTCAATTTCGCGCATCTTATCGCGCCACGCTTAGTTCAGGGCGCGGCCATGGCCACGTTCTTCGTACCCACAGTGACCTTGTTGTTGTCGGGGCTGCCTCAATCTCGGGTGGCGAGCGCAGCCGGGCTTTCCAACTTCATGCGTTTGCTCGCAGGCTCTTTCGGGACGTCGCTTAGTATCACCCTGTGGACACGCCGCGCTACCTTTCACCGTTACCGACTGAGAAGCAATCTCACTCCCGAGAACCCTACGGTCCACCACGCCCTGAAGGTCCTGGAGCGGCACGGGCTCTCCTATCATGCCGCGGTCGACGTCCTGATGGGGCTCGCCCGCAGCCACGCTGTAGTCATGGCGACCGACGATTTTTTCTGGCTGTCCGGATGGATATTCCTGGCGCTTCTGGTGCTGATCTGGTTTGCCAAACCACCGTTCGGTTCACCGGACTCTGGGGCTGGTGGCGGGGCCCACTAACGATGCGCGAGTCCCGAGACCGGGCGCCGCAAGGGCACCTAGAGTGTGGTGAGGCCCCACGACCCGGTCCGGGTCGATGCTTTAAGTCCGACAGCCGGCCCACGAACCGTGACCCGAATTTGTCCGCTTAATGAGGATGGACCAATGTCGCCCCTTACCAAATCTCGACCGACCTCAGCAGCCCTTATCCTCACGATTGTGGTTTTGACCCTAGTCCCGCTCGCCCTGCGACCACTCTTGAATCTCAACGAGGGTCTGTACGCCGAAGTGGCACGCGAAATGCTGCATCACAACCCGCTCATTCCACGCCTAGACGGCCTACCCTATCTTGAAAAGCCGCCGCTCTTCTATTGGCTTGTCATGCTATCGTACAAGATATTCGGCATAGGCAAGTTCGCCGCCCGGCTGCCTTCGGCGCTCGCCGCGCTCGGGACCTTGGCCGTGGTGTATCGTTTCGCGCGGCACCGATCAACGGCCCCAGCGTGGCCGACTTTGATCCTGTTTTCCTCGGCAGGCTTTTACATCATGTCGCAACTTGCCATGCTCGACATGACATTCACGCTTTTTCATACCATCACGCTACTTGCGTTTTTCAGCTATATCGAGAAACCGGACCAGACGTGGCGCTTGCTCCTGGCAGCGGCCGCCAGTGCCCTGGCCTGCCTCACCAAGGGTTTGATCGGGATCGTCCTGCCAGGGCTTATCGTCTTGCTGTTCCTGCTGCTGGAACGCAAGACTTTCCGCTGGCGCCCATTTCTACTCGCCTGGGGGGTGTTTTTCGTCATCGCCCTGCCGTGGCACATCTGGATGGTCCTGCATGTGCCGGGATTCTTTGATCGCTACATTGTCCAAGAACACTTCGACCGGTTCCTCGGAACCCTGAAGCCAATGGACTATCGAAGGCCGCCTTTTTACTACAATTTTGAGCATATTCTTCTCGGCATATTTCCATGGACGCCGTTTCTGATAGAGGCTCTCATTAGGCGGCGGCCCTACGACCGGCTGGATCGCCTCCTGCTCCTGTGGGCTGGGGTCTATGTGGTGTTTTTTACGATCTCGAAGACCTCGTCTTCGTACTACATGCTGCCGGCCTTTCCGGCCCTGGCGCTTTTTATCGGCCGGGCCTTACCTGATCTCAAGAAGCGCTCCTTGCCGTGGCTCCTGGCAGGGTTTGCTTTACTGTGCGTGGCTGTGGGTATTACCAGCCTCTACGTCGCTCATCCGTTCATGCGCCCCTACTTGGTCGCGATATCCTTGATATACCTCGCGTTCTTTTTGGCGGCTCTGCAGGAACACCGAGCCCATTTCGAGCGATTTTTGGCCCTTTCGGCGATCGGATCGCTAACCGGCTTTATTGTGCTTGCCCTGGTCTTTTCGATCGCGCACGCCAATCGCTATGCCTCGAAAGACCTGGCTGTGGCACTCCTACCGCACCTCACGCCTCACTCTTACGTCTTCGTGGCGCACCACTACGAGGACTTGTCGTCTTTTGATTTTTATTTACATAGAAAGATTTACGTCTTCGATCCCCGCCAAGGAGATCTCTACTACGGGATTCGGCACAATCCGCGCAAGACGACGCTGATTACCGGGCAATCACTTGTCGCTCTTGCGCGTCACCATCGGGTTTTTATCGTCGGCTTGCCATCCGCGGAACAGTCGTGGCAGCGCTACGGGGCATTTCATGTGATTGCCAGCAATGGTCATGATGTAGTGGTCGAAAACAGCCCGGACTTAAGTCGGAGAGCGCAGCACACCCAGCCGCGCTAGAGTAGGAACCGTCGCAGGATGCGTACACCATCAAGGACGATGGCAAAGCCCCTATCCGAAAGGTTAGGGGCTTTTTTACGAGCCTTCATACCGCCAATGACAAAAGGCCTGCAACAAGGGAAAGTAGAGCGCAAGCTCCACCGGTCTTGGATCAAGCTTGGTAAAGAAACGGGCGTAGTTCGTCAGCTGCTCCCGATAGCGGTTCTGCTCTTGGTCAAGAAAAGCCGCAAGGTCAGAGCCTTCGTGCCAGCTCGTTTTGTAGTCGATAATCCAACGCACCCCGTCGGGATCCACAAAGGTGCGATCGACGCGCACGGTGGTCACACGATTTTCGATCAAGGCGCTTAGCGCGCACTCACTGCCGGCCTCGTTGTGCGGCCCGAGCAGCCACCGACCGCGGGGATCCGTGAGGGTAAGCCGCAGGGCCTCCAGCACACGGCGATGAGCCTCCTCCCAGTCGCCTCCCTGCAGACCGTAGCCCCGCAAAAGCGACTCGACGCGCGCAGTCAGGGTGTCCGGTACAACCCCAGGCGGCGGCAGACTTTGATAGGTTAATTGGGCGAAAATCTTATGGACCACGACACCCACGATGCGAATACAGCTGCCGGCCCAATCGAACACCAGCCCCGCCGGCGTATTTGGCAAAGGACTCTCTTCGAAGACCAAGGCCCGGTCTCGCTCCAGCGACGCCGCCTGCGGCACGCGCCGAGCCGGACGCACCATGTCGAGAGCCGACCGAGACCCCGAACGCAAAAAACGGGGGGTTTCGAAATCGGACTCGATAACCGGCCAGAGGACGCGCAAGAGCCCCCGCGGACGCGCGATTCCGTCTTTGCGGGCGCTATGGCCGATGAGATACAGACTCGCACGCGCGCGCGTGCAAGCGACATACAGCAGCCGCGCCAACTCATGTTGACGCTTGCGGGCAAGGCTTGCCCGTAGGGACTCATAAAGGGCGTCCGGGTCTTCACCATCGGCCTTCAAAGGCGCCAGTAGCAGGTCCGGCCCCCGATCCCCCGGGGCCTCGAGCGCCAACAACAAGGGTCTCCGATCGGACGCCGTATCATGACCAAGCCCTGGGCACATCACGATATCGAACTCAAGTCCCTTGGCCTTATGGATGGTCAGAATCTGAAGATCGTCGGCATGCGGATCGGCCGGCGCATAAAGCGCCTCCAAACGTTCCCTAAGACCCCAGAGAGAGACCTCGGCCGCGCACTCAAGCTCCCCCAAGACCTGAAAAAACAGCTCCGCCTCCTCCAATTCCCCGTCCGCGTCGAGACCAGCGGGGCCGCCGAGCGCAATCCAGGCCTCCTCCACACGCGAAACGAGAGGCGTCTTGGCGCGGTTCGCGCAGGCGGCCATCCAGAGGTCGCGAAACCGCCGCACCCGTACTTGCCCTTCGGCGCTCAAAAGCGCAAGCCGCGCCTCGTCTGCCAAAAGCTCCTTCAGGTCGCGATCATCGTCGTCGCAGAGCGTGGACAAATCGGCGACATCCAGGCCGCACCAAGGGGCCCTGAGGCAGCTCAAGACGCTGAGCCGGGCTCCAGGCCAGACCAGGGCCTCGGTGAGCGCCAAAAGGTCAGAGATCACAGCGCGGCCCGCAAGGCTATAAAGATCGACCGCCGAAAACCGCAAGCCGGCCTTCCTCAAGGCCTCGGCAATGGCATGGCCGTGGGTCCGGGAGCGCACCAGGATCGCCAAGCGGGACCCGGGCTCTTGCGCCCGGGTCTGGGTTACGAGGTCTGCCACATACTGGGCCTCGTCCGTGAGCTCGACATCTTCTAATGCGTGCACATAGACCGCCCCACCAGGCCCCTTGACGGCGGTCGCCGCGACATGCGGGACCGCGCCTTCCTGCGGGTCGAAGTGGCGCGGGAGAATGGTCCCAAAACAGGCGTTCACCCAGCCCACCAAGCCATCTTGGGAGCGAAAGTTGGCGGTCAATGTCAGCGGCGTAAGCGGCCAGCCGGCCAGACCCTCCTCAACCGCGCGCATAAACAAACTGACCTCGGCCTTGCGGAAACTATAAATCGACTGCATCGGGTCGCCAACCACAAAAAGGCTGCGATCCTCACCCCTTATCCATTCCCCCGTCAGCCGTTCCAAGAGCCGATACTGGAGCACTGAGGTGTCTTGAAACTCATCGACCAGAATATGGCGGAGGCTGCGATCAAGACGCAGTACCCCATCGCCGGGCTCATCGCCCGACCCCAAAGTCTGCAGCGCCCGCAAGGCCACCTCGGTGAAATCCCAGGTCTGGCGGCGGGCAAACACCAGTAAGAGCTCGGCCGAGGCCTGTGGAAGGATGCGCACGAGCGCCGCTAGCCGCCGCCATTGATCCTCGCTATAGGCGCAAGGGCCCCAAGCCTTGAGTTGCCTCAAGGCCTCCGCAAGTTCCGGCAGGGCGGAAAGTTCAGCGCAGAACTCTGCTACCGGACCCCACTCCCGTGGCCACCCCGTTAAGCGCTTACGAAACTCGCCTTTCGCGGTCAAAAGGCGGCTTGCAAGCTCCTGCCAGCGGAACAAAGTCTCGCTGTCATGCCTGCGCAAAGCGGCACTCTGCCACGCAGAGTCTCCGGTGGCGGCCTCGAGATATGAGCAGGCGGTTGTCAATATCGCATCCGGGCAGGCGCGCTGAACGCGCTCCAGGGTCTTCAAGGCCTGCGCCATAAACGCCGCCTCAAGCACTTGTCGCGATGCGGTCGGGTCGGGGCCCAGGCTGCCTAAGACGATAGGCAACCACTGCTCGCGCCGCCCGAGAAGCTCGCTGACGAGGGTCACAAACTTATGGATATCGTTCTCAAGCGCCGGCAGAAGATCGGCCAGCGCCTGGCCGACCGGGGAGTCCTCGCCCAAACGCTCGAAGGTCGCCAGTGCCGCTTCCGCATAGAGAGCTTCGGGCGTGTCGGTCACATCGAATGCCACACCGACCCCGGCGGCCGCCGGCCACTGCTTCACAAGCTCTGCGCATAAGGCGTCGAAGGTCTGAATACGCAGGCGGGTCGGGCAGGCCTTCAGGAGCCAAGCGCGTGAGTGAGCGCGGCGCGCGGCACCCTCCGCCAATAGCCGAGTCGTCGCCTCCGGGCCGTCGGTTTCCGATGATCCGTCGTCGACCGCGGCCAAGGCGTCTAGCACCCGCACGCGCATCTCCTCTGCGGCCTTGCGGGTAAAGGTCAGCGCCACGATTTCTTCGGGGTTCTCGACCCGTCCCAAAAGCGCGAGATAGCGCTGAATCAAAAGCGTGGTCTTGCCAGATCCCGCTGGTGCCTGGACGATAAACGACTGGCTGGGATCGATAGCGAGTCGCCGGGCCTCGCTATCACTGACCGTCATAAGGTCGCCTCCCGCACCCGGCACAGACTTTCGCGACCGCAATACTCGCAGGCCCCCGGTTGGGGATCGACCCGCACCGATCCGGCCATGAAGGCCTCGGCAAGACCCTCTAGCACCGCGCGCCACGCCGCTGACTTCTGTTCCCACTGCGGGACCTCATCGGCGCCCGGCAAGAGCGCAGCCTCGGCCACCCACGCCTTGTAGCCGGCTCCGCGCGCAGAAAGCGCGGCATAGGCAATCCCCGCCACTAAGGGGCCTTCAGCGACCGCGTAAAACAGGAGCTGAGGATACAAAGGACGAACTGCATCGAGGTCGAGCGTCGGTAGCACCCCAGTCTTGTAATCGATCAAAATCCGTTGACCATTGACCTCGTCTATCCGGTCGATACGCCCGCGCGCCCATAAGGGCCCGCAGCGAAAGAGCACTTCTTTTTCACAGGCGCGCACGACAAACGGTGGGCGCTGCGTCTCCAACGCCAGAAAGTCGCCAAGCAGCCTTTGGTACCGTTGTATCTCCAGGGCCGTGAAGGCCGCGGAAAAAGGCTCGTAGTCGGCGCGCGCTTGGGCCACCGCGTGGCGAACCGCACGGGCCACCTGCTCCTCCCGGTCGTGCGGGGTGAGCGCCGCAAGGTGGGCGTGGTCGGGGATGGCCCGGAAAATCTGCTCTAAGGCCGCATGGAAAACCGCCCCGCGAACCGTCGGGGCCAAACCATAGGAAGGAGCCACCAAGGGCTCAGCGCGCCACCGATACTGCGCTGCGGCCTTAAATGAACAGCCCGCTTGCGCGGCAAAAAGCCCGACACCGTAGCCTCTCTCGCGGGGCTTGCCCACCGGCGCCAGGGGTTCTGGTATCTCCTCTAGGGGTAACCGTTGGGCAAAGATCCGGTGGCTACGACGCGCGAACACCGGTACCTCGGCCATCCGAGGGCAAAGACGCTCGAGAATCGGGCTTGGACGTAATGCGTCGGCGCCATCGTGCAGAGCACTGCTGACAGTCACCTCCGGGGCGGCTGTCAAAAACGCGCGCGCCAAGGCCTCGGCATAGCGCACATCGTCTTCAAAATGGGCGTGCGGCAGATGATGGGTCCGCTGAAAGCCGAGCGGCAACAAGGGGTGGGGGGACCGCGGCGCGGGCCAGGCACGGTCGTGAAGATTAAGTACCCAGACCCCGTCAAAGATCAGACCAAGAGCCTCGAGCGGCCCCAAGATCTGGATTGGGGTCTCGGTCTCGGCCTCGCTCCCCTGAAAGGCGCGCCCTGCCACCGCTTCTTGTATCACCCCGAGAACTTGATCGTAGCTCAGGGACGGCGCAAGCGCGTCGAGGCCGGCGACCGCCTCCAGGACCTCGTGCAGGGCCGCCACTCCCTCGTGGTCCCGCGGGTCCGCACACCCCGGCCATCCAAGGGCTGCCAAGGCGCCCATCATGTGCCCAGCCCAGAGACTGGCCCGGGCGCGCGAGGGCCAGGTCTGACGGATAACCAAAAGCCGCTCCCACAAACTGGCTGCAAGGGGCGCCCGATACCGACCGGCCAGGGCTGCCAGATCGTGAATTCTCCAGGATCTCGCCCCAGCGAGCAGCTCACACGCCGCGCCGGCCCGCGCCCCCTCCTCTCTGGCCAGCCCTCCGACAAACGGGGACTGCATGAGCGAGGCCGCGTCCATCGGCTCCAGGGGGCCCGCCATGAGACGAAAAATGCGCAGGGCCGCGGCCACGACCGGGGCCTCGGTCAGAGGCGGGGCCCAAGAGACACCATAAGGCCTTGCCTCCGCCCCAGCGATTATGTCATCGGCCAAACGCATCATAGACCCGCGTTGGCGCTCGAGATCAGGAACAATGAGCGCGTAGCGTCCCCCCGGGTTGCGCGTCCAGCGATCCTTAGCCCAGAGAAGCGCGGCGGTCCATTCGTGCTCCACCGAAGGAAAGACCATAGCCTGCGTGGTGGCGCGGATTTCGGGAAGCTTCAGGACCTCACACACCGCGCCCGCGCGCTCCCAAGCGGCCTTCACCTCTGCCTGAATCGGAGTGAGCTGCAAGAACCCGGCCCACACCAACGCGGACGGCGGGGTCCATATGCCTTGGTGCAGGGCGGCTGCGACCCGCGCGCCATCACGCGCCCGGTCCTCGCGTTGCAAGCCGCGCAAGCGATCCGTAAAGGCACGCGCCAAAGACAAAAAGATCTCAGCCTCAGGGTTCCCGTTGTGAGGAGGCAAGGACAGGTTGTGGTCGGCAAGCAGGCGCCACGCATCGGCGGCTAAGCCACCAAAGGCTGTGTCGCTGCACAAAAACCCCGTGTCCTGCCCGCGCACGAGCTCCGCCCAAAGCCAGCGCTCCTGGGTCGCGGACAGGGGCGCCGAACGCGTCCCTTGCGCCTCGCGGACGGCATCGGCGGCGCGTACGATAAAGGCCGACCACGGCAAAATATCCGGTGATGTCCAGACAAGCAGCCCTCGAGCCCGCTGATGCGCGGCCCATCGGAGCGTGATATGACGCGCGAGGCGATTGTTGGCGGTCACAACGGTCGCACCCGCGGCCAGCGCGCAAAAAAGCCGGGTCTCCCAATCGTTCGTGAATTCGCCTGCGGTTTTAAGTACCATAGCCCCCCACTATGACCATACGCACCCGTTTTGCCCCAAGCCCCACGGGCTATCTCCATATAGGTGGCGCGCGTACCGCGCTTTACTCATGGCTCTATGCCCGTCGCCATCAAGGGCAATTCATTCTGCGCATAGAAGATACCGATCTTGAGCGCTCGAGCCCCGAATCCGTGGCCGCCATTCTCGAGGGCATGGCATTCCTGAACCTGGACTATGATGAGGGTCCATTCTATCAAACTCAGCGCTTCGACCGTTACCGTGCGGTTCTCCAGGAACTTGTCGCCCAAGGGCATGCCTATTACTGCACCTGTACCAAAGAAGACCTTGAGGAACGGCGGGCTGCGCAAATCGCTCGCAAGGAAAAGCCGCGCTACGATAGGCGCTGCCGGGAAAGCCATCACCCCGCCTCTGGCCATGCCGTCATCCGCTTCAAAAATCCCCTGCAAGGCGAGGTCGTGGTCCAGGATGCGGTGAAAGGCCCCGTTGTCTTTCAGAACGAGGAATTGGACGATCTGATTATTGCCCGAAGCGATGGGACACCAACCTACAACTTTACCGTCGTCGTAGATGACATGGACATGCGCATCACTCATGTCATCCGGGGTGACGATCACCTCAACAATACGCCCCGCCAAATCAATATGCTGCGCGCCCTCGACGCGACCCCGCCAAGCTACGCCCATATCCCGATGATTCTTGGTGAAGACGGGGCGCGGCTGTCTAAGCGCCACGGAGCGGTTAGTGTGATGCAGTATCGCGACGACGGCATCCTTCCCGAGGCGCTCATGAACTACCTGGTGCGCCTCGGCTGGGCGCACGGTGATCAAGAGATCTTCTCGCGCGCGGAGATGGTGAGCCTATTCGACATCAAAGACGTCCATAGTGCAGCGGCGGCCCTCAACCCAAAGAAGCTCTTATGGCTCAACCAGCACTACATCAAAACGTTACCGCTCGCCCATATAGCCGAGCGCCTAAAGCCCTTCCTTGAGGATCGTGGAGCACAGATCGCCCGCGGACCTGAACTGATTGATGTCGTAGACGCACAACGCGAGCGCGCCAAGACCTTGGTCGAAATGGCCGACCTAAGCCTCTTCTTTTACCAAGACGACATTGTGATCAAGGACCCCAAAAGTCAGGCGACCTTGGCTACGGCCTCCAAGCCCGCCCTGCACGCTCTCTCCGAGGCTCTGAGAACCCTCCCGGATTGGACCAAGGAGGCTATCCACACGAGCATCGAGGCGACCAGTGCCGCCCATGGCTTAACTTTCGGCAAGCTTGCCCAACCGGTACGCATCGCGATGACTGGTACAGGTATCTCGCCGCCGATCGATGTCACGTGCCAGCTCCTCGGACGCGAACGTTGCCTGGATCGCCTCACAAAGGCGCTTGCTTTTGAGGACCCAACACCTTAGAGTACCGACCCGTTAGGGGGCCATAGCTCAGCTGGGAGAGCGCCTGCATGGCATGCAGGAGGTCGGCGGTTCGATCCCGCCTGGCTCCACCAAGAAAAACAAGCACTTACCCGATCTCCCGCCCTTGATTAATTGATTATTTGCTCCATTTTTGCGCCACTCGCTTTGAGTGGACGGCTAAAAATCGGGAGTCACATGGCACCCCTTCAAAAGCGCGGCGATCTCCAACCGGAGGCTTATGCCTGTCAGCGCGGTCAACCTATTC
>JAJYGP010000015.1 GCA_021785035.1 Pseudomonadota bacterium
CGCAGGCGATCCAGGCGCTGTCCGAGAACGCCTGCGTCGACTTGACCGGTCGCACGACTCTCCTTGAGGCCGTCGATCTTCTCGGGCTGGCCACCGCGGTCGTCAGCAATGACTCGGGCCTTATGCAAGCGTGCGCTGACCGCACCCCGCGCGTGGACAAGTCTTCGCCCCTTGGCTATTGTGGCGCCATGCTTCCTGATGCCATCGACCCGCACACCGTCCGCCGGGTACTTGTGATCAAGCTTCGCCACCACGGCGATGTGCTGTTGGCATCGCCCGTCTTTCGCGTCTTGCGTGCCACGATACCCGGGGTCGAGGTCGATGCCTTGATCTACCTAGACAGCCTCGACATGCTGGCCTTCAATCCGGACATTCAGACGATCCACACCATCAATCGCAGAGCCCGCGACTGGCCACTTTCCCAAAAACTGGCTGCCGAATGGCGTCTGCTGAAAACCTTAAAGGCCCGTCACTATGACCTTATCGTTCACCTCACAGAACACCCACGCGGGGCGCTGCTTGCGCGCTATCTCAAGCCTCGTTACGCGGTGACACGCCGCTACCCCGGACGTCGTGGCCGCTGGTGGCGCAAGAGTTTCACCCACCTCTACGATGTGCCGATGCGCCAACGCCATACGGTTGAGACCCATCTCGACGCGTTGCGCCGCCTGGGACTCACCATACCGGGCCACGAACGCGGCTTGCGTCTTGTGCCGGGCGGCGAAGCCGACACTCGGATCGCTCACCGACTTCGAGAAGCGGGTCTTGCGGATCAGCCCTTTCTTGTCATTCACCCGACCTCGCGCTGGCTTTTTAAGTCGTGGCCGATCTTGTCTATGGCGGCACTGATCGCGGAACTGATAAAAATAGGTCACAGAATTATCGTGACATCCGGCCCCGACCCAGAGGAGAAGCAGATGGTAGTCGATATTTTGGCGGCCATCCGGCACTCTTCCAATCCTTTGGATTGGAGCGGACAACTGACCCTCAAAGAACTCACGGCCCTCTTACAAAGAGCCCGTCTCTTTATCGGTGTCGACTCGGCGCCCATGCATATGGCCTCGGCCTTAGGGACGCCGGTAGTTGCGATTTTCGGACCGAGTGGTGATATCGAGTGGGCCCCGTGGCAGACGCCGGCGCGGATCTTGGTAAGCGATTACAGCTGTCGGCCCTGCGGCTTTGCCGGATGCGGGGACGGGCATGTGAGCGAGTGTCTTGAGGCCGTGAGCGTGGATCGCGTCCTGGATGCCGTAGCCTCCATGCTCGCAGAAACGCGGGCCTTTTCATGCATATCGTCTTAATCCGCCAACGCTATCGGCCGGACGGTGGCGCCGAGCAATTTGTGGCGCGGGTGGCCGCCGCCCTCGGCGCGCAGGGGGTAAAGGTCACCCTTGTCACTCGCAGCTGGCCCACCACCGAAACCGTGCTCGAGATCAAGCGCTGCAACCCGTGGTATATAGGGTCCATCTGGCGCGATCTCGGGTTCGCCCTCTGCGCTTGTCGGCTTTTGCGGTCTTCACCGGCCGATCTCGTACAAAGTCATGAGCGCATGGGTTGTGCCGACATTTTCCGGGCCGGCGATGGGCTACATCGGTCCTGGCTTCGGGAGCGGCGACGCACGACGAATCTTTGGGGGCGGTTGCGACTACGGCTTAACCCGTATCATATCTATGCCCTGAAGGCCGAGGCCCGGACCCTGACCAGCGCCCGACTGCGCGCCATCATTTGCGGATCGGAGATGGTGCGCGACGAGATCCGTAAAGCCTTCCCGATCACCGCCGATAAATTGGTCGTCTTGTATAACGGTGTCGACTGCGCTCGCTTCCACCCGGACGTAAAAAGTCATCGCGCCGCCATCCGCGCGCACTATGCCATCCCAGACGACACCCGGCTTTTTGTGTTCGTGGGTTCCGGCTTCTATCGCAAGGGGCTTGCGCAAGCGCTGCGTGCCGTCGCCAAACTGCCATTGACAGCGGGTCTGCTCGTGGTGGGGCAAGACAAGGAGGAACGGCGTTACCGACGGCTTGCGGCGACTTTGGGAATCGCCTCGCGGGTGTGGTTCACGGGGCGCCAAACCGATCCCCGGCCGTTTTACGGCGCGGCCGACGCCTTCATACTGCCCGCGCTTTACGATCCTTCTCCCAACGTCGTCCTAGAAGCCATGGCTTGCGGGCTTCCCGTTATTACGAGCACCACCTCCGGGACATCGGAACTGCTGACTACAGACCAGACGGGCTTTGTGTGCGATGCCTTGGATATCGAGGGGCTTGCCAAGGCCTGCGTAACGCTGCTTAATCCGGACCGAAGCGCGGCCATGGGGGCACAGGCCCGGCTCGCCGTAGAGCCCTACGACCTCACACTCATGGGGCAACGGTTTAGTGCGTTTTACGAAGACTTTGTGCGCCGCCAAATGATCGCGCATGGCTAGACGCAAAAGCCGCCTCCCCTTGCGGACCGCCATAGCTTGGCGCAGCCTGCGCACGGCACTAGCCCGTACGCCACCCCAAAACGTGGAACGTGTGCTGATCGCCCATAACCTGCTCTTGGGCGACACCCTGATGCTAACCTCGCTTCTTGCCGGCTTACGCGCCCGCTACCCAAAGGCGCTCCTCGCCATGACCTGCGCACCGGCCTTTCTCTCTCTGTACGAAGGACGTCCCTATGGGGTAGAGGCCATAACCTTCGATCCCCGAGAACCGGAGAGTCTCACGCGCATAGCCGCTCTCGGCCCCTTCGATTTGGCGATCGTGCCCGGGGAAAGCCGTCACGGCTGGTTGGCTCGGGCGGCCGGGGCACGTTGGGTGCGTGGCTATCGGGGCGGGGCCTGGTACTACCAGGCAGCCCTCGACGAGCGCTGTGGGTTACCGGAACACCTTCAGCCCTTGGTCGATATCATGGGGCATCTGGCCCAACACGATCCCGGCCGCTTCAATCCCGACGACTGGCCGCCGCCCGCCGCCGGTGCCTTTGAGCCGCCCGACGAGGCCTACGCGGTACTTCACCTCGGCGCGGGATCTCCTTTGAAATACTGGCCGCCTGATCGTTGGTATCAAGTCGCCGAGGTTTTGGCACAACGATGGGGACTTGTGCCCATCTTAAGCGCCGGGCCTGGTCAAGAAGAGCTTGTCCGCGCGGTTGATCCGCAAAAGCACTTTGTGGATGTCGCCGGCCGCCTCGATCTGCGGGACATGTGGCAGCTTCTTAGCAAAGCGGCCCTCCTCGTTTCTCCGGACACCGGCATCGCTCACCTGGCACGACTTACAAACACCCCGTCCGTTGTACTTTTCGGGCCAGGACAGGCAAACCTTTACGGCCCCGGGCAATTTTTTGCGGGCGCCGCCTATCAGGCCGTGACGATTCGTGAGATGCCCTGTCGGAATGAGAACCTGCTCTTTGAACGCGCCCGACCCTGGATACACACGTGTGTGCGCACGCCATCGGCCTGCCATTTCGAGGCCCGCTGCAGCACCGGCATCACTGTTGATGCGGTGCTCACTGCCATTGACGAGGTTTTAGCTACAAAGGGAACTTAAGGGGACACCAATCCCAGCGCACGCAGCGATGCATCCAAAACCAGCAGCTGGTACACCGGCTCGGCCAACTTATCGACTCCTTTCCTAAAAGCCTCCACTAAGGTATCGACACGGTCAGCATCCAGTTGATCTCCGGTCAGGGAGGCGAGGCGCACACCCAAACCCGGCAAGTGCGATGCAAGCTCCCCACGCAACCAGAGGCTCAGCGGCGGCGAAAAGCCGCGCTTTTTCGCGGTCAGGAGATGCTCCTCCTGACACAGTTGGCAGGTGTCGACGAGAAGACTTTTGGCGGGACGCCGAAACCGTTTCTGGTCAGACAAGCTCGTCACCGCTTCGACAAGCCGATGGTCCAAAAGGGGGGCCCGCAACTCGAGACCATGAGCCATAGTGCACAAATCGCCCTTACGCAAAATATACTCGGGAAGATAGTTGGCGAAATCGATAGCCAGAAGCGCTTTTAGGCCTTTCTCGCTGGACGGGAAGTCCCGCCAGTATACGGCCGATAGCGCCGACAGATCCGGCTGCAGATAGCGGCGCACGGCCGGCGACACCCCTGAGAACCGCAGGACATAGGCCTCCTGCCAGGGGAGACCCAACTCCTCCCGCCAGCGCGCCGGCTTCTCCCAGGGTAGGTGATCGGACGTTAAGGACAGGGTCATATTGCCACGCCAGCGGCTGCGCAGGTGCTGGGCGTAACGCTTGTAGCCGGCGAAGAGCTCATCGCCTCCGTCGCCTCCTAAAACCACCTTGACCTCTTCGCTGGCGGCACGCGCCAAGTACCAAAGCGGTAGGGCGCTTGGATCGGCGAAGGGTTCGTCGAGATCCTGTACGATCTGATCGAAGTCTTGAGACAATGCAGGCTCGATGGGGAGGGCGCGATAAGTCAAGCCTAAGGCCTTCGCCATGCGCGCGGCCTGTGGTCCCTCATCATAAGAGCTTCCGGGAAAGGTGGCGGTAAAGGCCGTGATGTTGGTGTAGCCCTGGCGCACAAGGCTCGCCGCGACCACCGCGGAATCGATACCGCCACTCAAAAAAAGGCCGACCGGCCGGTCGGACGCAGTACGCAGGGCGATGGCTTGATCCAGGGTCTCACGAAAATCGGCGCACGATGCTTTGGCCTGCCAATAAGGGCGCACATCAAGGGGGGCGTTTTCCCCGAACTCCCAGGTCAACATATGGGCGTTGGGCAGTCTGTGGACATCCCTAAGAAGAGTGAGTGGCGCCGGGATGTAGCGGTGGGCCAGATAGGCGTCTATGGCAAGCGGAGCGATCTTTGCCTCACCACCGAGATAGGGTAAAAGCGCCCTGAGCGTGGAGGCGAAGGCGAAATTCTTGCCATCCCAGTAGTACAAAAGGGGCTTTAGGCCCAATCGGTCACGGACGGCCAGAAGTCTCCGTTGTCGCAAATCGAGAATGACCACAGCGAACATCCCGCGCAGACGATTCACGAAGGCATCACCCCAAGCCTCGTACGCGTAGAGGATAAATTCCGTGTCGCTTGTGGTGCGAAAGCCGTAGCCCTTCCGGATCAACTCGGCGCGGTCTTCCTCGTAGCCATAGACCTCGCCGTTAAAACAGATCCAAATATCCTGTTGGGGATTGGTCATGGGCTGGTCAGCATCGGGACGGGGATCGCGGATACTGAGTCGCGCATGCAAGAGGCCGGAGCTCGCATGATCGCGATCTTCCCTAAAATCCGCATTCCATAAGACCGCGTGCTGCGCATCGGGCCCGCGCCGAGACAGCGCCGCCAGCATGGCCGCACTCTGTTCGGCTCGCACCACTCGTCGACCGACAAATCCCCCGATCCCACACATAAAACGCACACCCTCCCAGCAATGCCTCATCATAGCAGGCCGGCCCGGCGCGACGACCCATTGGAAGCGGATCGGATACCTTTCCCCAGAGCCCCGACCGGGCAGACGGGCGGACAACCTAGGGCCGACAAAAAAGGGGCTAGATCGCAAAAACGGCTTAGAGCACGATCGCCGTGGCGCGCGGTACGTCACGCGAATGGGGCCACAAAGCCCCCGGGGCCATATTTTGGGCCCAACAGCTCTTCGGATACACTCGCGACCATGGCCAGAGTTCGCGGACCCTTAGAAAACCTCAGCACTCAGGCGCCGCGGATTCTCGTCGTCCGGCGCGATAACATTGGTGACCTTGTGTGCACTTTGCCCGTCTTTGAGAGCCTGCGCCGCCAGTATCCGAATGCGCGGCTCGGGGCGCTCGTCAATTCGTATAACGCGCCGCTTCTTGCGGGCAACTCCTTTGTCGACCATATCCATATCTATACCAAATCCAAACACCAACCACAGGGAACGCGGCTCGCCCTCGCGCGCGATCGCTTGGGTCTGCTTTTAGAACTGCGCCGTCTGCGATACCAGACCGCGGTTCATGCCGGAAGTCGCGTGCGCGCCGAGATGCGTTTTCTTGCACGGCTTGCGGGCATAAAACAAGAGATTTTGGATAAGTCCTCCGACCACCCGCTCCACGAAGTCGAGCGGGTACACGGACTGCTACATACTTTTGGTATCAGTGGACCGCCGCCTGCTCCATACCTTACACCGCCGGCTGCAGAGCTTGCGGCAGTCCGGAGATCTCTGGCCGAGCAAGGTTTTAGGGGAGCAATAGGTCTCCATATCAGTGCGCGGGAAGACGAGAATCGCTGGCCACTTGAAAACTTTGCAGCACTTATCAGAGCCGGGGCCAATCAAGGCCATAAGTTTGTCATCTTCTGGTCACCGGGCAATGCAAGCCGCCCCGAACATCCAGGAGACGATGATCGGGCGCGGGCGCTGATGGAGTTATGTCGAGATCTGCCAGTAATTGCGTACCCAACGGCCGATTTGGGGACGCTTACGGCAACCCTTGCTGCGGTTTCCGTGCTCGTAGGGTCCGACGGTGGACACTGTCATATAGCAGCCGCCGTGGGGACCCGTGTCATTGGTCTGTACTGCTCACATAAAACCCGCCAATGGCGGCCGTGGGGCCCCACGCACACCGTACTATCGGCGACCCAGGTCAAAGATATTTCGGTAGAGACCGTCCTAGCCACCCTTCCAGTGGACATGAGGCCATGAAGCGACCGAAACACATTTTACTGATACGACGAGATAATATAGGCGACCTTGTGTGCACAACCCCGCTTTTTTCCGCACTGCGGGCACGGTACCCAGATGCCTATATTGCGGTTTTGACCAACACCTATTGTGCGCCCGTAGTCGCTCACAACCCGCATCTTGATCATGTTTTTGTCTACGCCAAGGCTAAGCATTTACCCCGCGCGGAGCGACCAGCTGCCTACTGGGCGCGGGTCCGTCTTATCCAAGAACTGCGGCGCATGCAATTTGATGACGTGATCCTGGCGGCGGCGAGCTATTACGCCCGCGGCCTTGAATTCGCACGCTGGCTCCCTAGAAGCCGCGTTATCGGGTTTGTGTCCGAGCAGGGAAATAAACGAGGGCTTGATGTTGCGCTTCCACGGGACGCGGCGCCACGCCACGAGGTTGAAGACCTGTTTCAGCTTTTGGCACCGCTCGACATACACGGGGCACCACCGGCGACTACGCTCATCCCGGAACCAACAAGCGCCATGCGCGCGCACGACATTGTCCGAAACGCTTTGGGGGGAACGCAGCCCATCGCAATCCATATAAGCGCGCGCCTCCCTAGTAACCGTTGGCATCTAGAGGGTTACGTTAGCCTTATTCGCGCTTTGACCCTCAGAGGTCACAAAATTCTTTTGCTGTGGTCGCCGGGAGAACCTAACGACCCTATGCACCCCGGAGACGACGCCTTGGCAGGCGAAATCGAGAAATCTGTGGCAAATCCGGCGCTTTTTTCTCTCCCAACCCGGGAGCTACCAACCCTGATCGCAGCTCTCGGTGCCTGTCGTGGCGCCATCTTAAGCGACGGTGGCGCTATGCACATTGCGGCGGCTTTGCAGAAGCCTCTTATCTGCTTTTTCGGTCAAAGCGATACCAACCGCTGGCGCCCATGGAAGTGCCCCCACATCCTATTGCAGCCGAGCAGCCGAAATGTAGCGGACTTGACGGTGGAAGAAGTGTTAGATGCTGTCGGTAGACAGTTTCAGTGGTAAGGTGAACCGTGCGTTTAGCGTGATTGTGGCCAGGGGATCACCGCGTTGTAAAGGGCATCGACACGAGCGGCGCCCACGGCCCAATCAAGGTGTTCTAGCGCAAAGGAGCGTGCTGCAGCCCGCAACGGAGCCAGATCATTGAGCCGGTCGAGGACATCACTGGTGCAGCGATACAGGAAATCGACGTCCAGAGGATCGTCTGCGAGGTACCCTGTCACGCCATGCTCTATGGTTTCTACGATCCCCCCCACGCGCGAACTAATGGTTATGCAACCGGCCGCCAAGGATTCGATCATGGCCATGCCCTGGGTTTCTGCGCGGCTTGGTAAAAGTGTCACATCGATCCCCTGGTACAGCTGAGCAAGCGCCGCTTGCGGGACTGCTGGCAATAAACGAAACCTTGGATCGCGCACCAGTTTTTTTTGCCGTTCTCGAGATGCAACGAAGCCGCTTTCGTGGGTCGGGCGTTCCGGATCGGCGCCGATACCCAAAATCAGCAGCGGACGATCTTGCGCCAAAAGGCGCTCCGCGACCATCAGAAACGCGGGGTAGCCCTTCACGTCGTGCTTGCGGCCCACAAAAGCGAGAACAGGGGTGCTTCCATCTACCCCTAAGCGTTCCTTGGCGCGCGCGGCCTCGCTCGGTGTCGGCGGTGCAAACAGTTGAGTGTCGACACCATTGCGAATCGTAATAATTCGTTCGGCGGGATAGCCCATATCGGCCAAATGCTTGGCCACGAAGTTCGAAACCGCAATATACTGAGTCGCCGCACCTCGTCGACTAGAATATCGTTGGCTTAGGACATGGGCGTGCAAAATGATTGGGATGGATAAACCGCTTCTTCGACGAAATTCGTTGATATCGAACTCGATCTGATGAACGTGAAGCACGGCGGGCGCGATTTCCTGGCATATCGCAAAAAGCTGACGCGGCACACTGCGTCCAGGAGGGGCAAGCCTCCACTTTCCGAGACGTCGGTAGACACGCCTGTGCCCAAGGCGGTCTAGGGGAATGCCGTGCCACTCACCTCGACCTGGGGAATCCTTCTCCTGAGAACACACAAGCCACGGACGAAGAAGCTTTGCTCTTTTGGCAAGCTCGCATGCAACAATGGAGGGTGAAAACCCGCGACCATCCGGTATTCCCCCGTGGGGAACGTACACAAGAGCGTACCTACCTTCTATTGCCGGACCCGCGTGCGCCGGAGATTGGGTCGCCATGATCGTCCGGGGCCCCTCTACAAAGGTTTTGGTCCGGCGGACACCGCCTCGTTATTCTCGCCGCCGACGGACCTTGCGGCGCCGCCCGCGAGCAGCGCAACAATAAATAGAAATTGTTGAAGCATATAATCCTGCAAATTGGCGTCGACCAGCATTCGTGTTCCTACATCCAGGAGCACGAGTAACAGCGCTCGTCCCCAGAACGCGCTGGGGCCACGGAAAAATGCGAGAGCACCCTGGATCGTCCAACCATACCAGAGGTACCACAACACAAGTCCCGGCAAGCCCACGCCCAAGCCTAAGTTCAGTAAGCCATCATTGGTAGAAGTGGCGATTGCTGCCCCCTTTCCGAATCGCAGCAAAAGAGCCTCTCCAAATGCGCTGCGGCTATATCCGAGACCTAACGGAAAATCGATGATGGACTTGAGGCCTTCCTTAATCCAGGCGATCCTAAGATAGTTCGACTGGGAAACGGCCTGGCCATTTGCCAACAAAGGCAAGGGTGAGCCGGGGTTTAGCCAAGCCTGACGATGGGCTGCCGTATTCCAGGCAATGGGGATCGTCGCAAAAAGCGTGTCCCACCGGGGGTCGAACTTGATGTCCAGGCCCACCAAAATAACGGCTACGAGCGCCGCACTACCCACAACCAGCCGCGTACGTCCCGCAAAGTGGGCGCGGTGACGACGAATGACGCAAGCGAGCAAAAATGCAGTGAGTATTAGAATATCTATAAGGCCGTTGCGCATCGCTTCGAGATAGAAGCTAAAAATTGTAGCAAAAAGGGCAGTGGCCAAAGCCACTTTCCCCACCGAAAGAAAGCGCTTACCCTCAAGCCGTAGGCTTAGTTCGGCCACCAAAATATCGAGGGTCATGTTGGTAAGGTAATTACTTTTGTCGGGACCAGCCGTAAGGCCCTTATCTCGCCGGCCGCTAAGTCCTAGCGGGAATCGGCCGTGATGCACGGCCCAAAGAAGACCTTGGGCATCTTCGGCCAAAACATGGATGCCTAGGGCCGCAAAAAATAGCAAAAACACGGTTTGCGGCGTTGGGCGATCCCGCGCCATCATGGCTACCAATGCCCCAATTGCGGCTGCCACTAGAGCACTCAACCATTGACCATTGATGGAAGAAAGCGCGTGGCGCCAAAAAGGTGTGAAGATCAATTCTATAAAAAGCCATGCGGTAAAAAGACCGAGGCCCAGCAATGGGCGCCGCCACATGGTAAAACTGGAACGAACACGGGTATAATCTAGGCCGAGAATCACCCAGAAAAACAGGAAAACTAAAAGGACGTTGCGTAAAGCAATCGTGTGTGGAACGGGCCAGATAAAAAACAGGAGCCCAAACATAGCGAGGGCGGTCCAATTGCCTTTGTTTCCCACTACCACTCCTAGTGTCGGCTCGTTAAACGTGGGGGAGTTTACGAAAGCGCGAAGTGTAGCGCCTTCGGGTATCCAGGCGCAAACCAAACCTTGGGTCGCCTCAATATTGGATTTCATCGAACCCTGAAAAGCAGACATCCTTATAAGCCTTTAACGACCGTCCTTGGCGCCGTCCGTCATCATTGATTACGCGGGACAAGGGCATTGAGTTGGCCGGTGACCCACGGTGACGTCATGGGCCGGAGGCTATCGAGATCGAATCGGGGAGCACAATGGACACAAGCCACATTTCCTTCCAAACCTGCCTCTTGGTGGGTGGCCTGGATCTGGTCGTCAGGCCCGACACGCGCTCACCATGACGCGGCCCAGGCACAGGGGCATCATCTCGATCAAGGTCTTACACTGATGTCCGCAAGGCTGCTCGGGAGGCTATGCTTGAGACGATCGCCTTATTAAGCAAGTACAGACCAGACTATGGTTTTGTTTACCTTTGGAGTTTCTAGTTCTGATGCACCTGTCGGTCATAGTGATCACGAAAAACGAAGCCGCCATGATTCGTCGGTGTCTCACTTCGGTGTCATGGGCGGATGAGATCATTGTGGTCGATTCGGGAAGCACAGACGATACGATCGCGATCTGCCAAGAGTTTACGCCGCATGTCATCAGCGCTGAGTGGCCGGGCTTTGGCCTCCAAAAGAATCGCGCACTCGATCTTGCCACCGGGACCTGGGTCCTGGCTCTGGACGCAGACGAGTACCTGCCCATTTCGGCCCAAGCCGAAATTCAGCGGGTGCTAGCGGCAGAAGAAAAGGGGGTGGATGCCTACCGCATCCCGCGTCTCTCCAGTTACTGTGGCCGGTTCATGGGACATGGGGGGTGGTATCCCGATTACGTCATCCGGCTTTTCCGTCGAGGCCGTGCGCGCTTTAGTGACGACATCGTCCACGAGCGCTTGGTGGTCCAAGGACCGGTCGGCACCTTGTCCTCGCCGCTTCATCACGAGACTTACCGCGATCTTGAGGAGGTCCTTCACAAAATCGACAGTTACTCGACAGCCGGTGCTGCGATGGCGGCTAAAAAGGGGCGTCGCGGGT
>JAJYGP010000048.1 GCA_021785035.1 Pseudomonadota bacterium
GGGGTTCATCGCGCCACGACACCTATGCTCCCACGGATGCCGCCACGCTCGCCGCCAAGGGCTATGACTACTGGGCGTTGGGCCATGTTCATGCCCGGGAAGTGGTGTCGGAAAGCGCGCCGCGCATTGTCTTTCCTGGCAATCTTCAAGGGCGACACGCGCGCGAAACGGGACCAAAAGGCTGCGAGCTCGTGATCGTCCTGGCCAATAGAATGGAAACCGAATTCCTCGCCCTGGACGCGGTGCGCTGGCACGACCTCGCCGTTCCCCTGGACCATATCGAGGCCCTGGATCAGATAAGCGGCGCGTTTTGCGAGGCCCTGGCCCCGACGCTGGTTGGAGCGGCGGACCGGTTGCATGCCGTGCGCGTCACCTTAACCGGCGTGACGCCGCTTGCCGCGCTCGAGGCCAGCCAGCCTGGTACGTTGGGCGCCGCAGTCAGGGCCGGGGCCCAGGATCTGGGCGATATCGAGGTCTGGATCGAGCAAGTGCGTCTCAATATCACCCCGCCGGGGGATCGGGCGCAGGCCCGCCGGCGAGACGATGCGATCGGTGAACTGATTCGGCTCGTGGATGAAACGAACGCCGATGAGGTCGCGCTCCGCGCCCTGGTTCAAGCCCAACTCGGCGGTGTGCTGGATGCCTTGCCGCCGGAAGTCGCGGACGGTGACGTTCCGCGCCTGACCGAGGTCGAGGCTATGCGGCAGCTCTTACAGGACGCGGAGGCCACGGTGCTCGCCCGCTTGGCGACCACGGGAGACGGCGCGTGAAACTTGCCCAACTCCGACTGCAGGCCTTCGGCCCCTTTACCGATGTCGAGCTCAATTTCGTGAGCCCGGGCACGCCTTCGGCGACCGACCTCCATCTGATTTTTGGACTGAACGAGGCCGGGAAGTCCTGTGCGCTGCGGGCCATGATCGACCTGCGCTTTGGGATCCCCTTGCGCAGCCATGATGCGTTCGTTCATGCCCCCGGCGACCTGCGCATCGCTGGGGTGTTCCAAGACGCGACCGGACGTCAGCTTGCCTTGATGCGCCGCAAGGGCCGCGGGATAACGCTCTCCTATTTCGATCGAATCTCCGGCCAAGCGCTCTCCTCCCCCGAGGTGGGTCGCGAGGAGGAGCAGGCGCTGACCGGGGGCCTCGAGCGTGAGGCATTCGAGGGCCTATTCGGGCTGGATCATGCGCGCCTGCGGGCAGGTGGGCGTCTCCTGCTTGAGGGTCAGGGCGAGCTGGGCGCCGCGCTCTTCGAGGCGAGCGCGGGCACGCGCGGCATTGCCGCGATCCTGACGAAGCTGGACGCGGACGCTAAGGACCTTTTCAATCCCCATGGACGCGCCCAGTCCGCCACCATCAACGCCGCGCGTCTCTTGCTCGAGGAGTCGCGCCACGCCTGGAAGGAGGCGCAAATTCGCCCCGCCGCTTGGCAGGCGCTCTATCGCACGCACGAGGGGGCCCAGGCCGCGCTTGCGGCCCTGGATGAGGCGCTCGCCGCGGCGCGCCGACAGGAAAGCACGCTGACCGAATTACGGACAGTCGAGCCCTTGTTGCGTGAGTACGACATAGCCCAGGCCGAGTTGCGAACACTGGAGGCCGTCCCTGATCTTCCCGACACCGCCCGCGAAGGGCGTCTGGCCGCTGAGCAGGCCTTGGCGCGTGCCGAGACAGATAGACGAGACGCGGAGCAGCAAGAGCGGGGTGCCGACGAAGCCCTAAAACATCTCGTGGTCGAGGCGCCGCTTTTGGAGCACGCCGAGACGATTGAGCGGCTCTTTGCCATGATCGACGGCGTGGCCCGCGCCCGCGTTGCTATGGCGCAACAGGAAGCGGTTATCGCCCAGCTCGATGCAACACAGACGGCCCAGGCGGCGCGCATCGCCCCCGGGCGCCCTCTCAACGAACTGCTCGTCGCCGCGCCATCCGCGGCGGACCGGGCCGCGCTGGATACGCACCTCACGCAACTACACACACTCTCGATGCAGCGGGCGGCTCAAGAGGCCCGGATTCAGGAGCTCGATCAGGCGGAAGCGGTTGCCGGGAACGAGGCGCAGGTCATGCCTGACCGCGCGGCGCGCGAGAGATTGATGCAGGCCTTGAACGAGGCCCGGGGCTTGGGGGACGTGTCTCGGTTTATCGACGGCTCCCACAAATCCATCCGCGCGCTCGCAGACCAGCTACGCCAAGCGCTTTCGGAGATGGGGGTCGAGAACCCGGAGGCGCTAGGCGCCATGCGCCCCCTGCTCGACACCCAAATCGCGAGCGCCCGAAGCGCGTCTGCCCATATTGACGAGGAGATGCGTGCATTGCGTACCGAAGATGTCGGTTTGGAGACCGATATCGAACAGCAGCGCCGGCGCCAACGGGAGCTCGCGGCGGTGGGCGAAGTGGTCACAGCCGAGACGCTCCGCTCTGCCCGTGCCCGTCGGGACGAGGGGTGGTCCTTGATTCGGCAGGCCTATGTCGAACGTAGCCGCGAAGCCTCGGATGCGTGCCGCGCCTTTGATGCCGATCAGGCCTTGCCTGAGGCTTTTGAGACTGCGCAGGCCAGCGCGGATCGGCAAGCGGATCTCTTGCGAAGCGATGCGGCCCGTGCCGCGACATACGAGGAATGCGCCGAGCGCATCGAAACTATGGGAGCGCGCCGTGCCCGGATCACCGAGGAGTTGAGTGCCCTGGCTCGCCGCCGTGAAGATGGGCAAGCGGCTTGGTCACGCCAGCTAGCCGATGCCCGATTGCCGGCCCTGGAACCCGATAGCTTGCACGCGTGGCAGATCATGCGCCGGGAAGCCCTCGCCATTGCTGTCCGCCTAGCGGATGCCCGCACGACTCAAGAGCAGATCGAGTCCCGGGCGCTAGCGGCCGGGACCGCCCTTTCGAGCGCGCTCGCGGGGTTCGGATGCCCCCCGCAGGACCAGGCCTTGGCGCCACTCATAACACAGGCCGAACGGCAGGAGGCCCTTGCCATCAGGGTCGAGGCCGAACAAACCGCTCGCGTGCAGGCCGCACAAGCGCGGCAGGCCGACCGTGCGCGGGTGACAAGCCAGGTCCAGGAGACCAAGGCCGCATTAGCCCGCCACCAGGCGGCCGTCCAGGCATGGCATGTCCGTCTTTTCCTGGCGCCGGGCAGCCCGCCGGAGGCCGTAAAGGCGCGGCTTGGCGAATTGGATGACCTTGTACGCGCATCCGAGGCGCTCGCCGAGGCCCGGCATCGCCAGGCTCAAGAGCGCGCCGTTGTCGAGACCTTCGTGGTCCAAACCCAGGATCTCGCGCGCTTATTGGGCGAGCCGGCCCCCGAGCCCACTTTGGCCGAGGATTTGGGGGATCGCCTGAAAAGGCGCCTGACAGCGTCGCAGAGCCAGGATCGGGACCGAAAGGCGCTCCTGCATGCTCGCGCCCAAGCGCAAACCGCGAAGGAAAAGGCCGAGGCCGACCGGGCTGCGCAAGCTAACGTCCTGATGCGATTATGTGCCGCTGCGGGAGTCGCGAGCACGAACCTCCTGCCGGACTGCGAAGAGCGGGCGGCCCACAAGCGGCAGACGCGAGCGACCGTAGCGACCTTGCGCCGACAACTGACCCAGGCCTCGAACCGTTCCGAGGACGACTTGCGCGCCAGTCTCGCCGGTCAGGATGCGATAACCCTGGATACGGAACGGGAGCGCTGTCGCGTCGAGATCGCGCGGCTTCAAGAGGAGCAAACCGTGGCTCGCCGTGCGGAAGAAGAGGCCCGGCGCGCCTTGAACGCCATCGACTCCTCGGATCAGGCCGCCCGAGCGCGCGAGGCGATGGAGGCCGCCGCCGCCCGATATCGCTCGGCCATTCAGCCCTGGGCGCGCCTGAAATTGGCCCATGCCCTGCTCCAGCAATCCCTGAATCGATTCCGCGAGCGCGCGCAAGCACCCATGGTGGCGGCCGCTTCCCGGTATTTTTCGCTCATGACCGGTGGTCGTTACCCAAGGCTTGTGGCTGATGAGGTGGACGAAAAGCCCACGCTCCGCGCTGAGCGTGACGATGGCCGGCTCATCGGCGTTGAGGCGATGAGCGAAGGGACCGCCGATCAACTCTACCTTGCCCTGCGCCTCGCGGCCTTGGAACTAAGGCGCGCGTCCCACCCGCACATGCCGCTGATCCTCGATGACGTGTTGGTCACGTCCGACGACGAACGCGCCACCCACATTCTACGAGCGCTCGCGCGTTTCGCCGAGGGTGGTCAGGTTATGCTGTTCACGCACCACCAGCATCTCGTCAACCTCGCATTGGCGGCCCTTGGGGACCAGGGGATCGTAACGCACCGCCTGTGATTGTATATTCGGCGGTGAGTGTCAGAAATGCGCTCTACTCAGCGGATTTGTGAGAGACCTCACAGCTCTTTTGGGTCCTATGATCGGAGAACTGGGGTCTTATTACAAAGCCCGACAAGCCATGCAGTTACCCAGAAAACATCTATCCAACTGCTGGGCCAGGATTAAGATTCGATGCGAATCGCGCAACATTTCGGAGCGGCCACGTTCATAGAGAAGTTGGTCGTCACGCCCCCCACGGTGGTTCATGCGCAGGATTAGGGTATGAAGGACTCATGGAGAAGAGTGCCGCCACCCTAACTACCTTGCCCTCCATAGAGCAAACCGTTAGGGCGCCTTACGCGTCAATGCATCGCCCAAATAACGTTCCTGCGATACCCACAGACGCGGTTGGGCCACCAAAATGAGCTTGTTACGACCTTCAATCCGCCAGACAAAGCCGGAAAGGCGGGGGTCGTTGGGTGTCACGCAGATCAGCTGTTTGCCCTCCTTGCGATACAGGCCATCCATGAGCGTATGGCCATGCAAATAGTAGCGTCCATGCCCGAAGTTTTCGATCACGACCACCCGAGTTTGGTGGCGGGGAAGATGCAGGTTCCAGGTTCCTACCAAAGTCGGCTGACTTGCACAACCTGACAGAAGCGCCGCAAAAGCCAGAGATACCCCCCCAGCCCACCTCGATCTTCTCATAACACCCCCTTGTCGTTGTCCGCCGACATACGTTTACTGGTGCTTTGCGGCATTGCGATCTTGTTCTTGAATGATAGCTTCCACCGACTGAACGCCACCCGCGGCCTGGGCGCTGGCAGGACGCCGGGCTTGTACCACCACATGCCCCAAGACATAGGATGTCGGCGTTAGATCTTTCAGTGCCTGGGCGGGCGGTAAAAGCTTCCCATACGCCAAGCGTTGTGTGACCCTATAAATCCGGATCTGACAGCAATAGGTCTGCGCGCTCCCTAAAGATTCGTGCGTATCCGGATTGATAATCTCGGCGCCATCGCGCAAGATGGTATAGACCTGACCCGCCTTTATAACCCCTCTTCCAGCCCCGATGATGTACCTATGACCCTGAGCGGCCAGGATACGCACCGGGTACAGATACCGCACTACCGATCGCCCCATCGCATGGCTAATCTGTGTCAGGTCATCATGCAGCACGGCCGACGGGCGCAACGTTTTGCCAAACGGCAAGAAGCGCGAGAAATGCGCGCGCTGTACCGAGGACAGAACGACCTGCTGCGTGGCCACATTGATCAACCGATACGATACGCTCATTTCCCCAGTTGCCGTTGTGTATACATGGTGGCCGGTCAGCGATGGCCGATGGATAAGGCGATAGTCTAAATGCTGAATGGTCCCTACCAAGACGTAATTGGCAATAAGCGTCTGGCCGAGCAATGCGTAGTCCTTAGTGGGCGTCGCCCCCGTTCGGATGCGCTGAAGCTCCGTTTTTACCTCGGGCGTATGACGCCGGTTTAACACGGTCAGGTTATGGGTATCGACTAGATAATTCTCGACCCCGTCAGCCAGGTGCCTGGCGATGACGTGGCTCGGCACGTGCGCCCCCAATACGTCAAATGACGCATGCGAAACGCGGGGCGGAAAGACTGCGATCCGAACCCGTTTCTCGTTGGCCGAACGCTGAAATTTGGCCACCGTCACCTGCAGTCGCGCCGTCCACATACCGGGCGCCACATGATCTGGCCGACCGAGCAGGCGATCGAGCGATCGGCGTGCCGCGGTAAAAATAGATGTTTTGCTGTGCCCGTAATGCTCGACAACAAATCCGGTTACTACGCCATGGCTTATAGCAATCACCCGACTGCTATAAAGCCTGGATGTGAGGTAAGCGCTGTTATTGCCATCGCTTACAGTGAGGCTTGCCGATTGGCTCAGCTGTTGATCGCTTATCGCTGCGCCATCGACCTGTCGTATGGCGTTTACGAGGCCGTCCGTAATGGCCTGCTGAAGCGTCAGTCCAGTCCCCACGCTGGTTGTCACCACCTTTTGGATCGAACCAGCATCGGCCTGCGGACCGAACAGGGTAAAGCACACTAGAATCGTAAAGGCGCGACGCATGGCAAGAACCTCAGACGAAAGAAAAAGGCGCGGGACCCGAAGGCCCCGCGCTTCGCTACATTTTACGAAGAAAAATGCCCCAGGGCCCTGGTCGCGCTGGTCGGCAGCTTAATGTTGTTCTTGCGCGCATAGCCCACGAGCTGTGACGTGGTTTTGACCAAGCCACCAATGTAGCCGGGCGTGTTTTGCGCCAAGAACATGCCTGTAGCAAGCTTGCGCTTAATTGAGACGACCTGAGTAAACGATGCGGAACTAATCGAGTGCTGGGCGGCCGTCAAAAAGTTCTTGAATTGCGGCACGACCTTGGTGAGCGCAAATACCCCCAACCCATAAAAACCCGCGCCTTCAGCGAATTGCTTGCGGCCGGCTGCCGTCACAATTTTCTTGTGGGCCATATCCGCCGCCAACACCTTGCTTGCGCTTTTTGACAGCCTAAGCTCGTTTTGCATATGTTTCCTAATCGTCGCACCACTACTCTTTGCCATGACGAGCGCGTTAATCTTGGCGGCAAGTTTCTTGTCCCCGTAAGCTGACGCAAAGTGCGACTGGGCTTTCAGCACGGACATCTCACCCAACGCATATTCACTCACAATCTTGGTCTGCATAGCCACCGCTTGCGCCGGTGAGCTGCCAGACCCGGAAGAACTGCCACCAAGGCTTGGCATGCCCCAAGCGAACGCAACACCAGAAACAGAGACCAAAGAAACGCCGGTCGCAATTGCCATTATGCTTTTACGTATCGTCATACACTCTCCCTTATTGTGGGCCCATGGGTCCCGTTGAGGTTACCGCACACCTTTTACGTCCATCTCGGCAACAAGCCTCTCGGCCGCTTTGCTCGCGGCGCGCTTGAGCGCATTTGTTCGTGCCACGGCGGCATTCGGGCCCAATCCCGCATACTGGACTGGCCCCACGGCTGCCACAGTGACTGGAAACACCCCGCTCAGGTTATAGACCTTTGCGGTGACTTCGACATATACCCGCTTTAGGCCCGTCGTAGGATCTGTGCCCTGGATGCCGACATCCAGCGTGCCGTAAGCCAGGTACGGCACGTGGACCTCTTGGGCCGCGCTCGCGGCATTGGCGAGCGTTGTTTGTGAGATATCGTTCCCTCGCCCAAACTCTCTCTTAAAGGCCGCGACATTCAGCAGATTATGCGTGCGTGCAGCAATGAATTTCGCATCGACGACCTGGTAACCGGCCTGGGATAAAATGTTCGAGATGACATCATTTACGGTGCCCGACCGTCTAACTCGATACTGGGTAATGTTGGCCCGGCGTATCACATGGCTCTGGCCCGTGACTCGCAATATGCGATGACTCGAAACACCATACGCGCCGTGACTTTGGCTTTGACCCGCCGTATGTGTACCTTCATCGCTGTGATGACTCGACGCATAGCCCCGTTGGTTTTGGGTTTGGGCAGCCGTGTCCATGCCGTTCACATGGTGATTGGTAGCCGAGTAGCTGTGGCCACTGTGCGCAGCCGTGGTCTGCATAGCCCCGCTGGCCGTACTTGTGGCCGCAACGCGGACGGTGGTTTGCTTGCCGAAAGAAGTCACGCGGCTTTGCTGGCGCGCTACAAAGATAAACGTAATATACGAGCGCAGGCTTTGCGAGGTGTTGGCAACCGCACTATTGGCCTGTAACGCGTCATTGATCTTATAAACGTTCAGATCCGCGCTGATCACAAGTGTGTACATCTTGGTTTTCTTGTCACGGAAAGCCGAGATCGTGGAAGTCGACAGCACATAACGGCTTATATGCTGAGCGATACGGGGCCGAATGGCAGAATAGTTGCGCTCTTCCGCGCCGTTCGTGTTCGCCACATAACGGTCCAGCGCGTTCAGTTCCGCTTTTTTTAGAGCGGCTGCACGGACCTTCGCGTCAACCCCGCTCCAGCCCCGGTAAGGAACATGGGCCATTCCCTTTTCCTTGATCGTACCGGCCAGTGCACCAACAGAGACAACACACAACAGGAATGCTACCGCCACCGTTTTCATCGACATGAACGTGCCACCTTTTTAAACGCGGATAATTGCGAGACATCACGAGCGCGGCCCATATGGATTCCGGCCCAATGACGCGTGGGATGGGCAATGGCCACACTCAGCTGATCTAACAGGCTCGACAAGGTTGCGTCATAAGCCGGCCAATTCCGTACGGTGGTTTGAGATTTGGGCACAATCTTGATCGCCGCCTGTTTGATCATGGCGTTCATGTAGGCGTGGCCAGACAGGGGTTCCAGGAGCTTGACGTGCACAAAAACCCCGTAGAGCCATGATTGCCCCCAGCCGCCATGCTGGTACAGGAGCTTCTTAAAGCCCTCCAGAGTCAGAATGAGGGAGTAATCGGGCTTTGGCACCGTGAGGCTAAATACCCCGCCATTAGCAAACCGCAAAGCAATAACGTTGCCGATCGCATCGCCCTCCATGTAAGGCAAAACCGGAATACGGTTATGTACTGACAGGTCGGCCGAAAATTGGTCGGCAATAAAAGACTTCAGGCCCAACAGATCGGCCTTCTCGGCAGGCGGCAGCGGAACCATGGCTCGCGGCGCAATATGCACAGCCATAACACGAATCGTATGTCCGTAGTGGGATCGCAACCGGATGGTGTGCAGTCGCTTCACAAAGGCTCGAAAGATGTTAGCGCTTAAGTGGCCTATGTAAAGCTTACGAACCAGGTTTTGCAGCGTGTTTCGACTGGGCCGCGTATGGAAAAGATCGACATACTGGAACCCTATAGGGTAGTCCACCACGACCTCTCTTTTGGCTTCGTTATAAAGGAGCGCTTGGCCTGTCAGGATAATAAGGGTTTTATAAGAGGAGCCGATATGCTCAACACTGACATTCTCGCTTGTGAGAACGAAGGCGAGGGCTAGTGGGTTGTTGGAATGTATCCGTCCGAGCTTCGAGTCGTCAAAACGGAAACCTTTAAAATGTTGGTGAAGCAATCTGGCATTCAGGGCTTGATTAAGAAGGGATACTCCCTCAGCGTTCTTGGTGTTTATGGCCTTTGTATAGGGGTAGGCCATCCGAATATCTTTGTAGGCTCCGCTGTAGGCAAAACCCGCAAACTGTATTAACGGAGTAGCGTATACGGGTGCCGCACACAGCGAAAAAAGCCATAAAAATACCCGCACACGCCCATGCGTTTTGGTTTTATTGTGCAACGGCCCCAACCCCTTCTTCTTGTTATTTTTAGAGAATACTACATACACCAAACTCTTGGGGACAACTATTGTGGATATGCCCCCCGCTCTATCTTCTGTAGAAGCTCGCCTGAGTGTACTGAAGATTGCTACAAAAAGGAAACGAGCTGACGACCTGTCAGATGGGTCGGTGTGAGGCTTGGCGCTTTGCCAGCGCTTTGCGCCGTATGCGCTGACGGGTCGGCACCGAACAAAAGCGTGGTTTACGGATCCGCGGGCGTACCTGAAAGGACCGCCTACAGGCGGCGCATCGTGGCTGCCACCTCACCGCCAGGAGACAGGATAGAGATGGGCTCTCGCCGCGCTGCGCCGTGCCGGAAACCCACTTCCAGGGCTTGACTACCGGCATCGTCATCTGCTCACTAGAGTGCATACAAGAAGCTTGCGCGGACGATGGTGCCTAAATCAGGCTCGCTGGGATCTGTGCGGGGTGTCTGGTAACGGACATCCCTACCGCGATCCTACATGGATCTTCGTGCGGGGGGCCGCCTACCGGGCATTAAAAAGTGAACCTAGATCCCCGGATACGAGTCTGGGGGGTCATCTATCACCAGAGTAGCCACAAAAAAGGGCTCGACAACACTACGAACAAGATTCGTCGTAATTATGCCTCAGTTCTGACAAAAAGGTACCTGTCGGGGATTTGTTACGCATAAAATACGATCCATACGAGCTCTCGCTCCCCATTTCTATCTATTCAGTAGACATGTGGTGCCGGAATCGGCCATTCCGTTATCTGCTCGGATCTCTCGCGGATTTGCGGTGTTCAAAAACCGGACCCTACCCAGTTCCGGACCCGCGCGGGCTCCGCGGCCGTCTTGGGCGCCGCCTTGGCTTTCGCCTTCGTGTGCACCTACAGAGCCGCCATGTCCTTCTGTAAGGCGCAGATCCGCTTTGGGGTCGCTTGGGGTCCGGCCATCTGCTTATCGCCGTTCGCCAAAGCCTGGCGCATGGTCGCATCGACGATCACGGCGTGGTCGGCAGCGTCAGTTCCGCGATGCACGATCCCCACAAAGTCGGAAACGATCGTTTTGCGGGGCGCGCCAGCCTTTGCAAACGCATCGCGGACCGGCGTGGCCCTTTCGCCCGACAGCACGAAATGGAACGCGGGGGCACCGATCGGGCTTGCCCCTGCGCGCAAAAGAACCACCTGGCCGGGCTTTGAGTGGCGGTCTTGGCGTAGTGAAGCAGAAAACGCAAGATTTTGGTGAGGTGCGTCGATCCGTTGGCGAAATTGACGACCCCGATCTGGTTGGCATGGGCGACCGTCGCGAGCACCATAAAGATCATGGCCCCATCCCCGGCACGAAATTGCGATACGGCTTTTTGGTCTTCATCTCTGAATCTCCAATGGCCCCCAGGGAGGGGACCTTCAGAGGTATCAGCGGCGGGGGAAATTGAGGTCATAAAGTTGAGTTTGGCAGGCGCCTTGCCATACATTATCAGCAGGTGATACATTAAAACATGACGGACAAAACAGGGATCGATGCGCTACTCGACCTAAGCGGTCAAGTCATCGACCAGGAGGGCGGTTACTGGGTCAGGCTCGAAGCGTGGCGGGTGGACCCGTCGCCCGCCATTCCTCACGGTATTCGGTATGCGCTCACCTTGCACAACGCCTACGGGACGCGCGTCATGGGATTCGATAACGCGCATGCGGTATGGCGGCCAAGGCAAGATCGCTACTCGGGACGCATCATGACTTACGATCACCAACACCGTCATACCAAAG
>JAJYGP010000025.1 GCA_021785035.1 Pseudomonadota bacterium
CGTGTCGAAGCATCAGATTATCGAAACTCTAACGGGCTTGCTGGGTGCGGCGGACGTTCAATTCGAGGACGAGCCCGCCATGGAACAGGCGCTTTTTCTCTGGAAGGATAGTGCTGCCGACTTCGCAGACTGTCTGATTGGCGCCAAAAATCGGCGGCTCGGATGCCGGGCGACCGCTTCCTTTGACACTAAGGCGTCCAAGTTGCCGGGCTTCGTGGCCGCCTAATCATCCTCAGGTCTTCCCCACCGAGTCGCTTACGACCGAATGGCGCGGCCAGCGCCTGAGGCCCACCAACAGGCGGGAGGGCTTAAACGAGGAGATCCGCCGCCGCATCCTGGTGGTGCGCATCTTCCCGAACACCGAATCGTGTTGGGGCTAATCCGAGCCTTATGCGCAAAGACCCACGAGACCTGGCTTGAAGACAACCGCTCACTCATAGGGAGTGCCTCGCCGAGCAGCGCCGCGACGACCTTTTGCAGGCCGCCTGATGAAATCCTTCCTCACGCCAGGAAGGAATGCGCATAAGCTGGTGGACATAAGCCTTTTGGGAGCTACCCAAGGTTCGTGAGCGCGCCTTGCCTTGCGCGACCCCGAAAGGTGCTAAGGCGCCTTTCAACGCCGGACGCAGACGCCAACCGGCGTTTGCTTCGAGGGGATATTGAATCATGGGCGTTTGTCGCCCCGCTCCCGGCCGTGCGCCACAGAGTAATGGCCGGGGCTCGCGTAGGCGCAGGCCTTTTCTAGGGCGCCGGGAAGGGACTTGCCTGTTCACGCACCACGTCCCAACCGGCCAATGTGATGGGGCCTGTCGTCCGCGCAAAACTCAGCGCTCGGTAGTAGCCGGAGGCGTTCGCAAAGCCGATCGGGGTATAGGTAACGAGGGCCGGCACGCCGTTCATCAGGGTAAGGGGCAGCCAGCGGCCGTCTTTATGGGTAAAGAACATCTCTTCATCCATGCGATAATAGGGCTGCCAGCGATTGCCTAACGGGAAATAGCGGACGTCCACCAAACAAAGAAGTTTTGGTTTGATGCGCCCCTGGACGTAAAATTTGACCACCCGGTCGGGCGGTTCGGCGCCGCTTACGGTCGCGCCGGGCGCGATCGTCCAGCCCGAGACCGTGAGCCCTTGAACAGGGGCCGTGTATTGGCCGGACTGGGCAGCCACCGTCCAATCGATGTTCTGTCCGTTATGCACGTGCTGGAGAACCAACAAGGCTGGCGTTTGCCAGAGCCCGGGAAAGAACCACAGAAGGCCCGTGGCTTGCCGCCAACTCCCAGGTCGGCCACAGAGGAAGCGTGTTATGGATCTCATGCTCGGTCTTATTTTTGGCACGATCGGTTCCGCCTATTTTATTTACGGGCGCAAGCAGCGACATGGGCTTGCGCTTTTGAGTGGTGTCGCGCTCATGGTTTTCCCCATGCTCGTGTCCCAGGCCGTATGGCTGACGCTTGGCTCTTTAGCCTTCATGGCCTTGCCCTTTGTTGTCTCGTTGTAACTTTGGTCTGCAGGCGTGCGATGATGCGCAAAAGCGCCCCCCGCGGCGGATCGCCGACCACGGCTCGCACTCGCCCTTCCCGATCTTTATAGACGAGAAAAGGCACGCCGTTGCCGCCCGCGGTATTCAGGAGGCGCGCATTACGCACAAGGCCCGCGCCGACCTTGAAGGTCGCCCGCCGCGGTGTCACCGCAAGACCGTGCCCCTCTCGATATCCGCTCTCGGCGTGGGCGAGCGCGACAGCGGGGTTCTTGGCCTCTAAAAGATGGGCCGCCTTGCCGAAGCTCGAAAGCCTGAGGATGCCGACCGGAAGCCACCTGACCTTAAGCCTTTTCGGTCCGATGAGCGGCTGAAGGGTCTCGTAGAGCTGGTGGCAATATGGGCAGTCGGGATCGAAGAAGACGTAAAGACGTTTTACGCCGTGGCCCTCGCGAATCATCGCCGCTTCCTTAAGCCGCGCCCATAATCGCACGGGCTCCTTGCGGGCATAGGCGCCCTGGCTGTACCACGTAGCCACCACCAAACACAGCGCGATTCCTACCCTTTTTAATGACACAGGCCGGCCCTCATCTCGAGAGTATAGGCCTTAGTCTGGCCAAGCGAGCCAGTTGCGAGGTTTGAGGTAGATATCATAGAGGGCGGCCTCCGGCGTCCCGGCTTCTGGGTGCCAGTTATAACGGAAGCGCACCTCGGGCGGCAATGACATCAGGATTGATTCGGTCCGGCCTCCGGACTGAAGCCCAAAAAGCGTGCCTCTATCGTACACGAGGTTGAACTCGACATAACGCCCTCTCCGGTAGAGCTGAAAATCGCGTTCCCGTTGCCCATAGGGTGTCGCTTTGCGCCTTTCCACGATTGGTAGGTAGGCCGGCAAAAAGTGCTGGCCCACACTCTGCACGAAGCCCCAGTCCTTGGCAAAGTCGCCGCTATTCACGTCATCGAAAAAAAGTCCTCCGATGCCGCGTGGTTCGTTACGGTGTTTGATAAAAAAGTAGTCATCGCACCACGCCTTGTAGCGCTCGTAACAGCCGCTTTCGTAATTTCGGCAGGCATCGTGCGCCTCAGTATGCCAGTGGCGGGCGTCGGCGCCAAAGCCATAGTAGGGCGTGAGGTCGAATCCCCCTCCGAACCACCAGGTCACGGGCTCGGTGAGCGCCTCAAAGTAGCGAAGATTGCAGTGGGTTGTTGGCACATAGGGATTACGCGGATGGATCACAAGCGACAGCCCCAAGGCGTGAAACGCGGCGCCTTCCAGTTCCGGACGCAGCTTGCTGGCAGACGGTGGAAGCCGGGCTCCAAAGACGTGAGAAAAATTCACGCCGGCTTGCTCAAATACCTCCCCCGTTAAGACTCGTGATCGGCCCCCGCCACCCTCCGTCCGGTCCCAGCATTCTTCCAGAAAGCCGCGGCCGTGACCTTCGAAGGCGACTAGGCGGTTGCAGATCTCGTCTTGCAGCCCGCGGAGCGTATTCTCAATAAGGTCCCGCTGTGTGCTCATAACCGAATAGTGCGCCCCGTGCGTGCATCGCGAATCGCAGTCGGTCTTGCCAGTGCCCCTATGCGCCCGACAAGAATCGCGTCCAGGTCACGCCCAAATCGTCTGCACAACTCGCGGTAATGGCGCGCGGGTTTTTGTCGGGCGCGGTTGGCGCTGGTCGAAATCAGTGTCCCACCAGAGAAGTGGGCAAGTCGTCCCGCTTGCCTGTGCGCCGTCACCCGCACCGCTACCGTCGCGTGGCGGCCGCGTACGATGGGTAAAAGCGCGGGGCGCCCTTCCACAAGCCAAGTGTGGGGGCCAGGCCAGGTCGCAAGGACCTCGGCCGGCACTTCCTTGATATAGGGTTGCAAGGCCTGGGTCTGACGGGCGATGAGAATAAGGCCCTTGGTCGCCGGCCGTCGTTTGAGACGCAAAAGACGTTGTACGGCGCGCCGATTGCGGGGGTCGCAGCCCAGCCCAAAGCAGGCCTCGACGGCGTAGCCCACGACCCCTCCGCGGCGCACGACGACGCCGACCTCCCGCAGGCTGCGTCGTAACAGTGGCCGTGACCGCCGGAGATCGCGCTTGCTATGGGCGAGCCCTTTTGTCGCATCGATCAAGATCCATCACCAAAACGTTGGCCAATGTCCCGACGATAGACGGCCCCGGCGAAGCCTATGGCGCGGACACGTTGGTAGGCGCGGGCTCGGGCCATGTCCATGTTTTCTCCTTGACTCGTGACCCCGAGCACGCGCCCACCGCACGCGACGATGCGTCCGTTTTCCTGGCGCGTGCCACTATGGAAGACCCGGGTATCCGAATCTTCTTGATAATCGAGCCCTGTGATCTCGGTGCCTTCGCGGATCGGTCCCGGATAGCCGGGGGCGGCCAAGACCACGCACAAGGCCGGGCGTGGATCAAACTGTACAAGTTCCTCGGACAGCTGGCCCGAGAAGGCCGCTTCGATGAGCGGCAGAAGGTCGGATTTTAAACGCATCATCAGGGGTTGAGTCTCGGGATCCCCGAACCGGCAGTTAAACTCAAGGACCTTGGGTCCCTCGTCTGTAATCATAAGGCCAGCGTACAGAAAGCCTCGGTAGTGATGGCCGTCTGCGGCGAGCCCGCGTAAGGTCGGCTCGATAATGGTCTCTCGTATTGTCTTTTCCAGTTCCGCCGTTACAGCCGAGGCCGGCGAGAATGCCCCCATGCCACCGGTATTGGGGCCTTTATCGCCGTCATCCCGCCGCTTGTGATCCTCGGACGTGGGGAAGGCGACGTAACGCAGTCCGTCGGCAAGCACGATAAAGCTCGCCTCCACCCCCACAAGGCGCTCCTCAATGACGATCTTCGCGCTCGCCGCACCGAAGGCCCCAGCCAGCATGCTGGTTGCCGCCGCATCTGCTTCTGCCGAATCGTCGGCGACAACGACCCCCTTGCCAGCAGCAAGCCCGTCGGCCTTGATGACCTGAGGTCCGGGATGAGAAGCAAGATAACGCCGAGCGGATTCCAGGTCCGTAAAGCTTTGGTAGCGCGCCGTGGGGATCCCGTGACGCTCCAGGAAGGCCTTCGCGTAACTCTTAGAACCCTCGAGCTGGGCGGCCGCGGCCGTAGGTCCGAGGCAAAGCAGCTTTTCGCTCGCAAAGCGGTCGACAAGACCTGCAACAAGCGGCGCCTCAGGTCCCACAATGGTGAAAGCCACACCCTCCTCTTTAGCGGCCGCCACAAGTCCGTCGAAGTCGTCGACGGCCAAAGGCAGATTACGGGTTTTTGCTTCTAAGGCCGTGCCGGCGTTACCAGGCGCCACAAGTACCTCGGAGACGCGCGGCGAGGAGCTGATTTTCCACGCCAAGGCGTGTTCCCGTCCGCCCGAGCCCACGATCAAGATTTTCATCATCAATGCCGAAAATGGCGGCGGCCGGTGAAGACCATCGCAATGTCGTGCTCGCAGGCGGCCGCGATCACTTCGGGATCGCGTACCGAACCGCCAGGCTGAATCACCGCGGTCACGCCGGCTTTGGCGGCGCTGTCAAGGCCGTCCCGAAACGGAAAGTAGGCGTCTGATGCCATAACCGTGCCGGTTACCGAAAGCCCGGCTTCTTGGGCCTTCCAGACTGCGACGCGGGCGCTATCGACCCGACTCATTTGCCCGGCACCTATGCCTATCGTTCGTCCGTCGCGCGCGAATACGATCGCGTTTGATTTGACGAATTGGGCGATGCGCCACGCAAAGACCAGGTCGCGCTGTTCGCTCGCGCGCGGGGCGCGTTGACTGACCAAGGTCAAGGTGACCTCGGTCTCCGGAATATCGCGATCCTGAACCAGAAGGCCGCCACTCACACGCCGATAATCGAGACCCTTGTGCATGATTTGGTCCATGGTGACGACAAGGACCCGTATGTTCGGCTTTCCTGAAAGAAGCCGCGCGGCCTCACTACTTACCTCGGGGCTTATGATCACTTCGACAAATTGCTTGGTGAGTATGGCCGACGCCGTTTCTTCGTCGAGCGGTCGGTTAAAGGCGATGATGCCCCCAAACGCTGACGTAGGGTCGGTGGCATAGGCCTGTTCGTAGGCCTCGCGAATGTTGGTCCCAAGCGCCGCGCCGCAGGGGTTTGCGTGCTTTACGATGACGCAGGCCGGTTCCGCGAAGGCGCGCACGCACTCCAGGGCGGCATCGGCATCGGTCATATTGTTAAACGAAAGCTCCTTGCCCTGAATCTTAGTGGCCTGAGCGATGGACGCAACGCTCGCCCCCGGCTCCTCATAAAACGCCGCGCGTTGGTGAGGGTTTTCCCCGTAACGCATCGAAAAGCGCTTCGTAAAGGATAGCTGTAGGGTATCGGGAAAGGCGTCCTCGTCCTCACTCTCGCCACTTAGGTAGCGCGCTATCAGACCGTCGTAGTGGGAGGTATGCGCAAAGACCTTGGCTGCGAGTCGGCGGCGGATCTCAGGGCTTATGGTCGTCTCGCCGCGTATAGCCCTGATCAAGAGGCCGTAATCAGCGCTGTCGACGATCGGGATAACATAGCTGTGATTCTTGGCCGCCGACCGCAGCATGGCCGGCCCGCCGATATCGATTTGCTCGACCGCCGCCTCGAACGAAGCTTGTGGGTCCCGGCTCGCGCGCTCAAAGGGGTAGAGGTTGACGATCAAAAGGTCTATGCCCTCGATTCCCGCGGCATGCATCGCTTTTTGATCACTGGGCCGGTTCGGTCGTCCTAAAAGCCCTCCATGAATGCGCGGGTGAAGGGTCTTTAAGCGTCCGTCGAGCATCTCCGGAAAACCGGTGTAGGTTGCCACGTCGATCACCGGAATGCCTGCCGACATAAGCAACGCGGCCGTTCCCCCGGTGGACAGGATTTCTACGCACGCCGTTGTCAGCGCGCGGGCAAGATCGATAATGCCGGTCTTATCCGACACGCTAATAAGGGCTCTTTTCATGGAAGATTTTCACTAGATGAGGGGGAAAGGTTATCCGAGCGCCCGTTAAGGCCGTAGGCCAACAGTTTCTTTCTGAGCGTATTGCGGTTGATGCCGAGAATTTTTGCTGCCTGGCATTGATTGTAATTGACGTGGCGCATCACCGTTTCGATAAGCGGCGCCTCGACCTGTGCCATGACTTGCTCGTACAGGGCCGTGCCCGGGCATTGGCCGTGGAGGTCTTTGAAGTAACGTTCGATGGCGTGGCGCACACAATTGGCGAGCGGCCCCTGACTGGTCTTGCCCTGCGAATCGTGGCTCATGCCGCCAGTCCTTCAAGGCCTTGGGTAAAGAAGGCTTCCAAAAGCCGTTTCTGTTCCAAGACTGTTTCGGCTTGGTTGATCGTGTGGCGAAAACTCGCGCCGCTGTGTAGACCCTTGCTGTACCACCCTATGTGCTTGCGTGCTATGCGCACGCCGGTGTGCTCTCCGTAGAAGGCATAGAGCGTTTCGAGGTGGCCCATAAGCACGCGGTAAAGTTCCTCGCGGCTCGGGGGGGCAAGCTTTTCCCCAGTCTGTAAAAAGTGATCGATCTCGCGGAAGATCCATGGCCGCCCCTGGGCCGCACGCCCGATCATAAGGCCGTCGGCCCCGGTTACGTCAAGGACCATTTTGGCCTTTTCCGGACTATCGATGTCGCCGTTTGCGATCACCGGAATCTTGACGGCGGCCTTTATGGCAGCGATGGTCTCGTATTCCGCTGTGCCCTCGAAGAAGCACGATCGCGTGCGTCCATGGACCGACAGCAAGGCTACGCCGCACGATTCGGCCAGTTTGGCTATGGCGACGCCATTGCGGTGGTCCTGGTCCCAGCCGGTGCGAATCTTGAGGGTCACGGGAACATCGACGGCCCGCACCACCGCCACCAACAGCCGCTCTACTAAAGTTGGGTCGCGCAATAAGGCCGAGCCAGCCATGACACCGCAGACTTTCTCTGCGGGACAGCCCATGTTGATGTCGATGATTTGGGCTCCGTGGTCCACGTTGTAGCGGGCCGCCTGGGCCAACATATCGGGGTCCGCGCCGGCGATTTGTATGGACTTCGGCTCAGGTTCGCCGGTGTGGTCGGCGCGCCGGCGAGTTTTTTCGGAACCATAGAGCAAGGAGTTCGAAGCCACCATTTCCGATACCGCCATCCCGGCGCCAAGCTGCCGACAGAGTACGCGGAAAGGCCGGTCCGTGACCCCGGCCATGGGGGCCACGAAAAGCGTGTTTTTGAGGCTGTAAGGTCCGATGCGCATGAGTCGAGTCCGGGAAGGCGATCATCATACCGAGAAATCCCGGGAACGGGGAGGCCTATTCTTGGCGGGTCGGAAATAAGGCCAATCGATAACCGGACGCGTTCGAAGGGATGTGTAGCAAGAGCTGCACGCGCGCCGCTTTTCGCGCCGCGAGGCTCGCTTGCGGATGGCGGAGGTAGGCTTGTTCTTGGTAATTGGCGCGCGCGAGAATGGCGTGTGACGGCCCAAGGAGCGTAACGGACAAAAGTGGCAAAGATTGCCGAAACGGGGCGGCATTGATAAGTTCCGCATGGATATGGAGAAGACCGTTTTTGGTTCCCAAGTCCACCTGCGGATGACTCAGGCGGTAATCGCTGAGCGCCGCGGGATGCTGGAGGCGACAACGCCCTTGTCCGCACAAGGCACGGATCACGGGGCGCATGACGCGAAAACTCGCAATTCGGTCCCGGGTCAGATAAAGGATCTGAGCGGCAAGCGTGAGAGTCAGAACGGTCGCCAGTAAGGCGAGTGGCCAGCGCCTGCGGGCGCGTGGGACCGGGGATGTGGCGGCCGTTCCGTCTTCGTTGATGCGGTAGACTTCTGCTTGAAACACCGCTCCGCATTGACCGCAGCGGACCGCGCCGCCACAGCTGTCCAGTCCCTCCTCGTCGAGGCGAAACAGCGTGCGACAGGAGGGGCATTGAGTCAAAATCACCGCCGCCCGCCCTCAAGGAGACACCAGTCCTCGTCGATCGTAAGCGCCAAGTCAAACTCGGGGAACGCGGCCCGGACACGCTCTGCTTGGTCCTCTAGGATGCCCGACAAGGCCAGGCGGCCGCCGACCGCCAAAGCGTAGTTGAGGGTAGGCTTATGCGCGATCAGCGGTTCGGCCAGAATATTGGCGACCACCAGATCAAAACGCTCGTCAGCTGTAAGTGGAGGGCAGCGCGTCTGCATGCGGGCACTCACGCCGTTGCGCGCGGCGTTTTGCTGTGCGGCATCGAGGGCCAAGGGGTCGATGTCGATACCCAAGGCGTGCCGGCCGCCGAGTCGCAGGGCGGCAATGGCGAGAATGCCCGAGCCGCAGCCGAAGTCCAGGATGGTCGTGTTGGCCGCATCACGTTCTTTCAGTGACCGATAAATCCACTGCAGGCATAAGCGGGTCGTAGGGTGGGTGCCGGTCCCAAAGGCAAGGCCTGGGTCAAGATGGATGGCCAAGCGGCCGGCCGGCGCCACCCTATCGTTGGGGTAAATCCACAGATCGTCAACGATGGCGAAGGGCTGCCAAGCCAATCGCGTGAGTCCCTCCCAGCCCTCGTCCGCCACCGTCCTCATGCCGATGTCGACGCCTTCCTCTTTTAGGACATGGCTTGCGAAGTCGGCCGCCGCCTGACTCAGAAAAAATGCCACCACGCTGGTCTTTGGCCAGTAGCGCGGTTCGCCGGCAAGCCCCTCGTCGTAAAGGGCCGGCCCATCCGCCTCCTCGAAGCGTAAGGCGTAGGCGCCGCTCGCTTCGAGCAATTGGCCTACGACGTCGACCCGTGTCCCGGGGACTGTCAGGGTGAGTTCAAGGCTCAGGACCGGGCCCTCATGCCTTGAGTCGCCCCTCGAGATAGTGGATATCGACCGCTCCTGCTTGGAACAGGGCGTCGTTCAGCAGTAGCTGATGGAGCGGAATATTGGTCTTGATACCGTCCACGACCATTTCGCTTAGGGCGATCCGCAATCGCGCCATAGCGATATCACGGGTATCTCCGTAGGCCACGAGCTTGCCGATCAAGGAGTCGTAGTATGGGGGTACGACATAGTTGTTGTAGATGTGCGAGTCGACGCGAATACCGGGACCGCCTGGTTGATGGTACTGAGTGATGCGTCCCGGTGACGGCATGAAGGTGACCGGGTCTTCGGCGTTGATTCGGCACTCCATAGCGTGCCCGCGTAGCTGGATGTCTTCCTGTCGATACCGCAGGTGTTCGCCCGAGGCAATCAGGATTTGTTGTTGTACGATGTCGACGCCGGTCACAAACTCCGTTACCGGATGTTCGACTTGGACGCGGGTGTTCATTTCTATAAAATAAAATTGTCCGTTTTCGTACAGAAACTCAAACGTACCTGCGCCCCGATAGCCGATGCGTCGGCAAGCCTCTACGCACAAATGACCCATGCGTTCACGCACATCCCGGGAGATGCCAGGGGCCGGGGATTCTTCTATGACCTTTTGATTGCGGCGTTGCAGCGAGCAGTCGCGCTCGCCGAGGTGGATGGCGTGGCCGTGCTCGTCGGCGAGCACCTGAAATTCGACGTGGCGCGGCTTCTCTAGGTATTTCTCCATATACACGACATCGTTGTTAAACGCCGCTTTCGCCTCGGCACGGGTCATGGCAAGCGAACTTAACAGCGTGGCGTCCGAGTGGACGACCCGCATGCCCTTTCCGCCTCCCCCGCCGGTGGCCTTGATAAGTATGGGGTAGCCGATAGACCGGGCGATGCTGAGGGTGCGTTCCTCGTCGTTATCGAGAGGGCCGTCGGAGCCCGGTACGCACGGAACCCCGGCCTCTTTCATGGCCCGAATCGCTGAAATTTTGTCGCCCATGAGGCGTATGGTTTCGGGACGTGGTCCTATGAAGATAAACCCGCTTTGTTCGACGCGCTCGGCAAAGTCCGCGTTTTCCGACAAAAATCCGTAGCCCGGATGGATCGCCACCGCGTCCGTCACCTCGGCCGCGCTGATGACGGCCGGGATGTTGAGGTAGCTTTTGGCGGCCGCAGCGGGACCTATGCACACCGACTCGTCCGCCAGCCGGACATACTTCGCGTCCCGATCGGCCTCGGAGTGAAGCGCCACCGTCTTGATTCCCAACGTCCGGCAGGCACGCTGTATGCGCAGGGCAATTTCCCCGCGATTCGCAATGACGACCTTCTCGATCATGGGCTCACTCGATCACAAACAAAGTTTCGCCGTACTCGACCGGCTGGCCATTCTCCTTGAGAATGGCGCGTACGACCCCGGCGCGATCGGCCTCGATCTCGTTTAGCATCTTCATGGCTTCGATAATGCACAGCGGGTCTCCCACGCTCACTGTGACGCCGACCTCCACGAACGGTTGGGAGTCGGGTGAGGGGGCGCGGTAGAACGTACCGACCATGGGTGACAATACCGGGTGACCGTTTTGGGTCGGCGCGGCAACCGCCGGGGGGCTCACGCTGGGGGTGGGCGATGGCGGCGGTGCCGCCGCTGGCGGCGGTGCCGCGATCGGCGCTCCAGCAGCTGATGTGCCGCGACTGATGCGAATGGATTCCTCCCCTTCGCGAATCTCGAGCTCCCCCAGGTCCGAAGCCTCAAGCATTTCTATGAGTTTTTTGACTTTGCGGATGTCCACAGACGTTTCACCTAGATTGCAAATGAGAGATGGCCGCTGTCAGGGCCAGTTCGTAGCCGAGGGCGCCAAGACCACTGATGACCCCTGTGGCGACATCGGAAAAAAAAGAGTGTTGCCGAAACGCCTCGCGGCCGTAGATATTGGAGAGATGGATCTCGATAAACGGGAGGCCCACAGCTACCAAGGCATCGCGCAGGGCGACGCTCGTATGGGTAAAGGCAGCCGGATTAAAGACAATAAAGCGGGTACCATCGTGGGCCGCCTCGTGGATGCGGGCCACAAGTTCGTGTTCGGCGTTGGTCTGCAAGAACGCGATGGAATGAGAGGTTTCGGCGGCCAGGGTGGTCAGACGCGCCTCAATGGCAGCCAAAGACGTGGTCCCGTAATGGCCGGGTTCTCGCGCGCCAAGGAGATTGAGGTTGGGGCCGTTTAGTACGAGCAGCTCAGCCATGACGATCCTGCCGGGACGTCCCCGGTTCGGGCATTGTGCCCCGCCCTCTCGTTTTTGTCCAGTTGGCCGCTTTTCGATGCAGTTCCCGGGAAATCACCGCCTCTTGAACGCGTAAGCGATGCCGGCCTGAAGCGCCCGCGGACTAAAGGTTCCCAGCCGGCCCGTAAGAATCCGCCCGTGGGGCCCGACAAAGAGACTAAACGGGATCGCGCCCTGCATGTCCCCGAATTCCGCCAACATCGCCAAGCCCTGCGAGCCCCCTAAGACCACCGGATAAGTGACGTGATGGTTATGGATAAAGCGGGCCACCGATTTTTTTCGGTCTAAGGCGATACCCACCACTACGAGGCCCCGACGCTTGTCCTGTTGCGCGATTCGGATCAGAAGCGGGATCTCGGCGCGGCAAGGTCCGCACCACGGGGCCCAGAAATTGACGAGGTAGACCTTGGCCGGCCAGTGTGACAAGGAGCGCGTGTGGCCGGCGAGGTTCGGAAGGGCGAGCCGGAAACGCGGGATGCGGTTGCTCGCCGGATAGCGACTGTTTAAGACGGCATGGGGAAAGCGAGCCCCAAGAAAGTAGCCGCTCACTAAAGCCACGACCACCAGCGCTGCCCACAGCCCATGTTGGGTCTTACTCATGCGTGCTTGACCTTGTGAGCTAAATGCACCATTTGGTTCGGCCCCTTATAGCCGTAAAAGTCCCACTGGTTTTCGGGCGTCCCGTGGGCCGAGAAGAACAGGATGGCCGGCGGCCCGAGAACATCGAAGTGCCGTTTTAAGGCGCGGGTGGCGGCATCGTTCTTTGTCACGTCGGCCTGAATGAGCATAAAGCCGCGCAAGGCGCGCCGGACCTTGGGGTTCGCGAAGGTCTCTCTCCGTAGACGCGTGCAATCGACGCACCAAGTGGCTGAAAAGTCGACGAGCGCCGGCTCGTTCAGGGCCTGGGCGCGCGCAAGATCGTGGCGTACTGCGGGCAGCGAGGTCGCGGTCCGGAATGTGAGTTTGGGGTGGGCGGCGCTTACTATTCCGCGACTTCGAAAAGTGAGCGGCTTAAGCGGGTTCCGGTTCCCTTGGAGGCCGCCAATCAAAGACAAGGCGCCCCATAATATAAGGAGCATGCCGATGCCGGCGCGTAGCTTTTCAAAACCCGATGCGCCCCGCTCCAGGCGCCCAGCGCCGCCCAAGTACACCCCGATCACGATCAGGAGGGCGGCCCACAACAACAGCACCGGCACCTCCGGCAAGAGCCCCAACAAGTAGATCGCCACACCGAGAAGCACAGTCCCAAAGAGGTATTTCACCGTATTCATCCACGGCCCCACTTTCGGAAGCAGGTAACCGGCCCCGACCCCCAGAGCGACCAGTATTGCCCCCATCCCCATGGCCATGCTGAACATAATGGCGGCCCCGAGCGGCGCGCTGTGCCGGGATATGGCGACCGCTAGCGCGGAAACCAGCAGTGGGGATACGCACGCCCCGACCACCAGCGCCGACAAAAGCCCGAGCACAAAGGCCCCGCCCAGCGAGCGCGCATTGATTCGTTGGACGCGGTTTGTGAGCCGGTTTTGGATAAAGTTCGGGACGGGGATTGTATAGAGGTCGAAAAGCGACAGGGCCATCAAGGTGAAAAGAAGACTGAGAAGCCCGATGCCCCAGGCGTTCTCAAAGTAGGCCTGCAGCTGTTGTCCGGTGGCGCCAGCCAGCGCCCCGGCGCCGGCATAGGTGACCCCGGTGCCGAGTACGTAGGCAAGCGACAGGGTAGCCCCCTGTTTTTTGGTGAGGCGGTCTTGTCCCTGGCCTACCAGTATGCTGGAGAGGATGGGGATCATGGGTAGGACGCAAGGCGTGAAAGTGAGCAAAAGGCCGACTCCGAAGGCGCTCACGATGGCCCATAGCCAAGTGGAGAGGGAGGCAGACGGCACCGTGGCCCGGCCTAAGGGCGTGGTTTTTGTCCCCGGCCTGCCGGCCTGCCGGCTCGCCGTCGGGACCGCGACCGTCTTTTGGGGAAGCGCGAGACGTAAGGTGCGTGTCACCGGCGGATAGCAAATTCCGCGCAAGGCGCAGCCTTGGTAATGGGCGACGATGGTAAGCCCCTGGCCGCCACGCGCGCCGGTTAAGGGCAGCGGGAGCACGAAGGATTTTTTGTAGATGATGAGCGTCCCGAGGTAGGGATTGTGTTCGACGAACGCGGGCGGCATGGCAACCGGCCCTAAGGTGACGCCATGACGTGGGCTGACCAGCCGAAAGCGGATCTTGTTGCGATAGAGATAGTAGCCGGGGGCGATCGCGAAGTGGGCTTTGAGGACCCCTGTGCTGGGTGCCGTGATTTTCAGCCCAAAGGCCTGACTGCGCTTGAGAAAAGGCTTTTGCCTGTGACTAAAAAAGGCCTTGAACGCGGCTATGGGTCCGGTCGCCGCCACGGCCGCACGGGTGGTGGATGCTAACAGCAGACCAAAGATCAGGAGGCTAGTTGCGAGCAGAGCCTTGTAGCCAGTCGAGGTAGGGCTTGTAGCCGCGCTCGATGGGCACCGCCACGATTTCCGGTAGCTCGTAGGGGTGGAGTGTTCGCAGGCGTTCTTCGATCTTCTCATAGTGGTATGCTACCGCCTTGATAATTAACAGCGCTTCGGTTGCGGTATCGAGCTGGTCTCGCCAATAGTATACCGAGCGTACACCCGCCACCATATTGACGCAGGACGCGAGTTTTTCTTCCACAAGCGCGGTGGCAATGAGCGCGGCGTGGTTTTCGGGGCAGGTCGTAAAGATTATGATATGGGCGGACATGCTATCTTCCTATCTGTAAGGTGACGAGGTGAGTCCCGGACCACAAGGGACGCCCGGGGAACTTTGCCAGCCTTATTGCGTCTCACGGATAGCCTGTCGGTGACTTCTGCCCCCGATAGGCTCCTCCTTAATTACCTTAGGGCGACGAGCGCAAGCGCTGATGGTGGGCCACAGGGCCTGCGTCGCCCGCTTTTTAAGGATTCTATACCATAGCGTCAGTCCATCTCCGGTGATTTGTTTGAACGAAACCGCGTTTTCTCTAGAGAGTCGCCCGCATGTCTCGCTCGCGGGGTTTGAGTCCGATACCGGCTCGGGTCCTATGGGGCTCTTTCTCCATGGTTTCCGATCCAACGCCGGCGGCCAGAAGGCGCTGGCGCTGGCCGCCCATGCCCGGGGCAAAGGCTATTCCTGGGCGCGTTTCGACCTCGCAGCCCATGGCCGTTCGAGCGGCGAGTTTGAAAATCAAAACCTGTCCGGTTGGCTTACGGATGCCTTGTGCGTTGCGCACCGATATGCGCCTCGGCCGTTGATTCTGGTGGGCTCGAGCCTTGGGGCGTGGCTCGCGGTTTTGATGGCGCGCCAAAGCGGTCTCAAGGTAGCAGGCCTAGTCTTGGTCGCGCCTGCTTTCAATTTTTTACAGCGCCGCTATGCGGAATTGCCCGATGCCGTCCAGGGCCTGTGGCGTGCCCAGGGCTATCTCTCGGTTCCCGATCCCTATGGTGCGGCCGCAGATCACTACCGGATTCGCCATGATTTGGTCGAAGACGCCCAGCGCCATGATGTCTTGTCGGAGCCCATCGTCCTACCCTGCCCGCTTGTGATCATTCACGGTGCAGCCGACGAACTCGTTCCGGTCTCCGTCAGCGAGGAATTTTTGGCCCACGTTTCGGCGCCCGAACAGGAATTGCGGGTGATTCCGGGAGGTGATCATCGCCTCACCGAGGCGATCCCGGAACTCCTCGCGGCTGTTGATCGTCTGTGGGCCGGGGCCGTCCGCGATCAGAAGATGTCGGCATGATACGGTTTCTTGTCCGGTTCATGGCTTTTTTGCCGTTGATAGAGGTGGTTCTCATCGTACTCGTCTGGCATGCACTCGGCCCCTGGTGGACCTTGGCTTTGCTGTTTTCCGGATCGCTCGCGGGGCTCGCTGTGCTGCGCCTGTCGCCGGTACGGACCCTAGATCACCTCCGGGCCCAGCTCCAGCGGGGGGAGGCGCCGAACGCCGTTGTATGGGACGGGATGGCGCTGGGGGTGGCCGGGCTCCTGCTCCTTGTGCCGGGTTTTTTCTCCGATTTCCTGGCCGTGGTGCTGCTTCTTGGTCCAGGAAGACGCCTTTTGCGACGCCCCCGCGGTGTTGACCCGCCTTCTGCCACCCCCGCTGCGGAGCAAAAGCCGCTAGAAGGGCGGTTTCGCACCTATCGCGATTAAGGCCGGGCTTGACAAGCCGCGCGCCTTGTTTATGATTGGCACTCACTTGGGCTGAGTGCTAGCAAACGCAGCCAACCTGCACTCGACACCATAATTTCTGAGTCGACAAGGAGATTTTTTATGAAAGCGCAGTCTCACCAACATACAGGAGAACTCAGTATGAACATTCGTCCGCTGCATGATCGCGTGATCGTGCGTCGCTTGGAGGAAGAACGTAAATCCGCAGGTGGCATCGTTATCCCCGATACCGCGAAGGAAAAGCCGATCCAGGGCGAGATCGTGGCGGTTGGTAAGGGCAAAATCCTCGAAAGCGGAGAGGTACGACCGTTGGACGTCAAGGTCGGCGACAAGGTTTTGTTCGGCAAGTACGCGGGGACCGAGGTCAAAGTCGGCAACGAAGAACTTCTGGTGATGCGCGAAGAAGATGTCGTCGCGATCATTGATGGTAAATAACGAACTGAAGAGAGGGAAGAATCATGGCAGCTAAAGAAGTTTTATTTGGTGACAGCGCGCGGATCCGGATGCTCCGCGGGGTCAATATTCTCGCCGACGCCGTCAAAGTGACGCTCGGTCCAAAAGGTCGTAATGTTGTGCTCGACAAATCTTTTGGCGCCCCTACCATCACCAAAGATGGCGTATCGGTCGCGAAAGAAGTCGAATTAAAGGACAAGTACGAGAACATGGGTGCCCAGATGGTGAAGGAAGTGGCATCCCAGACCTCCGATATCGCCGGTGACGGAACCACCACCGCCACTGTCTTAGCCCAAGCCATCCTGCGCGAAGGCTTGAAGTCGGTCGCGGCCGGCATGAACCCGATGGATTTGAAGCGCGGTATCGATAAGGCCGTGACGGCCGCTGTCGAGGCCCTGAAGAAGATATCGCGGCCCTGCTCGGATCATAAGGAAATTGCCCAGGTCGGTACCATCTCCGCAAACTCCGACGAGTCGATCGGTAACATCATCGCCGAGGCGATGGACAAGGTCGGCAAGGAAGGGGTCATCACCGTTGAAGAAGGTTCGGGTCTGGAGAACGCCCTTGAGATCGTCGAGGGCATGCAGTTCGATCGCGGCTACTTGTCGCCTTACTTCGTCAACAAGCAAGAGACGATGACGGCCGATATCGAGAACCCCTACATCCTGATCTACGACAAAAAGATCGCCAATATCCGCGAGCTTTTGCCGATTCTCGAGGGCGTAGCCAAGTCGGGTCGTCCGCTTCTGATTATCGCCGAAGACGTGGAAGGCGAGGCCTTGGCTACCCTGGTTGTCAACAACATCCGCGGGATCCTGAAGGTCTGTGCGGTCAAAGCCCCCGGTTTTGGCGATCGTCGTAAGGCGATGCTCCAAGACGTTGCGGTGTTGACCGGTGGTCAGCTGATCTCGGAAGAAATCGGCATGACGTTGGAAGGCGCCGGCATCGACGTATTGGGTTCGGCCAAGCGGGTCCAGGTGAGCAAGGAAAACACGACCATTATCGACGGCGCTGGCAACTCCAAGGATATCGAGGCGCGCGTGAAGCAGATCCGCGCCCAGATCGAAGAGGCCACCTCCGACTACGATAAAGAAAAGATGCAAGAGCGCGTTGCCAAGCTTGCTGGCGGGGTCGCCTTAATCAAGGTCGGTGCCGCGACCGAAGTCGAAATGAAGGAGAAGAAGGCGCGCGTCGAAGACGCCTTGCATGCAACCCGCGCTGCGGTCGAGGAAGGCGTGGTGCCGGGCGGCGGAGTGGCTTTGATCCGGGCCTTGCAGAATATGAAGGTCAAGGGCGACAACCATGATCAAGAGGTTGGTATCCAGATCGCCCGCCGCGCCATGGAAGAGCCTTTGCGCATGATCGTGATGAATGCCGGCCTCGAAGGCTCGGTCGTCATGAACAAGGTCGCGGAAGGCAAGGGCAGCTACGGCTTTAATGCCGCCACGGGCGAGTATGGCGACATGCTGAGCATGGGTATTCTTGACCCGACCAAGGTGACCCGCACGGCTCTGCAGAACGCGGCCTCCGTGTCCGGCCTTATGATCACCACCGAGGCGATGATAGCCGAGCTCCCGCAGGACGAGAAGGCGGCGGCCGGCGGTGCAGGCGGTGGCATGGGCGGTATGGGTGGCATGGGTGGCATGGACGGCATGATGTAAGCCGTACAAAACCTTTGTTCCCGAGGCGGAGGACCGATGAGGTCCTCCGCCTTTTTTTGTGGAGGGATGGTTGCAGAGGCGCGCGGCAGTAAAGGCGCCGGCGCGACGACCAAGGGGCTCAGGCCTTGCTGGCAAGCGGCGCGTCCAAGCCCTTGATATCCCTTTGTTTGGTCTCGACTAGACTTCCCGAGTTTGGGGTTTGGCGCTATGCTGCCTCACGCGGGCCGCTCCCTCTTGTGGGCGATGGGCTAAGACCCGGGATCTCGGCCTTCAGGTTCCCTGGACCACCGCGTGTGCTGAGGATGTGAATGGAAGAGCCAAGTATGGTCTCGGTGGTTAAACGTGAACGCCCTGGACGGCTTGGGCGCGGGCGCGCTCTTGTCTTGGTGCCGCTCGCCGTGGCCTATCCGTTTGTGTCTTACTGGACTAACGTTTCGGCGAGGCCCGCCATGCTAGGCGTTGTCTTTCCCTTTTTGCCGGTGTTGTTCCTGACGCTGGGCCTCGCTTGGAGCAGTAGGCCTCGCTGGCCGTGGCTCTTTGCGTACCTCGTCTTGTGTGCGATTTTATGGCGCACCAAAGACCTCTTTCTTGCCCATTATTCCTGGGCGTTTTTGTGCGAAGATGCGGGGACCCTGACGGCCCTCTGCGTGCTCTTTGCGCGGAGCCTGAGGCCGGGGCGAGTGTCGCTCATTACCCGCCTTTCCACCCTTGTCCACGGGCCCTTAAGCCCCTTACTGGCCTGGTATACCCGTCGGGTGACCCAGGCCTGGGCGCTGCTCTTCGGGGGCTTGGCGACGATGTCGGTGGCGCTCTTTGTGTACGGACCACTCCCTTTCTGGGCATTCTATGCCAATGTGTTGACGCCGGTCCTGATGGTGACCATGTTCCTGGGAGAATATGGAATTAGGCGGGCCGTTATCCCCCCCGATCAGTGCGCTGGTTTTTTGGAGGTAGTGCATGCAAGCCGTAAGCACTGGAGAACTCTGATGGAGGCCGATAAGGACGCCCCGTTATCGGTGCGGCGAGTGCACCGATGAGCGGGTCCCCGGTCGCGCAGGTGCCGCTTGTCGTCCATGGAGGCGCGGCCGACATCGTGGCTTTTTACCGCCATGCCCCGGTCTCCTTAGCGCAATTCCTGCACGATGTGGCGCTTGTCGCGGCACTTTTGCCTGTCGGCCAGCGCGTGTTGAACGCTGCCACCGACCGCTATCACTTCACCGTGGGCTTTGCCGCCGCCGCCTTAGCCCGATGTGTGACTGTATTGCCTCCAAGCTATGCCCCGGAGGCGATCGCGCGTTTGAAAGATGATGGCCCGGTCTGCTGTCTCAGCGATGCCGAAGTCCCGGTCGCGCTCCCGAACATTCCCTTCCCCCGTTTGCGTACGCTTGATTCGGCGCCCAATCGCTCCGCTTTGCGCATACCACACCTTCCCGCAGATCAGACGGTCGCGACCGTGTTTACGTCGGGAACCACCGGGGCCCCCGTGGGCCACCATAAGACCTGGGGCTCGCTTGTCGCGGGGGCACGTGAGGAGGCCCAACGCTTGGGCCTGGTCCCTGGTTGCGCCTTGGTTGGAACGGTTCCGCCCCAACATATGTATGGGCTTGAATCGACCGTTATGTTGGGTCTCCACGGAGGCGGGGCTATCAGCGCCGAGCGACCGTTTTATCCCCACGACATCGTCGCAGCCTTGTCGGACGTGTCTCGCCCGCGCCTGCTCGTGACCTCGCCCGTACATCTCCGCGCGCTCCTGACAAGCGGCCTTGAGCTTCCCGCGACGGAGGCGCTCTTGTGCGCTACGGCCCCTTTGCCGCGGGCCTTGGCCGAGGAGGCCGAGCAGCGCTTTAAGGCCCCGCTTTTTGAGATCTATGGTGCGACTGAGGTCGGACAAATCGCAAGTCGCCGTCCGGCGCGCGACCCCCTGTGGGAACTCTTTCCAGGTATGACTCTCGACCAAAGACAGGATCAGTTTTGGGTTTCGGGCGGTCACGTGCGCGAACCAGCGCCCTTGAACGATCTGATTACGCCGTACGATACGCGTCGGTTCGTTTTGGAGGGACGCGGGAACGATGTCGTGAATGTGGCGGGGAAACGCAGCTCACTGGCTTTTTTGGAGCAACAGCTTCTCGCCATCCCCGGCGTTGTCGACGGAGTCTTTTATATGCCGGACGAGGATATGGTGGGTCCGGTCGCGCGTCTCATGGCCTTTGTGGTGGCCCCCGGCCTTACCCCGGCCGATCTCGACCTGGCCATGCGCCGTCGCATCGACCCGGTGTTTTTGCCGCGACCCCTCTATTTCGTAGATTCACTCCCCCGGCTGCCGACTGGCAAGCTTCCGCTCGCGACACTCAAGGCCTGGATCAGCGGGTTCTCGCAAGAGGCGCGTCGTGACCGGGCTTAGGCCTTTTGCCACGTTTTCGGCCGCGCATCCGGCCTTCGCTGGCCACTTCGCCGGAGATCCCGTGGTGCCCGGGGTGCTGTTGTTGGACGAGCTGCTCCATCGCTTGGCAGAGGAACTCGGTCTCCCTTATACCAGGTTTCGGGTCCAATCCGTAAAGTTTCTGGCCTCCGTCCGCCCGGGTGACTCGGTATCATGGACCTTTACCTCGCCGTCGAAGGAGACGTTTGCGTTCACATTGTCTGTTGCCGACAGCGCTATCGCCGCCGGCGTCGTTGTTGCAGGGCCCGTTTGATCCTGGCGCTTTGGGCGGTGGGCTGGCGGCGGCCCCGAGGCGAAAGCGCAAGTCCAGGATGGTCTTATTCGCGGATTTCAGGATGGCGAGAGGGCCCTCTATGAATACACATGAGATGCGATCCGCTCCGCAGCGGCGATTTGTGGTCGACCATGAAACTCTGCGGCGCCTCATCCCCCATAGCGGCAGCATGTGCCTGCTGGCCGGGGTGACGTATTTTGACCAAAACCGAATCGAGTGCTCGGCCACCAGCCACCGCGCCTTCGACCATCCTTTGCGCGCGCATGGGCGTTTGGGCGCGGCTTGTGGCGTCGAGTACGCAGCTCAGGCTATGGCGGTCCACGGCGCTTTGCCTATCGTGCCGTCGTCGGCACCGCTCCCCGGGGCCTTGGTCGGGCTGCGTCACGTCCAATTCGAAGTCGACACCCTGGATCTCATCGAGAGCGAGCTTGTCATCGTTTGTCGCTCGCTCGGTCGGGATGACGGCGCGGCTATGTATGAGTTTTGGATACAGGCTAACGACGCTCTGTTGTTGTCCGGTCGCGCCACAGTGGTTTTCGCCCATCGCCCCCGTCGTGTCGACGCGGAGGTTTTCACGTGACTCCGGCAAAGCGGGCACTTGTCACCGGCGCAAGCGGTGGCATAGGGGCAGCTATTTGTCGCAGGCTAGCGGCCGATGGCTACGAGCTTCTGTGTCACGCTCACGCCCACGCGCAGACCGCAGAGACCTTGGCGGCTGAGTTAAAAAGTGCGGGTGGTCTCGCCTCTGTCGTGGTTTTCGACGTGACGGACCGCGAGGCCACAACCGCGGCCCTGGACACGACCCTCAAGGCAGGACCTATCCAGGTGCTCGTCCACAACGCCGGCATACACGACGATGCGGTCTTGGCTGGTATGACTCTTGGACAATGGCAGCGGGTGCTCGATGTGTCCTTGAACGGATTCTTTCACGTTGTTCAGCCCTTGCTTTTGCCTATGATCCGGACCCGTTGGGGGCGGATTATCAATGTCACTTCGGTGGCTGGGGTCTTGGGTAATCGCGGCCAAGCCAATTATGCCGCCGCCAAGGGCGGCCTCCATGCCGCCGGCAAGTCCTTGGCCCTTGAGGTGGCAAGCCGCGGCATCACCGTCAATTCGGTCGCGCCCGGCATTATCGCTACACCTATGAGCAGTGCGTTCAGTGCAGAGGATATTGGTCGCATGGTCCCCATGAAGCGGGCCGGTGAGCCTTGTGAAGTGGCGAATCTGGTCGGCTTCCTCGCGTCGGAGCAGGCCGCCTATATCACGGGCCAAGTAATCTCCGTAAATGGTGGAATGGGCTAAGGGACAATCGGCTTGCGGGGCGGGAGAAAAAGACCTTAGCTCCAGGCTTTCTTGATAAGCCTCGGCAAACGCCACAAAAGGCCCGCAAGCAGTCGGAGGTGCATCTTTGTCAAAAGCACGTTGTCGCGCGCGTAACGGAAATGCGAGATGCCGCCTTCGCTCTTGGTAAAATAGCGCACCGGGGCCGGGATATTGATGGTGGGCACTCCTTGCCACACAAGACGCACCGCGGCCTCGGGATCAAAGTCGAAGCGCCGCATGGCGCGATGCCGCGTCATCACCTGATACAGTGGTTCTACGGGGTAGACACGAAAACCAAACAGCGAATCGCCTATGTGCCGGCCCATAGTCTCGAGGTCCACGCAGAGGTTCGAAAGCCGCCGCCCGTAGACGCGAGCGCGCGGTGCCCCGCTATCGAATAAGGGTACGCCCAACACCATGGCCTCCGGATGTGCCCTGGATGCTTGCATGAACTCCGGAATGAGGTCGGTCGGATGTTGGCCGTCTGAATCGAGACAAAGCAGGTGCGTGTAGCCTTGCTGACGCGCGGCGCCAAGACCAGCCAAGACCGCGGCGCCCTTGCCGCGATTGTCAGGGAGCACGATCACCGAAAGCCCCGGGTGTTCTTTCATCATGTCCAAAAGGCCTTCGGCCGTCCCGTCCCGGCTCCCATCGACCACAACCCATACCGGTAGCCAAGAGCGCAGGGCTTCCATTACGGTATCGTAGACCTTGGGTCCCGGATTGTAGCTAGGGATGAGTACAAGATGCGTGTGCGAGGGGGTCGGCATAACAGGACCTATGCCGACCCCAGCAACAGTCCGTGCCGCCACGAAAGTCCTAGGGCCAAAATCGATAAGACCAATAGCGCGGCACGCTTCGTAGCCGTGCCCAACCAGGCCTGCCCAAAAGGCAAGGTGGATGCGCGGATCGTGACCTCCAGCGCCAATTGCGCGCCCTTTGTTTGTTGGCCATCTTCCGGGCTTTGTTTGTGGACCATCAGAAGCCGACCGATGCGGTCTGTTTTCGGTCCGCCCGTTGCCGGCGGCGACGGTCCTTCCAGACGGACAGCGACCGCCGGAAGTTTCGAAGGGCGTGCAGATAGTATAGAAGCTTAAAGGTCGCCAACGATCGTCTGATGGGCGTCGACCCGAATATGTCGCCCGCCAATACCGACAACAAGGCCTCTTTCACGCGAAAAATATTGTTGGGGTTCATGAACAGGTCGCGTAGGCTCGGGTGGTTCGCGCGATAAATAAACCAAGAAAATTCGCGCGGTCCCCGCCGCAGCTCCCGGTCGTAACGCCGCAGGGCGGCGCTGGCCCTTTTTGGCGTGCTAAGACATGTGGCTATGGCGTCGGCGGCTAGGAACCCGCCGTGCATGGCAAGCATGACCCCCGAGGAGAAGACCGGATCGACGAACGAAAACGCATCCCCAAGAAGCAGGTAACCGGGCCCCGACGAACGCTTACAGCTGTAGGAAAAGTTGCCAGTCGCCTCAACGTCCGATACCCGTTCGGCGGGCGCGAGGCGAGCCATCAACGCCGGGCACTGGGCGATAGTGTCATGGAAGAAGGCCTCCACCGGCTTTGACCGGGTCTTCATGTAATACGGCCACACCACCGCCCCGATGCTCGTGATCCCGCTCGTGAGGGGGATCGCCCAAAACCAACCGTGATCGAACCAATATATTGAAATGTTCCCCTCAGCCTGGCCTTCGTTGCGCAAGGCCCCCCGAAAGTGCGCGTAAAGCGCCGAGGTGTTGTGGCGTTTGTTACGCTGTTTGTTATGCAAACGGTTCCCGAAAAACGTGTCGCGTCCCGAGGCATCGACCACAAACCGAGCCCGAAATTCCCGGTGCCCGCCGGCTTGCTCGGCCTTGACGAAAGCGCCCTCTCCGTTCGGCCCAAAACTTACGTCACGGACCCGACACTCTTCCAGGGTCACCGCACCCTTAGTGGCCGCGTTACGAAACAAGATGTCGTCCAGCTCCGAGCGCCGCACCTGGTAGGCATACGGCATGGTCTTGTTCCAGGCGTCGGAGAATTGAAAGGTTTGGCGGTTGTCTAGGTGCCACGGCGATACGAATTCTGCGCCCCACTTCTCCATGCCGATGGACTTAACGGCTTCGCCAACCCCGAGTTTTTCGAATAATGGAAGGTTGGCCGGTAGCAGAGACTCGCCAATATGAAATCGCGGGTGGCGACTCTTTTCGGCCAACACGACTCGATAGCCGCGTTCGGCAAGAAGGGCGGCAACGGTAGAGCCACCCGGGCCTCCCCCTATGATCAGAACGTCGCAACACTCTTCCATAGCTTCCCCTGAAGGGCGATGTTCTGTCATCACGTTTCTCGCGCGTGTGCGAACGATGGTAGCGACGCCGCCCGTTCTGTTGACTCAAAACGATGGCCCATGCTCGGGTTTCAAACCGCGTTTGTGCGCGGGCCTGTGATCCTAGCCAAGATACTGGCTTATGGCCCAGAACTGAAAGGCGGTCCCAAGCAACGCGCAAACATGGGAGATCGCATGAAAATATTTGATGCGATCATGGACTAAAAATAGCACGCCCGCTATGTACCATGCACCACCAAAGGCGAGAGCCGCAAGGATGGGCATCGCTGTATGTTGGAAAAGGGGTCTTGCCCCAAAGACTGTAAGCCACCCCATCCCTTGGTAGATCCAGACCGAACGGCGCGGGTACTCCTGCGGGTCGCGCACCATGAGCGCTACGGCGACTGCCACGAGAAGCCACTCGCCAAGGCACAAGAAGCCCCCGAGAACGCCACGCACCATGAGCAGGGCCACGGGCGTGTAAGTCCCCGCTATCAGGAGGGCAATCGCGGTGCGGTCCAGACGCTGAAAGCGGTCCTTGGCGGACCCCTGTCTCAGGATATGATAAAGGGTCGACGTCCCGTACAAGACGACCATGGTCACGGCAAAAATGGTGGCGCAAAAAAGCCTCAACACCTGGTTGCCGTAGGCCGCCTCGTTGACCAACACGAAGGCGCCGGCTACGGCCAGTAGGAGACCGAGTCCGTGTAAGGCGCTGTTTGCAAACTCTTCTTGCGGGGATTGGATGACGTTGTCACAAACTCTTTGACTATCCATGCTGTAATTCTCTGGGCCTACCCTGGCATGTGCTTCTCCGGGCAGGGTTGCAGGTGTCTCCGCCCCCAATATGAGGTCCTTAAGGTACACGGGCCCTGCGGGCGGAGCAACACGCCCTCTGACATTTTTCTGGCCTTGGGGACAGCGATATCCGACTAGAAGCTGAGCTGCGCGCCGCGCTTATGAAGCTCCCGGCGGCGCTGTTCGTAATCGGGCATGACGCGTTCGAGTTCCCGCCAAAATCGCGGGCCGTGATGGGCGTGGATCAGGTGGCAAAGCTCATGAGCCACGACGTAGTCGAAAAGCGCCCCAGGGACCAGCATAAGGCGCCAGTTCAGGCTTATGGTTCCGTGCGCCGAACAGCTGCCCCAGCGGGTCTTTTGGCCCGCGATGCGGATGTGTTGCGGGGCCCGACCTACGAGCGGGGCAAAATGAATGATGCGAGCCACGCCCTGATGGCGGGCCGCTTCCCGGTACCAGGCCTCGAGAGCCGCGCGTGCCCGCCCCTCGTCCGTCGCGACCACCGACAAGGTCAGGCCGTCACGCTTGACGGTCGCGCCCCCTGGCCGATAGTTAAGCTGAAGATGAAGTACTTCGTCGAGGTAGATCAAAGGCAAGCCGGTCGCAAATGGCGGCACCTTTGGCGCCTGATCGAGCCGGTTGAGGGTCCGTTTGATCCAGTCCGCCTTCGCGTCGAGAAAGGCGTCGATGGCGCTTTGGCTGGTCGATGTCGGGACAAGCAGACGGAGCTCCCCGGCCGGGTTGATTTGGAGGCACAAAGTGCGGCGCCTGCGGCTTCGGACCAGGGCGTACGGGAGCAAGGCTAAATCTCGATCATCTCGAACTCGTCTTTGGTGGCTCCACAGTCGGGGCAGGTCCAATTTTCGGGTACATCCTCCCACCGCGTTCCCGGAGCAAGCCCATGTTCTGGAAGACCTTTTTCTTCTTCGTAGAGGAAACCGCAAATGACGCACATGTAGACTTTCGGGGGATTTGGCTTCATGGCCGGTATCTTGCCACGAATTTCGCTTCTCGTGAAACGTGGTCGCAAGCAGTACAATCAGAGGCATGACGACGCGAACCGCCATTGTTCTCTGCAACCTCGGGGGGCCGGACTGCCTTGCAGCGGTAGAGCCGTTCTTGCGCAACCTTTTTTCCGATCCCGATATCTTTCAATTGCCGCTTGCGCCCCTCACCCAGCGGGCGTTCGCATACGCGGTGGCGCGCCGCCGACGGGTGGAGGCGAGCCGCGGATACGCGGCGCTTGGCGGCGCGTCTCCGATCGGGGCCAACACCCAAGACCAAGCGCGGGCCTTGGAGCAGGCCTTATCGGATTTGAAGGCGCGGGTGTTTGTGTGCATGCGTTACTGGCATCCCTTTACCGCCGAGGTGGTCGCCGCTCTTAAGGCGGGCGGTTTCGAGCGCGTGGTTCTGTTGCCACTGTTCCCGCAGTACTCATTGACCACGAGCGGATCGGCGCGTAACGAATTCACTCGCCAATGTCGCCGTCTCCACTACAGTCCTGATGTGCGATTCGTCGGCTCATGGTATGAGGAAGAGGATTATTTACGCGGTATTGTCGGCGACATCCGGGCGATGGTGGACCGCTTTTCCGACCCCGACCCGAACCGGATCAGTTTGCTCTTATCGGCCCACGGGGTACCAAAGACGTTGATCAAGCGGGGCGACCCCTATCAGCGCGAGATTGAGGCAACCGCCGAGCGTGTCAAAAACGGCCTGGGCTGGCCGCATATCACCTTGTGCTACCAAAGCCGAGTGGGGCCGCTTGAGTGGTTAAGGCCGTATGTAGACGATGTGATTCGCGACCAGGGACGAGCCGGAGTGAGCCAGATACTCGTGTATCCGATCGCTTTTGTATCCGATCACATCGAGACCCTTTATGAGCTCGGTATGACCTATGCCACGCTGGCTAAGGAGGCGGGGGTGAGGGAATACCATGTAGTGCCCGGTCTCAACGACAACCCATGGCTTATCAAGGCGTTGGAGCGTGTTTCCCGGGCCGCCCTTCAGGAAGAGAGGCGATTGTGAACCCACCTATCGTGTTAGTGTTTGCGGGCAATGACCCGACCGGCGGGGCCGGGCTCCAGGCCGATGCCGGGGCGCTTATGAGTATGGGCTGCCACCCGGCCCCGGTCGTCACCGCGGTCACTGTGCAGGACACCTTCGGTCTCAAGACCTTCATGGCCATCGACACCGCGTTGGTCGTGGCCCAAGCCCGGGCCATCCTTGAGGACATGCCGGTCGCAGCATTTAAGGTGGGCATGGTGGGGAGTCTCAGCAATCTGGGCGCCATCGCTGAGGTGATCGCTGACTATCCCAACATCCCCGCGGTCGTGGACCCGGTATTGAGTACCGGCCGCGGCGACGAGCTGAGCGAGGAGCCGCTAGAGCCCGGTTTTCGTTCGCTTCTTTGTCCCCTGGCTACTCTGATCACCCCGAACAGCCGGGAGGCTCGACGGTTGGTGCCGGAGGCCGATACCCTTGAGGCTTGTGCTCAAGGGCTGATGTCGTTTGGGTCGCGCTATGTGCTCATAAGCGGTACCCATGAGCCGACCGATGCCGTGGTGAACCTCCTTTATGGGAATCGGAAATTGCTGGAACGGTTCAGCTGTAGGCGTCTACCTGGGGAATACCACGGGTCGGGATGCACGCTCGCGTCGGCCTGCGCGGCTGTTTTCGCGCAAGGTCTAGAGCCTGTCAATGCCATCGTTCAGGCCCAGGACTACACGTTTAAGACGCTCGAGAAGGCTTGGCGTTTAGGGGTGGGGCAGGAAATCCCCGACCGTTTGTTCTGGGCTCGCGAAGAGGGAGACGGTTTCGGTTGACGATTCGTGGCCTCTACGTCGTGACCGACGCTCGCTGCTGTGGTGAGGGGGGCGCAGCCCGGGTCGAGGCGGCCTTGCGGGGCGGCGCGCGCATGCTCCAGCTCCGTTGCAAGGACCCGCGCCTCTCCCTTGAGACGGCCCGACGGCTGGTGTCCTTAGGTCATGCCTTCGGTGTGCCGGTGATCGTGAACGACGATATCGAACTCGCTCGCCGCGCCGGGGCGGATGGCGTACACCTCGGCGAAGAGGACGGCGACATCACAGAGGCCCGGTCCGTGCTCGGAGCGCACGCCATTATCGGGGCCTCCTGTTACGCGAGCCTCACCCGCGCGCGCGAAGCCGCGCTGCAAGGCGCCGATTATCTGGCCTTCGGCCGTTTTTTCCCATCGCGCACCAAGCCGGAAGCGGTCCGCGCGACCCCCGATCTCTTGGTGGCCGCCCGATCTTTAGGGAAGCCGCTTGTCGCCATAGGCGGTGTTTTGCCGGAGAACGCCGGTCCCTTGATCGCGGCCGGGGCTTCGGTCGTGGCGGTGGTCGACGGCGTCTTTGGCGCTGACGACATTACGGGCGCGGCCCGCGCCTATCAGCATCTTTTCGAGGAGCCGTTATGAGTCGGAGTCACGAGGCCTTTGTGCGCGCCAAGAAACGCATCGCGGGGGGCGTGAATTCCCCCGTGCGGGCTTTTAAGGGGGTGGGGGGTGAGCCAATCTTTATGGAGCGGGGCCAGGGCGCCTACCTCTGGGACCTCGATGGCCGCCGCTATATCGATTTTGTCGGGGCTTGGGGCCCCTTGATTTTGGGCCATGCTGATCCGGATGTTGTGCGTGCGGTCAGCGAAGCGGCCTCGCGCGGCTTGGCCTTTGGGGCCCCGACAGAGCTTGAAACGGCGTTAGCGGACGAGATTGCCACCGCTATGCCGAGCCTGGAGAAGGTCCGGTTCGTGAGTTCCGGGACCGAGGCCACAATGACCGCGATCCGCTTGGCCCGGGCCGTCACGGGTCGCGATAAGATCGTAAAGTTCGAGGGCGGTTATCACGGCCACCCCGACTCCTTGCTGGTGAAGGCGGGGTCCGGCGCCTTAACGCTCGGTGTGCCTACCTCACCCGGAGTGCCGGCGGCCCTAGCCCAACACACCCTGGTCGCTCGCTTTAATGATCTCGAGTCGGTGGCGGCCCTCTTTGCTCAGCACGGCCAGGACATCGCCGCCGTCATAGTCGAGCCCGTCGCTGGCAACATGAACTGTGTGCTGCCGATTCCGGGTTTTCACGAAGGCTTGCGGGGGCTCTGCGATCGGTATAAGGCCTTACTCATATTCGATGAAGTGATGACCGGTTTTCGCGTGGCTCGTGGTGGGGCCCAGGCGCTATTCGGCATAAGGCCCGATCTCACCACGCTCGGCAAGATCATTGGCGGGGGGCTACCGGTAGGAGCGGTCGGCGGCCCCGCCCGCCTCATGGATCGGCTCCTGCCCGACGGGGACGTATTCCAGGCCGGAACCAACTCTGGAAACCCCGTCGCCATGAGCGCCGGCCTTGCGACCCTAAAGAAATTGGCCGCCCCCGGTTTCTATGAGGCCCTAGGCGCGCGCGTACGCGCCTTGGCCGAGGGCCTCAGCGGCGCGGCCCAAAGGCAGGGCGTGAGTTTCACAACCAACCACATAGGCGGCATGTTCGGCCTCTTTTTTGCCGCCGGGCCGGTCACGCGTTATGAGCACGTCATGGAATGTAAGGTGGATCGCTTCCGACATTTCTTTCATGGTCTGCTCGCGGAAGGGGTGTATATCGCACCGTCTGCCTACGAGGCCGGGTTCGTATCGAGTACCCATATGGATCAGGATATCGCGGCCACTGTCGCGGCCGCCGAAAGGGTGTTCGCACGCCTACCGGATTAAGGCCTAGGGCGCCTCATCACGTCCTGGGGCGAAAACCGAACGGGACCGGTCTTGTGCTTGGCCTCGAGGACCCGCGGGGGAACAAAAAAGGGGCCTTTCGGCCCCGAAGCACCCCACACAGATTTTTTAGCTCACGAGTATGCGCTGTTCTAGAAACTCCGCCGTTGCCACATGGGGGCAGACTGTCTCGCTTGAGAGCGAGATATCGATGCCCAGCATGGCCACCACATCGTCATGGGCCCGCACCCCCGGCATTTCTTCCCGAAGATACTCGTAATGCGATTGGCTCATGTAGACCACGTTGGGGCGAGTGCCATGTCGTTCTTCGTAATGGTTTACGAGGGTTATGACGAAACTCAACATGGCGGCCTCCCGGGTCTTTATGGCGATCTTTTGCTATAGGAAGGGAGCAATCATCATGCCAATACGATGATTGGAAATTATAACAATAAAAACAAGGGGTTAATTGGCTGTTTCCGGGAGAGGGCCGGACAGCGCCGTCCTACGTCAGGCCGGGGCTTGCGATGATGTGACGTAGCGCGCCTGGGGACAGGCCCAAAACCTGGGGCCGTAAGCGCGCCGGCGGGTGTTCGCGGTAGAGGTATCTGTCCGGGTTGCCGCGTCCCGCAACCCCGAGGCACTGATACTAATGCAGTGTTCGCGGTATGCTCAAAGTGAACGCCGGGATGTCGGCATCAAAGCAGGTGCCGTCGTCAGCCACCATCTGGTAGCTTCCGCGCATGCTGCCGACCGGCGTTTCGATCATGGCCCCGCTCGTGTACTCAAAGCTCATGCCGGGTACGAGATAGGGTTGCTCCCCAACTACGCCATCGCCGCGCACCTCTTGCACCTTATTGTTCGCATCGGTAATGACCCAATGCCGGGTGAGAAGCCGGGCCGCCATAGATCCGGTATTGGTGATAGTGATCGTGTAGGCAAACACATAGCGATTCGCCTCAGGCGCCGATTGATTGTCCAGGTAGGCGGTCTTTACGCCGACTTCGACGCGGTGTTGGTCTTTGCTCATATCACATACCCTCAGCCAGCGCGTTGTGTGCCTTATCGCAGGGCACCGAAAGAAAGGCCAAATCATCCAGCCGCAATGCTGTGAGGGCTCCGCCCCACAAGCACCCGCTGTCGAGACAAACCACGTTCTCAAAGCATTGGGCACCCAGGCTCGACCAATGGCCAAAGACAATGCGGGTATCCCGGTTGCGACGTGTTGCGACTTGAAACCACGGTATAAGCCCCGCGCCTTGTGTGCCAAGGGGCCCCTTGTCGCGCATATCGAGACGCCCGTCTTGATCGCAGTACCGTATGCGTGTCAAGGCGTTCGCGATAAACCGCAAACGCTCGCCCCCCTTTAGGTCATTGCTCCAAAGATCGGGTTTTGGACCGTAAAGCTGTGCCATGGTTAGGCAGAACTGAGGGCCTCGGAGGGCCGCCTCGAGCTCAGCGGCCAAGGCGAGCGCTTGCGGGATATCCCACTGGGCGGGCAGTCCCGCGTGAACCATGATGACACGCTTCGCGACATCATAATACAGGAGCGGCTGCTTTCTTAGCCAGCCGAGCAGTTGGTCGCGATCGGGGGCCGACAAAATCGCCTCAAGCGTGTCATCGGGGGCCACGCGCCGGTGGCCACAGGCGACTCCGAGCAAGTGCAGGTCATGATTGCCCAAGACCGTGATAGGCGCGGTGAGGGTCTGCAGGAAGCGCAGGGTCTCCAAGGAATCGGGCCCGCGATTGACGAGGTCGCCGGTAAACCACAGGCGATCATGTCCATCGATGTAAGCGATATGCTTGAGGAGCGCCTTAAGGGCGCCGAGACAGCCTTGTAGGTCGCCTATGACGTAGTCGGCCATGGCGTATTCTCAGCAAAATGGTCGGTGGCCTCGACCAAGGCCTTCAGTATCCCGGGTTCGGTCGCCGAATGGCCGGCGTCTGGTACGATGACAAGATGGGATTCCGGCCACGCGGCGTGCAGCTCCCAGGCGCTACGCAACGGGCAGATCAGGTCATAGCGACCCTGAACGATGGTGCCCGGAATGCCGGCGAGCCGCGGCGCGTGGGCCAGAATCTGGTTCGGTTCAAGAAACGAGTTGTGCATAAAGTAATGGCATTCGATGCGCGCCAGAGCGAGGGCGGTATGGTTGAGCCCGAAGAACTCAATGACCTCGGCGCGCGGAACGACGTTGGCGGTGCGGCCTTCCCACAGCGACCATGCCCGGGCGCAGCGCTTTTGCAAGTCGAGATCGGTGCCTATGAGCCGTTGGTAATAGGCCGTGACGAGGTCATCCCGTTCGACTGCCGGGATGGGGGCGATAAAGTCTTCCCAGTAGTCCGGAAACACCCAGTTCGCCCCCTCTTGGTAGAACCAGCGAATCTCCGCTGGTCGACAGAGGAAGATGCCGCGCACGATCAGCCCCAGCACGCGCTCGGTGTGCGTTTCGGCGTAGGCAAGCGCGAGAGTCGACCCCCAGGAGCCGCCAAATAGAAGCCAGCGATCCAGTCCTAGGTATTCGCGGATGTGCTCCATATCGGAGATGAGGTGCCCGGTCGTGTTGTCAGAAAGCCGCGCGTGAGGGGTAGAGCGGCCTGCGCCGCGTTGATCAAATAGAATGATTCGGTAACGCGTCGAGTCGAAAAATTGCCGATGGTAGGACTCGCAGCCGGCTCCGGGGCCGCCGTGCAGGAAAACCACGGGCAGGCCCTCGGGATTGCCGCACTCTTCCACGTACAGCACATGGGGCGGGGTCACCGCCAAGTGATGCTGGGCGTAGGGTTGGAGGGGTGGGTAAAGCGTCGTCATCTCAGGTTCAGTATAACGCCCCCTGCCGCGGGCGCGAAGTAGCGCTAGTTTTCGCCGGTGGCCCCGTGTATTCTTGCGCCCTCCCATGTCCTCTCTAGCCACAGAGATCGCCCGGCGCCGAACTTTTGCGATCGTCTCGCATCCCGATGCCGGCAAAACCACCTTAACCGAGAAGCTCCTGCTCTTCGGTGGCGCGATCGTCTTGGCGGGCGCGGTCAAGGGTCGCAAGGCTGCGCGCCATGCCACCTCGGACTGGATGGCCTTGGAGCGCGAACGGGGTATTTCCGTGACCTCGTCGGTCATGCAGTTTCCGTATCGGGACGCGATCATCAATCTGCTCGATACCCCGGGCCACCAAGATTTCTCGGAAGACACCTACCGCACGCTTACGGCTGTCGATTCGGTGCTCATGGTCATCGATGCCGCCAAAGGCGTGGAGGCGCAGACTATCAAGTTGCTCGAGGTCTGCCGCATGCGCAACACGCCTATTATCACCTTCGTCAATAAGCTGGACCGCGAGGGCCAAGAGCCACTCGACCTGCTAGACGAGATCGAGCGCACACTGAAGATCGCCTGCGCCCCCATCACCTGGCCGCTTGGCATGGGGCAGCGGTTTCGCGGGATTTGCCGGCTTGCCGATTCGCGGGTGCGCCTTCTGCCGCAAGGCCGGAGCGAACGGATTCGGGAGGAGCGGACTTTGGCCTTGGGCGATCCGGAGCTCGACGAGATACTGGGCGACGAGTGTGAGCGGATCCGCCAAGAGATTGAGCTTGTGTGCGGCGCCGCGGTTCCCCTTGATCGAGAGGCCTACCGCAAGGCCCAGCAGTCGCCGGTGTTTTTCGGGTCGGCGCTTAATAACTTTGGCGTTCGCGATCTGCTTGATGCCTTTATCGATCTGGCTCCATCGCCCCTGCCCCGGCGGACACTCACGCGCCCTGTCTTGCCCGCCGAGGAGCGTTTTTCGGGTTTCGTTTTTAAGATTCAGGCCAATATGGATCCCCAGCATCGCGACCGCATGGCTTTCGTACGTATTTGTTCGGGCCGTTATCGGCGTGGTATGCGCCTCTACCACACCCGGGAAGGACGAGAGATTAACGCCGCCAACGCCCTCACCTTCTTAGCGAACGAACGTTCCATGGCCGACGAGGCCTATGCGGGCGATATCCTCGGTCTGCCTAATCACGGCACCATACGTATAGGGGACACTTTTACCGAGGGCGAGGACCTGCGTTTTACGGGGGTCCCGAATTTCGCCCCAGAGCTCTTCCGCCGGGTTCTTTTGCGTGATCCCCTGAAAAGCAAGGCCTTGTCGCGGGGACTCGAGCAGCTGACCGAGGAGGGGGCGACCCAGCTCTTTAAGCCGGTGGCAAGCCACGACATGATCTTAGGGGCCTTGGGGGCCCTGCAATTTGAGGTGGTGACGTATCGGCTGCGTCATGAATACGGGGTCGAGGCCGATTTCGAGGCGGCGCCGGTTGTGTCGGCCCGCTGGGTAGAGGCGGACGCCGCGACTTTGGATGATATCCATAAGCGCCTAGCCGCTTACTTGGCCCATGACGGGGACGGCGCGCTCGCTTATCTTGCGCCGTCCCGTTCCCATCTTGAGCTCACCATGGAGCGGTTCCCTAAGGCCCGCTTCCACACCATCCGCGAGCAGACGGTCTAATTTCTCTGGGACCGCTTGCGGTCGTTCTCTTTCAGGTAACGCTTGCGCAGTCGCACGTGGTGAGGTGTGACCTCGACCAATTCGTCGTCGTCGATGAACTCGATGGCGCGCTCGAGCGTCAATTGGATCGGTGGAACCAATAGCACCGCTTCGTCCGATCCCGAGGCGCGCATGTTCGTCAGTTGCTTGCCGCGCAAAGGGTTGACGACTAGGTCGTTGTCACGGGAATGGATGCCGATGATCATGCCCTCGTATACGTCTTCGCCCGCCCCAATAAACAAACGGCCGCGTTCCTGCAGGCTAAAGAGTGCGTAGGCCACACTTTTGCCGGCACCGTTTGCGATCAATACGCCGTTGACGCGACCACCCATGCTGCCCTTTTTCACCGGCGCGTAGTGATCATAGACGTGATGCATAAGGCCGGTCCCCGAAGTGAGGCTCAAGAACTCGGTCTGGAACCCGATAAGGCCGCGCGATGGGATGACGTACTCGAGGCGCACCCGTCCTTCGGCGTCGGGATCCATGGCCAGAAGGTCGCCACGGCGATTGCCGAGACGCTCGATAAGGACCCCTTGGTGGGCTTGTTCGACGTCTAAGGTAAGCAGTTCGTACGGTTCGTGCACCTCGCCGTCGACGACCTTGGTGATGACCTGGGGGCGCGATACCGCCAGTTCATAGCCTTCCCGGCGCATGGTCTCGATCAGGATGCCGAGGTGGAGCTCACCACGCCCCGAGACCTTGAATTTGTCGGCATCGGCTGTATCCTCGACGCGCAGCGCGACGTTGTGGATCAGCTCCCGCTCGAGGCGCTCCCGCAATTGGCGGCTCGTAACGAATTTGCCGTCTTGTCCCACGAACGGCGAGGTGTTGATCTCGAAGGTCATAGTGACCGTGGGTTCATCGACTGTAAGCGGAGGCAGGGCCTCGACGCAGCTCGGGTCGCATAGCGTGTCGGAAATAAACACCGGATCCACGCCTGCCACGGCGATGATATCCCCCGCCGAGGCCTCTTTCACCTCGGTGCGCTCCAGACCCAAAAATCCGAGAACTTGAAGAATCTTGCCGTCCCGACGGTTTCCCTCGCGATCGACGATCGCGACCAGCTGGTTTGGTCGCACGGTACCACGCGTGATGCGTCCGGTCGCGATAGCGCCGACATAGCTCGAGTACGCAAGGCTTGAGACCTGCATCTGGAATGGGCCGTCGGGGTTGACCGCGGGCGGCGGTGTGTGGCGCAAGATGGCCTCAAAAAGCGGGGTCATGTCGCCCTCGCGAGCCTCCGGCGTCAAACTTGAATATCCGTAAAGCGCCGAGGTATAAACCACCGGGAAGTCGAGCTGTTCTTCGGTGGCGCCCAGCTTGTCGAAAAGGTCGAACGTCTGGTCGAGTACCCAGTTTAAACGGGCCCCCGGCCGATCGATCTTGTTGATGACGACGATGGGTCGGAGACCCAAGGCGAAGGCCTTGCGGGTCACGAACCGGGTCTGCGGCATGGGTCCGTCAACGGCATCGACCAAAAGCAGCACGGAATCGACCATGGACAAGACCCGCTCTACCTCGCCCCCGAAGTCCGCGTGCCCTGGGGTATCAACGATATTGATGCGGTGATCGCGCCAGCGTATGGCGGTATTTTTGGCGAGGATGGTGATGCCACGCTCACGTTCGAGATCGTTCGAGTCCATCATGCGGCTACTGACGGTCGCTCGGCTCTCAAAGGTGCCCGATTGCTTCAGGAGCTCATCGACGAGCGTGGTCTTGCCGTGATCGACGTGAGCGATAATTGCGATATTCCGAAGATTCTGGGTTGTCATAAGAATGCTGAAGGAAAGGGGCGCGCATTATATAGGCATCGCGGAGGCGATGCTATAGGGTCTCTACGCAGGGTTAGGTTTTGAACGCCACCATTGTACTGCGCCTTCGTTCTCGGGGAAAGCGCGGCCGATCAAGGCCGCCAGGCGGCGGGGATCTTAGCGACGCCCGGAGAGCGCGCTCACCAACGCCCCCAGGATGGCCCCGAGCAAAAGACCGGCCACGACCTCGTTAAAGGACCGGTGGGCGAGCGGTATCAGGAGGCGATTCAGGCCGTGCAGGTCGGCCCCCCGGGTCAATACGACTGACAAGGGCAGCTGGTGGCCGAAGAGATCGGTGGGCCGCAGAAGGAACGCAGTGATGCCGCCTATTAGCGCAAAAGCAGTCGTTTGGCCTAGTGCCTTCACTGGGTCGGGTCTCGTGTTGAGCTGGGCGGGAAGTACAGCATCGGGCGCCCTAAAACACAAGGCCTCGCGGCGTTCGCTTGACGCGGTCGTACCGACCGGTATGATAAACAGCATGGAGGCCCCATGACCCATGGAACGCGCCCTAAATTGCTCGAAGCGGCCTTTCGCGAGGTGTACGAGCGGGGGTTTCAGGCCGCAAGTCTGACCGAGATCTTGCGGGATACCGGGCTTACAAAGGGCGCCCTCTACCACCATTTTTCCTGTAAGCGGGCTTTGGGTCTCGCGGTTGTGGAGGAGGTCGTGCGCGAGCGCCTCGAATCCACCATCTTTCGCCCGCTCGAGGAGGCCGAGCGACCGATCGCGGCCCTGCTCAAGATCTGGGGCGACAAATTGCGTTTGCTGGACGACGATGCCATCGAGCATGGCTGTCCCCTCAACAACCTGATCCAAGAGATGAGCCCCATAGACCCCGAGTTCCGAACGCGTCTCGGCGCCATCTTGACCCGTTGGCAGGAGGTTTTGGCTCAGGCCCTGCGAACGGGTCAAGTGCAACAGGAGATCCGGGCCGACGTCAATTGTGACACGACCGCGCTTTTTATCCTCGCGGCCTGGGAAGGTTGCTGGGGTATTGCCAAGAATCAGCAGTCGGCGCCGGCCTTTCGCCAATGCCTGGCGCAGCTCCAGGCTTATGTTGAAAGCCTACGTCCCCGCAGCTAAGGGAGCTGTCATAGGTTATCCTGTTGGCGGGTGTTCTCCAAAGCCCTTGGCGGCTCGCCCGTCCAGTAAGGCCGATTGTCCCCGCTCGGATCGTCTCGCGGACTTAAAGCTATACTCCACGCAGGCGCGGCGCGGATCGCGTTTTTCCTGTCCTTATCGGGCCCCGTTACGCGCGTACCGATGTCTCTCCCAGGACCACAGGACGCCCGCGGTCCCCAAATCTTGATGGCTTAGTTCGCCTCCCGTTCGCGTTCACGCCGCCGAGGTGCCATACTCCTTCGTTACCGGGTTCTCGCGGCGGCGACGCTTTGTCAATGCGCGGGCTGACACAAGAACCTCTTCCGTAGGTATGGGTTCGGGCGTTGCGGTGGCCGGAATGCGCACCGCGCTTGAGCGCTTACAACAAAGGAGCTCGGACACGAATCAGCAGAAACCCATCCGGCGCCCCCGCGGTTTTCGAAGAAAACCTATCGGTTCGCAGGCTCTCTCGCCCGATCAAAGTGCGAGGTTGCCCGCGCGCCAGCTTGAAAAATATTGTATTGCGGGTATTGGGGCGTCCGCGGGCGGTCTTGAGGCCTTTACCCAACTTTTGCAACATCTCCCCCATGATACCGGCATGGCCTTTGTGCTCGTGCAGCATCTCGATCCCGAGCATGAGAGCGCGTTGGTGCAGATACTGTCGCGCTTAACGAAGATGCCGGTCTACGAGGTCACGAACAATACACGGGTTGCGCCCAATGGGATCTACGTGATTCCCCCGAATGCCGAAATGCGTTTGGTAAAAGGCGTCTTAAGGCTTAAGCCGCGCATGCGCTCGGCCCACGCCCACCATTCCATAGACATTTTTTTCGAGTCGTTGGCGGAAGACCTGGGGGAACGGGCTATCGGGGTCGTCTTGTCCGGCACGGCCTCGGATGGCACCCTAGGCCTTGAGGCCATTAAGGCCGCCAATGGCATTACCGTGGCTCAGGATGGATCGGCCAAGTATGAGTCCATGCCCCGTTGTGCCATAGCGTCGGGGTGTGTCGATATGGTGTTGGCCCCGGACGTGATCGCCGGAGAGCTCGCGCGGATTGCTCGCCACCCCTATGTTTTGGGTCAGAGTGCCCTTATTTCGGGCGCATTGAGCGAAGACCGCGCCCCCTCGCGAGCGGCGTTCGGGGCGCGCGGACAGCCGCTGCCCATCACTGCGGATTCCAACGTATTCGAGCATATCCTTCTGCTGCTCTATAACCGCGCCGGGGTGGACTTGTCCCAATACAAGTCCAGCAGTCTGGAACGCCGCATCATGCGCCGCATGGTGTTGGCAAAGGCCGAGACACCGTCTCGTTATCTGGAGTCTTTGCTCGCGGATCCGGAAGAGCTGCAACGCCTTTACGGCGACCTTCTGATTTGTGTGACCGAGTTTTTTCGTAATCCCGAGGTATTTGAGACGCTGAAGAAAAGCGTGATTCGCGACCTCGTGGCCAAAAATAGCGGCAAGCCTTTGCGCGTGTGGGTGCCAGCATGCGCTACCGGTCAGGAGGCGTACTCGTTTGCCATGGCCTTTATGGAATGCGTCGAGGACAACGCCGCCTATCCAGCTCTGCAAATCTTCGCGACCGACGTCAATGAGGCAGTGCTCAATAAGGGGCGCGCGGGACTCTACACCCGCAGCTCCGTCCAAAATATCTCCCCGGCGCGATTGAAGCGGTTCTTTGTCGAGGAGCCGCTTGGTTATCGCGTGGCAAAGGAGCTTCGGCAACTTGTTGTCTTTGCGCGCCAAAACGTGCTTGTCGATCCGCCGTTTTCGCGAATCGACATTGTCAGTTGTCGTAATCTGCTGATTTATCTCGAGCCAACATTACAGGAAAAGGTCCTGGTCTCCTTCCATTATGCTTTAAAAGAGGATGGCTGCCTCCTCTTGGGACTTTCCGAGTCCATAGGCCGTTCGACGGATCTTTTTGCGGTCCGTGATAAAAAACTGAAGATTTATCGCAAAAGCGTGTTCTCCGCCCCCCTGTTTTCACCGCCGCCCAGGGTCGAAGGCATTCCAAAGTCAAGATCCGTTGCCGTCGCCACCCCGCTGTCCCCGGCCGTTCGCCCAGCGGAGCTCAGCCCCGAACGCGAGGCCGATCGTGTGACCTTCAAGCACTTTGCGCCGCCTGGGGTGCTCGTCGATGCCAATTTGCAGATCGTGCAGTTCCGCGGTCAGACGAGCCCCTATCTCAATCCGCCGACTCATAGTGCTGATTTCGGCCTCCTCGCGATGGCCGCCGAAGGCGTCCTTTTGCCCTTGCGGACGGCTCTAGAGAAGGCCCAAAGAACGCTGCGCCCAGTGCGTCAGCACCGCGTGTCGGTGGAGGACAGCGGGCGTCTTGAGTACACGGTCGATATCGAAGTCATTCCGCTTATACATCTTAAAGACCTACACTACTTGGTCGTCTTTTTGCGAAACGATAGAAGCGCCGCGCACCTGCTGACCGCGAAGACCGGTTCGCCCCCGGACACCACCATAGCCCGCAGGGAAAATAAACACCGGGAGGCGCGGCGTATCAATGTTCTTGAGCAAAAGCTACAAGAGGCCAGGGACTACATAGACGCTTTGCAGACTCACGATAAGGTCGCTTCCGCGGAGGCCCAGGCGACCAATGAAGATGTGCAATCGGCGAACGAAGAGCTGCAGAGCATGAACGAGGAGCTCGAGACCTCGAAAGAGGAACTGGAGTCGACCAACGAGGAGCTGATCACCGTCAACGAAGAAATGATAAGTCGCAACGCCGAGCTGAATCACCTGAATGCCGATCTCTCGAACCTCCACTTGAGCATCAACCTACCCATTTTGGTGTTGGGGCATGACCTCGTTATTCGTCACTTTACCCCACCGGCCGAGCCGCTCTTCAATCTTATGGTGGGTGATGTGGGGCGACCGCTCGGCCGTCTCAAGCACAACTTGGTTGGCGTCAATATTGAACAATTTATCGCCGATTCTGTCGCGTCGGTTCGGATGTCCGAGCTCGAGGTCCAGGATAAAAACGGACGCTGGTACACCTTGCGCGTGCGCCCCTATCTCACGCTCGACAGAACGATTCAAGGCGCAGTCGTCGTTTTGATCGATATCGATGACCTCAAACGCAACGTTGATAGGTTGACACGCGCGCGCAATTATTCCGAGGCCATTCTGCGCGCCGCACGCGACCCGCTTTTGGTGCTCGGCCGCGATTTGCGCATCAATGCGACGAATGACGCATTCCGTCATATGTTCAAGCTCACTCGCGACAACACGGAAGGGCGCCTATTTTTCGATTTAAGCGATGGCGCTTGGAATATTCCGAAATTGCGTAGCCTTGTAGAGGATATACTGCCGCGGAACAGTTTTTTCGACGATCTCGATATCACCCAGAACTTTCCGATCATCGGGAAGCGCTTGCTGCGTTTGTCCGGCCGCCCCCTGGACTACGAGGAAGGCTTACCGCAAATGGCTCTTTTGTCGATCCATGACGTTACCGCCGAGCACGAGGCGCTAAAGACTTTGCGCACCTCGGAGAATCGCTTTCGGCGCCTGTTCGATACGGCCCAGGACGGGATCTTGCTGATAGACCCCGTCACGCGCAAGATCTTGGACGCTAATCCGAGCGCGGTCGATATGCTGAGAATCTCGCTGGACACCCTCCTTGGCCAGGAGCTTTGGGAGGTCGGTCTGCTGAAAGATGAGTCCTCAAGTCATGCGATATTCCGGGAGCTGCAAAAGCAGGGCTCCATTCGCTTGACTGTCGCGTTGAGGGGTGCGCACATCGGTCTGCACCCCATTGAGTTGTTGGGCAAGATCTATCTCGAGGGGGGCTACGAGGTCATCCAATGCAACTTGCGGGATATCGGTGCGCGCCCCGCTTAGAGGAAGGCCGGCCGGCGTTTGCCCGCGAGGGAACGGGGCGCTCTATGAGCAAAGAGAGGCCTAGCACGGGTTCCGGACGAGGGCGGCTCCTCGCCTATCCGGCGTCCTTCGGCTACCCTGTCTGCCTCCACTCCCTTTGAGGCAACTCGAAATGAAGGTCGCGTACATATTCACAACCCAAGGTCATTCCGTTTCCTACAAGCTCGCCAAGATGATATTGCCGCAACTGGAAAATGGTGCCCACGGCGTCCAAGTGGTCGGTATGTTCTTTTTTGAGGACAACAACTACGTGTTGGTCAAAGGCGATCCGATTGGCGAACGTCTTGCCGCGGTCGCTCGGGCTCAGAGCATGCTTCTGATGGCTTGTGATCAGTGTTGTTATGAGCGCCACATCGCGGACAAATTGGTCGACGGGGCGGTCATCGGGTGTTTCCCCAACCTTTACAAGGCTCTCGCCACCAGTATGCCAGACCAGGTGATCAGCCTCTAAGGCTGTTTGCCGCCTCCAGGGCGGGAGCGCGCAGTGTCCGCGGTTTTATGGCAAGCCAAAGTTCGTGCCCCAACCATATTACAGGCCGAGTCGCTCCCAGATCACGCTCGAGGGGGCGGCGCGGTTGAGGGTGTAAAAATGCAGCCCCGGGGCTCCCGCCGCGAGCAGTTCCGCGCATAGGGCCGTGGTCACATCTAAGCCAAAGGATCGGATTGATTCGGCGTCGTCGCCGAATCCCTCCAATCGCCGCCGAATCCAGCGCGGAACCTCGGCGCCGCACGCCTCCGAGAAACGCAGCAGTTGGCGATGGTTGGTGATCGGCATAATGCCTGGAACAATGGGGATCGAAATGCCCAGAGCCTCGCAGGCGTCTACGAACCAGTAGTAGGCGTCAGCATTGTAAAAGTACTGCGTAATCGCGGAATTGGCGCCCGCTGCTACCTTCTCTTGAAAGTGCATGAGATCGGTTTCGGCGCTTACCGCCTGCGGATGGACCTCAGGGTAGGCCGCGACCTCAATATGGAAATGGTCGCCGGTCTCCGCGCGAATGAACCGAACAAGCTCGCTGGCATAGCGAAAGTCCCCGGGATCGACCATGCCCGACGGCAGATCGCCGCGCAGGGCCACAATGTGGCGGACCCCCAGTTCCTTATACGTTGCCAGGATCTCCCGAATGCCCTCGCGGGTCGATCCGATACAGGAGAGATGCGGAGCCGCCGCGTTTTGGCGCTCACGGATTTCGCGGACCGTCTCCAGGGTCCGCTCGCGAGTGCTGCCGCCGGCCCCGAAGGTGACGGAAAAGAATCGCGGGTTAAGCGGCGCAAGCTGGGTCAGCGCAACCTTGAAGGCGACGCTGGCCTCTTCGCTCTTGGGGGGAAAAAATTCGAAGCTAAAGACCCGCGCGTGCCGCTTTTGGGACTCCATTGCCGTGCTTTAATAGCGATAACGGTTAGGTTTGTAGGGTCCTTCCACTGGCACGTTGATATAGGCCGCTTGCTCTTCTGTAAGCCGGGTGAGATGAGCCCCAATCTTGTCCAAATGCAGGCGCGCGACCTTTTCGTCCAAGTGCTTCGGAAGGGTATAGACCCGAGCTTCATAGGCACTCGGGTTGTTCCACAGTTCGATTTGCGCCATGACCTGGTTCGCGAAGGACGCCGACATGACAAAGCTCGAATGTCCGGTCGCGCAACCGAGGTTCACAAGTCGCCCCTCGGCCAAGACGATGACCTTCTTGCCGTCCGGGAAGACCACATGGTCGACCTGGGGCTTGATGTTCTCCCAGGGGAGCGCCCGCAAACCCGCGATGTCGATCTCGGAATCAAAATGCCCAATATTACACACGATCGCCTCGTGTTTCATGGCCCGCACGTGTGCCAAGCCTATGACGCCGACATTGCCGGTGGCGGTGACAAAGATGTCGCCCAGAGGGGCGGCTTCTTCGAGGGTAACGACACGATAACCCTCCATCGCCGCTTGCAGCGCGCAAATGGGATCGATTTCCGTGACCCATACCGTGGCGCCCATGCCACGAAATGCTTGGGCACAGCCCTTGCCGACGTCACCGTAGCCCGCCACCACGCAAATCTTGCCGGCGATCATGACATCGGTGGCGCGCTTGATTCCGTCTATGAGCGATTCGCGGCAGCCGTAAAGGTTGTCGAATTTCGATTTGGTGACCGAGTCGTTGACGTTGAAGGCCGGGCACTGCAATGTGCCGGCGGCCTCGAGCTCGTAAAGTCTATGGACACCGGTGGTCGTTTCCTCGGAAAGGCCGCGGATGTCCTTCATCAAGGACCCATAGCGCTCATGCATGACCGCGGTCAGGTCGCCGCCATCGTCCAAAAGCATATTGGGGCGCCAGCCGTCCGGTCCGACGATGGTTTGGTCTATGCACCACCAGAACTCTTCCTCGCTCTCGCCCTTCCAGGCGAATACCGGGATGCCACGCGCCGCCATGGCCGCAGCCGCATGGTCCTGAGTGGAAAAAATATTGCACGACGACCAGCGCAACTCCGCGCCAAGTTCCACCAAGGTTTCCATCAACACGGCGGTTTGGATGGTCATGTGTAGGCTGCCCGCTATACGTGCGCCCTTCAGCGGTTGGCGCCCCTTGTACTCGGCCCGCAAAGCCATAAGGCCGGGCATTTCGGTCTCGGCAATGGCGATCTCGGCCCGTCCATATGCGGCTTGGGCGATGTCTGCGATTTTATAGTCCGTGGTCTTCTGTGCATGTACTGCCGGTTTCATTTCTGTCTCCTACCGCGACAACGATTGGACTTTCTTGCCGGCCGCCGCCGCCCTGAGCGCCTCAGCCTTATCCGTGCGTTCCCAGTTAAATTCAGGCTCCGGGCGTCCGAAATGGCCATAGGCCGCGGTCTTCGTGTAGATGGGACGCAAAAGATCCAAGGTTTGGATGATGGCTTTCGGCCGTAAGTCAAAGTGCTCTGCGACAAGTTCCGCTATGCGGCTATCACTGATGGTGCCCGTGCCGAAGGTCTCGACCCGAATCGAAACCGGCTGGGCGATGCCGATGGCGTAGGCCACCTGGATCTCGCAACGCGCGGCCAGCCCGGCTGCCACAATGTTTTTCGCGACATAGCGCCCGGCGTAGGCTGCCGACCGATCGACCTTAGACGGGTCCTTTCCGGAAAACGCCCCGCCCCCGTGGCGGGCCATGCCGCCGTAGGTGTCGACGATGATTTTCCGGCCGGTGAGGCCGCAATCGCCGACTGGACCACCGATGACGAAGCGGCCGGTTGGGTTGATGAAGTATTTAGTCTCTTTCTTCAGCCAGCCCGCGGGCAGTGCGGGTTTAATGATTTCCTCGAACACCGCCTCTTTGAGATCCTCGTAGCTGATCTCGGGCCCGTGTTGGGTGGAGACCACCACCGTGTCGATGGCGACCGGTTTATCGTTCTCGTAACGGATCGTTACCTGGCTTTTGGCGTCCGGTCGCAGCCAAGGAAGACGGCCCGAGCGGCGCACCGCCGCTTGACGCTGCATAAGCGCGTGGGCAAAGGTGATGGGCATGGGCATCAGGTCTTCGGTCTCGTTCGTTGCGTAGCCGAACATCAGTCCTTGGTCGCCGGCACCCTGCTCGAGATCGAGTCCCTGGCCCTCGTCCACGCCTTGCGCTATGTCCGGCGACTGCTTGTCCATGGCCACCACCACAGCGCATGCATCGCCGTCGAATCCCATGCTGGCGTTATAACCAATACGGCGAATCGTGCTCCGTGCGATCTCGGTGAAATCGACGATCGCCTTAGTCGTGATTTCTCCCGACAACACCACAAGTCCGGTGTTGACCAGGGTCTCACAGGCAACGCGGGCGCGCGGATCTTGCGCTAACACCGCATCAAGTACCCCGTCTGAAATCTGGTCCGCGATCTTGTCGGGATGGCCTTCGGATACGGATTCAGACGTGAAGAGGTAGGATTTGCTCATGGCGACTCCAGATATAAAGGTAGGGTGCTCTTTTAAGAGAGGACGAGAACGCACCGCTGGAAGCGGATACCTTAGCATAGTTTCTCTTGGGAGCAACAGGGTGGGCCGCGTCTTTTGGCAAGTGGCCGGCGACCCGCTACCATACGCGCATGTTGCACATTCCCTCTCGGCCATTGTTGAGATTGACAGGCAAGGCCATTTCTGATTATGGCATGATAAAGGCCGACGATCGGATCTTGATCGCGGTGTCGGGAGGCAAGGATAGCCTAAGCCTCCTACATGTCTTGGCGCACCTGCGCCGCAAGGCGAAGCTCCCCTTTACGCTCGCCGTAGTCACCGTTGATCCGGGAATAGAGGGCTTTGATCCCCAGCCGCTCATTCCGTACATGGCGAGCCTCGGAATCCCTTATTTCTACGAGCGCCAAGCGATTGCCGAGCGCGCCAAGACGACGCTTGGCAACGACTCATTTTGTAGCTACTGCGCTCGCATGCGCCGGGGCACACTCTATAGGGTCGCCCGGGAACGCGGTTTTAACGTCTTGGCGCTTGCCCAACACCTCGATGACATCGCCGAGTCCTTTCTCATGAGCGCGTTCCATGCTGGAACGCTCCATACGATGCGCGCCCACTACCGCATCGACGCCGGCGATCTGCGCGTCATTCGCCCCTTCGTGTATGTGCGAGAACGACAGCTGCGGGATTTCGCGCACAGCGCCGGATTACCGGTCATTGGCGATAATTGCCCGGCATGTTTTCGGAAGCCCACGGAGCGGGCGGCCATGAAGACCTTGTTGGCAGCCGAGGAGGCCCGTCACAAGGCGCTCTTCCCGAATCTCTTACAAGCGTTGCGTCCTCTATTGGGGGCAAGAGACGGGCTTCAGTCGTGATACCGGCAATGACCCCGATATCCGGTTCTGGCACAATGCCCGCCTATGACCGCTGCTTTTGAACCCACGGGCGCCCATCGCGTTCATGCGCACCCCGGCCTTTGGGCCCCCCGGTATTGGCCGACATGGGCGGCGCTTTTGCTCTTGCGGCTGAGCTTGTATCTCCCGCTCAAGGTCCGCGGCTGGCTCGGGGCCCGTTTGGGCGATCTCTACTATCGCATGAACCGCAAACGGCGGCGGATCGCGACCATCAACGTGGCGCTGTGCTTTCCGGCCTGGACCCCCGAGCAGCAGGCACAACTGGTGCGTCAGCACTTTCGGGCCGCAGCGCTTGCGCTTTTTCACATCGCGGTGCTTTGGTGGGGTAGTGAAAGGACTCTCGATCATTGCCTGCACGTGCGCGGATTGGAATATTACCAGGAGGCCCGCGATGCCGGTCGCCGCATCATAGTGCTGCATTGTCACGCAGTGGGCCTGGAAGCGAGTCTCATCTTGTCTCGCTATTTTCCTTACGTCGGTTTTATGAAGCCGCTTAAAAACCCGGTCCTGGATTTCGTCATGACCCGCGGCCGGGAACGTTTTGGCGGCCATGTCTATGAGCGTAGTGGCGGGCTGCGGCCGCTCATCCGGGCCATACAGGCCGGCTATGGGGCGTCTTATGTGCCGGACGAGGATCTAGGACCCAAAGAGTCGGTGTACGCGCCGTTTTTCGGGGTCCCGGCCGCGACCTTGCCGACCTTGGGGCGCTTGGCACGTATCACTGACGCAGTGGTGATTCCCTGTTTTGCCAAGCTTTTGCCGCAAGGCGGTTGCGAACTCTGGCTGGAGCCCCCGCTGTCGCCGTTCCCGACAGGCAGCGCCCTGGAAGACGCCACGGCCATGAACGCTGCGATCGAGCAGGCCGTGCTCGCTATGCCCGAGCAGTACATGTGGACTCTGAAGCGCTTTAAAACCCGCCATGACGGGGTGTCCTTATATGACTGAAGCGAGCGCGCAAGATCGGCATCGAGGCCTGGTTGAGCGCGTTCTCGACCGGCTTTTGCAGACGGCGCGGCTTATTCCCTGGCCGGTTCTCTCCTTTAGTGGTGCAGCCCTCGGGATCTTGGTTTATGGTCTGGCCGTGCGTCCGCGGCGGGTTGCTATGACCAATGCGCGTTTGTGCTTTCCCGGGCTCTCTGTGAGAGCGCGCCGTAAGCTTGTTCGTCAGCACTTTCGGGCGATCGGCGAGACGGCCTTGGCCGTTGCCCGACTCTGGTGGGCCCCTGCGACCGAGATCGAGGCGCGGGTACGGATTCTGGAGCGAGGCCCTTATGACGAGGCCTTGCACGCCGGGCGCAACATCATTCTGCTTGCGCCGCACTTCCTGGGTCTCGAAGTGGGAGGGCTGCGCGTGTCCCTCGAACGCTCGTTTGTGAGCATGTATCGGGCCCCCAAGACCGCGTTGGCTGGGGCGCTCCTCTATCGTCGCCAGCGCTTCGGGGCGGTCTTGTGGCGCAACGACGCCCCCTTGCGCTCTTTGATACGCAGTATTCGCGAAGGCAAGCCGTTTTATTATTTGCCCGATCTTGACCCCGGTCAGGCGGAGTCGGTGTGGGCCCCATTTTTCGGTATCCCGACCCCCACCCTGACGGCGCTCGCGCGCATTGCCCGCTTAACCGATGCGGTGGTGCTCCCGTGCTTTACCCGCAAGTTGCCAGGTACGGGCCGTTTTGAAGTCGTGATCCGGCCGGCCCTGGACCCGTTTCCTAGCGACGATCCGCTGGCCGATGCCACTCTTATGAATGCCGCGATCGAGGAGGGCGTCCGCCTGATGCCCGAGCAGTATCTGTGGACGTATAAACGCTTCAAGCGAGTCCGTGTCGACGGCCAGTCCGTCTATGGCTGACCGTGCCGGAAGTTTGTCCCAGGCCGCGGCGCGGTTGGGACTGGGCCTGCTCTGGTTTTTAAGCCACGCACCCTTGTCCTGGCTTGCGCTGGTCGGTCGCTTCCTGGGCCTTCTCCTCTACGCCCTTCACCGCGATCGGCGCCGGGTGGTGGAGATCAACATCGCCTTGTGTTTTCCTGATTGGTCCAAGGCCGCCCAACGGCGGCTCGCGCGCGCCCATTTTGCGGCACTGGGCCAAGGTCTTTTCGATGTGACATTGGCCTGGTGGGCAAGCCCTACGCGTCTGCGGCGGCTGGTCTCGTTTCGTGGCCGCGAGCACTACGAAAAGGCCTTAGCGGCGGGCCCCGTGATCCTGCTTGTGCCACACTTCGTAGCTCTCGAAATCGGGGTTTTGTTGTCGACCGAGAGGCCGATGGCGAATGTCTACCGGGAACTGCCTAACCCGGTATTCGAACAAGCCTTTCGGGCCGCCATCGGGCGCTTCGGGGCCACCGTGATCACCCAGAGCGAGGGGGTACGGCCGGTCTTAAGGGCCTTAAAGGAGGGGCGGCATCTTTACTATCTCCCGGATCAAGATTTTGGCGAACGCAGCAGCGTCTTCGCCCCGTTTTTCGGTGTGCCGACTATTACTTTGCATGCCGTGGGGCGTTTGGCGCGCGCCGCCCATGCTCAGGTCGTCCCCTGTTATGTCTGGCAAAAGCCGGCCGGCCGGGGTTATGAAATCGCTTTTGGCCCGGCGCTTCCCGGGTTTCCGAGCGGCGATGTGCAAGTCGACGCGTGCGCCACCAATCGCGCCATAGAAGACGGTGTGCGCGAACATCCCGAACAGTATTTCTGGGTGCATAAGCGCTTCAAGACGCGCCCGCCCGGGGCCCCATCCATCTATTCTTGAACGCCCGATCTGGGTTTTGGCTTACGGCTCGGCGGTGTTTAATCGCTTGAGGAAGACTCGCATCTCTTTGGCGGCCTGGAGGTGGCCATCGCTCTCCGCTACTTGGATCCCATGTTCATAGGCGACTCGCGCTTCACTCACCTCGCCGGACTCGGCCAAGGCGGTGCCAAGCAGCTTCCAGGCCGCGGCATGTTTGGGGTCGAAGGCGAGTGCCGCCCGCAGGTGGATGATAGCCTTCGGGTAGTTTTTGTGTCGCAGGTATTCGCCGCCTAAGCCAAATCGCAATAAAAGACTGTCCTGGCCCCGGGCGAGCATGGCTTCCATTGGTTCGATGTCCATAAAACGGTCCTCTTAAGTACCCAAAGTAGGCTGGCGGTGGGATGACCACAGACACCCTTATCCAAAACCGTGTGCTCAAGCCCCCGCCGTTTTGGATAGACGGGCGTAGTAAAAGCCGTCCATGCCGGCGTCTCCTGGCAGGAACTGCCAACCAGGCAAACGCGCCTCGCCCACCGAGAACGTAAAGGAGGCTTCCGTTGCGTCTTTCGTGCGCCGCAGAAAATCGCGTATTTGTTCCTCATTTTCTTCGGGCAAGACCGAGCATGTCGCGTAGACCAGGGTGCCACCGGGGACCAAGTTTTGCCACAGGCGATCAAGAAGCCGGGTCTGCGTTTCCCGTAAAGGCCCAAGATCATCAGCGCGCCGGTGGAGCTTGATGTCGGGATGCCGACGGATGACGCCGGTCGCAGAACAGGGCGCGTCGAGCAGGATCCGCTGAAAGCGGGTTTCGAGCGCGCTTATGACAAGATCGATGTCCAAGACCCGAACCTTCTCGCTTAAGCCAAGCCTCGCCAAGGTCTCGCGCAGCGGGGCCAGCCGCGCGGCCCCGCGGTCAGCCGCCGTCAGCTGAGCCTCGGGTGCGCTCTGTGCCAAGTGCCCGGTCTTGCCGCCAGGTGCGGCACAGGCATCGAGGACCGAATCGCCGGGCTCGGCTGCGAGCAGCGGCGCTGCCAATTGCGCGGCCGCGTCTTGCACAGACACCAGGCCATCGCCAAAACCCGGGAGCTCAAGGATCCGCGCCCCTTCTTGAAGGGCGATCGCCGTCTGTGCAATGGGATGGGCGGCGGCCTTGATCCCGGCCCGGGCCAAGGTGTCGAGGTACTTGTCGCGCGAGATGCGACGGGTATCGACTCGTAAATACAAGGGCGCCCGCTTTTCGTTTGCCTCCAGGATGGCAAGCCAGCGGTCCGGCCATGCCGCTTGCAATCGTTCGACAAGCCACGAGGGATGGTTGCGTACGGCAAACGGGGCGGCCGAGGCCTGAGTCTTGAGCGCCGAGCGCAAGATCGCGTTGACCACCCCTCGGGCCCAGGCCTTACCGAGGGCCTCGGTGGTTGCGACGGCTTCAGAGACCGCGACCGCCTGAGGGCTATCCATATGCTGTGCTTGGTAGAGGCCCATGAGGATAAGGGCATAGATATCCCGGTCGGCGTTTTTGAACGGTCGCTTGAGAAGAGGCTCTACAAGGCTCATGAGTCCGGGGGCGTGACGCACGGTCCCAATCGCAAGTTCTTCCACGAGGCCATGACGCCCTTCGCGGTCGCGGTCCCGGTTTAGCGCCGCATCCAGCGCTGATCCGGCGAGCACGCTCGCGATCACACCGACGGCGCGTACCCGTAGGGTCAGGGCATGACGGGGCTTAAGCAAGGCAATCGCCGACTTTTAGGGGGTGTTTTTGCAGAAAACTCGCCGCCGTCTGGGGACGCCCATTGGGCGCTTGGAGGGTTTCCAGGATCAGTGCGCCGCGTCCGGTTCCAATGCGCAGCTCGCCTATGGTCGCGAGCACTTGACCGGGAGCGCAACGGTCGTCGGCGACGCTCCGGGCGGCACACACCTTTATTGTGACGCCATTTACGACCGCCGTGGTGCCGGGCCAAGGGGTGAAGGCGCGGACCTGTCTTTCGAGGCTTAGGGCATCCCGACCCCAATTCATGATCGCCTCCTCTTTACGCAATTTTCGCGCATAAGTGGCTCCCGTCTCAGGCTGGCTTATCGGGCGTAGGGTCTCGTCTTTGTCTAGCGCCGCCAAGACCGTGGCCAACGCCTGGGCGCCCATAACAGCAAGCCGGTCGCCGAGCTCGGGTGTGGTCTCGGTCGGGCCGATAATGGTTGGGACACGCTTTAACATAGGCCCCGTGTCCAAACCCTCATCCAAGCGCATGATGGTAATGCCGGTTTCTTTGTCTCCCGCCTCGATCGCGCGCGCGATCGGCGCTGCTCCCCGCCAGCGGGGCAAAAGCGAGGCATGGATATTGAGGCAACCGTGTCTCGGGAGCTCCACAAGCCCCTTGGGCAAGAGCAGACCGTAGGCCACCACCACGACCACGTCAGGTCTGAGTGCCCGCACCAGGTCTTCGGCGTCGGCGCCGGTGAGCGGCGTCAGCACCGGAATCCCGAGGGCTTGGGCCTCGCGCTTCACGGCACTCTCGGTGATCTTGCGTCCCCGACCAGCCGGTCTATCAGGTTGGGTTAGGACCGCAAGCAGGGGGTAGCCGGCTGCGACAAGCGTGGCTAGGGTGGGGCAGGCAAACTCGGGCGTGCCGGCAAAAACGATCTTCACGAAGCCCCGGCTCACATCGCAAGACGTTGTTGTTTTTCGAGCTTTTTCCGGATGCGCTGTTGCTTGAGCCGGGAGAGGTAGTCGACAAACACCTTGCCGTCCAGGTGGTCGATTTCATGTTGTATGCACACCGCGAGAAGGTCTTCGGCCTCAAGTTGAAAGCGCGCTCCGGTTCCATCTAGGGCCTCGACCCGTACCTTCTGGGCGCGCTCGACCTCTTCATAGATTCCGGGAACCGAGAGACAGCCCTCCTCAATTCCGTATACCCCTTCGCTGTGCACGATGACCGGGTTCACAAACACTCGCAGGTCGTTGTGGTCAGGGGAGATGTCGATCACCACCACGCGCTTGGCGACATTGATCTGAGTGGCCGCAAGCCCGATGCCGGGCGCTTTGTACATGGTCTCGGCCATGTCGCGGATCAACCCTCGGATCTCCTGGTCGACGCGCGCCACCGGCAATGCCTGGATACGCAGGCGCGGATCGGGGTAATGAAGAATTTCGCGGAAAGCCATGATGCCATTATACCGAAATTGGGCTTCGCGCACCCCTCCCCGAGGTGGACGTGCGTCCAATCACCGCCTACACTTCACCCCCATGCGCCGAGTTCGCTTCGCTGTCATTCTGTTAGCGGCCTTTTCCGCCCATGCTTTGGCGGATCGGCTGCTCGTGCCCCACACGCCCCAGCGGTATGTCGTTCGGGTGGGCGACACCTTATGGGGGATCGCCAATCACTTTTTGCGGGATCCTTGGCGTTGGCCTGGGATCTGGAACCGTAATCGCCAGATCCATAATCCCGACCTTATCTATCCTGGCGATGTCATTGTGTTGCGCTACGCCAAAGGATATCCCTATCTCCTGGATCTCGGTCCACGCCCATTAGTCCAGGCGCAGGCGCAGGGTTCTGGCGGCCTGTCGAGTGCCAATCGGGTGGTGATTTTAAGACCCAAAGTGCGCCGGGAACCGTTGGCCGAGGCCATTCCCACCCTGAGCCCCAATATCATAGGGCCGTTTCTCCAGCGTCCGCTCGCCCTTTCTCGGCGCGAGTTTCGCCATTTTGGCTATGTTGCGGGCGGGGTTCACCGCCACACCTTTTTGAGCCCCTTTAGCCGGTTTTACGCCCGTCGTCTCGGAGCGCACCCGGATCGCTTCTATGATATCTATCGCCGAGGACCGGCCCTGCGCAACAAAGACGGCGACTTTTTGGCCTATGAGACCAAGTACGTGGGTCGCGCCAAGCTCGTGCGCCCCGGCCACCTGCCCGAGCTCGAGGTCATGTCTTCGATCCGCGAGGTGCAAGCGGGCGACCGTCTCATCCCGTGGCGCCCCGAGCCGCCTATCCCTTACTACTATCCGCGTGCACCCCGCAAGCGCTTGGTAGGCCGGGTGGTGGCAGCGACGCACAATAATCTGAATCTCGGTACCTACGCCGTCCTCGCGCTCGATATCGGCAAGAACGACGGCGTGCGCCGCGGCTACGTGCTGCGTATCTATAGTCGGCCCAGGCGGTTCTACGACCCGGTTGCGAAAGAGACGGTTCGGGGTCGCAGGCAGCGGGTAGGGCTCATTATGATCTTCAAGACGTTCCCTCGGGTGAGCTACGGTGTGGTTATGCAGGCCCGAAAAGAAATCCACGTAGGTGATGGAGTCGCTTCCCCTTAACATTGACCTGCGGGGCTCTTTGCTCCATGCTTTGAGTCAAAGCGTCGATGATGCGCCAGATTTAAGGAGCGAACCGGAGAGTGCAAGACCCCGAAATGAAAGAAAACGTCCTCGATGTCCTGATGTACCTTTTTGAGAATTACATGGACGAGGGCCCAGACTTCAATCCAGACCAGGAGTCCCTGGTCGCGGAGCTTGCCCAGGCCGGTTTCCCCAAGAGCGAGATTACTAAGGCATTTACTTGGCTTGAGGGCTTGGCGGCCCTGAGGAGCGCCGACGCCCCCTCGCCGACCGATGCCTCACTCAAGTCTCTTCGCATCTATTCCGACGAAGAGCGGAAAAAAATGGACGTTGGTTCACGCGGTTTCTTATTGTTTTTGGAACAAGGGGGCGTGCTCGGATCCGCGGCCCGCGAACTTGTTATCGATCGGGTCATGGCGCTTGAAACAGATGAGATCGACCTGGAACAACTGAAGTGGATTATCTTAATGGTCTTGTTCAACCAGCCAGGACAAGAGCAGGCATACGCCTGGATGGAGGATCTCGTGTTCAACGAGATGCAAGGCGCTCTCAACTAGCCCCCTACCTCCCGTTTCTCACGCCGTGGCATTCTTGATTGCCAAGGTCCATAGTGCACGCAAGCCCTCACTTTTAAAATAACTCATGGCTAAGAACCTCATTATTGTCGAGTCGCCCGCGAAGGCCAAGACAATGGCCAAATATCTCGGCAAAGACTTTACGGCCTTGGCCTCTTACGGCCATGTGCGCGATCTCGTGCCAAAGAAGGGCGCGGTTGATACCGAGCATGACTTCCATATGAAGTACGAAGTCATCGAAAAAAACCGTAAACACGTGGATCTCATCGCGAAGGCTATGAAAAAGGCCGACGTCCTTTATCTCGCGACCGATCCGGACCGCGAAGGTGAGGCGATTTCGTGGCATCTCTACGAGATATTGAAAGACGAGGGGCTGGTCAAAGATAAGCCGGTCCATCGAGTGGTTTTTCACGAGATTACCAAGCGCGCCATCCAGAAGGCCGTACAAGAACCGCGGGCACTTTCGGAAAACCTCGTCAATGCTCAGCAGGCGCGGCGCGCCTTGGATTATCTCGTGGGCTTCAATCTCTCGCCACTGCTTTGGAAGAAGGTGCGCCGTGGCCTGTCCGCGGGCCGCGTCCAAAGCCCGGCCTTGCGACTTATCGTCGAACGCGAGGAGGAGATCGAGAAGTTCGTCGAGCGCGAGTACTGGACGATCGAATCGGAAATGGAGGCCCACGAGCAGACCTTTCTTGCCAGGTTGACTATCCTTTCGGGGATTAAGCTCGATCAATTTGCGATCGGCGACGCCACGCGTGCCATTGAGGTGGAGGCTCAGTTGCGCCGCGGGGCGCCGCACGGAACCTACCGTGTCACGGGCGTCGAGCGCAAGCAGCGTAAGCGCCATCCCGCCCCACCCTTTACGACCTCGACCTTGCAGCAAGAGGCGGCCCGCAAGCTCCATTTCACGGCTCAGCGCACTATGCGCACCGCCCAACAGCTCTACGAGGGCATCGAGATCCAGGGCGAGACTGTCGGACTCATCAGCTATATGCGTACCGATTCGGTGACGCTAGCTCAAGACGCTCTTACCGAGATTCGTGCGGTCATCAAAGAGCGTTTTGGGGCCGACAACCTCCCGGAGGCTCCGCATCTTTATAAGACGCGCTCGAAGAACGCGCAAGAGGCCCACGAGGCCGTCCGCCCGACGTCGGTTGCTCGTGCCCCGGAGGACATGAAGGCCTTGCTGACCGCCGATCAGCTGAAGCTGTACGATCTGATCTGGCGACGTACTATGGCCTGCCAGATGATTCCGGCTGTGCTCGATACCATGGCGGTCGATCTCGAAGCGGGTCCCGGTGACGTGTCGCGGGCCACGGGTTCGGTCGTGTTGGTGCCGGGCTTCATGGCCGTTTACCAAGAGGGGGCGGATGATCGCAAGGGTGACGGGGACGACGCCGCCGATCGCCTGCTTCCGGACATGCGCGAAAACGATCAGATCCACGTGAAGGCGATCCGTAAGGAGCGGCATTTTACCGAGCCGCCGCCGCGGTATTCCGAGGCAAGCCTCGTCAAGACCCTGGAGGCCTATGGCATAGGCCGCCCCTCGACGTATGCGGCCATTATCTCGACCTTGCAGCAACGCGAATACGTGGTGTTGGATAAGCGCCGATTTAAGCCGACCGATGTGGGCCGGGTCGTGAATAAGTTTCTGGCCCTCCATTTCGAGCAATACGTTGATTACGAGTTTACCGCGCGTCTTGAGGATGATCTGGACGCGGTGTCACGGGGCGAGAAGGAATGGATCCCGCTACTGCGCGATTTTTGGGCCGAGTTCCATCGTCAGGTGAGCGATAAGGAAGATGCCGAGCGTCCCGGGATCGAGGTACTGGAGGAGACTTGCCCGCAGTGTCAAAAGCCGCTGTCGAAGCGGCTTGGGCGCAACGGCTATTTTATCGGCTGTACCGGATATCCGGAGTGTGATTACACGCGCAACATAGACGAGGATGCCAGCGCCCCGGCCGCCGAGGTGATCGCGGATCGACAGTGCCCCGAATGTCAGGGGGCGCTCGTGATTAAGCGCGGTCGCTACGGGCGTTTCGTCGGCTGCAGTAACTATCCCACTTGCCGGCACATGGAGCCGCTCGAGAAGCCGACCGATACCGGGGTCGCGTGTCCGGAGTGCAAACAGGGTGCGCTGCTCAAGCGGAAGTCCCGTTACGGTAAGTTGTTCTACTCGTGCTCCCGCTACCCGGAATGCAAGTATGCAGTGTGGAACCCGCCGCTTGCCGAACCGTGCCCGCAATGTGGCCACCCGATCCTGACGGTGAAAACGACCAAGCGTCGCGGAACGGAAAAGGTCTGTCCCCAAAAAGAGTGTGGCTACGCCATCCCCTGCCCCGAGTGTGCCTCGGACACCCCTTAACCGTTTATCGGTGTTCGCCCCGTTTCGGGAATGAAGGCCGCCCTCGGGTCGTCTAAGCTTGAGATAGGTCAAGCATACCAAAGAGGGGGCGCGGTGCGGCGAGGGTTAGCGGTCTTTTGTCTGGTCCTGGTGGCGGCGCTGGGCGCGGCCCAGGCCCGCCCGCTTGCGCCGAATCAGGCGTTTCGCTTTCATGCCGCCCTTGTCGGCCATAGGCTGCGCGTACGCTGGACGGCCGCCCCTGGTTACCATCTCTATCGGAATCGCATCCATCTGAGCGTAGCCCCCCGGTCGGTGCACCTCGCCCCGTTTCGCCTACCCCCCGGTCGGTGGATGAACGACCCTGCTTTCGGTCACCAGCAGGTCTACGAAGGCCGCACGAGCTTAACAATCCCCTTTGCCCAAAGACCGACCGTCTCCGTTATCGATGTGGTGGCGCGTTACCAAGGCTGCGCCAACGCCGGCATTTGCTATCCACCCCTGACGAAGACGGTTGCTCTACGCTGGCCCTCCAGCGGGGGCGCACGGCCTTCCGCCTTGGCCGGGTCGGCGGCTCCGGCCGCAGGGCCCAAAGCCACGCCTCAGCCTGTCCCCTGGGCGGTTCTCCTTCTTTTTTGGGTCACGGGTATTGGTTTGGCCTTTACGCCGTGTGTCTTCCCGATGATTCCGATTCTGTCGGCGGTCATTGTCGCCCAAGGCCGCAACCGCAGTCCCGCCCGGCCGTGGTTATTGTCGGCAAGTTACGTCCTGGGCATGGCCCTTACTTACACCGTAGCCGGGGTCGTGGCGGCTTTGACCGGCCGCTATCTGCAGGCGGCCTTCCAGAATCCCTGGGTGATCACGGCGTTTAGCGGGCTTTTTGTGCTGCTCGCGCTCAGCATGTTCGGCCTCTATGAGCTTCAGGTCCCGGTTCGTCTCCAGGGCTGGGCCAGCCGCTATGGTCGCGGTGGTCAAGTGGTGGGCACGTTTGTGCTCGGCGCGCTGTCGGCCCTTATCGTAGGCCCCTGCGTCGCCGCGCCCTTGGCGGCCGCGCTATTGCTGATTTCCCGGAGTGGTGATCCCGTGTTCGGGGGGCTTGCGCTCTTTGCTTTAAGTATCGGCATGGGTTTGCCCTTACTCATCATCGGGACCTCGGCCGGCCGCCTCCTGCCGAAGGCCGGCCCGTGGCTCGGGGCCACCCGCAATGTCTTCGGCGTCGTTCTGCTCGGTGTCGCCGTGTGGCTGGAAAGCCGGATTTTACCGGGGCCAGTCACGCTCCTCCTTTGGGCCTTGCTCGCCATCGTTGCGGCGGTCACCATGGGGGCACTTGAGCCCCTGACCCCGGCCGCGGGCGGCGGTGCACGGCTAGCCAAGGGTCTCGGGGTGGCGGTTCTCGCCTACGGCCTTGCTCTTGGCGTAGGGGGTTTGTCGGGTGCGACGAGCGCTCTGGCGCCGCTTGCCGCCTTGTCTGGGCCCCCGCAGATGGTTCGGACTTTGCGCTTTGAGACCATCCATAATGTGCGGGAGCTGCAGGCGGCCTTGGCCGCGGCCCACGGCCGGCCGGTCATGGTCGATCTGTGGGCGTCCTGGTGCGTGCAGTGCCAAAGAATGGAGACTAACACCTTTGCTCGGGCTCGGGTGCAACGGGCCCTGGCGTCTTATGTTGTGGTTCGTGGGGATGTGAGCGCAGATAACGCGGCTAGCCGGGCGCTGCTCGCGCGCCTCCACGCCTTCGGGCCGCCGACCGTGGTGTTTTTCAACCGCAAAGGCGTGCGACTCACAAGTATCGCGGGTTACGAGGGGCCGAACGGGTTGGTGCGCAGGCTTGCCGCGCTCGCGACCAAAAGGCCCGCGCCCCAATCGAAGGCTCGCACCTAAAGAGGGTCCAGGGTGTCCTCTGTAGGACATGGCGTGGACGTGCCCTGCAAGACCTATTTAAGGAGGAAACCATGCGAATATTGAGACAGTTTGTGCTCGCCGTCACTGCAAGTTGTGTGGCCTGTGTGCCGGCCTGGGCCCACACCAAACCATCCGCGGCCCGTCTTGCCGAGCGGCTCGCCTTGTATCGAAGTCTCGCTATGGCTCATGCTATTACCGAGGGTCATGGGGCGCGGGTGTTGTACGACTTCTTCGACCCCAATTGCCCCTACTGTCATATGCTGTACACGCGCCTGCAGGCCCTGATCGGCCCTTATCACCTAACCCTGCACGAAATCCCGGTCGCGTATCTGACGCCTTCTAGTGCCGGGAAGGCCGCGGCCCTTCTCGAGGCCAGACATCCGCGCCAGGCGCTTGCAAAGTCCCAGGCCCATTATTCGTGGAAGACCGGGAGCGGGATCGCGCCCATTAGCCCCAATGCCGCCACCAAGCGGGCTTTAGCCTCGAATCTCTCGCTCGATGTGCGCGCCGCCGGTTTTCCCCTGGTTCCTATTTTGGTGTATCAAAAGACCGATGGGACGATTCGCATCATCAATTCGGGGGCGCCGCCGGTGTGGGCCTTGAAGCAGATAGCGGCCAGCATCAAGGACTAGAAGACGCCACCGCCATTTCGTGCTCCATCTTCGGATCGCGGTTCAGCAAGGCCGCGACCGCGGCCTCCGGAGAACGGCCCCCAAACAAGACCTGGTAGACCTGCTCGGTAATCGGCATGTCGATGTCGCGGTCGCGGGCCAAGGCGTGCACCTCGCGCGCGCTGGCCACGCCTTCTACCGCTTGGCCAAGTTCGCCCATGATGTCGCCAAGCGCGCGCCCGCGGGCGAGCGCCAGACCGACACGCCGGTTGCGGGACATATTGTCGGTACATGTCAGCACAAGATCGCCTACTCCCGCCAAGCCCATCAAGGTCTCAGTCCGGGCCCCAAGCGCCAGCCCAAGGCGCAGAAGTTCGGCAAGACCGCGGGTGATGAGGGCCGCCCGGGCGTTGGCCCCAAACCCGAGCCCGTCACTGATCCCGGCGGCGATTGCCAACACGTTTTTGACTGCCCCACCGATCTCAGCCCCGATGACATCGTCTGTGGTATAGACCCGCAATCTTTCGCCGCGCAACCAGGATGCCACGTGCTCGGCGATCTCGACCTCGGTCGAAGCCACGGTAAGGGCCGTGGGCAGGCCGGCTGCCACCTCTTGCGCGAAGCTTGGCCCAGTCACCAGCGTGGGCGGGCACCGGGGTAGGGTTTCTGCGCATATTTCCGACAAACGTTTGTGCGACCCAGGCTCGAGCCCTTTGGTAACCCAGGCCAGCGTCGTATCGTGTGAATAATAGGGAGCGATGGCCAGCATGACGGTCCGGAACCCCCCGCTTGGGACGGCGAGAAGAAGCCCCGCCGTCTGTTCGCAAGCGACCGCAAGATCAGTTTCGATTACGAGGCTGTCGGGAAATGGCACGCCTGGTAAAGATGTGGCATTCGTGCGTTCGTGGGCGAGGCGCGCCAGTCTCGCTTCGTCCGCGCCCCATAGCAGCACACGTCGCCCATGACGCGCCAGGACAACCGCGAGCGCAGTTCCCCAGACGCCGGCCCCGAGGACTGCGATCGGGACACCGGGCTCAGTGGGCGGCCTGCCCATCTTGAGTTTCGCCGTCGAGCTTCTGCTGGTACAGCACTTCGAAGTTTACGGGGTTGATCAGAAGTTGCGGAAAACCGCCCTTGGAGACGAGATCGTTGACAACCTCACGAGCGAAGGGCAGAAGGATGTTGGGACAGGCGATCTCGAGGACCTTTGTCAGTTCGCTATCCGGAACCCCGGTGATTCGAAAGATCCCCGCCTGCTTGGTTTCGGTGAGGAATGCCGTACGCTTATCGAGACGTGCGGTCACCGTGACCGCCAACACCACTTCATGCAAACCTTCGGCGGGATTGATCGAGCTGTGCTCAATGCCGAGCTGCATGTCCACTTCCATGGCTGCCTTTTCAAGGAATATTGCCGGAACGTGCGGCGCCTCATAAGAAATATCCTTGACGTAAATCTTTTCCAAGCTAAAAACAACTTCCGGATCCGCGTTTTGTTCCGCCACGAAGTCTCCTTGCTGCGCTAATCGGTTATAGTTCGGGGACGGCTACAGGCCCAGCAAAGGGTCGAGTTCTCCCTTTACCTCAAGTTGGGCAAGTTCGCGATAGCCGCCTATATGGAGATCGTCGATAAAGATTTGCGGGACGGTGTTCGCGCCCCGGGCGCGCGCGCTCATCTCGTGACGACGCGCCGGCTCCTCGTCGACACGGATCTTCTCGATCGCAACCCCCTTGTTCTCCAAAAGCCGCTGGGCCATCTGGCAATAAGGGCAAACACGGGTAGTGTACATCAAGACTCTGGCCATGGGATCAGGGTTCCACGGGGAGGCTTTGCGTCCGCCACGCCGCCATGCCGCCGCTCAGGTTATGGACATTGGAAAATCCCTCCTTGCGCAGGAGGGCCACGGCCCGCGATGAACGCGCGCCGCTTGCGCAGCAGATAACGATGGGTCGCTCCTTGAACTTCTTTAGCTCTTGGCCGCGCGTGGCGATCTGCCCCAGGGGTATGTTGATTGCGCGCGCGATATGCCCGCCTTGGAACTCGCTCGGTTCCCGTACATCGACGATCACGGCGTCTTGCCGGTTGATGAGTTGGACCGCCTCCTGGCTCGACACCTTGTGAATCCCGGATACCGATTCCATGAGCGGTTGAATAACGATGAGGCCGAGTACCACGAACAAGGCCAAGAATAGGTACCAATGGCCTACGACAAAAGCTTCCATGTGCTTATTCCTCAGCGAATCTCGGGCAAACTGCAGAAAGCCATGCGCATGGCCCCGATCAGCTGTAAAATCCGGGGATCTGCGATGCGGTAAAAGACCTTGTTGGCGCGTTTGCGCGAGGCCAAAATCCCCTTATCCCGTAAAATGGACAGGTGTTGAGAAATATTGCTTTGCGAGGTACCCACTTGGACCACGATATCTTGTACACTCACCTCGGTTGCAGCCCCGAGAATACAGAGGATCTTCAGTCGAAGAGGGTGGGCGATGGCCTTGAGGGCGCGCGACGCGAGATGGATGTCATCCTCGTTGGTGATTAGGACGTCTTCCAAGGGCTGAATCATCTCATTGGGCACCATATTCGACTCCCTAATAATAGTAAGGACCGCTTCCGGCACATTAAGCCTTTTTTTGCCAGCTGTCGCCGCCGACAAAACATTATACAATATAAGCGGGATTTAAAAGACCGTAGAACGGGACCCCCCCGGAGCACGCTATACCAATGCCTTTTACGCCAAAGCCGCTTGTGCTCGTTATCCTGGATGGTTGGGGATATAGCGAGCAAGTCGAGAACAATGCCATCATCGCCGCCCGCAAGCCCTGGTGGGACCAGGCTTGGGCCAGGGGTGCTCATAGCCTGATTCAGGCCTCGGAGGCGGCGGTCGGCTTGCCCTCCAAACAAATGGGTAACTCCGAGGTGGGCCATCTGAACTTGGGTGCCGGCCGGGTGGTGTACCAAGAGTATACCCGAATCAACCGCGCCATAGCCTCCGGTGCCTTTTTTACCAACAAGACTCTAACGGATGCGGTCGATCTGGCCCGTGATAGCCACAAAAGCCTTCATATCCTGGGACTCCTCTCCCCGGGCGGGGTTCATAGCCACGAGGACCATATTCACGCCATGGCGGAGCTTGCCGTCGCGCGTGGACTGAATCAGATTTACCTTCATGCGTTCTTGGATGGCCGGGACACCCTCCCCCAGAGTGCCGGGGCTTCAATAGCGGCTATGGAGGCGAAGTTCGCGGCCCTCGGGCGAGGGCGTTTCGCGTCCGTCATCGGACGCTACTATTCGATGGATAGAGACCATAGGTGGCCGCGCATTCAGGCCGCGTACGATCTTCTAACGACCGGTAAGGCGGAGTACCGGGCCGCCAGCGCCGCTGATGCCCTGGCGCTCGCCTATGCGCGAGGTGAAAACGACGAGTTCGTAAAGGCGACCGCGATCGTTCGCTCTGGCGAGGCCCCCCGCATCATCGATGATGGGGACGTGGTGGTTTTCATGAATTTCCGTTCCGACCGCGCGCGCCAGATCTGTCGGCCGTTCGTGGAGCCCGCTTTCGACGGGTTCCCGCGCGCCGCCCAACCCAAGCTTGGCCGCTTTGTGAGTCTGACCGAGTATCAGGCCGAGTTCAGTATGCCGGTGGCCTTTCCTTCGACTCGGCTTGTGAATGTTTTGGGGGCATATCTCGCCGATCTCGGCAAACGCCAGTTACGGGTCGCCGAAACGGAAAAGTACGCGCACGTGACCTTCTTTTTCAACGGCGGCGAAGAGAATCCATTCGAGGGCGAGGAGCGAATTCTGGTCCCCTCGCCGACCGATGTGCCGACTTACAACTGCCGCCCCGAGATGAGCGCCGCACGTGTTACCCAAGAGATTATCGACGCCGTAGGGACCGGGCGCTACGATGTGATTATCTGTAATTTTGCGAATCCTGATATGGTCGGTCATACCGGAGATTTCGCCGCTACGGTGCGCGCCATAGAGGCCTTGGATAGCTGCCTTGCCAAGCTTGTTGTGGCAGTCAAGGCTCGCGGGGGTGAGGTCTTGATCACCGCCGATCACGGCAATGCCGAGCAGATGCGAGACCCCGAGAGCGGTCAGCCGCACACTGCCCATACGACGAACCCGGTTCCCTTGCTGTACTTGGGGCGCCCGGCAAGCATGAGTCCGCAAGGCTCGCTTGAGGATGTGGCACCGACTATTTTGAGACTTTTAAACGTCAGTCCACCCTCGGAAATGACGGGACAGCCCTTAATAGAGCTGAAGTGAGCGCGACGTCGGCTGCGAAGCAGGCATTAAAACCGGGCCTCAAGGCTCGAATCCTCTGGGGCGCGATAGTGGCGCTGTCCCCGCATTGGGCGCAGGCGGGTGTGCGCTCCGACTTGCGTGCCCTGCGCCAGCAGGAGGCGGCCTTGCAGCGCGGCCTTGACCGAACGCTGCGCGATCGTAGCCACGCCCAGGACGCGCTGCGCTTAGCTGAGGACAAGGTGGCCAAAGTGGGCCGACGGCTCGTGCTGACGAGGACGCACGAACAGGACCTGCAGCGGGAGATTATCGATCTTAGGGCACGGGCGGAACGTTTGCGGCAAACCCGTAACGCCGAGCGGACCGCCATCGCGCGTCAGGCGGCCGCAGCCTATATGATGGGTCGAGCCGGCACTCTCCAGCTTTTTTTTAGTCAAGAAAGCCCGCGGCTCGTCGCGCGGATGGTCCAGTATTATCGGTACATTGTGCGCTCCCGTGCCCAACAGCTCGAGGCGGCGCATCGCACCCTTCGGGCTCTCGGCAAGACCGCGGTGGCCATCCGCGCCAAGATCAAGGAGGCCCGCGTCATAGCCCAGGCCGAGTCAGGGCAAAAGCGCAGGCTTGAAGCGGCTCTGGCGCATCGCAAGGTCTTGGTCGAAGAATTGGACCACCGGGCCTTGAGCGGGCGTGCTCGGCTGCGCGCGCTTCGCGCCCGCGCACACCGTCTCCAGGCCCTATTGCGTGGGCTTCGCCGGCTTCCCAAGGTCCCAGGACGGATCCCCGACCTACGCGGGCCGTTCGGTGACTTCCGAGGCCGCTTGCCTTTGCCGATACCGGCCCGATTTGCGACTCTGCGGGCGAGTGCCTTACGGGGTGGACTGAACCGGTGGGCGGGAATTGTTATCCCAGGGCGGCCCGGCGAGGACGTTCGGGCGGTCTTTTCCGGACGAGTCGTTTACGCCAACTGGTTGCGTGGCTACGGATTGTTGTTAATACTGCAAGATGGGGACGGGTATATGACCCTCTATGGTCATAACCAGACCCTGTTAAAGCATGTGGGCGATTTCGTTCGGGGTGGGGAAGTGATCGCGACCGTAGGCGACAGCGGCGGGTTTTCGCGGCCCGGACTCTATTTTGACCTCAGCCACAACGGTCAACCTTTGGACCCCTTGGCTTGGCTCGCCCATTGACGGCGGCTTATCGGAGATCTGCGGTATGAAGAAAACCATCATGCGCTACGCGCTCATCCTTCTCACCGGCGTGTTCCTCGGTGCCGGGCTCACCATAGAGCGTGCCGTGCAAGCCCAGCGCGAGGCTCATGAAAACGCGGCTCTCGCACAGCTGCCCCTGAAAGAGCTTCGAACATTTGCCGAAGTCTTCAATATCGTGAAGGCCGAATACGTCATTCCGATCAGTGATCGCAAGTTGATCAATAACGCCATCCGCGGCATGGTGAACAATCTCGATCCCCATTCCCAATATCTTGACCCCCGTCAATATAAGCACTTGCAGGTCGATACCACCGGTCGCTTCGGTGGGGTGGGCCTGGAGGTCACCGAATACAAAGGTTTTCTGCGAGTAGTGACCCCGATTCACGGAACACCCGGAGGGCGCAGCGGTATCCGTCCCGGCGATTTGATCGTCCGCATCAATGGCACGTTCATCCAAGGCTTATCTCTGCGTAAAGCGGTCCACCTTTTGCGCGGCCGCCCCGGGTCTTCGGTGACCTTGACGATCCTGAGGAAGGGTGTCACTCGCCCCCTTACCTTCCATCTCGACCGCCAAATTATCAAAATTCACAGTGTTGTCGGCAAGCTCCTGGCGCCGGGCTACGGCTATGTACGCATCTCTGAGTTCCAGGGCGACACGGGCCGTGGCGTAACACGCACCCTTTTGCACCTGAAGGCCGAGAACCATGGCCCGCTTAAAGGTCTCATACTCGACTTGCGCGACAATCCGGGCGGGGTATTGAATGCCGCTGTCGCGGTGTGCGACGATTTTCTGAACAGAGGTGTGATCGTCAGCACGCGCGGCCGTGTGCCGACCTCAGACATCGTTTTCCATGCCCACGGGCCGGATTTACTACACGGCGCCCCGATGGTGGTTCTCGTCAACGGGGGATCGGCCTCGGCCGCTGAGATCGTAGCCGGCGCGCTCCAAGACAATCGACGCGCGATCGTCTTGGGCTCCAAGACCTTTGGCAAGGGAAGCGTCCAAACCATCATGCCCATGTCCAATGGCGGGGCCCTCCGCTTGACCACGGCTCGCTACTTTACGCCGAGTGGGCACTCCATCCAGAATGTCGGGATCACGCCCAATATTGTGGTGCACGAGGGTCGGTTCGTGCCCGGTCACCACAAGCCCTTTCTGCGCGAAATCAATCTTCCTGGGCATCTAGGCAACCCGAACCCTCCGAAGAAGACGGTCGCTCGGGGTGTTCTTGTCCCCGCCAAGGTGGAGAATATGCTGAACCAGGATTACCAATTGCGTCAGGCGTTCGATCTCTTGAAGGGAATCGCGGTGTTCCAACATTTCCGAGGATGATGTCATGGCAAGTCAAAGTGTTTTGCCTGTCAAAATTCGGCCGCTCCAACCCACCGATCTCCCCGGCGTTATGCAGTTGCACAGGGAGCTTGGCTGGAACCCGGCGTTTAAGGCCGACGGCAGCACGCTGGCGCAACGTCTCGCGGCCTTGATTACCGAGGAGAGTGCGCTCCTCTTGGTTGCCGAACATGATCGCCAAGTCGTAGGTTACGTGCACGGAGAGGTGGTCACCCACCTCTTGTTTGCCGGGAGAGAGCTCGCGATTACTGAGGTTTTCGTGATCGGCTCGGCCCGGAACCGGGGCGTGGGCAAGGCCTTGATGGCGGCGATAGAAAACGAAGCCGCGGCCCGCAAGTGCTTTCGCATCAGCGTTTTGAATAGTCGCGAACGGGAGTCGTACCGGCGCGGTTTCTATCCCTCCTTAGGCTACGAAGAGCGGCCGAGCGTCGTCAACTTTACCAAACGTCTGGACTGGGGCTGAGGAGCGGGCGCATCGATCCGCTTGCGGCTTGCTCGCCGACTTTTGTATACAGGCCGGCCGGCGCCTTCACGGCAAAGTGAATAGGAGGCAGCCCCTTAAGGGGATTTTCTGGCCTTCGCGCGGGTAAGAGAGTACCGGGCTTCCATTGGACGCTCCCGCAGACACGTATTACACCTCGCTGCGTGACACGGAACGGGTACCAAAACCCTTGGGATTACCAACGCTGTGGCGAGAGTGGCGGTAGTGGCGGTATCAGTTGCCTCAGGCGATATCCGGCTTTAAGCGAGTACCGGTACGCGTGGGGCGGTCGCCAGATTCCCTTGGACGTAAAGGGAAGCAGGATCGGCAAAGACGGCCTTTCACCGTGGGTTTCTGGGCGACACCCGTCTATTAAAAGGGTGAAGGAAGGCGCATGGCCCACGATGTGCTCCCGCAGTGCGGAAAGCCCAAATCCTGGCCGCACCCGTTCGTGCCCTTATTCGGCTGGGGTCCGGGCGAGATCAAAGAGCGACCATGCGAGCAGTGCCACACCTGGAACGCCCACCGCGATTTCGATCGCGCTGAGGTACCGGGCCACAAAAATTGGGTGCGTCAGGCCAAAGATCAAAACGCCCGTGACAGCCAAAGCGCCGCCGAGTAAGCCGATCATGATGCGCCGGTGACGTTTGCGCATATCGACCACGAGGCGGTCGATCTCGTCCGAGCGTCCGCGCACGGTCAACTCGCCATCCTTGGCCTGTTGCAGGGTTGCGTGCAAATAGCGCGGCATGTCAGGCAAGATCTTGATCCACGTCGGGTACTCCTTCTTGATGGCCGCCCATACCGCGCCTGGCCCCAATTGCTCGCGCATCCAGCGCTCGAGGAACGGTTTTGCGGTGATCCAAAGATCCAGATCCGGATAAAGGCGCCGGCCCAAGCCCTCGATATTAAAAAGCGTTTTTTGAAGAAGCACGAGCTGCGGCTGAACCTCCATATGGAACCGCCGGGCCGTTTGAAAAAGGTTGAGGAGCAGCCGGCCAAACGAGATGTCTTTGATAGGCTTTGCGAATATTGGTTCGCAGACCGTCCGAATCGCCCCCTCGAGTTCGTCCACGCGGGTCGTTCTTGGCACCCATCCGGCGCGCACATGCGCCTCCGCTATGCTGCGGTAGTCGCGATTCAGGAAGCCCAGGATGTTCTGGGCAAGATAAAACTTGTCCTCGGCGCTGAGCGTCCCCATGATCCCGAAGTCCACCGCGCGGTATTGTCCGGTAAAGGACACGAAGATATTGCCGGGGTGCATGTCGGCATGAAAGAAGCCGTCGCGGAAGGCCTGGGTAAAAAAGATCTCGACTCCATTGTGGGCAAGTCGGCGTAGGTCCACACCGTTGGCTACCAGCGCCTCGATATTGGATATCGGTACGCCGCTGATCCTTTCCATGACCATAACGGTGCGACGCGTATAGTCCCAATAGACTTGCGGCACATACAGCAGCGTCGAGCCCGCAAAATTGGTGCGTAGCTGGCTTGCATTCGCGGCCTCGTGTGCAAGATCCATCTCGTCGTAGACGATCTTGTGATACTCCCCGACGACCTCCAGGGGCCGCAGACGCTTGGCGTCCGGCCAATAGCGAACGGCGAGGGATGCCAGCGTTTCAAGTAAGGCCAGATCGCGCTGCAATATCTTTTCGATGCCGGGACGCAGCACCTTGATCGCAACCTCGGTGCCGTCGTGGAGCACTCCGAAGTGGACCTGGGCCACGGACGCCGACGCGATAGGGGCAGGATCGAAGTCCCGGAAGGCTTGCGCAAGCGGGAATCCGTAGGCGGCCTCGATAAGGGCGATGGCCTGGTGCCCCGGGAACGGCGGGACCTGATCTTGCAGCTTACTCAATTCGACCACGATATCGTCGGGAATGAGGTCCGGCCGAGTCGACAGCATTTGGCCGAACTTGATAAAGATCGGCCCTAGCTCCTCGAGCGCCAAGCGCAGGCGCTCGCCGCGCGGCGCCAAGGTTCGCCGACCCCACCGCCAGGGCAGAAGGCGGAGTGCGTAGCGATAGAGCCGGAATAGGTGCAGATTGACGACGAATTCGTCTAGGTCGTGATAAATGAAAACCGCGGTGATATGGAGGAGACGGCGCGTGCGTCCGAAGGCGAACATCAGCGGGACCTTAAACGTTGGATGCGTTGCGCGAGGCGCTCTACGTCATCCCGTAAGACGTTCGTTTCCTGCAAAAAGGCCTCGACATCCGCTGGCCGAGGAAGCGCTTGCGCATCTTCTTGCGCGAACTCTACGGCGTTGGCGGCAAACTGGCTCGCGGCGTAGCCCACGGCGGCCCTTGCCCGACCGAGTCCGGCAAAAAGAAAGTGTGCCGGAATATCCCCTATGGCCTGGGCCAGCGCCTCTTCCCAATCGATCCGCGCTTGCCCGAAGAGTCGTTTTATGGCGAACGCACACTCGGTGTCGCCATCTATGCGTAGGCCCCCGGTCACGACCTTCTGGGTCTGTTCGGGTTTTGCGCGAACGAGGGCGATATATTGGGCTAGGGTTCCCGTCAAGGCGACATCCCAATGGTCACCCAGGGGACCGACCGCGATGCGCTCCTCGCTAAACGTAAGCTCGAAGGCCCACGCGGGTCTCGTGAAGGACAGCCGCATGACGCGGCCGGCCAAGGGGACCAGGCCTTTGCAAAGGTCGCGGTCCTGTCTAAATGGAAGGTTGATCGCCTGTTCGACGACGGCAAATAGCGGTTTCATGCGTCCCCCCTGCCTGTTGCCCTTGGGACGTAGAGCACGACCGAGCCCGCGATTTTATCGTGGAACCCCTGTTTATGTTTATCCCAGGCGATCCAGAGAAACCCAAGTCCCAAGGTACCCCATGACACGAGATAGCCTAAGTTGCGCAACAAGGACTGTTTGACGGATAAGGGCCCGAGCGTTTCGGCATCAACCAAGTGGCAGCGGCATAAAAGCTTGCCGGGCGTGCCTAGGTATTGGGTCCAAAAAAACACCGAATAGGCGATCGCCAGCAGAAAGCCCAGAAGCTGGCGCCCCGGATCTTCGATCGCCGATTGTCGTAGGGCCTGTATCAGGCCTGCGGTCGTCCATTGCGCGGGCATGCTTGTGGGGGCGATTAACGACATGATGGGCAGAAGCAGCAGATTATCAAGCGCGTCGGCGGTCATTCTCCGCCAAAAGCCGGCATAATGAGGGGTCGCGCGACCAGAGCCGGCGCGCTCCTCAAGGCGGACAGCGGCGCTCATTACAATTTATAGCCTCGGTGCACGGCCACGATGCCCCCCGTGAGGTTCCAGTAGTCCACGCGTTCGAGTCCGGCATCTTCCATCAAGGCCTTGAGACCTTCTTGATCCGGGTGTTTACGAATCGATTCCACGAGGTACTGGTAGCTGGCCTCGTCTTTGGCCACGAACCGTCCAAGCTTCGGCACCACGTTGAAAGAATAGGCGTCGTAGAGGCGACGAAAGGCCGCGGAGCGCGGCTGGGAAAACTCAAGGACGAGGCACCGGCCGCCCGGCTTCAGGGCTTGGCGCATCGCCTTCAGCGCCCGGTCTTTATGGGTCACGTTACGCAGTCCGAAACCGATAGTAATGAGGTCGAAGCTGTTGTCGGGGAAGGGCAGACGCTCGGCATCGGCTTGTACCGGGCCCACGTTATCGAATAGCCCCTTGTCGATGAGCCGATCCCGGCCGACCCCCAGCATCGCGCCGTTGATGTCGCTCAGGACCACGTGCCCTTGGGGTCCTACGCGCTGGGCGAGCGCCGCTGCGAGATCGCCCGTGCCGCCCGCTAGATCTAAGACCTGCTCGCCCGGCCGAGCGGCGGCGATTTTCATGGCCAAGGCCTTCCATGCCCGGTGCAGGCCTCCGGACATAAGGTCGTTCATCAAGTCGTAACGCGACGCGACCGAGCTAAAGACTGCGCCGACCAAGCGCGCTTTTTCGGATTCCTCCACCTCCCGATAGCCGAAGTGGGTCGTCGATCCCGCGTGTTCTTCGCTCATAGGCTATGCCCGCTTATGTCCGGCCTGTTCCAGGCGGCTTATGTATTCGTTCCACAGTTTTTCCTGGTTGAGGCCCAGGTTGTAAAGCAGGTCCCAAGAATAGATCCCGGTATCGTGCCCGTCGTCGAACCTTAGCAATATGGCATAGGTCCCAACCGGCTCGATTGCCGCGATGTTCACGTACTCTTTGCCGAGCTGCAAAACCTCCTGCCCCGGCCCGTGGCCACGCACCTCAGCCGACGGCGAATAGACGCGCAAAAACTCTGCTGGGAACCGGAAATGGCTGCCATCGGCGAACATCACCTCAAGGATGCGGGATTTTTGGTGCAGCTTGATATCGGTCGGTCGTACCGTGTTTTTGCGCATGCGCCAAAGGCCTCCCCGGACACCCGTTGCGTCTGACACAAAAGCGTCATACTGTTTGTGTTAAATAGACGACAGGGGGGACATCATGCCTGGAAAGATCCTTGTTGTCGACGATGAGCCGGCGATTCGTGCTATGGTTCGGTTTGCTCTGAAGCAGGCCGATTTTACCTGCATCGAGGCCGCGGATGCCGAACAGGCGCAGACCCTTGTGCTGAAAGACTTACCGGACCTTATCCTGCTTGACTGGATGCTGCCGGGCGTAAGTGGCGTGGATTATGCCCGGAGGCTGCGGCGCGAGCGACTCACACAGAATGTCCCGATTATTATGTTGACGGCCCGGGCTGACGAAGACGATAAGGTGCGCGCGCTCGGCACCGGGGCTGACGACTTCATGACCAAGCCGTTTTCGCCGCGCGAGTTGGTTGCCCGGGTGAAGGCGATCCTGAGGCGGATCGCGCCCATGGCTTCGGGCGATGTGGTGGCGGTGGCAGACCTGATATTAGATCCCTCCACCCACAAGGTCTTAGCCGGAGACGAGCATCTGTCTCTTGGTCCTACCGAGTTTCGGCTATTGCACTTTTTTATGACCCATACGGAACGCGTCCACAGCCGAGAACGCGTCCTGGACGCAGTTTGGGGAAGCAATGCTTACATTGATGAGCGTACTGTCGATGTCCACATCCGGCGTTTGCGCAGGGCTTTGATGGCCAGCGGCTATGATCGCTATGTGCAGACCGTAAGAGGCGTGGGCTATCGATTTTCGGGGGATGGTTAGCGTGCATCGCGAACTACGGCGCGAGCTGTGGCGGGTATTCTTTCTGGGTCTGGCGGGTGCGATGATCGGGAGGATCATGGGTTCCGCTTTGACCGGTCTCTCGGTCGTCTTTCTGTTTTACGTCTTGATTCAAATCAATAAGCTACGCCGTCTCCATCGGTGGTTGCGGCGGCGTGCCGGAGGCCCCATTCCCGAGCTCGGCGGAATGTGGGACGAGGTGATCCGCGAGGTTCATCGGGTCGATCGCGATAGCGAGCGTCACAAGGAACGAATCACCGGCCTTTTCGACCGTCTTCAAGCGGCGGCAAGCGCCATGCCCGACGCCATGGTCGTGCTGTCGCAGCGGGATTTGATCGAATGGGCCAACCCGCCGGCCGAGCGCCTTTTGGGTCTACACGCGCAACGCGATATCGGCGCACGCATCGTCCATCTCGTGCGTGATCCGTCGCTCACCGCCTATCTGGAGGCTGGCGATTACCATCAGCCGTTGGTCTTGAAGGGCTCGGTGGAGCCCTATGTCGTGTCGGTCCAGATCATCCCGTTCGGGGCCAGTCAGAAGCTCATTATTGGTCGGGATATCACCCACCTCATCAGGCTCGAAGACATGCGCAGCCATTTTGTGGCTGACGCCTCCCATGAGCTTCGTACCCCGCTTACCGTTCTTCGCGGTTTTGTCGAAACCTTTCAAGATACCTTGGGAAAGGAAGACGAGGAACTTTCCGCCAATCTTGCCCTGATGCAGGAACAAGTTGAGCGCATGCGGCGCCTGGTGGACGATTTGCTGGCGCTGTCGCGCCTTGAGACCACCCCCGCGCGGGTGCATGAGGAGGTCGTGGACATGCGGGCCCTGGTGGACGGCCTCCAGGGTGTGGCCCAAGCACTGAGTGGAGATCGCGGCCACAGGATCGAGGTCGGCGTGCAGGGCGAAGATCTGATGGGTAATCCGGAGGAATTGGGCAGCGCCTTTACGAATCTCGTGCATAACGCCATTCGCCATACCCCTGCCGGTGGGCTGGTGCGCGTCACCTGGGCGACCGACGTGACTGGCGGACACTTTGCGGTCCAAGATACTGGCGAAGGAATCGCTCCCCGCCACATCCCGTTTCTGACCGAGAGGTTCTATCGAGTGGATAGCGGGCGCTCGCGTGCCACAGGCGGTACGGGGCTCGGCTTGTCGATCGTAAACGAGGTATTGGTTCGCCACGACGGACGATTAGCCATCGAAAGCGTTCTCGGACAGGGCAGCACCTTTACTTGCCATTTTCCCTTGAGCCGGCTCGTGGTCCGGGTGCCATCTTCGCCTCCCTCGGTAACCACGGTATAATGAGCGGCTAGCGACTTTATCCGACGCTTTGCGTTCGCCCCAGGCCTTTTCGTGTTCGCGATCCGGTCCGGCCATGACGGAATGGCGTCTTGCCCAGGCCCCCGGGGTTTGTGCGGGACTCGCGGTGCGCGGGGTCTTGCGCCCTCTCCCTTGGTTCAGCCCTGAGCCAGCTGCTGAGCGACGATGTCCTGAAATGGGGATAAGGCCAGCCTTTGTTGTTGCGATTCGGGCGGGTCCACTTCAGGCCTGCGGATGGGCCCAAACCTTTGACTAGGCCTCGGGCTGCGCGTCGACAAGATCTGCGGCGCCGTAAAACCGTTGACGGCGCGCTCGCCGCTTTTCTGAGGACCGTTCTATCGTGTTTCCTAGTAAACCCTTCCTTGTCCTGCTCCTCGCTCTCGCGTTCATCTCACCGGTCGTATACGCCAGCAAAGGTCTAGTGGCCCCAAAGCACAATCTGAGCGCTCAGATCGGCTTTGGGTATGAAAGTGTGACCGGCACGACCACCACGAAGACCATAAACAGCCGTGATCGGGTTCGCTATCTACACCACTTGTGGCGCTATACCGGACGCTTAAGCTACAACTATGCCGCAAGTGGGGCGTTCGTCAGCGCAAACCGCTTGGACATCAACTTGAAGGCGGCTCAATATTTCAGCGGTGAGAAGGAAAATTTTGTGCTCGCGACGCTGCGCTATGACCGCAATCCCTTCGATGGTTACAGTCACTACCAGATGGAGTCGGTGGGCGTCGGTCATCGTGTTCTGCGGCATGGCAACATGCGTCTCAAGGCCGATGGAGGCCTCGGATTTCGCCAGAACTATTATCTGCGGGGAGGCTTTCAGAGCGTACCGGCTGTGCGGCTGGCGGTCGATTACCGGTGGCGGATTGCGCATAAAAGCCTTTTTAGCCAACGGGTGGCCGTGCTGGCCGCCAGCACGGGGACTCTGCTCATATCGACGACCGGGATCAGCACGCCCATAAACGGTGGGCTCGCCCTCAAGGTTTCCGAGATTGTCGATCACTATTCCAGTGCGCCCGCCGGGTTTGCCCCCACCTCTACGTTCACGACCGTCGATCTGATTTACAATATGGTCTAGCCATGTATAAGCGACGCGCCCACGTGGTGTTTTTTGCCGCCAACGACCTTTTGGTCGAAAAGGCCCTGCGTTGCGCCCAGGCGCTCGCGGCCGATTGGATTGAAGCCCGGTCTTATGTCCCTTCGCTTGCCGAGTGCGACCTCTTTATCACGCTCGATGCTGGAGGGTTGGGCAATCTCCCGCGCCTTCCTCAGGGCGTGCGCCACAAGCACTGGCCGCTGTCCCCGGACGCAGTCGACCAAGACATCGAGGCGCGCGTGAAGGGTCTTATCGGAGGTATGCGTCTTCTCGCGAGCTTGGACGGAAGCCCTGCCCCCCGTTAAGGAGTCGAGGAGCATCCCTCACAGTTCCTGATCGCAGACGAGCCAAAGCGCGTCTAGCCTGGATCCGGGGCCTTTTTATCCGTCTGTCATCAGACTGTCATAGAATCTCCCTAGTATGCATCGCCAAGGACCGGAGGCAGTCTCCCACCGTCCTGCCGTCATAACCATAAGAGGAGGGTTTATGAGAACAATGCGTTGGGTCCCTTTCGCCGGACTTTTACTGGCCTCGGCCGCTGCCGTATCGGCCCAGGCAGGCCAGGGGTTTTTTGATGGAATGAAAATCAATGGCGATATACGCGCCTACGATTTTACCCGTCACTATAGCGGGCCGGTGGCCGGGCAATCGGCCTTTTCCTTGGGTGGCGGTCTCAATGTACTAAGTGGAGCCGTAGACGGGTTTTCGGCCGGCGCGAGCTTTTATACCGCGCATTCCCTGGGACTCAATCACAGCAATCCGGCGCTCGTTGACGGCACCCTCGCCGGCTACGATGGCATCAACACCTTCGGTCAGGCCTTCCTGCAGTACCAAAATCGCCGTGTCCTTGTGCGGGCGGGCGACCAATTGTTATCGACCCCGTGGATCAATGCCTCTGACTCGCGACTGATTCCGGCCACCTACCAAGGCCTCTTTGCCGCAATAAAGCCGGTCACTGGGCTCACGATTTCGGCCTTACGCCTGACGCGCTTTAAGAGTCGCACTTCCGACAACTTTTCGCGCACGGATCTCTATAATTCGACCGGCACTTTTAATATTGGTGGGACCCCCACCCCGGGTATGGCCGGGAGGACAGAGCCCGGTGCCGCGGCACTGGGTCTCGCCTATCACACAGGTGGTCTGAAGGTCGCGGGCTGGGGCTACGAATTTTATGATCTCGCCAAGATGGCGGACGCCCAAGGCGCCTATACCTTTCCGAGCCGCGGGGCCCTGAGGCCGTTTGTTGGCGCGCAGCTCGTTCGCGAGACGGGTTCCGGCGCGCAGTATCTAGGCCCGGTGAATGCCACGGTTTACGGGGCGGTCGTTGGCGTAAAGCATCGGAGCGACGAGCTCAGTCTCGGTTATAACGATCTGCCTGCCCACCCCGGGGCGTTCGGGAACGGTGACGTCGTGTCGCCTTACACCACGGGCTATGCGACTGACCCCCTGTACACGACCTCCATGATCCAAGGCATGGTGGATCGCAAGACCAGCGGCCACGCGGTCAAGCTCGCGGCCACGGGTTTCTTTTTACAGCATCAGCTGCGCGTCATCGCGAGTTACGCAGATTACTTTAATACCCTGACTCCCAGCTATTCCTCGGCCACGACGAGCGAAGTCGATCTCGATCTGACCTATTTCCTTAAGGGTGCTCTGAAGGGGCTCTCGGTCCGCGATCGGGTCGGTATTGCTCGTAACATTCCGGTCGTTAATCGGTTTGTTTATAACCGCCTGATGGTCGAATACGATTTCTAAGGGTGTGGCATGGGTTTCCCGGGCGGCTTGCGCTGTACGGCCGTCCGGGGTTTTCAACCAGTCGCATGGCGGGCGCCCCCGGTTGGCCCTAGGATTGCGGGGCTATCCCCCAGCCTCACCGCGCCATCGTCCGAGGCGCTTGAGGGGTCCGACTCTGTACGGCTAAGAAATCGCCCCCCCTCAGGGGAGCTGTGGCATAATTGCGCGGGGTCTATCTGAACGAACGAGAACCCCTTCTATTTCCCAAGGAGACCGCAGGGGTCCTGATAATGGAATCGGCGCAGAACAGTAACGGTAGCAAGATTACGGTACGCAACTTGCATTTTTATTACGGCAAGGAAGCTGCTCTGCATGACATCAATCTCGAGATCGCCACCAATCTGGTCACGGCTTTTATCGGCCCATCGGGATGCGGTAAGTCGACCTTATTGCGCACGTTTAATCGTATGTACGAGCTGTATCCGGATCAGAAGGCGACCGGTGAGATTTGGCTCGATGACCGCAATGTCCTTTTGCCGGGCGAAGACCTCTATCGTCTACGGTCTCGGATCGGTATGGTCTTCCAGAAGCCGACCCCCTTTCCCATGTCGATCTACGAGAACGTGGCCTTTGGTATTCGGCTCTATGAGCGCATGCCCAAGGCCGAGCTAGATGATCGGGTGGAAGAGGCTTTGCGCCAAGTGGCGCTCTGGGACGAGGTGAGCGGGAAACTCGGTCAAAGCGGCATGAGCCTATCTGGAGGACAGCAGCAGCGCCTCTGTATGGCGCGCGCCGTAGCCTTGAAGCCCGAAGTGCTGCTCTTGGACGAGCCGGCCTCGGCCTTGGATCCGATATCGACGCTGAAGATCGAGGAGCTTATTTATGAGCTCAAACAGAATTACACGATCGCGATCGTGACCCACAATATGCAACAGGCAGCCCGCGTTTCTGACTATACTGCCTTTATGTACCTTGGGCGCATCGTGGAGTTCGATAACACGAACACGATCTTTACCAACCCGGCGACGAAACAGACGGAAGATTACATTACGGGACGCTACGGCTGAAAGGCCAGGAGACATCATGGAGCCACATGTGAATCCCCATATTTCGCGCCGTTACAATGCGGAGCTTGAGGACATCCGTACCCGCGTCCTGCACATGGGCGGGCTTGTCGAGCAGCAGATCATCGATGCCATGGCCGCGCTGGTAAAGGGCGATGCGGTGTTGGGCGATGAGGTGATAAAAAACGACTATAAAGTCAATAAGATGGACGTCACCATAGACGAGGAGTGCAATCAGATCATCGCCCGCCGCCAGCCCACGGCCAGCGATTTGCGGCTCGTCATGGCGGTGATTAAGACCATAACCGACCTAGAGCGGATCGGCGACGAGGCTGAGAAAATCGCCCGTATGGCGGTGCGCTTGGCGGCTGAAGAGCGCCCGAAGGACGGCTACGTCGAGGTCCAGTCTCTTGGTAATCATGTGCGCCAAATGGTACACGATGCGCTAGATGCCTTTGCCAGACTCGACATGGAGGCCGCGATCCGGGTGGCGCGCGAAGACCGCCAAGTCGATAAGGAATACGATGGCCTCATGCGCCAGATGATCACCTTCATGATGGAGGACCCGAGAACCATCTCCCGGGTGCTCAACGTCATGTGGGCCATGCGTGCTTTGGAACGGATCGGGGATCATGCCCGTAATATCTGCGAGTACGTGATTTATCTCGTGAAGGGGAAGGACGTACGGCACACGAGTCTCGAACAGATCGAAACCGAGATTTTAGGACGCTCGGAGCCACGTCCGGGCTAGTCTCATTTATTCCCGCAACCATCGGGCACAGGCGGCCGCATAGTAGGTGAGGATGCCATCGGCGCCGGCCCGCCGCAGGGCGGTAAGGGATTCGAATACCGCTTTGCGTTCGTCAAGCCAGCCATTTTGGGCCGCGGCCTTCAGCATTGCGTACTCACCGCTCACATGGTAGGCAAGCGTCGGGGCCCGAAAGGTTTCTTTGATGCGGCTAATCACGTCGAGGTAGGGTAGACCCGGCTTCACCATCACCATATCCGCCCCCTCGGCTAGGTCCATGGCGACCTCGTGCAAGGCCTCGTCGCTATTGCCCGGATCCATTTGGTAGGTGTTCTTGTCCGCGTACCCAAGCGCCGTGGCGGAGCCGACGGCGTCCCGGAACGGGCCGTAAAAGGCCGACGCGTACTTGGCGGCGTAGGCAAGGATGCGGGTGTGCCGGAAGTCCTGGGCCTCGAGGGCCGAGCGGATCGCTTGGATGCGGCCGTCCATCATGTCTGAAGGCGCAACAATGTCGGCCCCGGCCTCGGCATGGCTCAAGGCCTGGCGGACGAGAACTGCCGTTGTTTCGTCGTTTACGACATAACCACTGGCATCCACCAGGCCGTCTTGCCCGTGCGCGGTAAACGGATCGAGGGCTACGTCCGTAATAAGGCCGAGTTCGGGAAGCGCCGACTTTATGGCCCGGACTGCGCGCTGGGCAAGTCCGTCGGGATTAAAGGCCTCTTCCGCCCCTAAGGACTTCTTTTCTTTTGGGACCACGGGGAAAAGCGCGACGGTTCCGATGCCGTCTCGTGCCCAATCGGTGGCGGCCGCGACGAGTCGGTCGATGGTCAGCCTCTCGATCCCCGGCATCGACGGGATCGCTTCGCTATGTCTCTGTCCCTCGATGACAAAAACCGGCATAATGAGGTTCTTTGCCGATAGTGAGTGCTCACGCATAAGATCGCGAGAGAAGCGATCTCGGCGCATCCGGCGGAGTCTGGTGCCCGGAAAGGGCGCCCGATTGATGATAAGGGCCATGAACGGAGGGTAACCCGGTTTAACGACGAGGGAAAGGGTGGCAAAGGCCCGAACTGACGTCCCTCAATAAAGAAACGGGCCCCGAGGGGCCCGTTTCTTTTGCCTCCTTTCCTGGTCTAGCGGCGACCTTTTTTGACCTTCTTTTTGACCGCCGATTTCTTCGGGGCCGCCTTTTTCTTCGGCGCAATCTTCTTTTTGACCGCTGATTTCTTGACCGAGGCCTTGGCGGTCGCCTTTTTCTTCGGGGCCGCCTTCTTCATCGACGTCTTTTTCACAGTCGCCTTTTTCTTGGCCGTTGATTTCTTGGCCGCTGCCTTCTTTGTGGCGGACTTCTTCGGGGCCGCCTTCTTCGCGGAGGCCTTTTTCTTCGGGGCTGCCTTCTTCACTGCAGGCTTATTCTCGGTGGCCGACGCGGCCTTCGGGGCGGTCTTATCGGACCGCGCGGGGACCGCCGTGGGCCGGGAGGCCGCGACCTTGGGTTTCGGTGCTTGTGGGGTTACGGCTTGGCGTAGGGCCGAGAGGGGGTGGATGTGATCCTCAATAAGACCCGACACCGTCCTAAATATCTCCTGGACGTCGCCTTCGCCGATCACCCGCCGCAGCTTATTTTGGCTCTTGTAGTAAGCAATAAGCGGGGCAGTCTGTTGTTCGTAGACTTCGAGGCGCTTACGGATAGTGCTCTCGTTGTCGTCCGACCGTTGCTCGAGCTCACCGCTACATTTGTCGCAGCGCCCGGGTATCCGCGGGGGCTGGAAGTACACGTTATACATCTGTCCACACCGGGCGCAGGTCCGTCGGCCGGTCAGTCGCTTGAGCAGGATCTCGGTGTTGACATCGACCAAAAGCGCCAGTTGCAGGGGTTGGCCTAGGCGCGCGAGCAGGGAATCTAAGGCCTGAGCTTGTGGGTTGTTGCGCGGAAATCCATCGAGGATGAAGCCGTTTTTTGCGTCGGCTTGTCCGAGCCGATCCTGAATCATTCCCAGAACTATGTCGTCTGTGACCAATTGGCCGGCGTCCATCGCCGCCTTGGCCCGCTTGCCGAGTTCCGTGCCGGCCGTCACTGCCGCCCTCAAGAGATCGCCCGTGGAAATTTGGGGGATCTTGTATTTTTCGACCAACAGCTTGGATTGCGTCCCTTTCCCGGAGCCCGGTGCTCCCAATAGCACGATTCGCATGGTTTCTCTCGCTTTAGATTTGAATTGACCTAGTAGAGGTTCTTTATATATTGTCCCCGAGCAGGGGTTTCCCGTATCGTAAGCTACCCTCTGGTTTCCGCGCCGTCAATGTTTTTTGGCGACAAGAGCAGGCGATGGCGGACGTAAAAAAGTTCGCTTCACGACATGTATTGCGTCCGTTTTTGCGCTACGCTAACCACAATTTCAGGAAGCCGATACGCGGCCCGGTATTGATTTGAGACTTTCTGTGGCGTCGATACCAGATCTTACCGACACGGAGCTCTGGGTGGCCCGCACCGCCATAATGAGCGCTATGGAAAGACCGTTGCCACAGAGCTTGCTGATAGCGAATTGCGTCTTGACCCGGGGTCGACGACCCTCACGTTATGTCCAACGATCTTTTGGACCGAACGCGACACGAGTTTCGTGGTGTTTAAGGCCAGAGGGAGTCAGTACCGCTGTCAGGTTTTTTCTGGTGCCTACGTGCACTACGGCACGGGGCGCGAGGTCTACGACGAATCGGGGAGCGCGTGACCCATCTCTTACAGTTTCAGGCGGACCAGGACCGTCAACGCGCGTTAGGGTCCGAGAGACACGATAATGAAGCGGTTACCTTATTTTATTAATGACATGAAAGTTGCAGGAGCAGAAGACAGATATGGCAAAGCCTAAAAACGCGTTTTATGCCCAGTCCGGCGGTGTGACGGCCGTTATTAACGCCTCGGCGTGCGGCGTCATCGAGACAGCGCGCAAGCACAAGGCGAAGATCGGTAAGGTCTATGCCGGGCGTAACGGCATCATCGGCGCTCTCACGGAGGATCTGATCGATACCAGCAAGGAGTCGGTTGAGGCGATCCGGGCTTTGCGTCATACCCCTGCGGGGGCGTTTGGCTCCTGCCGTTACAAGTTGAAGGGGTTGCAGGAGAACAAAGCCCAGTACGAGCGGTTGATTAAGGTGTTCAAGGCCCACGACATCGGCTACTTTTTCTACAATGGCGGCGGCGATTCCCAGGATACTGCCTATAAGGTGTCGCAGATCGGGGACCAGTTAGGTTATCCCGTGGTGTGTGTCGGCGTGCCAAAGACGGTCGACAACGATCTGCCGTTTACGGACTGTTCCCCCGGGTTTGGCTCGGTCGCGAAGTATGTCGCGGTCTCGATCCGGGAAGCGGCCTTCGATGTGGCCAGCATGGCGAAGACTTCAACCAAGATCTTTGTGATGGAGGTGATGGGGCGGCATGCGGGATGGATTGCCGCGGCCGGCGGTCTTGCCGCCGAAAAGGCCGGCGACGCTCCCCACATCATTCTCTTTCCCGAGCGGGTTTTCGACGAAGAGGCCTTTTTGGCCCGCGTTGACCAGTCGGTCAAGGCCTACGGCTATTGCGCCATCGTCGTATCCGAGGGCGTAAAGGGTAAAGACGGGAAGTTCCTCGCCGAGAGTGGGTTAAAAGATGCCTTCGGTCATGCCCAGCTCGGAGGTGTGGCCCCGGTGATCGCCCAGCGCATCAAAGACAAACTCGGCTATAAGTATCATTGGGCCGTTGCCGACTATCTCCAGCGCGCCGCTCGCCACATTGCCTCGAAAACCGATGTGGAGCAGGCCTACGCCCTGGGGAAGAGAGCCGTAGAGCTGGCCTTGAAGGGGCATAACGCGGTTATGCCCACGATTGTTCGGAAAGCGAATCGGCCTTATAAGTGGGACCTGGGTGTCGCGAATCTGGCCGATGTGGCGAACGTCGAGAAGAAGATGCCGGAGGACTATATTACCGAGGATGGGTTCGGGATCACCAAGAAGTGCCGGACCTACCTTGAACCCCTCATTCAGGGGGAAGACTATCCCCCCTATAAGAATGGCTTGCCCAGTTATGTCAAGTTGAAGAATGTTGCGGTCAAGAAAAAGCTCGGCGATGACTTTAAGGTGTAGCGATGACTATCGACAGGCCCCGCGAGCTTTTGCGCGCACAAGCGGGCTTCGCCGGTTTCTATAACGGCAATTCTGCTAAGCTCGTTCTTTCGGAGATTTACCGCGAGCATGGGCAGGCGGCCGTCGATGCCTTGATGCGTGTAGCCGAGCAGGATCGGATTTTTGGATTTGAGCCGGGCACCCGGTTCGAGGGGGGCTTGGCACTTAAGAAGTAATAACTTATAGGCGCGAAGCTAAAGACTATCGCGCGATCCGTTACCATCATCCTAGGGAGCTTGAGTATGTCAGTCGATCTTTTGGTGGTGTTTGCTTGTGCCGCCTTAGCACTTTTGTATGGCGGTATTTCGATCATGTGGGTCCTGAAGCAGCCTACAGGAACGGCGCGTATGGTCGAGATCGCCCAAGCGGTTCAGGAGGGCGCCCAAGCCTACTTGAACCGGCAGTATCGGACGATCGGTCTTGTCGGCGTCATCTTGTTTCTCCTCATCTTCTTTTTCCTCCACCATTTGACGGCTATCGGCTTCGCGATTGGAGCGCTTTTGTCGGGACTCGCCGGCTATATCGGTATGAACGTCTCGGTCCGCGCGAACGTGCGGACAGCAGCGGCTGCCTCTCACGGGATTAACGCCGCCTTGCGTGTTGCGTTCCGTGGCGGTGCTATCACGGGGCTGCTCGTGGTGGGGTTGGGCCTTCTGGGCGTGACCGGCTATTTTTCGGTGTTGTTGGCGTTGACGCCCGCTGGGCACCATATCGATATTTCCCCCCTCGTAGGACTTGCTTTCGGCGGGTCCTTGATCTCGATCTTTGCGCGCTTGGGCGGTGGTATCTTCACCAAAGGCGCTGATGTGGGTGCAGATCTGGTCGGTAAGGTCGAGGCCGGTATCCCTGAGGATGACCCGCGCAATCCCGCTGTGATCGCCGACAACGTTGGTGACAACGTGGGTGACTGTGCTGGGATGGCGGCCGACCTTTTTGAGACCTACGCGGTTACGGTCGTTGCCACTATGCTTTTGGGACACCTTGACCTGCAGGGCTTTCATAACGCCCTCATATACCCGCTGGCTCTGGGCGGCGCCTCGATTGTGGCCTCGATTATCGGGACTTGGTTTGTGCGGGCACGGACGGGGGGCAAGATCATGAATGCCCTCTACCGGGGCCTCATCGTGACCGGCGTGATCGCGGCTGCCATGTTTTATCCCATCACGCACTGGCTGATGCAGAACAATGGCGCTTATCCAGTCATGAGCCTCTATTACGCCGCCCTGACAGGTCTGCTCGTGACCGGCCTTTTGGTCGTGATCACCGAGTACTACACCGCGACCGAATATGGGCCGGTGCGCTATATTGCGCAGGCGTCCACCACCGGTCACGGCACCAATGTGATCGCGGGGCTTGCGGTCTCTATGAAGGCCACTGCCGCTCCGGTGCTGGTCATCTGCGGTGGGATAGCCCTCGCTTACCACTTGGGAGGGCTCTACGGGATTGCCATTGCCGCGACCGCGATGTTGTCCTTGGCTGGCATGATCATAGCGCTTGATGCCTACGGCCCCATTACCGACAACGCTGGTGGCATTGCCGAGATGGCCAATTTGCCGCCCGAGGTGCGCGCCATCACCGATCCCTTGGATGCCGTCGGAAATACCACCAAGGCTGTGACCAAGGGTTACGCCATCGGCTCGGCCGGCCTTGCTGCCCTGGTCTTATTTTCGGACTTCACCCACGAGCTCACAGCTCGTACCGGCAAGGTCATGAGCTTTGACTTGTCGAACCACATGGTGATCATAGGCCTGTTTCTGGGCGGCCTCCTTCCTTATCTCTTCGGGGCGTTGGCCATGGAGGCCGTAGGCCGGGCGGCAAGCTCGGTGGTAGTTGAGGTCAGGCGGCAGTTTAAGGAAATCCCAGGCATTATGGCGGGCACGAGCCGGCCGGATTATTCCCGCGCCGTCGATATGCTGACCAAGGCTGCGATTAGGGAAATGATCATCCCGTCCCTGTTACCGGTCTTGGTGCCCCTCATCGTCGGGATTGCCCTGGGTGCCCAGGCCTTGGGCGGCGTCCTCATGGGGACGATCGTCACCGGTCTTTTCGTGGCCATTTCTATGACCACGGGCGGGGGCGCTTGGGATAACGCCAAGAAATACATTGAGGACAATCACTTTGGCGGCAAGGGTTCGGAGGCTCACAAGGCGGCCGTGACCGGCGACACCGTAGGCGACCCGTATAAAGACACAGCGGGTCCGGCCATCAATCCGATGATCAAGATCATCAATATTGTGGCGCTGTTGATTGTCCCCCTGCTCCACTTCTAGTGTTCTGCTGGCCGGGGGCGCCTAAGGTCGCGCCCCCGGTTTTTCCCGTTGTTCCTTTGTTCCACGCAGGATCCTTCGTGCGGTGCTTTGGCCAAATACGCAATCCTACCGAATTGAGGCGCCCTATGCCCCTCACCCCGGTTTCTGGAACCATAGCCAGGCGATTTTTTAAACTTAAGGATGCTCTTATGTCGCCTAGTTGCTAGACTGCGCACATGAAAATTTGCATCGTGTCTGATAGTCACGACCACCGTGACCTCCTCAATGCCGCCGTGTTCGAGGCCAAGGGTCTTGGCGCCGAAGCAATCGTGCATTGCGGCGATATCGTAGCCCCTAGCACCCTGCGCACCCTGCGGCGCCATGGGCTCCCGATTCACGCCATCCACGGCAATAACACCGGGGACGTGTTCCATCTCGCGCGCCTAGGACAAGAGCCCGCGACTTTCGTGCACTATTACGGCCAGGACGCCGACATCGAGCTGGGGGGCAAACGCCTTTTTGTCGTGCACTACCCGCACTATGCCCATGCTTTGGCCTGCACCGGGGACTGGGACATCGTGTGTTGTGGCCACGACCACGTGGCGGAACTCAAGTGGGTGCCCAATATGAAGGGATCTAAGACCATGGTCGTCAATCCCGGAACGGTGGGCGGAGTCGGGGCGGCGGCGACCTACGTATTCGCGGACTTGGAGGCCATGTCCTTCGCTATACGTGAGGTGCCGCTCCCAAAGGCGGGTTAACGAGGTTTGCCGCCGATCGCAACCTTCTGGCCGTGGGCGAGCGAGCCCAGGTAACTGACGAGGTCCACCATGGTCTGGCTGCCGTAAGCCGGCGCATGACCCAAAAGCCCGTTGCGTACGCACGCCTGAATCTGGGTTTCGAGCGTGATGACTTTGTGCATACGCGGGTTATAGCGGGGGAAGATCGCGACCGCGTTCACGAGGCTCGGGATTTTCTTGCCGTTCGGTAAGTGGCCCATAACGCGACCCCCATCGACGTGGCAGGTAGCGCACGTGGTGCGGGTGCCGTGAAAGCTTTGCTCATGGCCCCCAAAGGTATCGGTAGCGAATATGTGCGCGCCGGCCTGCACGGCATGCTCGAGTGCTTGCGAGGCGGGCGACGCAAATGCGTTGCCCGTAGCGACCAAGGCGGCCAAACTGATCGCGACTTTCGTTATGGTTTTTTTCATTGACAAGGCTCCATCCATCGGTTTTCCAGCGCCCTAGCCTAGCGAAGCCGGACGAATGGCGCAACTGCGTGGACGTCCCGCGCTTGAAAGCGACCTCGGAAGCCCCCTCCGTCTGCCCCTCGCCTCCAATTTGTGCTACGCTGCCGCACAAATTCAGACTTATTCCTACATGTCTCCTAGCGAAAATACGCAGCACGAAAACCGATTTTGGTCGCGCGATATCCTGCTCGTCACACTGCTGGCCGCGCTGCTTTTTGGCATTATGCTTGGCACGCGCGAGTTGGGCGCCCCGGACGAGGCCCGCTATTCGGAAATTCCTCGCGAGATGGTGGTTACCGGTCACTATATCTCGCCGCGCCTCGACGGCGTTCTCTACTTCGAAAAGCCGCCGCTTTTTTATTGGCTCCAGGCGTTCTCGATCCGGCTTTTTGGCCTCGGCCAGTGGTCGCTTCGATTTTGGACCGCGGCGTTTGCGGTCCTTGGCTGCGTCGCGGTTTATGTTGTGGGCCGAAGGCTCTATAGCCGCAGGACCGGCTGGTTATCGGCGATGGTGCTCGGCACCTCGTTTCTTTATTTCGGCATGGGGCATGTCATTACGCTCGACATGGCCGTGTCTGTGCTTTCTAGTCTGAGTCTTTTCGCGTTCATTTTGGCAAATCGCGAGCCCATCGGTTCGCGTCGGCGATGGGGGATGTACGCGGCCTTTGCCTTCGCCGCCCTCGCGACATTGACTAAGGGGCTCATCGGTATCGTGTTTCCGATGATGGCTATCGGTTTGTGGATCATAGCCCTTTGGGATTGGGCCCTGCTAAAGCGCATGTATTTGCCGACCGCCTTTGCGCTGTTCTTTTTGATTGCCGCGCCCTGGCATATCTTGGTCCAGCTTAAGCACCCGACCTTCCTGCATTACTACTTCATTCGCCAGCACTTCGAGCGTTATCTCACGGACGTAGCGCATCGCTACCAGCCGTTCTGGTATTTCGTGCCCATTCTGCTCCTGGGCATCCTGCCGTGGAGTGCGTTTTTTGCCCAGGCGGTCCGCTTTAATCTGCGTTTCCCGTGGCGCGACCGCGCCCGTCACGCCGACACCCTACTTTTGGCGATTTGGGTTGCCTCCATATTCGTCTTTTTTTCGGCGTCGGACTCTAAGCTCGTTCCGTATATTCTCCCAGTCTTTCCGCCGCTCGCCATTCTGATCGGACGCTACTTAGACGATCGTTGGGAAAAGCCGCTTGAGCCCATCAACCGCTGGGTATTTATCGCCATAGCGCCAGTGGGCCTTCTGTTAGCGGCGGCCGTTGCCTTTATCGTGCCGGCCACCCGCCCAAGCCTCGAACCCCATACCTTGAAGATCGCCATGGCGCTCTTGGGCGCGGCCTTGGCTGCCTGTGCCCTGGCTACCACCGTGGCCGGCGTTAGGCGTGGCTTCGCGGCTGGCGCGGTCGTTTTGGCGCTCGGTTTTTCCGTCTTTCTGCTCGGCATCAACGCTTCGGCGCCCTATCTCGACATTCGGACCATGAAAGCTCTGGCTTTGACGCTTCGACCCAAGCTGACCCGCAATGCGGTCGTGGCCTGTTACGGCGGTTATTATCAGGACCTCCCCTTCTACCTCCGTAGGCGCGTGGAGGTAATCGATTACAAGGGCGAACTGGGATATGGCACGACGCTCGAAAAGACGCCGTGGTTTATGAAGGGCCCCCGATTCTGGCGCCAATGGAAGGGCCCCAAGACGGTCTACATGGCCACCAGCCGCAATAGCTACCAGCAACTCAAAAAGCGCGGTATCCGCATGTATATGGTTGCGGAAAACCGTTTCAACGTGATCGTATGCAACAAGGCACCATGACCGTGCGCTACCTCCCCCTTATCCTGTTTGGCGTCATGCTCAACGCGGTAGCGCAGCTGGTGCTCAAAGAGGGGATGCGGCGCATCGGGTATTTCGCCTTCGACTGGGCCAACGTTGTTCCCATCGGGCTGCGGATCGTATTCAACCCCTTTGTCTTCGGCGGCCTTGTTATCTATGTCGTGAGCTTCGTGACTTGGTTGCTCGTGCTCTCGCGCGTTCAGGTGAGCTTCGCGTATCCCATGCTCAGTCTCGGCTATATCATGAACGCCGTTGCCAGCTACTACTTGTTCCAAGAGACGCTTTCGCCGGTGCGCATAGCCGGGATCTTCGTCATTGTTCTTGGCACCTATCTGATAACGAGGAGCTGACATGAGCTATTCGCAGGACGAGTTTATGCCGTTTTCTCGCCCAACCCTCAGTGAGGAGGCGATAGCGGAGGTCGTATCCTGCCTGCGCTCCGGCTGGATCACCACCGGTCCGCGAGTCAAGCGCTTCGAGGATGACCTCAAAACCTATACCGGCGCACCGTTCGCCCTGGCCCTATCCTCGGCCACGGCCGGCCTGCACTTGGCGCTCGCCGCTTTGCGGCTAAACCCAGGGGATGAAGTGATCACCTCACCCATGACCTTCGCGGCGACCCTCAATACCATCGTTATCGCCGGCGGCCGACCGGTCCTCGTCGATGTCGAGGCGGCTAGCTACAATATCGATATAAGCCGCGTTGAGTCCGCCATTACCCCACGCACGCGGGCCATCGTCCCCGTGCATTTCGCAGGCGTGCCGGTGGATCTTGATCCTCTCTATGCGCTTGCCGCGAAGCATGGTCTGCGCGTCATCGAAGATGCGGCGCATGCCATAGGAACCGAGTACAAGGGTCGCCGCATCGGCTCGTTTGGCGACACCCAGGTCTTCAGCTTCCACCCCAACAAGAACATCACCACGGGAGAGGGAGGCGCTGTCGCCACTCGTGACGAGAAGCTGGCGGCGGATATCGCTTTAACGCGGTTTCACGGGATGGATAGGGAAGCCTGGAATCGCTTTGGGAAGACCGGGGCCGCGCACTATGAGATCATAGCCCCCGGATTTAAGTACAATATGATGGACATCCAGGCAGCGCTGGGTATTCACCAGTTGCCGGCGTTGGCCGGATTTATCAGGCGCAGGACCGACCTTGCGCAACGGTATCTGACAACCCTCGCGGATTGGCCGCAGTGGCAGCTGCCGAAGGCGCCGGCGTATGCGCATCTGCCGGCATGGCACCTCTTTGCTCCGCTGCTCAATCCCGCGGCCGCCAAGATGGACCGAGACCGCTTCATGGCCGAGATGAAGGCACGCAATATCGGCACCGCTGTGCACTACCGCGCGGCCCATCTTTACCCTTACTATCGCGATCGCTATGGCTATCAGCCGGGAGACTTTCCCTATGCCGAGACCATTTCCGAGCGCATCGTGAGCCTGCCCTTGTTTCCGACTATGTCGGATGCCGATCAGGATCGCGTGATCGGCGCTATGAGCGACATCTTTGCGCGGAGTTGAGTGATGCGGCCCTATTTAAGCGCGGTAATTCCGGTCTATAACGAAGAAGATAACCTCTGGCCGCTCTTCGACCGGCTGGTGGCCGTTTTGGACGCCATCGGGAAACCCTTCGAGATCGTTTTTACCAACGATGGCAGCGCCGATCGTTCGAGTGCCATTCTGCGCGAGCTCCACGAACGGCGACCGAACGAGGTTCGCGTGATCGAGTTCAACGGTAACTTCGGCCAGCACATGGCGATCATGGCCGCCTTCGAGTACGTCCGTGGTGAGATCGTGGTGACCCTGGATGCCGACCTCCAAAACCCCCCCGAGGACATCCCGAAACTCCTCGAGAAGATCGAGCAAGGTTTCGATGTGGTCGGGGGATATAGGCGTGATCGGCAGGATACTTGGTTTCGGCGCAACGCGTCGCGCTTTATCAATCTCATCCGGGCTCGGATCACGCGCATCGAGATGCGCGACCAAGGGTGCATGCTCCGGGCTTATCGTCGACACATTGTCGACAATATCGCGACAAGCGGCGAGGTGTCGACCTTCATTCCGGCGCTCGCGTATAGCTTCGCCGCCAACCCCACTGAGATCGAGGTCCAGCATGCCCCCCGGGCCGCGGGCCACTCCAAGTACCATCTCTACAACCTGATTCGGCTCAATTTCGATCTGATGACCGGGTTTTCCTTGGTCCCCCTTCAGGTCTTTACTATGCTCGGCTTCGCGGTTTCGCTTTTGAGCGCAGTTCTTGTAATCTACCTGCTCTTACAGCGCATTTTCGTAGGACCCGAGGTTCAGGGCGTATTTACCCTGTTTGGCATCATGTATTTCCTGGTCGGACTCGGAATTTTCGGGCTTGGCATTATTGGCGAATATATCGGCCGGATTTATCTTGAGGTGCGAAAGCGTCCGCGTTTCGTGATTCGCGAGGTGCTGCAGAGACTCGATGGCCAGTAAAGCGCGCATCGTTGTCTTTGGGTATCACGAGGTCGGATACCGTTGTCTTGAGTGGTTGATTTCGCAGGGCGAAAACCTTATCGCGGTGTTCACTCACGAAGACAATCCGCACGAAGAGATCTGGTTTCGCTCGGTAGCGGGCTTGGCACGGGCCCATGAGATTCCGGTTTTCACGCCCGCGTCTTTGAGGGAGGAGCGAGTCGAGGCGCAGGTTCGCGCATGGGATCCGGACGTGGTCTATTCGTTTTACTATCGCAATATGATTCCGAACGGCATCCTGGCGATTCCTCGACGCGGGGCCTTCAATATGCACGGCTCGCTCTTGCCACGGTATCGCGGCCGGGTTCCGATCAACTGGGCCATTATCCACGGCGAGACGGAAACCGGCGCCACTTTGCACCATATGGTGGCCCGCGCTGATGCTGGCGATATCGTCGATCAACAGGCAGTCCCCATAGGGCCGTCCGATACCGCCCACGGGGTCTTTCTTAAGGTGACCGACGCGGCTGTAAAGGTCTTGGCACGCAATCACGCGGCCATTCTTGCCGGGACCGCGACTCGTCGCGTCCAAGACGAAAGCTTGGCTGTGACATTTGGCGCTAGACGCCCCGAAGATGGGCGTATCGATTGGAATAGACCCGCATCGGAGGTCTATAACCTCGTACGCGCACTGACCCATCCGTATCCGGGCGCGTTTAGCGAGATCCGGGGACGAAGATTCTACGTCTGGTGGGGGGAGCCGGTAGACCTCGCAAGCGCTCCTTTGCGCCCCGGGCAAGTTATTGCCGTAGACCCGCTTGTCGTGGCAACACAGACCGGCGGGTTTCGTATCGAGAAGCTTGAGTGGGCCACCAAGGACGCTCGGGAACACCACGAATTTGTTACAGGGGAACTTGTCGGTCAAAGCGCCGCAGGCCTCGTCCACTCTGGAGAAACGTAATGGCCCTGAAAGTCCTAATCCTAGGCGTCAACGGATTCATAGGTAATAGCCTCACCCAGACTATCCTCGAGAAGAAGGACTGGGAGGTTTACGGCATGGACATGAATAACGACAAGCTCGACGCTTGCCTCAGTAATAAGCGCTTTCGTTTCGTCGAAGGCGATATTACCGTCAACCGCGAGTGGATCGAGTACCACATCAAGAAGTGTGATGTCGTGCTGCCGCTTGTCGCCATCGCGACCCCCGCCACCTATGTAACGGACCCGCTGCGCGTGTTCGAGCTCGACTTCGAGGCAAATCTCGACATCGTCCGGAAATGCGTGCGCTACAAGCGTCGCGTACTTTTCCCTTCGACCTCGGAGGTCTACGGGATGAGCGCCGATACCCCTTTTAACGAAGAGACAAGCCATCTGGTTCTCGGCCCGATTCACAAACAGCGCTGGATTTACTCCTGCTCGAAGCAGCTTCTCGACCGCGTCATCTATGCTTATGGCAAGGAAGGCCTGCGTTTTACCCTCTTCCGTCCCTTTAACTGGATCGGGCCCAAGCTCGACAATATTTGGGAGCCTAAAGAAGGCAGCTCGCGCGTATTGACCCAGTTTTTGGGAAATATTCTTCGTGGTAAGGACATCCAGCTCGTCGACGGGGGCAGTCAGAGGCGCAGCTTCACCTACATCGACGACGGCGTCGACGCGCTCCTGCGGATTATCGAGAATCGCGACGGATGTGCGGATGGCCGGATCTTCAATATCGGCAACCCCCAAAACGATTGCTCGATAAAGGAGCTGGCCGACTCGCTTGTCACTCTGGTGCGTTCCTATCCGCGCTATGCCGAGCTGGCCGACAAGGTGAAGATTATCGCCGTGAACTCCAAAGAGTATTACGGCGAGGGTTACCAAGACATCCTGACGCGCGTTCCGTCCATAGAAAACGCTCGCCAGTTCTTGGGCTGGCAGCCCAAGACCGATCTTACGACGGCGTTGCGCAAGACCTTGGATTACCATCTCGGTCGCCCATCCCAGGAGCTTCAGTAACGAGATGCCGGACATCGCCCTAGCCATTAAGGTCGATGTGGATACCGATCGCGGCACGCGTCTCGGCGTACCCGCTTTGGGTGGCTTATTCAATGAATTCGGCATCAGGGCAAGCTTCTTTTTTTCACTGGGACCCGACAATACCGGGCGCGCCTTGAAGCGCATCTTTCGCCCGGGGTTTCTCACCAAGGTGCGGCGTACGAGCGTTGTCAGCACCTATGGCTTGCGGACGTTGATGAACGGGGTTCTTTGGCCAGGTCCCCATATCGGCCACCGCCATGCCGATCTGATGCGGGCGATCAAGGATGCTGGGCATGAGGTCGGCATTCACTGCTACGACCACGTCCGTTGGCAGGACGGTCTCGCGACCATGCGCGTAGCCGAGGTCCGCCGGGAATTCGGTCGCGCGCGCTCGGAGTTTGAGCGCGTCTTCGGGGCTCCATCACGGGCCGCCGCCGCCGCCGGCTGGCAGGCGAACGCCGATAGTCTTACCGTGTATGACGAGTCTGCCTTCCACTACGCGAGCGACGCGCGTGGGCATTCCCCGTTTTTTCCCTCCGTGGCCGGAGAGCGATTTCGGACCTTGCAGATACCGACGACTCTCCCGACGCTAGACGAGTTACTGGGACGCCCTGATTTTCCGGATGAACAATTGGCTGGTCATTATTTTTCGCTGCTGCAACGCAACTCGATTAACGTCCTGACGATTCATGCCGAAATCGAGGGGATGGCCAAGTATCGTTGGTTTCGCGAATTTCTGGCGCGTGCGGTCTCGATGCGGGTCCAGTTCGTCACGTTGGAGGCGGTGGCGGCCGAGCTGCTCGGGGCGCCCGCGACCATCCCGGTTTGCGAGCTGGTGATGGGGGAGTGCGAGGGCCGCTCTGGCACCTTAGCAACCCAAGGCAACGTCGTAGCTTAAATCACGCACTTGTTGGAAGCGCATCCTGGACCTATATAGCGGGGCGTCCGCGAGAGCTAGCCTCAAGGCCTCTGTTTCTAGGCCCGATTCAGCGAGGGCGATATGATCATGATAGGCCGGACCATGACAGACCTTGCCGATCCCGCCGCTGTCGTACACGCATGACTAAGGCGTTAAGCCAAGGTGTAGAGCTGCCGGTTGCTGGCAGCCTTGACGACCTCAAGGCCGCGCTTTCCGCACACCCCCTAGTCCTTTTGTCGGCCGAAACGGGAAGCGGCAAGACCACGCTCGTGCCCCCCGCCTTGCTCGATGCACCTTGGCTTCGCGGGCGCAAGATTGTCATGCTTGAACCCCGGCGCCTGGCAGCGCGGCTCGCCTGCGAATGGATGGCTCATAGCCGCCAGGAACGGCCCGGCGAAACGGTAGGCTACCGCACCGGGCAAGAAACCTGCGTATCGCCTACCACTCGCATCGAGATCATGACCGAAGGGGTGTTGACCCGCCGTTTGCAGCGGGATCCCGAAATGGCAGATGTCGGACTCATTATTTTCGACGAGGTCCATGAGCGGCATCTGGCCACTGATCTGGGGCTCGCCTTGGTTCAAGACGTCCAGCGCAGTCTGCGCTCCGATCTCCGCGTCTTGTTGATGTCGGCCACTCTCGAACGAGACATGTTCGTGCGTCACTTCGGGGCGGTACCCGTCATCGAGACGACCGGCCGCCGCCACCCAGTCCAGATCGACTACTTGGCGCGCCCCCCGACGGGGCCCCTTGAGGAACAGGTGCGTGCGGCTGCAGTCGAACTGTTGCTCGAGACGTCCGGGGATATCTTAGTATTTTTGCCGGGGCTTCGGGAAATCAGGCGCTGCGAAGCGGCACTGGCGCGCGATGCCCGGACCTTGGGGTACCTTGTACTTCGCCTTCACGGCGACATGACGGCCGGCGAGCAGGATGCGGTCTTAAGCGAAATCACCACCCGCCGTGTGATTCTCGCGACCGCTGTCGCTCAAAGCAGTATCACTATTCCCACGGTCGATGGCGTGATCGACGTCGGTCTCATGCGGGTTGCGCGTTTTGACAAAGGTAACGGTTTTACCCGTCTCGTCACCCTACCGGCCACCCAGGATGTGACCGACCAGCGTGCGGGTCGGGCGGGGCGCGTTCGCCCGGGCCGCTGTCGGCGCCTTTGGACCGAGGACGATCATCGGGGGCGGCCGCGCTTTGCAAGCCCCGAGATCGAGCATGCCGATCTCGGCCAGCTCGCTTTGGATCTCATCGCATGGGGTACCCCCGATGGCACGGCGCTCCCTTGGTTGACCCCGCCACCGGCCCCGGCGCTTCAGGACAGCCAGCGACTTTTGCGGGCGCTTGATCTTGTGACCGAAAAAAATGAATTGACGGTTGCCGGTCGATCGGCTGCTGCCTGGGGTATTGCGCCCCGGCTTTCGGCGACGATCACCAGGGCGCAACCGGCACATAAGCCCCTCGCTTGCGCGGTGGCGGCGGTGCTCGGCGAGCGGGACCCGGTGCGCGACTTCGATGACTGCAGCCTTGAGGCGCGTTTGAAATGGCTGCGTGAAAACCGCCACTCGGTGCCGGCAGGGACCCTCGCAAAGCTCGTACGCCGCTGCCGCGTGCCGCCGTGGCGCGGCGACTACGAGGCCGATGCGGATGTTTTAGCCGCGCTTTTGCTGTTTTCCTATCGGGATCGTATCGCTTTACGGATCGAGTCCCAGGATCGCACCTTCAAATTGGCCTCGGGACAGCGGGCGCAGGTCTCGCCCCGCGACCCTTTAGGGCGCGCCGCGGCACTCCTTGCGCTTACGGTTGAGGAGACGGCAGACGGCATCTGGATCCGTGTGGCGATCCCGATCTCGCCGCGCCAGTGGGCCCAAGCAGTCACGAGCTATGGCGAGGAACGCGTACTTGTGACCTGGGACGAACGCAGTCATAGCGTGAGCGCTCGCAAGGAGCGGTTCTTGGGCGCGCTCGTTTTGCACAGTGTCCCAGTCCCCGCGCCTTCGGGAATAAACCTTCAAGGCCCCTTAAGCGAAGCGGTCCACCGGTTTGGGTTGAGCGCTATTCCTTGGACGGATGGGGCGCATGCTTTACGGGCGCGGCTCGCCAGCGTGCGTTGCTGGCAAGCCGAACAGCCATGGCCCGATGTCGGGGACGCGGCACTCGTCGCGACCGTCGAGCAGTGGTTGGCGCCGGCCCTTCACGCCTTGCCTGCTGGGGCGCCCATGGCGGCTTTGGACGTGGCCTATGGTTTGCGCTATGGCCTACTGTCGGCAGCGCAACGAACGGCTCTCGAGCGGCTGGCGCCGACGGGTTTGCGCTTGCGGTCGGGTCGTATTCGGCCGTTGCGCTATCAGGACGCAGCGCCTCCCGTCCTGATAGCTCCGGTGCAAGAGTTTTACGGGATGGAGAGCGTTCCCGCTATCGCCGACGGTCGGGTGACCCCGACCGTGGAGTTGTTGTCTCCGGCCGGGCGCCCTTTACAGGTAACGTCCGATCTCCGCGGTTTCTGGCGCACGGTCTATCCCGAACTCAGGCGCAGCCTCGCTGCCCGGTACCCCCGCCACGACTGGCCTCTTGATCCGCTTTCGCCTCCTCCGCTGCGTCGGAAGACTTAGCGACATGTAACCCGAGCGCGGCAAATAATGCGCGATCGGTCGCTAGGGCGGGATTGGGGGTCGTGAGCAACGTGTCGCCGGCAAATACGGAGTTTGCCCCGGCAAAGAAGCAAAGTGTCTGCAGTTCGTCGCTCATGCCCTGGCGGCCGGCCGATAAGCGCACACGGCTTTTCGGAAGACACATGCGGGCGACGGCAATGGTGCGGACGAACTCCAGGGGTTCGAGGCTAGGCGCGTCCGCAAGCGGTGTTCCGGGTACGCGCACCAAAAGATTTATGGGTACGCTTTCGGGAGGCGGATCTAAAGACGCCAACTGGGCAATGAGCCCGGCGCGGTCGCGGCGTGACTCGCCCATCCCGACAATCCCGCCGCAGCAGACCTTGAGTCCGGCCTTACGTACCCGGCCGAGCGTCGTGAGGCGGTCGTCGTAGTCCCGTGTCCGGATGATGTCCCCGTAGAACTCGGGACTCGTATCCAGGTTGTGGTTGTAGTAGTCAAGCCCTGCTTCCGCCAGTTTTTCCGCCTGGCCGTCTTGTAGTAGGCCAAGCGTCGCGCACGTTTCGAGTCCCAGGCCGCGTATGGCCGTGATCATTTCGGTCACGCGCGCTAAATCGCGCTCTTTCGGACCGCGCCAGGCGGCCCCCATGCAGAAACGGTCCGCGCCATTGGCCTTGGCGCGCTTGGCTGCCGCCACCACCTCGTCCACACTTAAAAGCGCGTCATCGGTGACTCCGGTGTGATAGCGGCGCGATTGCGGACAGTAGCCGCAGTCTTCCGGACAGCCTCCGGTCTTGATTGACAGTAGGGTGCTGATCTGAATATCGGCGGGGTCGAAGTGCTGGCGATGAACGCTATGCGCTTCCCACAAAAGCTCAAAAAACGGCCGCTCGAAAAGCGCTTCGACGGTCTCTGCGGTATGGGTCATGGATCCTCCTGCTCCGACGCTACGACGACCGCTGTCCCTTGTCAACTTTCGTATCATCGCTTTTTTGACGAAAATTGGAACGCCCGATCGCGCTATAGCGAAACCCGAATTCGGTAAGCCGCCGCGGATCGTATTGATTGCGTCCGTCGAAGATCCGCGGGGCCTTGAGCAGGCCTTTCATGCGCTCGAAGTCGGGATGACGAAAAAGCTTCCATTCGGTCACAAGGACAAGGGCGTCGGCGCCCGTCAGGGCCTCGTATGGATCCGATGCGAGCCGTAGCCGGCCTTCGTCAAGCCAATTTTTGGGCAGTTCATGCGGAACCGTTGTGGTCGCCACGGGGTCGTAGGCGCTGACCGTTGCGCCCGCGGCCAAAAGGGCCTCCAGCAAAACGACAGATGAGGCCTCGCGCATATCGTCAGTTCCCGGCTTGAAGGCAAGTCCCCACAAGGCAAAATGCCGGCCTTTGAGATCGGCTCCGTACTCGTGCCGAATGTGGGCAAACAGCACCTGCTTTTGTTGCTCGTTGCGGGCCTCCACGGCCTTTAGTACCGTGGGTTCGAGACCGGATTCGTCGGCCATGCGTATTAAGGCCTTCACGTCCTTAGGGAAGCAGGACCCGCCGTATCCGCAGCCCGGATAGATAAAGGAATAACCGATCCGGCTGTCCGATCCGATCCCCTTGCGGACGCTCTCGACGTCGACATTAAGCCGTTCGCACAGATTCGCGATTTCGTTGATGAAGGAGATTTTCGTAGCCAGCATCGCGTTGGCCGCATATTTCGTCATCTCCGCGGCCCTGATGTCCATGAACAAAAGACGCTCGTGGTTGCGCATGAAGGTGCCATAAAGATCGCGCATGATGTCTCGCGCGGTGTCCGACTCGCAACCGACAACCACGCGATCGGGGCGCATGAAATCCCCGATGGCATCGCCCTCTTTTAGAAACTCCGGATTGCTGACCACGTCGAACGGGATAAGCTTACCGCGCTTCGACAGCTCCTCCGCGATGGCTTCTTTTACGCGCTCGGCCGTTCCGACCGGCACGGTCGATTTATCGATCACGACCGCGTAGTGCCCAAGATGCCGCCCGATTTCGCGCGCGACCGCCAAAACATGGGAGAGGTCGGCCGACCCATCTTCGTTGGGCGGGGTCCCGACCGCGATAAAGTAGATCTCGCTCTGGGCGAGCGCCTCGGCGAGCGAAGTCGTAAAGTTCAAGCGGCCCGCCGCCACGTTGTTTGCCACCATCGTGTCGAGGCCAGGCTCGTAAATCGGAAGGATGCCTTGCTTTAGGCCCGCGATCTTGCCGCTGTCGATGTCGACGCATGTGACGTCGTTGCCCATTTCCGCAAAACAAGTCCCGGTCACCAAACCTACGTACCCCGTGCCTATCACGGTCAATCGCATTGCGTGCCTCACCTAGCAAGTCGGCAGATCTTGCCGCGCGTGCATCATAGCGCACGTCGCCCGGCTGCTCTAGTTGCTAGACAGACGGGGTTGTGTCGCGTCCCCCATGGACGCGTTCAAGACGGGTTTGGCAGGGCGTGCAGCGCTCGGCCGTAGGGTAGGCATCGAGCCGCGCGTACGGGATAGCACAACCGCACTCTGAGCAATATCCGTAAGTTTGTTCTTTAAAGCGCCTAAAGCCGCGTTCTATGGCTCGCGCCTCCCAAAGTTCGCTTTCCATCTCCGCTAAGTTGAGGTCGGCAAGCTGCAAGGCCATCGATTCATCGCCAGAGTCGCCCACTTCGCCGCCCATTCCTTGCATGCTGTCCCGGTTTGCGCCGGCAGTTACCGCTCTAATCATCCGCTGAAGCTCGGTGTGCCGTACCCTAAGTCTTTCCCAAAGAGTAGCGCGCTGCTCTTCTGTCATATCTCCCATTATAAGTCTCCGCTATCGAATGACCTTAAAAGTCTCTTGGCTTATCACAGAATGTGATTTTCAACCCTTGTCTTCGTGGTACAGGCGAAGACAGCGGCCCTTGTTTCTTCGCCCATGTTGGCAAAAAACGTCGCTCATTGCTCCGGACTCCGGTCCCTAGCGCGCCTTAACGAACCGGGTGCCTCGGCCTTGCCGTTCCGCCGGAAAACAGCGAGTCCGACTTTGAATTAGGCGTTTAGAGGCGGCCGCGACACGCAAAAAAAGCCGGCAGCAGCAGGTCAAGAGGCCCAATCCCCGGAAGGCGCACCCCTCATCGTAAAATTCGGTCTTTGAACGCGACCGCAAGCGCGATTCGACCGCAATAAAGGGTCCGGTGGGTCGCAAGTCTCAAGCTTGGCTTGGGCGCGCACAAACAAAACCGCGCGCGCACCGGCTTAAGCTGATGTCAAAGCGCCCTGAATCGAAAAACTTGGCCCACTTTCGGCGTTAAGTCGGTCGACGGCATAAGGATGTGTCGCGTCGACGCCGACACAAGCCGCATAAGATGGTGTATTTGCGATTTCGCTATCGTAAAAGCCATTTTCGGTACGGTGAGGACACCGAGGTTGGGGTGATGGAGCGCGTCCTTGGCATGGTTCGGATGTTTTGTACAGAGATTTATGCAAAGAAGTGACATGAATTGTTTGCAAATGTAGATATCGCTGTTACAGTTAGGCTGACAGCGATGCGATCTCGTAAGTTTGTATCAACGCATCGCTAGTAGGAGGAGGAGAGTGAGGGTTTTCGGGATGGCCCGAACCAAAGAGTGTGATCGGGTGACAAGCTCGGTCATGGAATAGCCGGAAGTGGCTCCTTGCCTCGACGCCCTGACTCAGGGAGGCGGAGAGTTGGCGGGGTGCAACTCTTAAACATGATTGAAGGAGTGAGTGTATGGCAATAAAGAAGAAGACATCCGCATCTAAGAAGGCGGCGCGTAAGTCGGCGCCTGCCAAGGCGGCGACCAAGAAGGCCGGACCCAAGAGGGCGGTAGTGAAGAAAAAGACGCAAGCCAAGAAGGCCGCGGTCAAGAAGGCGCCAGCGAAAAAGGCTGTTCCCAAATCGCGCGTCAAGGCGGCCGTGAAGAAGGGTGTGTCGAAGGCCAAATCCACCGCGACTAAAAAGAAGTCGCGCGCAAAAAAGAAGTAAGCCGCAAAGACCATAAGGGTTCGCGCCTTTATGGCGCGAACCCTTATTTTTCCCCGTTTTATTCCCCTGCCTCTTCGCTGTCGCTGAGCGCGTCTTTATTGATGGACTGAAGGGCCTCGGCCCATAGGTTTTCCAGCCCTTGCAGGTCGGTCATCACGATCGTATGAAGGGCGATCAGTCTCCCGGTCAGGGCATCGAGATCGGCCCCGCCCGTCAGATCTTGGGCCGTGCGTTCGGTAAGTAAGAGTGTATCGCGCATGCTGAGGCAGGATCCAAGCAGGTTTTTCAATCGCTCTCGCTTGTGCGGAATCCAGTCACGGTCCGCGCCGAGCGATTTCAGGCGTTCGCCGAGATCGAGGATGCGCTTGCGCAGTTTGCTTGTGGCGCCGAGCTTATCGCTCTTTATATCCCCCCAAACCGCAATCTCTATCAAAGCCAGCCAATGTCCCTTCAGCTGAGCGAGCAATTCCGGATCTGGCCCTATCGGGGTTGTCGACTGGTTCATAACATTCCTTCGTTGAGGGCTCGGAGGCGTTCCGGGGTGCCGACATCGGTCCAAAGCCCCCGATAGTGCTCCCCCGCCACCAAGCCTTGGGCCATGGCTTTGCGCAGAAGCGGTGCGAGCGGAAAGCGTTCTTCCGAGCTCGATCTAAAGAGCGTCGCTCGGTAAACGCCGACTCCAGCGAAGGTGAGACGCGGGGCGCGATCAATGACCTGCCCGTTCTCCAGCCCAAAATCGCCAGCGTCATGATGTTCCGGGTTATCGACCAACACCAGGTGCGCTAGCCCCGGGGGGGCGTTAGGGAGCTGGGCGAAAGGGTAGTCGGTATAAATGTCGCCGTTGACGACCACGAAGGTGTCGCTTGTCAATAATGGCAGCGCTCGGCGTATGCCTCCTCCGGTTTCAAGTCCCGTCGGCCCCTCGTCGGAGTAGCGAATACGGGCGCCCAAGGCGTGCCCGGACCCGAGGTAAGACTGCAATTTGTGCCCCAGGTGGGCGACATTGATAACAATCTCGTCAAAACCGGCCGCCACAAGTTGGGTGACTAGGCGCTCGATAAGTGGCACGCCGCGTACACTTAACAGCGGTTTTGGGATGGTGTCGGTCAGAGGCCGCATGCGTTCGCCGCGGCCGGCCGCAAGTATCATGGCGATCATTTTGGTTCAGGCAAGCCGCACAAAAGAGCGTGAAGCGCGCTCAAGTCCTCGTACTCGGCGGTTGTTTCGCGCAGGTAGCGCATGGTGAGCGGCAGATCTGCAAGGTAGCCCGATTTGCCGTCGCGGAGATGGAGTCGAGCAAAGATGCCAGCTACTTTCAGGTGGCGTTGAATGCCGATTCTATCGAACCACTCGACAAATCGATCTGCGTTATCGCAGCGGTGGATGCCCGATTCACGGGCTAGCTGCCAGTAGCCCTTAACCCATTCCAGAACCCGGGCTCTTGGCCAACTGATGTAGCAGTCTTTGAGGAGCGACGCGAGATCGTAGGTAATGGGCCCGAGCACGGCATCCTGGAAGTCGAGAATGCCAGGGTTATGGCGCGCAGCGATCATGAGGTTGCGCGAGTGGTAGTCGCGGTGAACCCAGACTTGGGGCTGGCTGAGGGCCGATGCCGTGAGCGATTGAAAGGCGGCACTTAAGACCCTGGCTTGCGCCGCCGAGATCGTGATCCCGAGATAGCGTTCCAGATACCAGGTCGGAAACAGCTCCATTTCCTTTTGGAGCAGCTCGCCGCTGTAAGGGGGTAAAAATTCGGGATCCGAAAATGTCCCGCTCTGAAGTACGACCAGCGCCCTCAGGGCATCGCCATAGAGCCGCTCCACCGTGTCGGCGTTGAGCTCGTTGAGATAGGGCCTATGACCGAGATCGGAAAGCAGGCAAAACCCGTGGTCCAGGTCGCATGCGAGAATGTTCGGCACATGTAAACCGACCGTGGCGAAGCGGCGCGCGATCTTCACAAATAGCCCGAGATCCTCCTTTTCGGGCGGGGCATCCATGACGATCCACGAATCGCCGGCCTGCGTCACCCGGAAGTAGCGCCGGAAACTGGCATCGGAAGACGCGGGTACGCAGTCAAAGCCGGGACCCCCCAGGGCCTGCGCCGCGAAGTTCCGTAAGGCGGCGAATCGTACATCGTCGGACACGAAAACAGCCCCCTTCTCATAGAACCCTTGCTTAGGCGGTCGATTGTATGCGATTTTAGCGGGCACATACATTCCGCCGATTTCATATGCCCCGGGCCGTTGCCGTGCGCTCTTTGGCGGGGCTCCTGCTGTCAGTTGCATGCTCTTGCAGCGCGAGCGCCGCCGTATGCCCCCCGATTCCTCCGCATCCGGTTCCGTTCGTGAGCCACCATAAGGGGACCAAGGTGGCCCACGTCGTAGCCGATGAGGCGCGCGCCTTTCGTGACGGTGTGTCCGTCTTTAGCGGGCATGTAGTTTTGACTTACGGTGTCGAGGTGGTTCATGCCGCGTTGCTGCGCTTTAATCGTCTGCGTAACACCTTTACGGCCATAGGCCATGTGCGCGTGACCAATGGTAAAGGCGGGGTACTGCGGGCCCACTATTTCCACCTCAACCGGACATCCGGACGGGGCGTGGCCCGCGCCGTCCGCTTTGCCCTGCCGGCCAGCAATGCCCGCGGCCGCGCGGTCATGGTGATTTTGCGAGGGCACCACAAATCCGACATCAAACAGACACGCTACACGCTTTGCCCCGAGGGCACCAAGGTTTGGTACATCAACGCCGAGCGCTTGCACCTCAATTATCTCAAGGACGTCGGGGTGGCGCGCAACGCGAAAGTGGTATTCAAGGGCGTCCCGATCTTTTATTGGCCCTACCTAAGCTTCCCTTTGTCCTCTAAACGTAAATCGGGGTTCTTGCCGCCACGCTATGGAAGCGCCAGCACGTCCGGCATCACCTTGTCCGTTCCCTACTATTGGAACTTAGCGCCCAATTACGACCTGACGACGACGCCCGAGGTCTTGGCGCGGCGCGGGGTCCTCTTCCGTAACCATTTTCGTTATCTGGGCGCTACCTATAGCGGCTCGGATTACGTGGACTATATTCCCACCGATCGGGTCTATGGCGGTCCGCGTTATGCCCTGGATTTCATCCATAACCAAACCTTCAACCCGTATTGGTGGGCCGCGGTCAATTATAACCGCGTATCGGATCCGGCCTTCTATACGGATTTCAGCAGCAACTTTTCTTTGGTGAGCCAGGTTGATGTCCCGCAGTTGGCGGAGGTCGGCTATTCAGGACGCAAGGTGCGCGTCCACATCGTGAGTTCATCCTATCAACTGCTCGATACAAGCCTCGGCTCGGCCTATCAGCCCTACCAGGAGTTGCCAGGGCTCTTTCTGCGCGCGCATAGCACCCTAAAGCCCAACCAGTGGCACTACTCTCTCCGGGCCAGCGCCATCCGCTTTATCGGCGGGAGTGGAATTCCAAGCGATCGCCTTAATCTCTACCCTTCGGTAAGCATTCCTTGGCGTTGGCCGGCCGGTTTCGTGATCCCGAAGCTTGGCCTTCGCGAGACGGATTACCGGACCGCGGGACAACCCACCCTTTACCGCACGACCCCGACTGTAAGCCTGCGCAACGGCCTCATACTGGAACGGGGTTTCGTGGGCGGAGGTCGAGAGACCCTGACCCCCGAGATCGCGTACCTTTACGTTCCGTATCGCAATCAGCAGAACATTCCGATATTCGATACCGCCCCCGCGCCTTTCACCTACACCGATCTTTTCCGGACCAACCCGTTTTTCGGGCCAGACCGCGTGATCGACACCAATCAGCTCACGGCTGGTCTCACTACCCGCGTTTATTCGGCGCAGGGTCGCGAGCGTCTGCGGGCGAGCGTAGGCGAGATCTATTATTTTCATAAGCCAAGCATCTATCTGGCCCCGCAGACGCAGGTTTTAAACCGGGTCTCGGACTTGGCGGCCGAGGCCTACGCACGCCTCGCTCGCCGGTGGTATCTGCGGGGCTCCCTGGTCTGGAACCCCAATAACGACCACACCGATGCCGGAGATGCCTACCTGGAGTATCAGCCGCGGCCTCGGGCGCTCATAACCGTCGGCCACAGGTACATCCGCGGTGTTCAAGAGCAAGTGGATCTCTCGATCCAGTGGCCGGTAGCGGACCGCTGGTCGACACTGGCGGAGACGAGCTACTCCTTGGCGCAGTCAGCAAGTTTGGAGTCCTATCTCGGTATCCAATACAATAGCTGTTGTTGGGGCATCAGCTTTTTCGTTGGCAAGACCCTTGGTCTTAACAATACTCAGTTCACGACGACCAGTCTTGAGTTTACCTTGAACGGCCTGGGTGCCCTCGGGTCCGCGCCCGTCATACCCCTGGCCCAGCATGGCTTTATGTTGGGCCCTTGAAGGAGAAATTATGCCGATTATAGTCCCGCAGGCGGGGGCCGCTAGCCATCCCGTGACCGTCGATCAGATCGTCGCGATCGTCAATAACGCCGTTATTACTCAAAACGAGCTCGATAAACGCGTATCGCTTTTGATGCGGCGCTTGGCGGCGCGCCATGTTGCCCTTCCCCCGCGGCGTTTGCTGGCGCGAAAGGTCTTAAGCCAAATGGTATTGCAACGCTTGGAACTTCAATACGCCAAGCGCTTGGGTATACGTATAAGCCGAAGTCAACTGCGGCACGCCGAGAAGGACTTGGCGGCCCGCAATCACATGACCTTGGCTCAATTTGAGGAAGCGGTGGCCGGGCAGGGCTTCAGTCCCCGAGGCTTTCGTCGGCGGTTGCGTGTCGAATTGACGATTCGGGAATTGATCGAGCGCCGGATTAGCCGAAGCGTGACGGTCTCGCGGCGGGCCGTGAACCGATTTCTGGCCCGGGCGCGGGCCGCGGACGGAGATCGTTATCGCATCTCCGAAATTACCCTGACGGTCCCCGCAACCGCAAGCCAAATGCGCCGCCAGAAGATCCACCGTCGAGCACGGGCGGTTCTCGCCAAGATTCGTGGTGGGGAACCGTTCAGTCAGGCCGCTATCGCCTATTCCCAAGACCCCCATGCCTTGGAAGGCGGCAGCTTGGGTTGGCGGACCGCGGCGCGGCTCCCGGCGCGCTTTGTGCGTGCGGCCCGCGCTATGACGGTGGGCCAGGTGCGACTGCTTACCGGGCACGCGGCCTATTATCTTATTAAGCTGCGCGGGGAAAAGGCCGGTGTTGCAGAGTCGGTCCGGGCTGAGGTGCGGCTGCGCGAGATCGTGCTGCGTCCGAGCCAATTCCTCTCGGGCTCGACCGTGCACGAAAAGTTGAAGGCGCTCAAGGCCCGCATTAGCCACGGTCAGCATTTTGCGACCGTGGCGAGAGCCTATTCTGAAGGGCCGTCCGCTCTCCGTGGCGGCTCCCTGGGCTGGGTGAGCCTCAGTGAGCTCCCGTCCACGCTGGCTAAGGCGGCAAGCCGGCTTCCGCTGCATACCGTAGGCGGCCCGTACGTCATACCTCAAGGTCAGGCGCTTATCGAGGTGACGGGGCGCCGGCAGCGGAGTGGAATGACACGCGAGGAGGCGCGCCGACTCCTGCGCATGCGCAGAGGAAGCGCCCTGTATGTGCACTGGTTGCAGACGCTCCGTGACGACGCCTACGTCCGTTATCCTGGCCATGGATAGACGTCCGCTTATTGCCATTACGCCGGGAGAGCCGGCCGGTATAGGTCCGGATTTGATGGCTTTGCTCGATAATCCCGGCGACGAGGCGGATTGGGTGTGTATCGCGGACCCCGGGCTTTTAGCCGATCGCGCTAGTCGGCGCGGACGAAAGCGCGAATGGCCGCTTTATACTCCGGGCGCGCGCGGCTTATCGATCTTGCCTGTGGCGCTGGCACAGCGCTCGGTACCGGGGGCCTTGGATGCGCGCAACGCTCCCTATGTGCTCACATGCCTAAGGCGCGCCGCCCAGGGCTGTTTGACTGGGGAGTTCGACGCCCTAGTCACGGGCCCTGTCCATAAGGGCATCATCAACGATAGTGGCGAGGCCTTCACCGGCCACACTGAGTTTTTGGCCACAGAGGCCGAGGTCGCCGAGGTCCTCATGGTGTTGGTCGCCGGGCCCTTGCGGGTCGCACTTTTGACGACCCATCTCCCCTTATCCGCGGTCCCGGCTGCCGTCACCAGCGCTCGTCTCGACGCTGCGCTCGACATTCTTCATCGCGGCCTTGTCCGCGACTTCGCCCTGCCCGCGCCCCGTATTGTCGTGCTGGGTCTCAACCCCCATGCCGGGGAAGGGGGCTATTTGGGTCACGAGGACCGAGATATTATTGGTCCGGCTGTCAACCGCGCCCAAGGCCGGGGTATAGATGCCGTCGGACCGGTGTCGGCGGATACTGCTTTCGTATCCAATCGACTCGTAGGCGTCGACGCGGTGCTCACCATGTATCACGACCAAGGCTTGCCGGTTTTGAAAAGCCATGGTTTCGGTCATGCGGTTAATGTCACCTTGGGACTCCCGTTCGTGAGGACCTCCGTGGATCACGGCACAGCACTTGATCGCGCGGGCCAAGGAACGGTCGACACTGGAAGTTTCGTCGAAGCGCTGGCGCTGGCTAAAGACGCGGCGTTGATTCGTGGCCGTGCTTAAAAAGCGTTTCGGCCAGCATTTTTTACACGATGAAGGCGTGCTTCAGCGCATCGCGAGCGCCTGTCTGGCCGCCCCGGGCGAGCAAACAGTCGAGATAGGTCCGGGGGGCGGCGCTTTGACGGCACATCTTCTGCAGCGCCTCGAGCGACTCCACGTGATCGAGATTGATCGCGATCTCGTGGCCGATCTCGGGCGACGATTCCCCCCGCCACGCGTCACGATCCACGAGGGCGACGTGCTTCGTTTTTCGCTGTGCGAGATCGGCGCAAGTGGTTTGCGGGTCGTCGGCAACCTTCCTTACAACATCTCGACGCCGCTCATTTTCCATCTCCTGGATCAGCCCTGTATCCAAAGCATGGTGTTTTTGCTGCAAAAGGAGGTTGTCGACCGATTGGCGGCCGCGCCGTGTGGCCCGGACTATGGGCGCCTGTCGGTGATGGTTCAGGCCCGGTGCGACGTGGCTCCGCTCTTTGCAGTTTCGGCTCAGGCCTTCACGCCGCCTCCCAAGGTCGAGTCCCGACTTGTGTATCTGCGACCGATTCCCCACCGCATCCCCGCACCGGACGCCGTACGGTTCGCCAAGCTTGTGGCGACCGCCTTTTCGCAGCGACGGAAGATGTTGCGCCATAGTTTGAAGGCCTATTTTGCTGCCGACGATTGGCGGGCCCTTGGTATCGACCCGACGCGTCGGGCCGAGACTCTGGCTTTTGAGGAGTTCGCGATGTTGGCGGCTTATCGGAGTCCCGCCGAAGCGGGTGTTCAGGAACCGTCGACTCCGTAAAATCGCTTCCCAAACTGAATTTTGGTTTGCCCTCTTTTCAGGCGGGCGCGATTCGTGTCGCGGAGCGAGTAGACGCATCCGCAATACTCCTGCTGATAGAAGTGGTTCTCTTTCGATAGTGTAATCATGCGCTGGCTGCCGCCGCCCTTGCGCCAGTTGAAAGTCCAATAGGAGAGTCCGTCAAACCGCGCCGCGGCTCGTTCGCCACAGCCGTTGATCTGGTTCATGTCTTTCCAGCGCGAGATGCCAAGCGAACTCGTAAATACAGAAAATCCATGTTCGACTGCGTATAGCGCCGAACGCTCGAACCGGAGATCGAAACATACCGTGCAGCGGGCCCCGCGCTCCGGCTCGTTTTCAAGCCCTTTGACTCGCTGAAACCAGTTCTCTTGATCGTAGTCAAGGTCGATAAAGGCGATGCCCAGAGCGTCGGCAAAACGCTTGTTCTCGGCCTTGCGCAGCTCGTATTCTCCGCGGGGTTGGATGTTGGGGTTATAGAAAAGCACCGTGAGCTCAATGCCGGACCGCTGCATTTCCTGCATGATATCGGCGCAACAAGGGGCACAGCAAGAGTGCAAAAGGACCCGGCGCGAGCCATCGGGGACGATAAGGGGGGGCCGTTCGGACGTCATGCCTTATTGTAACCCGCCGCTTCGTTTCGACACAGCCCTTAGGCAAGCCTTTCAAGGGCATCGGTGGTGTCCGTAATCCAGCGTTCGGCAAGCGCGTTTACGGTGGCTGGGTCTCGGCCATCGACGGCGATGGGGGGGCCGATGACGACGCGAATTACCCCCGGTCGTTTAAGAAAGGCGCGCCGCCCCCAAAAGCACCCCGCGTTGTGGGCTACGGGCAGGACCGGGCATGCGGCGGCGCAGGCGAGCCGCGCCCCGCCGAGTTTGAAGTGGCCATGTTCGCCGCGGGCGACGCGCGTCCCTTCCGGAAAGATGATGATGTAGCGCCCGTCTTGCAAACGTTTTTTGCCATCGCGAATGACCTGATCGATGGCCCGGCGTTTCTGTTCGCGGGCGATCGCGATCGGCTGGCTCAAGGCCATGCCCCATCCCAGCAGTGGTATCCAAAGTAGCTCCCTTTTCAGGACCCAGACGTGTGGCGGAAAGATCCACTGATAGGCCAGCGTCTCCCATGTAGATTGGTGTTTTGACAAGATCACGCACGGGGTTTTCGGGATATGTTCGCGTCCCGCCACCTGATACGACAGCCCGCAGGTGATCTTGAGCCACCAGACCGTGAATCGCCCCCATTGACGGATGACAAGATAGCGGGGGATGGGCTTTAGCCAAAAGAGCGCCAACACCACCGGGGCCCATACGGCAATTGAAGCCACAAAGCCCACTTGGAATAACGCGGCTCTGGCAATTCTCATCATGGCGTTACAGCGAGTCCCCCACCGAGGAGTGCCGAGGTAAACGCGGCAAGGTCATCGAAGACCGCAACCGAGTCAAGGCCGCTGGCCTTGGTCAAGGTCCTTAAGCCTTTGCCGGTTTTCACCAAAACTGGTATCGCCTGCGCCGCTCGCGCCGCTTCGATGTCGCGCAGCGAATCCCCCACGGCATAGGTCCCGCTCAGGTTAGTCTTGAGACGAGTCGCGATCTCTTCGAAAAGACCGATGTTTGGTTTTCGGCAGCGACAGTGATCATTAGGCCCGTGAGGACAAAAGAAGATAGCGTCGATCTCGCCGCCCTTGTGATGGATCTCGTCGATCATGCGGCTATGAATCCGGTTTAGCATATCGACATTAAAAAGCTGGCGGGCGATGCCGGACTGGTTTGTCGCCACGACTACGTGAAAGTCGGCATGGACGAGACGAGCGATAGCCTCCAGGCTTCCCGGTATCGCCTGCCATTCGTCCGGGCTCTTAATGTAGGCGTCGGAGTCTTCGTTGATTACGCCATCTCGATCAAGGATGACTAAGCGCATAACTTAAGTCCTGAACTCGGAGACGCGTATGCGCCCGTTGATCATGCGCGATTCTCGGGTCATAAGCTTTTCCATTTTGGCCCAAAACGCCTTGTCGAGCGAAAAATCAGCGGCGATCGCCGTCCCCATAAGCAGGATCAGAAGGTCCGCGCATTCCTCGGCCAGAGACTCCGTGTCCTTGCCTTTGGTAACGCACGCCGATATCTCCCCTAGCTCTTCGGCCATAAGCGCGACTCGGTAAGCGAGGTCCTCGCCACCCCTACCTTTGAGGTCGTGTTTGTCGTGGAAGGCCTGAACGGCCTCCGTCATGGCGGTAATGGAATCCCTGTTAGGACTCATCGTGACCCCCTTGCGGTTTGAGGCGCGACACATCGCCTATGCCTTCGAATATAGACGAGAGTCTGGATAACAAGGCCAAACGACTGCGTCGCAGCTCCCGATCTTCGGCCATCACCAGCACTTCAAGAAAAAACGCATCAACGACCGGCCGCAGGCCGCTCAAGGCAATGAGCGCTTGTTGGTAGTCCCCTTGCTCCACCCAGGCCCTAACGCGGGGCTGCAAGGTTTCTAGCCTCTCTGCAAGCTGGATCTCGGCGGCCTCCGAGAGAGTTAAGGGCGCGACACTGTCCACGGTTTCAGGAGCCTGCTTTAGGATATTACGGATTCGTTTGTTCGCACTAATGAGCGCGGCGGCATTCGGGCTCTGCCCGAAAAGCGCCAAGGCCTCTATACGGCGAGTGCTGTCGCTCACCTTGACCATGCCGTACGCAAGCCCAGCATCGACCGCATCGGCGGGATAAGAGGCCTCGAGCAGGTGACGCAGCCGCTCGACTAGGAAGTCGCCAACGGCATCGGGCGTGGTGCTTGCGAGCAGACCCTGTGGGTATTGGGCGCAGGCCTCCCGGATCAGGGCCGCGACTGGTATATCGCAGCCCGGACGTTGCCCGATGAGTTCCCACAATCGGAGTGCGCCGATGGCGGCGCGGCGCAGCGCAAAAGGATCCTTGTCCCCCGTTGGGGCAAGACCGATCCCAAAGATGCCCACCAAGGTATCAAGCTTATCGGCCAAGGCGAGCGCCTGCCCGAGTTCGGTTTGTGGCAGGGTATCGCCCGCGAATCGGGGGCGATAATGCTCGGCTATGGCCTCAGCTACCGCCTCCGGTTCCCCATCATGGCGGGCGTAGTGGCCGCCCATGATGCCTTGCAGCTCCGGGAACTCGCCCACCATGCCCGTGAGTAGATCGGCTTTGCTAAGCCGTGCCGCCCGATCAGCTAAGGTTTCATCGCCTCCGGTGAGTCGGGCGATGCGACAAGTCAGTCCGCGCAGGCGCCCGACCTTGTCGGCAAGGCTTCCCAGGCGTTGTTGGAAGACCACCGCCTCCAATCCTTCGGCATGGGCCTCCAGGCGTTTTTTGCTGTCGTTCTGCCAAAAGAAGCGAGCATCGGCAAAGCGTGCAGCCAGCACCCGTTCGTTGCCACGGCGCACCACGGATTCGTCTGTGCTCTCGATGTTTGCCACCGTAATGAATTGCGGAAGGAGCCGCCCTTCGCGCTCAAGCGGAAAGTACTTTTGATGGTCTTGCATTGCCGCCACCAGCGCTTCCCGTGGAACCTCGAGAAAGCCTTCATCGAAAGATCCTAAGAGCGCCCGTGGCCACTCGACAAGGGACGTCACGAGGTCGAGCAGCGCCGGGTCTACGAGGGCCTTGGCCTTTATACCCGCGGCCAGGGCCTCGACTTGTTCCCGAACCCGCGCCTTGCGTTCCTCAAAATCCGCTAACACATATCCTTCCGCCTTCAATAGGCGGCGGTAGTCGTCGGCAGACGAGATTGCAATCTTTTGCGGGGCATGAAACCTGTGCCCACGGGTCGTGCGCCCGGCTGTCACCGCTAACACGGGCACGCGCAATACACGTTGGCCGTGTAGGAGAACGACCCAATGTACGGGACGCACGAATTCGGTCTCGTTATTGCCCCAGCGCATGCGTCGACCCATGGGCAAGCCGCGCAGCACTTTGTCGAGAAGGGCTGGTAGAACGGTTCCCAAAGCCAGGCCCTTACGCCGTTCGCGGTAACCCAAGAAGTCCCCGCGGTCAGTGGTTAAGGTAGCGAGCGCTTCGACCGGGACTTGAAGGGAGCGGGCAAAGCCATGCGCGGCGGGAGTCGGCGCCCCGTCTTTGTCAAAGGCCGCGCTTAAGGCGGGCCCTTTGCGTTCCACAAACTCGTCGGTTTGTTGTGTTGCTACCTCGCTTACCAGCACCGCCAGCCGGCGCGGGGTGGCAAAGCTTTGGCTGCTCGCGCCCTCGCCCAGCAGTCGCGCCTCTGTCAAGGCCGCGAGGAGGCTGTGCGCGAGCACGGTACCAAGCTTATGCAGCTCCTTGGGCGGGAGCTCCTCGGTTCCGATTTCTACCAATAATGGCTCGGTCTTAAGCATCGGGTTTTTGCATCCGAGGAAAGCCTAGCTCTTCGCGCTTCTGATAATAGTCCTGCGCCACGGCTCGGGCGAGGGCACGAACGCGCCCGATAAAGCGCGCGCGTTCCGTCACGCTCAGGGCGTGACGGGCGTCGAGTAGGTTGAACGTGTGCGAGGCGTGCAGGACATGGTCGTAGGCCGGTAAAGGCAGGTGGCGTTCGACAAGCCGGTTGCACTCCGCCTCGTACTGCTGAAAACGGGTGTGTAAAGCCGGTATGTCGGCCTCCTCGAAATTGAAGTGAGACATCTCAACCTCATTTTGGCGGTAAATATCGCCGTAGCGGACGTTTTCGTTCCAGGCGAGGTCGTAAACATTGTCGACCCCCTGGAGGTACATCGCGAGGCGTTCTAGCCCGTATGTGATTTCGCCTGTCACCGGGCGGCACTCAAGCCCCCCAGCTTGTTGAAAATAAGTAAATTGAGTGACTTCCATGCCGTTTAGCCACACCTCCCAGCCGAGCCCCCAGGCGCCGAGCGTGGGGGATTCCCAGTTATCCTCGACGAACCGTACGTCGTTTTTTAAGAGATCGATACCAAGCGCCTCCAGGGACTTCAGGTATAAGTCCTGGATATCGATGGGTGAGGGTTTGAGTGCCACCTGAAACTGAAAATAGCGCTGCAGCCGGTTAGGGTTTTCCCCATAACGTCCATCGGTCGGTCGGCGCGAGGATTGGACATAGGCGGCGCGCAAAGGCTCTGGGCCTATGCTGCCGAGAAAAGTCGCGGGGTGGAATGTCCCGGCGCCGACCTCGGTGTCGTAGGGCTGCTCTATTACGCAACCCTGCCGAGCCCAGTAGCTCTGCAGGGCCAAAATCAGTTTTTGGAATGTCACGTCGTGGCCCTTGAAAAGAGGGTGCAAGCACACTTTCTGGTTTTATGGAGCGTCGCGACAGCCGAAATCGCCGGTTCTTGGGTTTGCCAAGAAAACAAGCGCGCGCACGGGCACTATAATGCGTGCGGGGGACCTTCGGCAATCGACGGCTGGTTCTTGCGTCCCGCGAGGCCCCGTGGGGTATGGGAATTTGGCGTGCCCCGACCTCAAAGGCGCAAAGTGGGGCGTTTCTGGTCCGGGCTCTTCGGACGCGGCAGGTATCCGGCCCAAGCCAAGAGGCGCATAAGTTTCGCTGTCCGGGCGCGAAAATAGGGGCTACGGGTCGCGGGATTGCTGCCTTCGGGGTCGGGGAGTGTCGCTGCAAGTTCGGCAGCCTCGTGAACCGTGATCGCTCCAACCGGTTTCCCGAAATAGTAGCGGGAGGCAGCCGCCACCCCGTACACCCCGCGACCAAACTCGGCATCGTTCAGGTAAATCTCTAAAACCCGGTCTTTCGTCAAAAAATGATCGAGGGCGATCGTCAAAAGCGCCTCGTTACCTTTCCGAAAGAAGCTCCGTGAGGGACTTAAAAATAGGTTTTTCGCGGTTTGCTGGGTGATTGTGCTGGCGCCGAACACGATGCGTCGAGCGCGCCAGTCGTAGCGTGCCGCCCAGAGGATGGAACGCGGATCAAACCCATCGTTCTCGTAGAATGTGTCGTCTTCCCCGAGGATTGCGGCGGACTGTAGGGCGCGCGGGATGGCCGCCAAGGCGACTGGTTGCCACCGCAAGGGGGGCCAATGCCGAACTCTCCTATGACGAAGATAGGTGACAATAAACCGGGATTTAGGTACCGGACCATTCGCCAGATGAGACATACTGACCCAGCGGAACGCGAGTACGCCAAAGTCTATAATGGCGGCCACGAGTACGGCAGCGAGAAGAAGGCGAAATAGGCGCATAGGTTTCGGACGGGTAAGCATTGCTCCGGCTGCGATATACTAAGGACGGGTCCACGAAGCAAACCCAAGAATAAACGGAGAATGGCGGCAAGCCAAGGGTTTTATGGAAAATGGTAAGAGAAAAGCGATTGTCTTGCTTTCGGGCGGACTGGATTCGATGCTCGCGGCCCGGCTCATGTTGGATCAGGGGATCCACGTCGAAGGAATCAACTTTTTTACCGGTTTTTGCGTCGAAGGGCACACCCACGCCGTGCGCGAAGACCGTCAAAAACGCAACTTGCGTAATAGCGCCCTGCATTCGGCGGAACAGCTCGGGATTCGGCTCCATATTGTCGACGTCATAGACGAATACAAGGATGTGGTCCTGAACCCGCGTCATGGCTATGGCACACATCTCAATCCCTGCTTGGATTGTAAGGGCTTTATGGTGGGTAAGGCCCGGGCCTGGATGGAGCAAAACGGCTTTGATTTTATCGTGACCGGGGAGGTTCTTGGGCAGCGCCCCATGTCGCAGCGGCGTGATACCTTCCCCGTCATTGCTCGCGAATCGGGGGCTACCGACCGTCTTCTGCGACCGCTTTGTGCCCGACTCCTCCCGGAAACCCTACCGGAACGGGAAGGTTGGGTGGATCGCGAACGCCTACTCGGTCTCAGCGGCCGCAGTCGGAAGCCCCAGATTGCTCTCGCCGCGGCCTACGGCTTCACATATGCCCAGCCCGCCGGGGGCTGCTGTTTTTTGACCGACGCAAATTACACCCATAAGCTGAAAGACCTTTGGCGGAGCCGCGGTGAGCGCCGCTATGATTTCGATGATATTATGCTTCTCAAGATAGGGCGCCATCTTCGGCCGCGTCCGCACTTTAAGCTGATTGTGGGAAGGGAGGCCGGAGAAAATCGGTTTCTGGAAGGGTATCGGAACCGGTTCGTGCACATGTGGGCGCTTGACCACAATGGCCCCCTCGTTCTTTTGCAGGGCGATGCCAACGAAGCCGATTTGGATCTGGCTGCGTCGATAACGGCTCGATTTGGACAGGGCCGTGGCGCCCTCAAGGTTCGGGTCGCCGTGGGCCGGCCAGGAGGCCCTCTGGGGGAGCGAGACGTCAAACCGCTACCCGCCCATGCCTTGGCTGCCGAATGGTATTTATGATGCCGCACCTCGACGCCCGTTATTTATTGTGCCCAATGCCGGTTATTCGGGTAAGCGCCTGCGTAGCCGGCCTGTCGACGGGCGAGGTGTTGACGGTGCGGTGCACCGACCGTGGGGCACTGAACGACCTGCCCGCCTGGTGCCGTTTGGAAGGACATGAGGTGTTGCAAGCCGAAGCCGACTCTTCAGGCGATGTCGTTTTGACCATTTTGGTGCATAAGTGACGGCCACGCGCGCGGACGGCTACCCTGACGTTGCGCTGGGCGCCAGTCGTCAAAGGGCGGTTTTTAACGGCCTTCTCGTTAATGTGTGTTTGGCGACGGGGCAGCTCGCGATCGGGGTTCTTGGACGTTCGGCTGCTCTTGTCGCAGACGGCTTTCATACCCTGTCGGACCTTTTGAGCGACAGCTTGGTGTTGATGACGGCGCGGTTTGGCGCCAAGGGCGCCGACGAAGACCACCCATATGGCCATGCGCGCATCGAGACCGCCGGCACATTCGGGCTGAGTTTGTTGCTTATCGGGACCGGGGTCGGGATCGCTTTGCACGCCGCCGCCGCACTGAGCGCCCCACATAAGTTGGCAAGGCCGGATCTTTTGGCTCTGGCAATGGCGTGCGCCGCCATCGCGGTCAAGGAAGGGCTTTTCCGGTATATGCGCAACGCCGCCAATCGTCTGCGCTCCCAGCTTTTGCACGCCAATGCGTGGCACTACCGAACGGACGTTTTTTCTTCGACCGTCGTAGCGGTGGGGATCGCGGGAAGCATTCTTGGTATTCGCGATTTGGACACGATCGCCGCGATAGGCGTGGCCATCCTGATCGTGCGCATGGGCGCCAACCTTGCCTGGCAGGCTTTGCGCGAACTGGTCGACACCGGGCTTGAGACCGAGAAGCTCGAGCGCATCCGGCGTGTCATCATGTCGATAGACGGTGTGCGCACGCTCCATCTCTTACGTACGCGCCGGGCCGGCGGACTCGCTTTTGTCGATGTCCATATTCTCGTTGATGAAGGCGTGAGCGTATCAGAGGGGCATCAGATCAGTGAAATGGTGCGAATAGCGCTTATGCGCCAAGTCGAAAACATGGCGGATGTCCTCGTCCATATCGATCCTGAGGATGACGAGCGAGCGGCCACTAACGCCCAGTTGCCCTTGCGTTCGGAGATCATGGCTCGGCTCGATCATTACTTTGCCGGGATCGAGGCTGCCAAGGCGATCGAGTCTGTGGTTCTCCACTATCTGGGCGGCAGGCTCTCCATCGAGATTCGGTTGTCGCTCGACTTCGCGCCCACGTCGGCGGCTGCTCGTACCCTCCAGAAGCGTTTTGCCGATGCCGTGGCCCATGATCCGCAAATCGGGATGGTCCACGTGTGTTTCCGTTAACTGCACCGTTACGGTGCATGAATGCACCAATCATAGGCATGGCGTCCCATGCAATCGCCGCCGCATCGCCATTCCCGGCGTTTTCTCGCTGGCATATTTCGTGCAAAATGGCGGCCTCAGGCGTAGCCGCGAGCCCGCCGCCCCCTTATTACCCCTAGAGTCAGGAGAAAGGTATGTCCGCTAATGTATTGAAGATGATCAAGGACAACGACGTAAAGTTCGTCGATTTTCGATTTACAGACACCAAAGGGAAGGAGCAGCACGTCTCGGTGCCCTCGCACACGGTAGACGAGAAGCTCTTTGAGGACGGGAAGATGTTTGACGGCTCATCCATTGCCGGATGGAAGGCCATCAACGAGTCCGACATGGTGCTCATGCCCGATGCCGATACTGCCGTCCTGGACCCCTTCACCGAGGAGCCCACCTTACTGCTGCGGTGCGACGTGTTGGAACCCCTGACGATGAAGGGCTATGAGCGCGATCCGCGATCCATCGCCAAGCGCGCCGAGGCCTACTTGAAGACCACCGGCATCGCCGACACCGCGTTTTTTGGACCGGAACCGGAATTCTTCATTTTCGATGACGTGCGCTGGGGCGCGGACATGTCAGGCTCGTTTTGCCGCATCGACTCGGAAGAGGCCAGTTGGAACTCCGGCAAGGAATATGATGGTGGCAATATGGGCCACCGTCCGGGCGTCAAGGGCGGATATTTTCCGGTTCCGCCTGTCGACTCCTCCCAGGACATCCGTAGCGCCATGGTCTTGGCAATGACCGAGATGGGCCTGGTCGTGGAAGCCCATCATCACGAGGTCGCGACCGCCAACCAGAACGAAATCGCCACTCAGTTCTCCACGCTTGTTCGCAAGGCCGACGAGATTCAGATCCTTAAGTACTGCGTGCATAACGTCGCGCGCAACCATGGCAAGACCGCCACGTTTATGCCCAAGCCGATCGTCGGCGATAACGGCTCAGGTATGCATTGCCACCAGTCCCTGGCCAAGGGCGGCAAAAACCTCTTCGCGGGTGACGGTTACGCGGGGCTAAGCGAGCTTGCCTTGTTCTACATCGGCGGCATCATTAAGCATGCCCGAGCGTTGAACGCCATCACGAACCCGCTTACCAATAGCTACAAACGCTTAGTGCCGGGATTTGAAGCGCCAGTGATGCTCGCCTACTCAGCCCGCAACCGCTCGGCGTCGATCCGTATCCCGTATGTGCCGAATCCCAAGGGTCGGCGTATTGAAGTTCGTTTCCCCGATCCGGGTTCCAACCCCTACTTGGGTTTTGCCGCCATGGTCATGGCCGGTCTCGACGGCATCGCGAACAAGATCCATCCAGGCGAGCCGACGGATCACGATCTCTACGAACTCACGCCTAAAGAGGCACGGAAGATCCCCACCGTCTGCCATTCGCTCGACATGGCGCTCGAGGCCTTGGATAAGGATCGCAAGTTCCTCACCGCGGGCGGCGTCTTCACAGACGACCTGATCGATGCCTACATCGCCCTAAAGATGCAGGATGTGACCCGCATGCGTATGACTACGCACCCAGTCGAGTTCGACATGTACTACAGCCTGTAAACTATGTCCCAACGGGCCGGGTTTTAACGGTCCAAAAAAGCCCGGACGTCGAACGACGTTCGGGCTTTTTCTTTTAGACGGAATGAATGACCACAAGAAGACGTGTTGCTTGCCGTGAGGGTAAAAGGAACAAATCCCTTACTATTCTGTTCATGAGCGCCTCGCGGGTGTTTGACTTATTTCGGGGCCTCATAGCGGTCACGACGTCTATTTTCTTTCGGAACGGCGCAATGCTCAGGGCGCCGGGACGCGGATTCCAATGTACCCGCAGGTCCATTACCGACGCGTACCATGACCATATAACGTGCCGCACCTTTCTTTGACAACAAATGCACCATATGTGCCTGATATAAAACCGAAATTATGGAAATATATATTGGCGTCCGCCATAGGCCCGATCGTATCGAGAGGTAGTGGGGGCTGATAATGCCGACTCGCTGAAGTGGCGATCACAGAAACGGACGAGGTGTTTATGAACCGTAACCAAGTTGATGAGTTGTTGTGTGAGGCTATAGAGACGGAGCGTGGGGGCATAAAGGTTTACGAGATTGCGCTGAGCTGTGCGCAGAATAGGGATTTGCGCCAGGAATGGGAAAAGTATCTAGCCGAAACCCGAAATCATGAGCGGATACTGAAGGATATTTGCACCGAGTTCGGGGTCAATGCCGAACGCGACACAAGCGGAAGAAAGATCGTGCGAAGCTTGGCAGAAACCCTCATAAAAGGCATGCAAGCGGCCTTGAATTCCGGCGTACGAAGCCAGGCCGAGATTGTCGCGGCTGAGGCGGTGGCAACCGCGGAGATGAAGGATCATTTGAATTGGGAGTTGATCGGACAAGTGGCTAGCAAGATGGATGGCAACGACGCTGCCATACTGAAAAAAGCCTACGACGAGGTGGAGGATCAGGAGGACCGCCACTTTTATCACGCCAAAGGATGGGCGCGCGAGCTGTGGGCGGCGTCCCTCGGGGTCCCTGCGGTACTGCCGCCGCCGGAAGAGAAGCTGCATGTAAAAAGTGGCCTGGGGGCTGCTGCCGCGCAAAGTACCCGAAAACTGATGTAACACGAAAAAGACGAGGAGCGAATGCCCCTCGTCTTCCTTATTCAAGCCCTTCTGACGATATGCTTTTGGCTTTTAAGTGTGGGCTAGCCCAAGCCTCCCCCGGAAAGCCCCTCGACCGTGCAAGTCCCTGTGGCGACAGATCCGAGGGATGTGTAGTTTGTAGCCGATAGCCCCGCACTAAAGATGGGGATCGCCAGTGCCTCCACACGGCCGTTCGTGCTTGAGTCTCCGGAGCAGTTGTCGACCACATAGAGGGCCCTGCCATTGTTGCTGATCGCCAAGCCATACGCGTTCGCGAAGGTGCCCGTCAAAGCAATCGGCGTAGGCTCCCACGAAGAGGGGGTGGCAAGCGGATTGTTTCTTATGAACACATCAACTGTGCCGTTTTGGGTCGCCACATAGAGCCGTCGGCCCTTGGGACCCATGACGAGGCCCAGCGGATTGCCGGGCACGATGAGTGTTGGTGTTGAGGCTGGCGACAGGATGCCGGTTGAGGCGTTGATTTGATAGAGGGACACGTTGGACCCGTTGTCGCTGACATAGACGTGGCGCCCGGCAGGCCCCACCACCACCGTCCACGGATTAGATCCGGAGGGGATAGAGCCAATATCCGTGAGGGCTCCGGTGCCGGGCTCAATCGAGAACATACCGATAGAGTTGACTGCATATTGGGAAACGTAGAGGAAGCGGCCTGTCGGATCGATCGTAAGGAGCATGGGGTAAGGCTGGGTATCTGTAATCTCTTGCATAAGTGGGGCCGGATTGCCGCTGGTGCCGAGTCCGTAGCCATAGATCGAACCCTGGCCATTGCTGCCATCATTGGCGCCATCCGTACCGAGACCGTTATCGGCTGTCGTGCTTCCATCTCCGTTTATGTAGTAGCTATTTGCGACATACAGATAGCGATTCGAGGGGTCGACTGCGACTCCCATGGGGCTCATTCCGGCGGCAATCGAATTGGGAGTTCCGAGATTACCGTCCGCTCCGACCCCGAAGGTCGTGACATCCCCTTGACCGGCCTCGGCCCAGTCCGTGGCGTACAGATGGCGACCGTTAGGCGCCATAGCGAACGCGCTGGCGCCGGTGTTGGCGACGGTTGCGCAAGAGTTACAGGTGTGTTGGATGGTCTGTGTTTGTGGACTCAAGGCGCCATTCGGTGCGACCTGGTAGCCGGCAATCGCGTTCTCCGATTGATCGATGACATAAAGCATTTGCGGCGCAATGACCACGTCGGCGACAAGGCTTGTGACGGCCTGAGGATCTGGGCGTGTGCGCACGTAAGCCGTGAGCTGCGGGCCCGACCCGCTGGTCGTGGCCGTATAGGCCAGAAGATCACCGCGCGTCTCGTTTGCGACATATACGTAACGACCGCCGGGGGAGAGGGTAGCACTGCTCGTTTGGCCGCTTGGTCCCCACACTGCCGATGTCGGGCAGGCAATGCCCCCGCTTACGAGCGGAAAGGTTGCGATCTCGGATCCACTCGACCCGGCACCCGCCACGTTTAGCTGAGTGCGGCCCACGGCTAAGGCTGACGGTGTTAGCCCGCTTGGCAAGGGCACGCTATCCTGGACGCTTAAGGTTCCGCCACTTACGTTATAGGCGGTGACGGTGGTATCCGTCAGAACGTAGAGTAGACCGGAACCGTTGCCGGCCCCGCTTATCAGGCCGCTGACCGCCGTGGTGCCCAGGGTGCGGGGCGCGCTGGTGCCGGCGCTGAAGCTTACAATCTCGTTGGTGCCAAGCCCATAGAGCATGTCATCGGTGTCAGCTACCAAGGAAGTCACGGCTGGGGTATTGATTGATCCCACAAATTCGAGCGTTCCGTTGCTCCCGATCTGGAAGGTATTGAGTGTGTTGTCGTTGGTGTTGAGGGCATACAAAAAATTCCCGACCACCGCGAGCGAGGATACCCCCGCTACGCTTGTGGCGTTGGGGCCCAGACTAGCAAGCTGGGCCGTCAATGGATCCCAGCTGTATTGCGAGATCGTGCCGTCGATTTTGTTCGCCACATAGACATAGCGATCCTGACTCACGGCCACGGCGCTCGGGCTTTTACCGGTTGGCACGTAGCCGCGATCCACGAGCGTCCCGGTCCACGGGTTACGCAGATAGATGCCGAGGCTGTCTTGGCCCTCGGGAACCAAGACAAGCGAGGTCTGGATCGTACCGCTTGTGGGCGGAGCCGGGGGCGTGGCGACCGTCGCTACCGCCGCCGCATGGGATGTAAGCGTTTGGCACTGCTGAACACCGGTAGGCGCTGGTCCCCCGCCCGAGACTGGCGTGTTCCCGGAGTTACTGCTCCCCACGCCTTGGCATGCGGATAGGACCGCGCAAGCGAGTAGAGCCCCGGCAATTCGGGCCTTCAATGGCATAAGATGTCCCCTTCATGCGGTCTGTCGTCTATCAGGTGGCCAAAAGACCGTGCTGGGCCGTTATACGGCCCTGGCCGCCTGATGGGCATCAGCCGAAGGTCCCCCGGACCTTTGAACGAAAACGGTGCTGAAGAGGTGTCTTGTGGCCGCGCCGACCCTAGGGGGATCGACCTTCGTGCATGATTCGAAGTTGGGAGATGCGCCAGGAGTTATGGTGCTTTATGAGCGCTACCTGAAAAACCGCAGTTCCCCCTCGGAATCGGGCAAATAGGTGGTAGTGGGCCGCAATAGTGAGGTCATGGCGCCACAGCAGTTCGGTTCCTCCGCGGACTCGGAAGGCCTGCAGGGGCCCGAGATGGGTAAGCGTTCGTGTCAGCGACCCTCCCTCTCGATTCAACTCTTCACGCCATCGCGGGTCCGCCAGGGCACGGAAGGCAAATACGCTCGGGTCGTTCACAACGGGGATAAGCGCCGCGTTCAGGAAGTCGCGGCTCTGAATGTTCCAGGTCATCCTCTGGGTCGAGCAGTACCCGATCACGACTACCCACCCCACGTAGAACACAAGGAGCAGGCCCGCCGCCCGAAGCATCATCGTTTTGATGAGCGCTTTCGTCGCGCGCAAAGAGTCCCACTGTGCCACCACGTTGCTTCGAGCCTAGGTAACGGACCCTTGTTGGCACAGGGCCTTTAAGGCTTTGCGATTGCGGATGAAGGTCTTGCGGCCTTCGGTCTCTATGAGGTTTTGATCTCGGAGTTTGGAGAACATGCGACTTACGGTTTCGAGTTTCAGTCCAAGATAGTTCCCTATCTCTTCTCGGGACATGGGCAGGAGAATCTCCGAGGGGTCTTCGCCGCGTTGCCCCCGTCTGTCGGACAGATTGAGCAAAAAGGCCGCAACTTTAAATTCGGCGGTCATCGTCCCAAGAATCATCACCAGGGTATGGTCTGTGGTGATGGCGCCGCTGAGTAGTTTATGAAACTGGTGCTGGAGACGTGGGAGATCGGACAGCAGGCCTTCGAGGCGGGTGAATGGGATCTCGCAAACCTCGCTATCCTCGAGGGCGACCGCATTCCCCCTGTGGGTGCCGGTACTGATGGCATCAAGCCCCATCAATTCACCGCTCATGGGGAAGCCTGTTATTTGCTCTTGGCCGCTCACGCTGACCTCGTAGATCTTAAAAAACCCGGTACGTACTGCGGCAAGCGCTTGCAGCGGGTCGCCGGCGCGAAATAAAGACTGGCCCGAGAAGACGCGGCGCCGGCGTTTTACAAGATCGTCGAGCTTGGTCATTTCTTCGGCGTCAAGACCGAGTGGCAAACAGATCTCCCGGAGGCTGCAGCTTGAGCACCGGTGCTTCAGGTTCGCTTCAAAACTTGTCACAGACATCGCCGCTCCACCTTCTTTTGTATGCCCAGGGATTGGGACCGCCAATTTCCTGTTCGCGGCCGCCTTGGCTGAGAGAGTATAAGAATAGGAGGCTTTTGATAAGTATCAAGACGCAAGTCGTAGACTTTGCCCCGGCAATTCTTTCGAAAAACGGGGCCGGATCGTGTGTCGGCGCGCCATCGGTCCTCATGGCCGCCTGGGTTCGGCTGTTTCCCCACGGCTCGCGGACGGCCCATTCTGGGGCCAGCCCCCGGGTTATTCGTAGGCTTGACCCAGGACAAGGGCAGGCAGCCGCCAATTATTAAAGAATAAGGGCTGGTTTTCGCGAGGGCGCGGACGTGTCTGACGTCGCCTTGTCCCAGGTTCTTGCTGGCCAGTATCGGAAATGGGATCGTTTATTGGAAGCTGCCGATAATCGGTGCGGCCCGATCGATGGGCCGAAAACGCAGACCCGCTTTTGCGATGCCATGGAATGTCATATCGAGGTCAAGGAGCGGGGTTTGTTCCCGGTGCTGGAGGGGCGTATGGCGCCGGCGGCCGCTTGGCTGTGATGCGCAGAGAGCGTGGTGCCATACGCGCCCTCCTGACACCGCTGCACGCAGCCGTTGGAGTCGATGTCTGCGGCCCGCTATTAAAGACCTTGGCGGTCCTGGTTCAACAGCATTACGTCAAAGAGAAGCATGTCTTGTATCCGCTGAGTGACGATCTGCTTGCGGACGGCGCACGGGCGCTCATAGAGACCCTGGCCACGGAGCCAGGCTCAATTGAGGAGCTCTTTCTCGACGTGAGTCCGTTCCCGCCGCCAAAACCCTTGGAAAGCGTCATGCGTGCCATACTGTCTTTATGGCCTGGAAAGCGGCTGCGGTTGCGCGTGCCTGCGAACCCTACCCCTTATACGGACTCATATCCGAGCGCGGGTTTCGCTATAAGCCAAAGGCTGTGTCTTCGCAGGGCGAGACGGTCTGCGAAGTTTGGGTGACAACGCTCTAGGGCGCCTCCATATTATGAATACCCGTACGCTTTCCGTGCACGAAAGTTCACCTTTTGGGTCTGTGCCCCCAACGTTCCCGATCGCCCCTTGGTTTGTCGCCGCGGGCCTTGTGCTGTTACGGGGCGGCGCCTGGGCCTTGACGAATCGTTACACCCCGACCGTTCTTGCGGCCACTCATCTTGTGACGATTGGCTTTCCTATGACGGCCATAGCGGGCACTGTAGGGCTTAGCCTAGCCTTTATGCTTAAGCGACTCTGGAGTCGCGGTTGTTGCTGGCACGATGCCATGACGTATTTCCGGTCTATCGCCTTAACGAGCCTTATTGCCGTCTACTCTAGCGCGGCCTTGCTGGCGCTTGGGTATGCGCGGCCGCCGCGTAAGCCCCTCGTCTTCGGGGTCTTGGTCTTTTTCGGGGCTGCCGCTTCTTTTACTGATGGCACGCCCTACAAGATCGTGCTGTTTTTAATCTGGCTGGACCTTCAACGGCAACGTCGCCGCACAGCTTTGCTGAAGCAAGGGGTGATGTCGGGGTGCCGGGTGGTGATTGACTTTGTTGTTCGCTTGCGCGCTTTGGTGACTGTGCTTATCGCGATCTTTCGGCGTCCCGCGGCCCCGCTTGCGGCTGTCTTTTGGGTGGGTGCCGGTGCCAGCTTAGATCTCAATGTGGCCTTGGCGACGCTGTCTTGCCGACGGGTCTTGCGCCCGTTGTCTTCGGCCTAAACGATGCACCTATTCGACGCTCCGCATCGTGCCTTCTTCCTCGCGGGCTTGGCGCAGGCCCTTCTCGCCTTGGCGTTGTGGTCGCTTTGGCTTGCCGGTGCCTTTGCCGGGGCTTATAGCCTGCCGCTTCTCCCGGTATCCGCGATTGCGCTGCACGGTTTTTTTATGGTGTACGGCATTTTCCCTTTTTTTATCTTCGGGTTTTTGATGACGACTTATCCACGTTGGATGCAAACCGAGGCCTTGAGTCGGACTGCCTACCGTGGTCCGGTGATGCTTCGTGTCGCGGGGCTCGCGATGACTTATCTGGGTCTGGCGCTGGGGCGGGCCGAGTTGGCTTGGGGCCCTGTCGTGATGGCTCTGGCCGATGCCTGGCTCGCCCAAAACCTTTTTCGCGTTTATCACCGGGCGCGAAGCGAAGCGCGTCGGGGGATAATGCTCTTTAACGTGACGATCGTGGCCGAGATACTCGGGCTCCTCCTGTATGGCTTGGGGTTTTATAAGGCCAGTACCCCCATGATCCTGTTGGCGGTCCATGTTGGGCTGTTCTTGTTTCTTGCGCCGACCCTTTTGGGTGTCGCCTATCGTATGATCCCGTTCTTTTGCGCCCAGGTCTTGGTCTCCTATCAACGCCCGATCCAGTCTCCTAATGCCCCGCTTGGCTTCTTGGGCGGCATGGCTGCCCACTTCGCCTTGATCCTGTGGCACGCGCCGCTTGCACTAGCTGTGGTGGATGGTGCACTGGCGGCGGCGGCTTGGCACTATCTGTGGCTTTGGTTTCGGCGTGATGTGGTTCGCGAGGGGCTTTTGTTGCTCCTTTTTATCGGGTTTTCCTGGCTGGGGTGGGCCTATGTCCTGTACGCCGTTCAAGACCTAAACCAGGCCTTCGGCCTTTTTGTCCTGGGGCGCGCCCCCTTGCACGCCTTAGGCTTAGGCTTTGCCTTGAGTCTTGTCATTGCCATGGTGACGCGCGTCACCCGCGGACACTCGGGCCGGACTTTGCAAAGCGATCATGTCAGTTGGATCGCCCTAACCGGGGTGCAGATCGCGACGATTCTGCGCGTAGCAGCCGCCTTTCCCTCGGTTGACCGCCTCGCTACCATCAATTTGAGCGCGGTCGCAGCGCCTGTCGTTGTGTTGACATTCATACCATGGGCGTTCCGCTACAGTTATATGCTTCTTACACCGCGTCTCGATGGGCGCCCAGGATGATGCTTATGTGGATTACGGGATCGTTGCTTGTCGTGCATATCTTGTCGATAGTATTGTGGATAGGCGGGGTCGCGTTTGTCACTACGATCACCTTACCAATGCTGGCATCATGGCCAGCCGCCCACCGCTTTGCCGTATTTAGCGAGATGGAGCGGCGTTTCGGCGCCCAGGCCCGTATCCTCGTCGTAGCCGCGGGTTTAAGCGGGGGGGCTTTGCTAGTTCGTTTGCGACTGACTGGTCTTCTGGGTCGACCCCAGGGGGCTTGGCTTGATGGTATGATCGGCTTTTGGACGCTTTTTGCGCTTCTCTTGTTTGTCGCAGAACCCCTCTTTCTCCACAGAAAAATGAGCGAACTTGCGCAACGTGATCCCAATCGCGTTCACGCACTCCTCTTACGTGGCCACCGATTGCTTTTGGCGCTTGCCGTAATAGTCATTATAAGTGGCGTGTGGGGAGTGACGACCTAAAGTTTTAAGGGGCCGGCAGATCGATGGCGGGCATAAGAGCGCGGAGCTTTTGACGCAGTTGTGGGGTAAGCCAGGGTTCGTAATGGGTCTTGAGCTCGATATCCTGGCAGCCAGCGGGCCGGAAGTCTTTGAGGGTCAAATGGTTCACGCCTAGCTCCCCGAGTTCTGCGACAAGGGCTATAAGGTCATGGCTTGAGAGCAGGGCGGGGTGGACCGTGGTTCTCAATTCGTAAGGTTTGCCGCTTGCGAGCAGTATCTTGAGCGATTCGCGGGCCGCCGTCTGGCTGCGGCGACCTTGAGTAATCGCGGCGTAGCGTGAGAACGGTCCCTTCACGTCTAGGCCCACCCAATCGACCAGTGGCAGAACTTGTGCGAAGCGTCTTGGCGAGACCCCGGCAGTATGAATTGCGGTGCCAAATCCCGCTCCCCGGACCTCGAGCAAAGCCGATCGTACCGCTGCCGATTGCGCCAAGGGCTCGCCGCCGCTGAAGACCACGGCGTCCAAAAGCCCCTGCCGCTTAGCGAGGAAGCCCTCGACTTCGGGCCACGAGATCCGGGGCTCGCTTTCCCAGAGGTGACTGTTGTGACAGTAGCGACAGCGCCATGGGCAGCCAGCACAGAATAAGACGGCGGCCTGGTGCCCCGGGTAATCGATGCTGCTCCAGGGCACAAGACCGCCTAAGCGGAGCCTCATCCTCCAAGATGGTCTTCTTGAAAAAAGACCCGCTCCTCGTGTTCGCCCTTTTTGCCCTCGTTGAATGAGGCCACCGGGCGATGGTAGCCCATGACGCGGGTCCAGACTTCGCAGAGCTGGCGTTCGTCCGCGCGTAACGCGGAGTTTTGTGACGTAAGTTCTGTTTCCCGGTTTTTCATAGACGACTCCTGATGTTGACTAAGTGGCGGCTTGCGCGCGTCGGCGCGCCCAAGCCTCTTCATCGCATGTCGGACAATACTGATGCTCGCCCGCGATATAGCCGTGGTGCGGGCAGATCGAGAAGGTGGGGGTGATGGTAATGTAGGGCATGCGAAAACGGGTCAGCGCCCGGCGCACGAGATCGCGTGCCACGGTGGCACAAGATAGCCGCTCGTTCATATACAGATGCAGGACCGTGCCCCCGGTGTAACGTCTCTGTAGGTCCTCCTGGCGCTCCAGGGCCTCGAACGGGTCGTCGGTCAGACCTACGGGTAGCTGCGATGAGTTCGTATAGTAAGGCCGCTCGCGCGTACCGGCTTGAATGATGCCCGGGAAGCGCTGACGATCGGCGCGTGCGAAGCGATAGGTCGCGCCTTCGGCGGGTGAGGCCTCTAGATTATAAAGACACCCGGTTTCTTCCTGGAAGCGCGCCAGTCGGGCGCGGATATGATCGAGTAAGCGGCACGCCAGAGCATGGCCATCGGGGTGGACGATATCGAAGGCATCAGCGGTGAAGTTGCGTATCATCTCGTTGATGCCATTCACTCCGATGGTCGAGAAATGGTTGCGCAAGGTCCCAAGATAACGCTTGGTGTAAGGAAAAAGCCCCTGGTCCATATAGCTCTGAATGGTCTTGCGTTTGATCTCGAGGCTTGTGCGAGCCATCTCCAAGAGCCGGTCTAGTGTCAGGAAAAGCTCGGCTTCTTGACCTCTATGAATGTATCCGAGGCGTGCGCAATTGATAGTCACTACCCCTACCGAGCCTGTTTGCTCCGCCGATCCAAAAAGCCCGTTGCCGCGTTTTAGAAGCTCGGTCAGGTCCAACTGAAGCCGGCAACACATGGAGCGCACCATGTGCGGTTCGAGATCAGAGTTCAAGAAGTTCTGGAAATAGGGCAGGCCATATTTCGCGGTCAAGGCGAACAAGCGCTCGACGTTCTCGCCCTCCCAATCGAAGTCTTTGGTAATGTTATAGGTCGGGATTGGGAACGTGAAAACGCGGCCTTTGGCGTCACCCTTTTCCATGACCTCGAGGTAGGCCTTGTTGATGAGCGCCATTTCGGGTGCCAAGTCCCCATAGGTGAAGGGCATCTCTTCGCCGCCTATGATCGGAACTTGGTCGCGCAAATCCTCGGGACACGTCCAGTCGAATGTCAGATTGGTGAACGGCGTCTGCGTACCCCAGCGGGAAGGGATATTGAGATTATATATCAGCTCTTGTATGCACTGCAGGACGTCTTCGTACGCCATCTTGTCTTTGCGGACAAAGGGCGCCAAGTAGGTGTCGAAGGAACTAAAGGCCTGGGCCCCTGCCCATTCGTTTTGGAGAGTACCTAGGAAGTTGACGATTTGTCCAACCGCGCTCGAAAGATGTTTCGGGGGGGCTGCCTCGACCTTGTGCGAAACCCCGTTTAGGCCTTCGTTGAGCAGCGTGCGGAGCGACCAACCGGCACAATAACCCGAAAGCATATCGAGGTCGTGGATATGAATCGCCCCGTCTCTATGGGCCGCTCCTATCTCTTGAGGGTAAACGTGGTTCAACCAGTAGTTGGCGACGACCTTGCCGGAGATGCTAAGAATAAGCCCGCCCAAGGAGTAACCCTGGTTCGCGTTGGCGCTCACCCGCCAGTCGCGCCGATCCAGATACTCTGTCACCGCCTCTTCGACCTCAACATGAACCTTGCCTTCTTCGCGCGTGAGTCGACGCTTTTCCCGATAAGCGATATAAAGATGGGCCGTGTGGCGAAAGCCGTGGGCGAGCAGTGTATCTTCCACGGCGTCTTGTATGGTCTCGACGTCAGGATGGCCGGTCGGTAGACGAGCCTCGATCTGTTCGGTGAGAATCGTCGCCTCTGCAGCCCCGAACTCGCCGCCGGCGCTCCCGGCTCGTAGAACCGCGTAATGAATTTTGCGTGGGTCAAACGGGACTAGGCGGCCGTCGCGCTTACGTACCTTTCTGACACCCGTTTCCGTCATATAAGCCCCATTCATTGTGATTTCCATAAAAAACCCTACAACATGTAGGAGCGGCGAGGTTTGATCCACATCAACGGATTGGGTGGCATCAGTCCGTACACTTTAGCCATCCGTTCTTTGGGAAGTGAGGGCTATGGCGATCGTGAATGCCGTTCGGCGTCCGGAGGTCTTTTTAAAGCCGATACGGGGAGTTGTAGCCTATCGAATAGGCCAGAGTGTCTATTTGAACCTCACCAGCCGCTGTACCTTGCGTTGCCGATTCTGTCCCAAATTTCATCGGACTTGGATTGTTGAGGATGCCTACCTTCGGTTGGCGTTGGCAGACGAGCCGAGGGTCGCAGATGTCGTTTCGGCGGCGCAGCTTCAGGGTGCCTGTGAGGAGTACGTGTTTTGCGGCCTGGGCGAGCCGACTACGCGCCTTGATACCTTGCTCGAGGTCGCCTCGATTCTAAAGAGAGGGGGTAACCGCCTCCGCCTTAATACCGACGGGCTCGCTCAGCTCATCCATGGCCCCGACGTTGCCCCGCGCCTGGCGGGCCTTATAGATCATGTGTCGATTTCCTTGAATGCTCACAATGAGGCCGTCTATCAGCGCTGGTGCCGGCCAAAGCTTTCCGGAAGCTTTGCCGCGGTTCTCGCCTTTGCCGAGCGCTGCCGGGGTTTTGTGCCCAGGGTGACCCTGACTGCGATCGACGGTCTAGACGGGGTGGATATTAAGGCGTGCGCCGGGCTAGCGCGCGATATCGGAGTCGGGTTTCGCGCCCGACCGTGGGGGGCCACAGGTGGTCGTGCTTTCCGAGTTCGTTGACACGTTTGGCCAACACCTCCTGTCGCAATTCGGCGAACGAGTCCATAAGGTGGCCATAGACGCGGGCTTTACCTGCCCCAACCGCGATGGCCGCCGCGGCCGTGGCGGTTGCACGTTTTGCAATAACAAATCGTTTCAGCCGGAGGCCCGGATGCCAACTATCGTTGATCAAGTCCGCGCAGGCATGGCTTGCGTAGTGCGCCGTACCGGCGCACGCAAGGTCTTGGCCTATTTTCAGACCTATACGAATACCTATGCGCCGCTTAACACGTTGGCCACGTGCTACGAACAGGCGCTTTCGGTGCCGGGCGTCGTTGGTTTGAGTGTCGGCACGAGACCCGATTGCCTATCGGACCCGATTGTGGGGCTGCTTGCCTCCTATCGCGACCGTGGTTATACGGTCTGGATTGAGCTGGGTTTGCAGTCGAGCTTCGACGACACTCTTTTGCGCGTCAATAGAGGCCACGGCTTCGCCGAATATCGCGAAGCTATTGCTTTGATAGGCCGCTACCAATTACCGGTGTGCACGCACCTTATCATCGGGCTGCCAGGTGAGGGGCGTCGCCATGCGCTAGAGACTCTGGCGCGGGTTTTATCTCTGGGCGTTGCCGGTCTCAAGGTGCATCCCCTGCATGTAGTCCGCGGGAGCCGTCTGGCGCACGACTGGCGCAAGGGCGAATTGACACCAATATCTTTCGAGGACTATATCGCCATCGTAACCGATCTTATCGAGCGCACACCGCGCCATGTCGTGTTTCATCGACTTACCGGGACTGCCCGCGCGGCCTTGCTGTTGGCGCCTGAGTGGTGCTCCGGCAAGTGGCGGGTCTTAAACGCGATTACCTCAGAACTCGCGAGAAGGGGAACGTCCCAAGGGGTCTTCGCACTAGCAGGGGTCTTATGACGATACCAGAACTTGTGTGTCCGGCGGGCACCGGGGCCGCGCTCGAAGCGGCCGTCGATCATGGAGCGGATGTCGTCTATGTGGGGCTGCGCAACGAAACCAACGCCCGTAATTTCCCCGGTCTTAATCTGACGACCTCCGAGCTCATGGGTGGTGTCCGCTATGCCCATGCCCGGGGGTGCAAGGTCTATCTTGCGCTCAATACCTATCCTCAGCCCGGGCGATTGGCCATGTGGCAGCAGACCGCTGATCAGGCCGCGTCGGCCGGCGTGGATGCAGTTATAGCAGCTGATCCCGGGGTCTTGCGTTATTGTCAGCAGCGCTACCCGAATTTGCCGCGCCATTTATCGGTCCAGGGTTCGGCTACGAGCAACCAGGCTTTGAGCTTCTATGCCGAGCAATTGGGCGTAACGCGCGCGGTCCTTCCGCGCGTTCTGTCGCTGAATCAGGTTCAAAAGCTCGGGGAGAAGGCCCCGGTGGATCTCGAAGTCTTTGGTTTTGGTGGCTTATGCGTCATGGTCGAAGGGCGCTGCGCCCTCTCGTCTTACGCGACCGGGGTATCCCCCAACACCTGTGGCGCTTGTTCCCCGGCCTCGGCCGTCCGTTGGGAAGAGAAAGCAGGGAAACGCCATGTCCGCTTAAATGGCGTCCTGATAGACGTCTTCCAGAAGACCGAAAAAGCGGGATATCCCACCTTGTGCAAGGGCCGCTTCAAAATCGGTGAAAACGTAGGCTACGTCTTGGAGGAGCCGACCAGCCTCAACGTCTTGCCTATCCTGCAGGACTTGGCGCGGATTCCGGTACGCGCGATCAAGATCGAAGGCCGCCAGCGCTCACCATCTTATGTCGCCCGCGTAACCGCGATTTTTCGGGCGGCCCTGGACGCCTATTCGCGAGACCCTGAGGCCTACCGCGTGCAAGCCTCGTGGACCGAGGGACTGGCGTCTTTGTCTGAGGGCCACCACCAGACCCTCGGCGCCTTTGAAAGGCCCTGGCGATGAGGCTCTCGCTGGCACCCATCCCGTTTTTTTGGGAACCGAAGAGACTTCGGAGCTTCTACGCCGCTATTGCCGAAAGCCCGATCGATATCGTCTATCTCGGCGAGACCGTCTGCTACAAACGCCGCGGCCTGCGGCTCCCGGATTGGCTCGCCATAGGCGATATGCTGACAGCGCACGGGAAGGAGGTCGTTTTGTCGAGCCTCGTCCTAGTCGACGGCGAGGCCGAGATCAGGGCGACGCGGAGATTGTGTCAAAACGGCCGTTTCCTTATCGAGGCCAACGATATGAGCGCTGTAAGCTTGGCGCACGGGACCGCGTTCGTGGCGGGCGCCACTCTCAATATTTACAACGAAGAGACGCTAAAGATCCTAATCGAGAGCGGGGCTACCCGGTTTGTGGCAGCTCTGGAGCTGGACCATCGGGCCCTTGCGACCTTGCGCGCCGCGCACGCCCCATCCATCGAATGTGAGGTCCTGGCCTTCGGCAGGCCAGCCCTCGCCTATTCGGCGCGCTGTTTTAGCGCGCGCAGTATTGATCGCGGTAAGGACGCTTGCGAATGGGTTTGCGAGGGGCAGCCGGCTGGTATTCCGGTAGCGACCCAAGAGGATGTCCCGTTTCTGACGATAAACGGACCTCAGGTGCATTCCGCGCAGATCTTGAATTATCTTACCGACCTTTCCCAGCTTGACGCTGCGGGCGTCGATATCTTACGTATCATGCCCGAAGCCGAACATTCACTGTCCGTTATCGAGATCTTCCGTGCGGTCCTCGATCGACGCCAGACAGTCGAGGCCGCGATCAGCGCCTTGACGTCCAAGGGCCTCACTCGCGGGACCAATGGCTACTGGCACGGGCAAGCGGGCCAGACGCTATGTCCATGACCTTAGCGTGGCACGATATTCATACGCTCGATCCTCGGCAGTTCGAGGCCTATGAGGAAGCGCTGTGCGCCCGTGCCCAAGCCGGCGAGGCGGTGCTTGGGTTTTCGCGCTTGTCGCGTTGCGCGCTTATGGGAGCTTTCGAGGACCCTCGCAGGGCTTTACGTCTATCCTATATACGCGACCGCTTTCCCATCGTCCGTCGCCGCACGGGCGGCGGCAGCCTCTCGTTGGATCCGGGGACGCTTATTCTGGTGCTCGCATTTCCGAGCCCCAGAAATAACATTAAGCCCCTGGCTGAGCTCATGGCAAGCTTATGTGCCCCACTCTTGCAGGCCCTGAGCCAGTATGGCCTCTGCGCGCGCTTTGATGCTCCAAACGATATGACCGTCGAAGACCGCAAGATAGGAAGCGGCTTTTTGCTCCGCGACGGAGACGTTATTGTGTTCGAGGCAGCGCTGGCCCTGTCTTTGGATATTGAAGAGCTGTTGAAGACCTTGAGGCTGCCGCTCGAAAAGCTCTCGGCGGCTGGAATTTTGGCTGCTCGTGATCGCTTCGCGCCCTTGAATGCCCACCTTCCCGATCTGCGGACCGCCGCTCTTCATTCCACCATTGCCCTACACCTAGCCCAAGCGCTCGGTCTTTCCCCGCAGCGCGAAAGGCCACCGTGCCCAAAGACGCGTAGCCCCATGGTTTTTACCGAAGACTGTGTGCCCGACGTCTCGGCCTTCCTAAAAACCCCAGGAGGTGTTGTGTATATCGATGTCTGCTTGGATGGGACCATGGTGCGCCGTGCCCGATTTACAGGCAGCATTCACTGCGCCAACCCAAAGACCTGGGCGCGTCTTTCCGACTCTTTACAGGGTTCTGATATCACAAGGCTTGGGCTGACCCTGGACCGCGTGTTAGAGGGATCCCCCGATATGATAGGCATAGATCGGGCTGACATCGTCTATCTCGGACACTTGTGTGCGTCTCGTCACGCCATAAGCCAACACCTGGATTTCTCCGCGGCCCGCCAGATCACGATTTTTAGTCTCGACCGGACCATTGCGGCGCAAGACATTCTAGCGGCCGCGGAGGTCGTTCTTCTCCCCTATTGTGCGAAACCGTCATGGTGCAAATGGCGCCATCGAGACGGCTGCCCTGAATGCGGATTCTGCGCGGTGGGTGAGGCCTATCACTTGGCGCGTCAGCGCGGCCTTCAGGTTGTGACCATTACCGCCTACGAACATCTTTGCACGGTGCTCGCGGATATGAAACGCCGTAAGGTGTCCGCGTTTCTCGGCGTCTGTTGTACAGACTTCTTTCTTAAGCGCGACTATGCCTTCGTAGACGCGGGGATACCCGCCCTCTTTATCGATATAGGGGGCGACACGTGCTACACCCTGCGTTTAGAGGAGGCCGCTTACGCGGGACGGTTCGAAGCAGAGGCGTCTTTGGACGCGCGCTTATTCGCGAACGTCCTGCAATGGCGAGATCGCTTGAAGGCCGACCGGGACGTGGAGGTTGGCCGGGCCTCTGGTCTCAATGGGGTCCTATAAGCCGCCCCAGGCAAAAACATTAACGCGCGCCGGAGGTACGTTCCGCCAAATCGTGCGTGAACGAAGACAGGTAAGGTCTTGGGCCCAATCGATGGCCTGGCATCGCAAACTGTACGTAAATTGAATGAAGGTGGCCCCTTTTGGCAGAATCGCCTCAAGCTCGTTCCCAATACGGTGGACGGTCACCTTAGGAAGAGATTTGAGCGGCAGGCTGGATACGACCGCCGAAATGCGCTCCGCACGCCGGCCGAGCAGGACGGCAAGTTGCGCGGCGTCGCCTTCCAAGACTGTCACTTGCGGAAACCGCGTACGAAGATGGGCCGATAGCAAGGCCGATTGTTCCACAACGATGAGCCGCTTCGGGTCCAGGCCATGCGCCAAAAGCGCCGCCGTGACGACGCCCGTGCCGCCTCCCAGTTCCACGATGTAGCCATCGTCGCACAAGACTGCTTGGGCCGCCATGTAGTCCGCCAGATGGCGAGAGCTTGGGCATGCGGCCCCCACCGCTTGCGGACCCGAACGCAAAACCCTTATAAAAAGCCGCAGGTCGGCAGGTACGACCGAGACCCATAATCTGTTGATAAAGCCCCAACATTCTTTATGCCAGGGTGATCTTTCCGTTGGTTTTGTGGATTCTGTCATGGCTTGCCCCATAAGGCCCCCCGCCCTGAAAGACCGAGCGCAGCAACTCCTATGGGCTAAGGATATAGCATGAGGCGTTGAATGCAATGTTAACGCGATAGGCGGCCCTTATAGCCTTCTTTCTGATGGAGCGTAAAAGGCTTGCGAAAAGTCCTCAAGCGACGGTAGATCGCGCCTTCCAAGGCGTGGCGGATGTGAAGCGCAATATCGGTTTTGCCTTCCACGGCGAGCTGTCTGTCAAAAAAAAGTGCATCGGCATCGTCGGTTTGCCGTAATAAGGCCAAAAAAGACGCGATATCGCCGCGGATACATACATCGCAGCGCTCGGGTCGTACTGGCCATAGGAGGCCTTCGCGAACCACAAATCCGAGTTTTAATGTCGGCGCGGTGATCTCAAGACATATGTGGGCTCCCGACAAGGCGTCAAGCGAGCCGTCGGCTTCGTCCAGGCCAAGCAGGATGTTGGTCATGAGGGCGGCCAAGGCCGCTAATATCGGCGCCGGAATGATTCTCGCTGCAAGGCCCACGGCGCGAGGTAAGCTGTGTTCGGCAAGATGTTTGGCAAGACTCATGGTCGCATTGTGACCGGTTCCAGCGCGCGCATCTTGATCAGCATCAAAGCGAGTTTGCGTTGGATCAAAAGTTCGAACCAAGAATTCTTATATTCTCTCGCCGTGCCGTTTTCCGATATTCGCCAATTCTTGACCCACCTCGAGCGCCAAAATCTCCTAAAGCGAGTGACGGCCGATGTGAGCGCACACCTTCAGATTACCGAGATCTGCCGCCGCGCGATCATGGCGCATGGGCCCGCGCTCTTGTTCGAGCGCGTCGATGGCCGCGCGACCCCGGTCCTCGGCAATCTCTTTGGGACGGTCGATCGTGTGCTTCAGGCGATCGATTGCCCGGATGTGGCCGGGCTCCGGGCCCTGGGCGAATTGCTGGTGCGCATCAAGGAACCGCGATGGCCCCAGACTATAGGTCAGGCGGCCCGCCACATTCCGACTCTTCATAGACTTTGGAGCGCCCACCCGCGTCTGCTTTCGACAGGCCCCGTTAAGGACTGCGTACAAGAAGGCCCGGACGTCGACCTCGAGACCCTACCGATCTCCTATTGCTGGCCGGACGATGCCGGTAAGCTCTTGACCTTCGGTCTGGTCGTGACCCAGGCGGAGCCGCAGGGCCGCCATAACGTGGCCATCTATCGTCAGCAACTGATCGGGCGTAATCGCCTCATTATGCGCTGGCTCGCCCATCGCGGTGGGGCGATGGACTACGCGCGTTGGCGGGAAACGCGCCCGCAGGAGCCGTTTCCCGTGGCGGTCGCGATTGGGGCTGATCCGGCCCTAACGGTCGCTGCAGTAGCGCCGATACCAGACAGTATTTCGGAATATCAGTTTGCCGGCATCTTGCGCGGCGCGCGCACCGAGCTTGTGGCGGCGGGCAACGGCCTGCTCGTGCCCGCGCGCGCCGAAATTGTGCTTGAGGGGGTGATCTTACCCGATGACGTGGCCCTCGAAGGGCCGTTTGGCGATCATACTGGCTACTATAACGAGCAAGCCCATTTCCCAGTCATGACTGTCCGGCGTATTACCCATCGCAGTGCCCCACTCTATCAGACGACCTATATGGGCCGGTCTCCGCACGATGAACCGTCGGTCCTGGCCATGGCCTTAAACGAGGTCTTCGTCCCGCTTCTCCAACAGCAGTTTCCCGAGATCGTCGACTTCTATTTACCGCCCGAGGCCTGCTCGTACCGGGTCGCGGTGGTCAGTCTCCGTAAGCGCTACCCAGGGCATGCGCGCCGCATCATGATGGGGATCTGGTCCTATTTGCGTCAATTTACTTACACCAAGTTTGTGATTGTTACGGACAACGATATCAATATCCGCGATTGGTCGGATGTTATCTGGGCCGTCGTTACCCGTGCCGATCCCGCCCGAGATGCCCTGGTTCTCACGGGGACGCCCATAGACTATCTGGACTTCGCGAGCCCCGAGCCCGGGCTTGGCGGAAAAATGGGCATTGATGCGACCCTCAAGAGCCGCCCCGAGACCACGCGCACTGCGGGCTGCCCAATTCGCCCCGATCCCGAGGCCGCGGCCGCAGTCGCCGATATTTGCCGGAGCCTCGGATTCTGACCTTTGATCTACATCAAGGTCGCAGGCTTAAGGCCCGCCTATCTTTAAGCTTTAGAGGTTGCTTATGAACGACTTTATCGATCAGTCATTGGTCGCACGCTACGGGGAGTCGGCACCGCGCTACACGTCCTACCCGCCCGCGACCCAGTTTCATGAACAGTTCAAGGCCAGGGATCTCATCGCCGCAATCGGCGCGCACCGCAAAGAAGACCCGTGGTCGCTTTACGTGCATATCCCGTTTTGTGAGTCCGTATGCTATTACTGCGCCTGCCACAAGGTCGTTACTAAGCATCACGAACGTGGCGGATCGTATGTGTCCTCTGTGGCCCGCGAGCTTGCGCTTCTAGCGCCTTTGCTGGGCCCTGCCCCGCGCCTTGACCAACTGCACTGGGGCGGCGGTACGCCCACGTTTTTGGGCCATGATGACATGCGCGCGTTGATGGTCGCGATTTCCGACCATTTTGTGCTTCGCCCAGACGACAGCGGCGAATATTCGATCGAGATTGACCCACGCCACGCATCAGACCCTACGCTCGTGCTTTTGCGGGACATAGGGTTCAACAGGTTGAGTCTTGGTATCCAGGATTTTGATCCCGAGGTGCAACGCGCTATCAATAGGAAACAGAGTTATTCTTTAGTCAATCGGGTCATATCGAGCGCCCGCGCGCTCGGATTTAAGTCAATCAGTGTCGATCTCATTTATGGCCTGCCTCACCAGAATCGCAGCCGATTCGCCCGCACGCTGGATCGAGTGCTTAGTTTCTCGCCTGACCGGATATCGCTCTTTCATTACGCGCATCTACCGGATCGCTTCAAGCCACAGCGCCGTATCGAGACCAATGACCTTCCAGACGGCCCGACGAAGCTCGCGATTCTGGGCGACGCGATCCGCGCCTTCCGGGAGGCGGGCTATGTGTACATTGGTCTTGATCACTTCGCCAAATCGCAGGATGAGTTGGCTCGTGCGCAACGCGACCGGACGCTCGGCCGCAACTTTCAGGGCTATTCGACGCATGGCGATCTTGATGTCCTCGGCATAGGGCCCTCGGCGGTGAGCCGTATAGGCTCCACCTACAGCCAAAATGCCTGGGAGTTACGGCAATACACGGACCTTATCGATAGTCAAATCCTTCCCGTGCGCCGGGGGTTTGAATTGAGCGGCGACGATCAGATTAGACGCGACTTAATCAATAGTCTTTTATGCCATATGGAATGCGATATCGGCGCGTTCGAGGCGCGTCACTCGCTCCTTTTCGCACGCTATTTCGCCTCTGAGATCGAGCGGCTGGCACCGTTTGTCGACGACGGCCTGGTGACCCTGGGCGATCGCATTATCGTGACCGAGCGTGGCCAGATGCTGGTGCGCGCCATCTGTGCCGTCTTTGATCGTTATCTGGCCGGCGAAAATCGTGTGCGATTTTCGCGGGTGATCTGAGGCACAAAATGATCTGTACGCGCCCGGCGGCGACTTGGTCAATGCCAGACGGGTCTTGTGCCAATAGGAAGGCCGCTTTGCGCGGGCGGCGGGTATTACCCGTTTTTTCATCCGCCATCGCTGCCTGTCTCCCTTGATGCACGTCAATGCGCCAGTGACTCGCGAGACTAAGCTTATGACCATGACTATTCCGATCATGTCTTCTTTCCCGAAACTCACCATTCGCGGTCGGGAGCTATTACCCATCGTTCAGGGGGGCATGGGTGTTGCCATTTCGGCCCATAGGCTGGCCTCGGCCGTCGCCCGAGAAGGCGCGATGGGGACCATTGCCAGCGTCGACTTGCGCCACTTGCATTCGGACATTATGGCGCGCCTTAAGCGCTGCCGAGATCCGCAGCGCCTTCTGCACGGCAATTTGGAGGCCTTAGACCGAGAGATCAAGGCCGCACGGGCCGCCGCCGGGCCATCGGCCTTTATTGCCGTGAATGTCATGAAGGCGCTCAACCACTACGCGGATTTCGTCCGCCAGGCCTGTCGCAGTGGCGCCCAGGCAATCGTAATGGGCGCGGGTTTGCCGCTTGATTTGCCGGAGCTTACCCACGGGCACGATGTGGCGCTTATCCCGATCTTATCGGAGGAACGAGGGATCGAGTTGCTGCTCCGAAAATGGATGCGCAAAGGCCGATTACCGGACGCAATCGTCATCGAGCACCCAGGTCACGCTGGCGGACATCTCGGAGCTGCGAACCTAGCGGACGTCACCGATCATCGTTTCGATTTCGGACACGTGTTGAAACAGGCGCTCGCCGTGTTGAAGAAGCTCGGGCTTGCCGGCGAATCCATACCGTTGATTCCGGCCGGCGGCATCGGGTCGTTTGGTGCCATACGCGAACTTTTGGAAAAGGGTGCGGCGGGAGTTCAATTGGGAACGGCCTTTGCTGTGACCGAAGAATGCGATGCCCATCTCAATTTCAAAAAAGTGTTGGCGGACGCCAAAAGCGAAGATGTCGTAACCTTTATGAGCGCCGCGGGCTTACCGGCGCGCGCTGTTCTGACGCCTTGGCTCAAACGCTACTTGGCCCGCGAAGGTCTTCTTAAAGCCCGCGCCGAAAGTCGCTGCGGCAGCTGCGCAAGCGGGCTCGAATGCCTGAGTCATTGTGGTTTCAAGGACGGAAACCCGCAGGCCGGGCAGTTCTGCATCGAGACTCAGCTGGCCGCCGCCGCGCGCGGCAACGTCAATAGCGGCCTTTTTTTTCGCGGTGCCGCCGCCTTGCCGTTCGGTCATGAAATTCGCTCCGTCCGGGATCTCTTGGAATATTTACTTACCGGGATCCGCCCGGCGATGGCGAAAATGATCGCTTGAGGAAGTGCTATGCCGTGTTGTTATGTCCTGGATTTGCGCCTCGTACCAGCCCACGTTTCTCCCCATAGCTACGTCTACTCTCTCCTTCGTGAATTGGGCCCAGACGAAAGTTTGCGCGCGTGGACTCCGGATGATCCAACGCTTCTGATGGCCCAAATTCAACACCAGATGCGTCACAAGCTCGTCTGGTCCAGCGTCTTCGATCAGACCGGGTGGTTGATTACCATGCGTATTCGCAACGCAGATGAACCTCTCCCGCTCGCCGACACTTTGCGCCGAAACCACGAACAGATGGATGGCCGCCTTGTTCAGGCCTTTACCTATTTGGGTTGCCGCGATTGGCGAGCGGCTGTAGGCGAGGTGGCGAGCCTGGATGTGGCCCTGCGTACCCATATCGTGACTGAAAATGAACTGCTAGCGCCTCTCGGTGGTGCTTCCGTAGCTGAGGCCACGGCCATCATGCGTCGGGAGCACGATGACGTTTTGGTGCAGCTTGAGATGATAGCGGAGGTCTGTGCTTCATCCGTTGAAAATTGCCAGGAGCTTGAAACTTGGCTTGGTCTTCTTGCCGCAAGCCTCAATAAGCACGAACATCGCGAGGAGTCGCTGTTGTTTCCTCGCTGGATGCGGGTCCTCATGCAGCTCCCCTCTCGCAATGAACTCTTGACGGAAGTGCGATCGCGTCTTGATGAAGGCATGCTCCGGTCGCTGTCGGTGCCCCAAATCCACTAAACCGCCAAAAGGGCTTTCCCCGACCGGCAGAAGTCGCAGGCCGGGTTTGGTCTTGCGCTTTCATCGACCCTCAGGGCAGACGAACTGGCGGTAGGGCTATATAGAGGAAGATGGCCCCGTACTGAGCGATGCTGCCAGCGAGCACAAAAAGATGCCACACCTCATGCCCAAAGCGCCACTTCTCATCGAACACGAAAGATATCACGCCGATGCTATAGAAAAGCCCGCCGATCGTGAGCCATACAAGCCCTCCTGGCGCCAAGTTCTTCATAAGTGGGTTGATGGCTATGATGATGAGCCACCCCATCAAAATGTAAAAGATCATCGACATCCGGCGCGTGCGTTGGGGGATAAACTCTTGCACGATGCCAAGCACGGCCAGGCCCCACAGCACACCAAATAGCGACCAGCCCCACGGCCCGCGCAAAGGCCCAAGCGCAAACGGGGTATATGTCCCGGCGATCAAAAGATAGATCGCCGCGTGGTCGAGTCGTCGGAAGACCCGCCGCGATCGTCCGCTGAGCGCGTGGTAGAGGCCGGAAGAGGTATAGAGAAAGATCAGCGTGAGCCCGTAGACGCTAAAGCTCACGATCCGCCACGGATCGCCACGCTTGGCGGCGATCACAATCAGGACTATCGTTCCCACTGTCGCCAAAATGCCGCCTACGGCATGGCTTAGACTATTAAACCTTTCGTTTCTTTCCATCGGATCCCAAGCGTCGCGTCACCCGCTGTGTTTAGCGTACTGTACCGCGTCAGGGCGCAGAGTTCACGCCTTAGGACCTTGGAATAATGTTAACGTAGACCACAACAAAGCCGTTTCCGATCTGGTCTACGCAAACGGCTGTGCAGAGGGACGGTAGCGGCCGAAATTTGGCTCAGCTGCGCCCGGTATTTTGGAAGCTGTCGATCAAAACACTCGTAAGTCGGGCGAGAAGCGGTTTTGCGGCCTCAAGAATGAGGGCCCCCATGTGTGGGTCCGTCGGCGCCCATTTGATGCCCGCCCAATAGTCCGGCTCCCGCGGTGGCCGTTGCTCGGCCTCATCCCGCCGACCCTGGAGGTAGGCCCCTTCAAGTTCGCGCGCCAAGGCGCTTGAGCGCTGTGCTTGAGACTGTCCCAAGCGCGCGCCGAACAGAATCCCCGCCGCCAGGCTCAAACCGAGCGTTGGCAGTGGGTGTTCGGCCGCCCAGCGCACCGGGAACGTCACCTGCCGCTCCAGGCTCTCCACCGCACCCGCTACCCGTTCACTGAGCGCGTCCAAGGTGTCGGCTAGGTCGCGGCGATGACGTTCCGCCTCTTCGCGGGCATCCTCTGACGAAAAGACTTCGACAAATTCATGGCGCATCATGATCCTTTGTTTCCGACCTTATTTTTCCATTCGTTTTTAATGAATGGCGTGTCGGTTGCAATATCGGTACGCGATTTCTTCATCTGGGCGTCATGGCCCATGCGCCTGGCGTGTCGCATTGCCATGAGGCCGCCGGCGGTGGTAAAGACGACGCCGATAATGAGGGCGCTGGCCCAAAAGCTTGTGATCGCCGTTCCGTGTCCCACGATAAGAGCAGCCAGCCCTATGATAAGAAACGCAAGCAGGCTCAAGACTCCCAGAAGGGCTATAGCGCTATATAAGGTTGCCTTAAGGGCATCGGCGATGATCGCGCGGATGCCTTCCTCGAGTTCAAGTTTGACGAGACTCGCTTCGCTGCGGACGAGTTCAGAAGCTTCATTCACGGCGTGACGAAAAAGCGCCACGAGAGAGCTTTGGGTGCCAGTCGGTCTTGGATTTAACGATTCCGTGTTCCATTGAGTTGCCATGACAGCACCTACCGCTTTATGAGCTTACCGATGATGAGGCCGACACCAAAGCCGATAGCGATGCTGGCCCCTGGGTGTTCGCGGATGCGTTTTTCGAGATCGTGGCGCATGGTCGCGACATCGCGATCGGATAGGTAGGCGCTGATGCGGCGCAAGACGTTTAGGGTCTCTTCTACGAAGTAGGGAGTTTCGGGTGTCGGTCGTGGTGCCGAGCCTCCTTCATAGGCGAATTTCTCTGATGCGCTCATGGGAATCTCCACGGAGGACAAGACCCTATCCTAGCTCATCGCCTGTTTGGGGAAATCGGACCTAAGGATGCTGTCTAGGCAGTGGTGATGGTATGGGCCAAAGAACGTGGTAGGAGTGGTCGAAGGCGTGCCCAGAGCACGCCTATCAATTCATGGATGATCTTGGCCGATAACGCTATCGCATGGGCGCTGGGCAAATAAGCGAGGATCGTCTCGCTTCGCCGACTTTTTGTCACAAAGTCGGTTGGGGCCGGGACCACGGTGAAGCCGGCTTGTCGAAACAGCAGGACCGCGCGCCTCATATGCCAGGCTTGGGTCACAAGAAAGATATCGCGAATCCCGAGAGGCAAGAGGATGGTGGCCGAGTCGCGGGCGTTTTGGGCGGTGGTTTGGGAATGGCTCTCCACCCACTTTACAGGCGTTTTAAAGGCGCGACGCAGGACCCTACGCATAAGGACCGCCGCGGGCGGACCGCCGAGTGGGGCGCCTCCTGAGGTAAGGATGGGCAGCCGGCTTTCGCGAAAGAGGCGCGCCGCGTAGCGCAGGCGCACCAGGGTATCGGTCCCGACCGTGTCATGTCCTCCGTATTCCGGGGCCTTACGGTAGCGCCCGGCGGCTAGCACGACGATGGCGCGCGGACCCTTAGGTAGCGGTTTTGTAAGCGCGGGATAGATCTCCCATGCCCTGGCAAGAGAGGTCGCAACAACGGGAAGACTCAAGAGCATCAGCCCGGCCCAGGACACGGCGATGATCGCGATCCCCGAACGGGGCTTCAGTCCCGTTAAAGCGAGCCCGAAGCCAAGCGGAACAAGAAGCAGCCCCGGTGGCGTGACCAGTGCATTGACGAGCCCATGCCAAACTATCACATGCCGACCTGCTCACCGGCTGCTTGGCGATCCGCGTGGTAAGAGGAGCGCACGAGAGGCCCGCTTGCCACATTGGTAAACCCGAGATGACGTGCGATGTCCGCGAGTTCCGCGAATTCCTCAGGGCTTACGTAACGATCGACCGGCAAGTGTGCGAGGCTCGGTCGCAGGTATTGGCCTAAAGTGAGCCATTCGCAACCGTGGGCGCGCAAGTCGGAAAGGGTCGCCTCGATCTCACTGCGGGCTTCCCCCAGGCCCACCATCAAGCCCGACTTGGTGGGAATGTGCGGGTATCGGTCCTTGAAGGTCTTCAATAACGACAGCGAGCCTTGGTAGTCCGCGCCCGGGCGCACGGGCTTATAGAGGCGCGGTACGGTCTCCATGTTGTGGTTAAAGATATCGGGCGGCGAGTCGGCCATCGCTGCGAGCGCGACATCGACTCGGCCTCTGAAGTCCGGGACCAACGCCTCTATCGTGACTTTGGGGGCATGTTGGCGTATTGCACGGATACAGGCGGAAAAATGGGCCCCACCCCCGTCGCGGAGATCGTCGCGGTCGACCGATGTGACCACAACAAATCGCAAACCCATGGCGGCGATCGCCTGGGCAAGGTGTTGCGGCTCGTCTCCGTCGAGCGGGTCAGGGCGCCCATGGGCGACATCGCAGAAAGGGCAGCGCCGAGTACAAAGACGCCCCATGATCATAAAGGTCGCGGTCCCATGGGTAAAACATTCGCCGATATTGGGGCAGGACGCCTCTTCACAGACACTATGAAGGTCATGGTCCCGCAGTATGGTCTTGAGGCGTCCGACCTCTGGGGCTAAGGGCGAGCGCACGCGCAGCCAGACAGGCTTTGGTGCCGGCCGTTCCGCCGTTTGCGCTGTGACCACCTTAATCTTTTGAATGCCTTTAAGGGCGCGCGAGGAGGTGTTGTTCGGATCCGTCGTACGGTTCATGCCTATCCTCTTTGGGTGCGAACCCGAAGTGTGCCAAAAATTTCTCAGTCAAGACCTCCGCGACTACGGTGAGGTCAGAGGGGCCGCCGCAGTCCGCTAGCTGCGTGACCTTGAGTCCGTGGTAGCCACAAGGCGCAATCGATGCGAAGGGATTGAGGTCCATTGCGACGTTAAGGGCGAGGCCATGATAGCTACGGCCGGCGCGGATGCGCAATCCCAGGGCCGCAATCTTTGCTGCTCCGACATACACGCCGGGCGCCCCGACTTGTCTTCGACCCTCGATCCCAAAGCGCTCGAGGGTCGCTAGGACCACGGCCTCGAGACCGGATACAAGGTGCCGCACCCCGATTCCAAGACGTGTCAGATCGAAGAGGCTGTAGGCCATCAGTTGGCCCGGCCCGTGATAGGTCAGATCGCCCCCGCGGTCGGTGTCGATGGTCGGAATCGCGCCGCCGGGGGCCTGTTCGCGCGCGTTCCGCCCACGGGTGTATACCGGGGCGTGCTCGAGCAGCCAAAGCTCGTCACAGCTCGTTTCGGTACGGTTGGCGCTGAAGTCCTGCATGGCGCGCCAAGTCTGCCGGTAATCGACTAGCCCCGGCCATCTGTGGATCCGCAGTTCGTTCATAGCGCCATTAAGACGTCTTTACAGTCGGATAAGGCCTGGTAGATCGCGTCGAGCTGGGCTCGGCTGCGGCTCTGAATGGTGACTGTTACCGCAACGTACTTACCGCCACGGCTTTCTCGTCGCGATATGGCCAGCAAGTCGCCCGGCTCTGTGTGGCGAGATACGATTTCGTGCACCAGCGCCTCGAAGCGCGATGATTGGTGCCCCAAAGCCTTGATGTCGATTTTGCACGGAAAGGTGAGAAGTTCCGGGTCGTGGCCGTTATTTTTTCCGTTCGTGCTCGCCATTTAGCGGTCTATACCTTGGCGGACATCGTCTTTAAGCGCCTGAAAGGCGTTGTACAGTTGCCAGAAAATCGGGCCTGGGCTGCCGGAGCCTACGGGCCGCGCATCGATCTTGGTGACTGCCGTGACCTCCCGTGTTGAGCTAGTGACCAGGACCTCTTCTGCCGCCAGCAATTCCGAACGCGTCGGGGCCTGTTCGTCCAAGGGGATCGCGCAGAGACTGGCAAGCTCTAAAACCACGTCTCGCGTGATACCTCCCAGAATGTTATGACCGCGGGGGGCGGTCATAAGGCGGCTCGATCGGACGACAAAAACATTGCTGACGGCCCCTTCGTTGACATGACCATCACGTACGAGAAGCGCCTCGTCTGCGCCGCGCGCCAAGGCCTCTTGGACCAGCAGGACGTTAGCGATGAGTGAGGTGCTTTTAATGTCGCAGCGCGACCAGCGAATATCGTCCAGCAGGACCGCCTTGATACCGATAGTCAGGCGCTCGGAGGACTCTGCAATCTGGGGTCTGGCGTAGGCGAACACCGTCAGTGGTGCGTTGGCCGGAAATGCATGCTGGCGGGGAGCGGCTCCCCGACTGATCTGCAGATACATGCTCCCATCTCCGGAAGGCAGGGTGTCGGCTAGCTGTCTGAAGAAGATCGGCCAATCAAGGCTCAGGCGATGCGGATCCATACCGACGGCAATTAGGCTTGCCTCAAGTCGTCGGACGTGCGCCGTGACCCGAAATGGCTTGTACCCGTATACCGGAATGACTTCGTAGACGCTGTCACCGAAGACAAAGCCGCGGTCGAACACCGACACGCGGGCTTGCTCGGCCGGTATCCATTCTCCGTTGAGATAGACGATCATAAGCGTTAGGGGTCCACGATGACGGCCGGCCCCAGCCCTTCTCGGGCGAGCCGCGACGAAAGTGCTTGGGCCTCGCGTGTGCTACTTTCGGGGCCCATGCGTACGAGAAAGAGTCTACGCCCATCGACCCTTTGCGGGAATATGTGAATATGATCGAGACCCTTGTGGCGAAGGTGAGATTTGAGACGTCGAGCATCCCGATGCCGAGAAAAGGCGCCGAATTGAAGGAAGATGCCGCCGTGCGCGCTGGCCGCGCGGCGGGGCCCGAAGACATCGGAGCGGTGTCTATGGACGCCGGAACGGGCCGCCCATACCCCGCTTTGACCAGGCGCTAGGCCCTCGACCTCGACGGGTGCTGTGCCGGTAGCCAGGATGCCTAGGCGCGCGGCCGCCGCGTACGATAGGTCGATAATGCGATGAGGATAAAAGGGCCCGCGATCGTTTACCCGAACGATCACCGTGCGATTGTTGTCGAGGTTGCGCACCAGCGCATAGCATGGCAGGGGCAGGACCTTATTGGCGGCGGTCATCGCGTACATATTGTAGGTTTCGCCATCGGAGGTCTTTTGGCCGTTGAACGGCCGTCCATACCAAGAGGCAATGCCGCGTTGTCGATACCCAGCCGCGGATTTGAGTGGGTAATAGGTCCGGCCATTTACAGTATAGGGGCTATTACCGTAGGGGCTTAAGGGAAGGGCGCGCGGGACGACAGTCTGAGATCTCAGATCCGCCGGGTTGCGATACCCGACGCTCGGCAAAAATCCGCAGCCGGTGAGCACCACGGCAAGGCTCAGGGCAGTAAGCCCGCGCGCACACAGACGCAAGCCGCGCCAATTCGGTTTTTTAGAGTGTATCGTTCTCTGGGTCATACTCCGAAGAGTAACAGCATTTCCTGGTCCCAGTGCACCCAAAACGCCGCATTCGTCAGCCCGCCTACAAACCTGGAAGGCAGCGCTACGCGTATCAGTTTACGAGCCGTCTGTGACCGTGAATGCTCATCAGGACGCCCAGGCCAGCCATGACGACAATAAGCGAGGTGCCCCCATAACTCAGGAGCGGTAACGGTACACCTACTACCGGCAGAATCCCCGCTACCATGCCCATATTGATGAAGACGTCAAAGAAAAATAGGGTGGAGAGTGAGCCGGCCAGAAGCCGAGAGTAACTATCCTGGGCCGCGAACGCGATACGTAGGCCTCGGTAAACGATAAAGAGATAAAGCCCCAGCAAGGCGATGTTCCCAAAGAGCCCAAATTCTTGGCAAAAGACCGCGAAAGCGAAGTCAGTGGTGCTGTCGGGCAGGAAGTGGAGGTGGGCTTGGCTGCTGTGTAGCCAGCCTTGCCCAAAAATCCCCCCGGACCCGACCGCGATCATTGCCTGGATCGCATGGTATCCGGCACCCAAGGGATCGGCTTCGGGGTGAAAGAGTATGAAAATGCGTTGCCGCTGGTAGTGGTGCATATGGGCCCACAAAATGGGCGCTGCCGCGAGCCCGAGGAGTGCCACCCCGAGGATCGTCTGCCAACTCATGCCGGCCAAAAATAAGACGATAATCCCCGACAATAGAACAATGAGCGCGGTCCCGAGGTCGGGTTCTTTGGCAATCAAGAGTACCGGCACCAACAAAAGCAGGGTGGCGCCTGCGATATGCCAGATTCGCGGCGGGAGGCTGTAGCGTGAAAAAAACCACGCCAACATCATGGGGACGGACAGCTTCATGAACTCCGAGGGCTGTATCGACATCGGCCCCAGGGCAATCCACCGCCGCGCGCCGAAACGAACGACGCCTACGGCGAGCACACCGATGAGCCCAAGCACGCCGGCCGCGAATAAAGGCACGGACCAGCGCCGATACGTATCGGGCGAGATTTGCGCAACGCCGACCATGACCCCAAAGCCGATCGCAAGCCGGACTGCGTCACTGAGGGCAAAGCCCAGCTTATCGCCGCTCGCGCTGTAAAGTACGACCAAGCTGACGGCGGCGAGAATGAGGAGCGCCGTCATTAAGGGTTTGTCGAGATGCCAGCGCTCGAAAATAGTCATGGGTGGGTCCTTGCCAGGGCGACCCGGGTCTGTGCTTGGTTCTGGGGGAGCACGTGCACATGACCCAGGAGATAGAAATTCATGAGGGCGCGCGCGATGGGGGCGGCCGCGAGCGCCCCAAATCCTGCGTGTTCGACGATGACGGCAATTGCGATCCGCGGATTGGGTATCGGCGCCATGGCGATAAACAGGGCGTCAGAACGTAAATGCTTTCCTTTAAAGCCCGGAGAGACATTCCACAGCTGCGCGGTCCCGGTTTTGCCCGCGACTTTGTACGGCAGGTGGTAGGCGATGCCGCGCGCCGTTCCGTGCGGACCCTCCACCACTTGGGTCATGTCGCGAATCAGCACTCTCAGGCTATTTTTGCGGTGTCGCGGGAGAGGAGGAAAAGCATATGGTTTGACGTAGCGCACGTGGTGCGTGACCGGGTTCACGATCCCGTGGACGACCTCGGGGCGCATCCGCACTCCGTGGTTGGCAAGGGCCGCGACCGCGTCGGCGAGTTGTAGCGGCGTCACGAGCAAAGGGCCTTGCCCGATGCCGGTGATGACCGTTTGGCCAGGGTACCAGGGCTGCTTGGTAGCCTTGATCCAGGCCGAGGTCGGGACGAGACCGCGGTACTCGCCCGGAAGGTCGATGCCGGTCCGGTGCCCAAAACCGAAATAAGTGAGGTAGCGGGCCATGCGCTCTATGCCCTGTTTGAAGGCTAGGCGGTAAAAGAAGACGTCGCACGACTCCTCGATCGCCATTTTGAGGTCCACGCGCCCCATCCCCAGGGGCTTCCAACAGTGAAACAAGTGCGTACTGTGCGGTAAATGATAGTAGCCGGGACAGGTAATGTGCTTATGCGGATGGAACCACTTCGTCTGGAGGGCGGCATAGGCATAGAACGGTTTAATCGTGGAGCCTGGGGGATAAAGGCCGTTCAACGCTCGATCGTCTAGCGGGCCGTCCGGGTTTGTAGCGAGCGCTTTGTAGGCTTTCTCGCGGATCCCCTCAACGAACGGGTTTGGGTCATATATGGGGCTGCTGATCAGGGCCAGCACGGCACCGGTGCGGGGGTTTAAGGCCACCACGCTGCCCGGTCGATTGTCGAGCATTTGCTCGCCGATCGCTTGCATCTGGGCGTCGATGTTGAGGTAGAGATTGTGTCCGGCGTGCGGCAAGATGCGCTTTAGCACCTTGACCGCGCGCCCCTCCGCGTTCATCTCGACGTCCTTAAACCCGATTCGACCCATCAGCTCTTTTTGGTAACTGCGCTCGACGCCGAACTGGCCTATGTGCCGATACCCAAAGTAACGGGCCGCGCGCGAACCTTGCTCCTCACCTGGCGTGATGCGGCTCACATAGCCGATTGCGTCCACCGCAAGGCCGCCTAGGGGGTAATCACGCCGGAGTCGGGCGTGTAGGGCGATGCCTTTGAGGCGAGTCAGGTTGACGGCAATGCGTGCCGCTTCGGCCTCACTCAAGTGGGTGCGCAGGGTGACGCTTTGGAAGGGTTTATGTTGCGCAAGTCGCCGGCGAAAGTCGTGAAGGTCGCGTTTATTGAGGGCGATCAGGGTTTTGAGTTTTCCCAGCAACCGCGCCATGTTCGGAACATGATCGGGCACGACCTGTAAGGTAAAGACCGGAAAGTCCTCGGCCAGCACGACGCCGTTGCGGTCCAAGATCATCCCGCGCGCAGGTTGGATCGGAATGGGGCTGATCCGGTTGTTTTCGGCGAGTGTGGCGTAGTAGCGGTGCCGGACCACCTCGAGATAACCCAGGCGCGCGATGAGGGCGGTTATGAGTACTGCCCCTAAGATCATGGCGACCAGTATTCGGGTTTCGAATAGTTGGATCTCTTTCGTGTCGTTCTTGAGCGGGATGCGATGCATGGGTTAGCTAATCTTGGCGCGTCGGCGCACCTCCCGCAGTACGGTGAACAAGAACGGCCACAGAATCACGTTTGCGATCATAGGCGCGGTGTCGCTCCAAATCGGCGCGGTTCCTTGCACAAGGGATTTTACGATAAGGATCAATAGGTCGCTGAGCGCGATCAGGATGCCCACGGCCAGGGATTGCTGCCAGCGCGGGAATACGCGGAGGCGAAGCGTAAAGCGCAGCGTAAGAAAGGCCAAAAGCGCTTTGGCCAACGCTTGTTCGCCGAGAAGCGAGCCGTAGAGTCCGTCTAGGACGAGGCCCAATATCCAAGCGCTGCCCACGCCGATCCGGTCCGGGATAGCCAAACACCAGTACACCAAAATCAGAGCCACCCAGTCCGGTCGTAGGATGCCGATGGAGCGCGGGAGCGGGGCTAGGGTGAGCAGTATCCCTATGGCAAACGTTGCCACGATGGTGGCGCGTTGGCTCAACGTGAACGAACTATCCACCTACATGCCCTCTTTTCGGTTGCGATTTTTTGGGCCACAGCAGCAGTACATGTGTGTGGTAGTTTAGCCGGGCGAGCGCCACGGCTCGAACCTTGAGAAAGGCGAGATTGGGGTTACTGGTTACTGCTGTCACGCGGGCCACGGGGTAGCCAGGCGGATAGACGCCGCCGAGCCCCGAACTCACCAGAATGTCGCCCGGGCGAATGTCGGCGGTGACCGTAAGATAGGGGACCTTGAGACCATCGGTTGAGCCCGTTCCGAAGACGATGGCGCGCAAGCCGTTACGCTGGGAAACGACCGGGACGCCGCTATTGGGGTCGGTTATGAGCATGACGTCGCTCGTATCGGGGCCCACGGACACGACTTGCCCCACGATCCCGTGCGCGTCGATGATAGCCTGGCCTACGTAAATATGGCTGCGGCGCCCCTCGTTCAGGATAAGTCGTTGGGTAAACGGGCCGGAGCTTACCGCGAGCACTCGGGCCAATGTTTCCCGGTAGCCCGGTAAGCGCACGCCGTGTAGGAGTGTCGTGAGATGGGCGACTTCCCGGCGCAAGGCATCAAACCGCGTGAGGCGGGCCTCAAGCTTCAGGTCGCGTAGGCGCAGGCGGTGGATTCCACGGCGCAGCTCGGCATTCGTTCGCAAGTCTTGATCGAGGTGCTTGGTCACGGAAAAGGGAAGCGTTGCGAGGGTTTGAACCGGGTATGTGGCTCGGTTCATAAGGGATCGGAAGGTGTGGGTCTCGTGCTCATGGTGGGCATCAAGAACGATAAGGACTATCGATACGCCGGTAAGCAGTATCAGTTTGGTGAGTGAAGAGGGTTGCTTGATAGACCAGCCGAGAAAGGTGCCCATGCATTTACCACATATGTCGCGCGCCAGGAGGCGGGGGGGTCTAAGGCCCCCCGCCCCGGATTACGCTACTCGTAAGCGAAGACGTCGCCGAGAATATCCATTTCCTGAAGGGCTCGGCCGCAGCCGCGGGCGACACAGGTTAAGGGGTCGTCGGTGATCACGATAGGAAGCCCGGTTTCTTCCATCAGCATTCTGTCGATATCGCGCAAAAGCGCCCCGCCACCGGTGACAACCAGGCCTTTTTCGGCGATGTCGGCCCCGAGCTCGGGCGGCGTTTGCTCGAGCGCCAGCCGAATGGCCGCGACAATGCCGGCGAGACCCTCGCTTAGGGCGAGATGGACCTCTTTGCTGTTCAAGACCAAGCTCCTTGGCACGCCGTCTGCGATGTGCCGGCCCTTGATCTCCATCTGGCGGACCTCGCTGTTTTGCCAGGCCGTGCCGATGTCCTTCTTAATCTTCTCCGCCGTTGCCTCACCGATCAAGAGGCCGTACTTGCGGCGGACATAACTGATGATGGCTTCGTCCATCTTGTCGCCGGCGATGCGCAGGGAATGGGAGTAAACGAGGCCTCCTAGCGAAATGACGCCCACTTCGCTCGTCCCACCGCCTATGTCCAACACCATGGAGCCGGTGGGTTCGGCAATCGGTAGGTCTGCGCCGATGGCGGCCGCCATCGGCTCTTCGATCAAGTAGACTTCGTTTGCGCCAGCTTTTTGCGCGGACTCACGAATCGCGCGTCGCTCGACCTGAGTCGACCCGCATGGCACGCAAATCACGATGCGCGGGCTGGGCTGGAAAATGCGCTGCTCATGAACCTTGCGGATGAAATATTTGAGCATCTCGCCGGTTACGGTGAAATCGGCGATGACGCCATCTTTCATTGGCCGGATAGCTTGGATGCTGCCGGGGGTTCGGCCCAGCATGCGTTTGGCCTCCATACCGACCGCAAGAATATTGCGCCCCCCTCGCGATCCGAATTCCTGCCGGATAGCGACGACGGAGGGTTCGTTCAGAACGATTCCCTTATCGCGGACGTAAATAAGGGTATTGGCTGTTCCGAGGTCGATGGCAAGGTCGTTGGAAAAGTAGGATCGCAACCGTCCAAACATAAAGTCTGTATCCCTTATTTTTTAGGGTAGGGGTTTAAGATTTCCCTACTGTATCAATCGGCCCCTATGGGTTCAACCAGGGGCCGAAATGTGGTAGCGTGCAACGGATTAACGTTGCGACCGAAGATGGCGCCTTGTGAATAAAGAAGATATCGAAAAGATAGCGCATCTTGCGCGCTTGGGGATGACTGAGCAAGAGCGGGATACCTACGCCGAGGATCTGTCTCGGATACTCGGTCTTGTTTCCCAGATGGACGCCGTTGCGACGAATGGGGTAGAGCCCATGACTCATCCGGACGAGGCGATATTGCGCTTGCGGCCTGATGTCGTAAGTCTAGAGGCCGATCGGGATCGTTTGTTGGCCTTGGCGCCGGACAGCCGCGACGGGCTTTACTTGGTTCCCAAGGTCATCGAGTAACGAGGCTGACCGCCACCCGGCGGGTGCAGCATGCGATTTTCTGGGGAATTTCCGTTGACTTTGACAATTGCCGAATTGGTTCAAGGCTTAACCGCAGGCCAGTACTCTAGTGCGGAGATCGTTCAGGACGTTTTGCGTCGTATAGAGGCCCAGCCAGGACTCAACGCCTTTATCACGGTCGATCGTGACGGGGCGGAAGCGGCCGCGAGGATGGCCGACGCCGCGCGCGCGCGTGGGCAAAACGCCCCCTTGCTGGGCGTGCCTATCGCTCACAAAGACATCTTCTGTACGGCCGGGATCCGGACGACCTGTGGTTCGCGCATGTTGACGGATTTTGTCGCCCCCTATGATGCCACCGTCGTTGCGAGGCTGAACGCCGCGGGCTGTGTGCCGGTCGGCAAGACCAATATGGACGAATTCGCTATGGGTTCGTCCAACGAGACCTCGTTTTTTGGTCCGGTCCGCAACCCCTGGGACGCCCAGCGGGTCCCGGGCGGGAGCTCGGGTGGCTCGGCCGCGGCAGTGGCGGCGCGCCTTGTCCCGGCCGCAACTGGTACTGACACCGGCGGCTCGATACGCCAACCGGCGGCGCTGTGCGGCATCACAGGCCTTAAGCCGAGCTACGGGCGAGTGTCCCGTTACGGCATGATCGCCTTTGCGTCCTCTCTCGATCAGGCCGGTCCCATGGCTCAGACCGCCGAGGATTGCGCGTTATTGTTGGCGGCGATGGCCGGTTTCGACGAGCGGGACGCAACCGCCCTGACCGCCGCCGTACCCGACTACCAAGCCGCTTTGCGATCCCCTATACAAGGTCTGCGGATCGGCGTGGTGCGGGAGCATTTCGGCGAAGGCCTCGACGCCACGGTCGGAGATGCGATGCAGGCCGCGCTTCGCGAGTATGAGCGCTTAGGCGCGAAGCTCGTTGATATCAGTTTGCCCAATAGTGGGCATGCGCTCCCCTGTTATTACGTGCTGGCGCCCGCCGAGGCGTCTTCCAATCTCGCCCGCTACGATGGGGTGCGTTATGGCTACCGAGCCGCCGAGTATCGGGATCTTGAGGATATGTATAAGAAGACGCGCAGCCAAGGTTTTGGGCCTGAGGTGAAGCGGCGGATCATGATTGGCACCTATGCTTTGTCCGCCGGTTATTACGATGCCTATTATCTGAAGGCCCAAAGATTGAGACGCCTTATCGCCCAGGACTTTGGACAGGCCTTCGAGAGTTGCGATGTGATTGCGGGGCCCACCGCTCCCTCTCCGGCTTTCGCCATCGGCGCCAAGAGCGATCCCGTCTCCATGTACCTGAACGATATTTATACTATCCCCGTGAACCTCGCTGGGCTTCCGGCGATCTCTTTGCCGGCTGGCTTCGTGGAGGGCCTGCCGGTGGGCCTCCAGCTTATCGGGCGCTATTTGGACGAAGCGCGGTTATTGAATGTGGCGCATAAGTTCCAGGAGGCGACCGATTGGCACAGGCGGGCGCCGGCCGGCTTTTAATTCAGGGGGGCAGATGGAGTGGGAAACGGTTATCGGTCTTGAGGTGCATGCGCAGCTTAAGACCGTCAGTAAGATCTTTTCGGGCGCCCCGACGGCTTATGGCGCCCCACCCAATACCCAGGCCAATGTGGTCGATGTCGCCCTCCCGGGGGTGTTGCCGGTTTTGAACGCGGAAGCGGTACGCATGGCCGTCCGGCTCGGTTTGGCGATCGGGGCTACTGTCCACGTCCGCTCAATATTTGCGCGCAAGAACTACTTTTATCCTGACCTTCCCAAGGGTTACCAGATCAGCCAGTACGAGCACCCGATCGTCGAGCGCGGGCAGCTGTCGATTATGACCGAGGCCGGAGAAAAGCGGGTTGGCATTACCCGTGCTCATCTAGAAGAAGACGCGGGCAAGTCCCTCCATGAGGCTTGGGAGGGTTTAACGGGCGTGGATCTCAATCGCGCCGGGACGCCTCTGCTGGAGATCGTCTCTGAGCCCGATATGCGTTCGCCGGCCGAAGCAGTGGCGTATTTAAAGGCTCTACACACTCTCGTGCGCTATCTCGAGATCTGCGACGGCAATATGCAGGAAGGCTCATTTCGCTGCGATGCCAACGTCTCGGTTCGACCGCTGGGTGAAAGCCGTTACGGCACGCGTGCCGAGCTTAAGAATATTAATTCCTTCCGATTCGTGGAGCGCGCCATCGACTACGAGGTCCGGCGCCAGATCGCCTTATTGTCGTCGGGGGGGCAGGTGCGTCAGGAGACCCGGCTCTACGACTCGGTGCGCGACGAAACACGGTCTATGCGCAGTAAGGAGGAGGCCAACGATTACCGCTATTTCCCGGACCCGGACCTTCCGCCGCTTGTCGTTTCCCCGGAGCTTTTGGCCGAGGTCAAGGCCACAATGCCGGAACTCCCCGAGGCCAAGAGACAGCGTTTTTGCGAGCACTACGGCTTATCGGCCTACGATGCGGCGGTCCTGACCGGAAGTCGGGAGCTGGCGGATTATTATGAGGAAGCGGTGCAGTCTTCCGCCGGGGAACCGAAGCTTGCCGCCAACTGGGTCGCCGGCGAGTTTTTGGCGCGCCTCAACAGCGCTAACCTCGATATCGCCGACGCCCGGGTAAGCGCCCGCGCCCTAGGCGGGCTTTTGCGGCGTATCGCAGACAGCACGGTTTCCGGTAAGACCGCGAAGGATATCTTTGAGGCGATGTGGGAGGAGGGGGGCGACGCCGATAGCATTATCGCAGCCCGCGGTTTACAGCAGATCACCGACGATTCGGCCATTGAACAGATCGTGGCCCAAGTGATCGCGGCTAACCCAAAGCAGGTCGCCCAATACCGGGCGGGCGAAGAGAAGGTGCTGACGTTCTTTGTCGGCCAGGTCATGAAGGCGAGCCGGGGCAAGGCGAACCCCGGTAAGGTTAATGTGATATTAAAGCGCGTCCTGGCGTCCTAAGGATCGAGGGAGCCCCTGACAGGGCGCAAGGAGACCGCGAGGCAGTCGTTTCGCAGTTTTCCGACTACACTCTTTCGTGTGGCAACGGAACCTAAACTGGCATTAGTGATGTCGGGCGGCGGCGCCCATGCAGCCTATCAAGTGGGCGCCTTACGGGCGATCGTGCGGATTTTGCCGAGACACGCCCAAAACCCGTTTCATATCTTCTGCGGTACATCGGCGGGCGCTATCAATTGCACGACGCTTGCCGCCCACGCGGACGATCTGCGACTGGGGGTCCAGCGGCTCACACAGATTTGGGGCCATTTCCGGGTGGAGCAGGTGTTTGCGGCCGACTGGCTTCACCTTATGGCGACCGCCGGGCGCTGGCTTTCGGCGCTGTTTCTGGGGCGATTCGGCGCGCCGCTGCCTCTGGCCTTGCTGGATCGTGCCCCGCTCGAAGATCTTTTGGCCACCCACCTGTCGTTGGCGGATATGAGCGCCCACATTAATACGGGGCTCGTGCACGCCGTGAGTGTGACGGCCTCGTCCTACACTTCAGGGCAGTCGGTCACTTTTTTTCAGGGGGCCCCGGAGTTGTCTTCCTGGCGTCGCGCCGATCGCGTAGGCCTTCCCACCGAGATCACTTTGGCGCACCTCTTGGCGTCGTCGGCGATTCCCTTCGTTTTTGCCCCCGTAGCCCTGGGAGACGGGTATTTCGGGGACGGGTCCATGCGCCAAACGGCGCCCTTGAGCGCCGCCCTTCATTTGGGGGCTAAACGGCTGTTTGTGATCGGTGTCCAAAGCCCCGACATGGCCGTGACAGCTCCGCTTGGGCCGCCTTCGGTCGCGCAAATGGCCGGCCACGTTCTGAACAGCATCTTCCTTGAGAGCCTCGATGCCGACCTGGAGCGGTTGGAGCGTATTAATCAGACGGTTCGCGCACTACGGCGGGGTAACCAGGGGGGCGGTTCCGTGGGGCTGTCCGAGGTCGCCTGCTTTGCCTTGCACCCTAGTCAAAATCTCGCCGCTATCGCCAATTTGTACCATGACGCCCTCCCCGCTTCCCTCCGCTTCTTCCTGGGGGCGCTTGCTCGGCATGGGCGTCCCGATAGCGCCTTGTCGAGCTACTTGTTATTTGAGCGCGGCTATTGTCGACATCTCATGGCGTTAGGGTACGCGGATGCCATGCGTAACGCGGGCGCCATTCGCGCCTTTCTGCGGCCTCACCACGAGGAGGCGGGCCTTGCCGCCGGCTAAGCGCGCCCGCCTTGATCGATGTAGCAGGATGGACTCAGGAGCGGCTCTCCAGATCGGGATGTCGGTTTACGGTCTGATCACCTCATCGCGCGCCAATGCCAGATGGCATTTTGGGCCGGGGGCAGCAATTGTCAGCGGGGGCGCACCTATGCTTGGTATGGGGATATTCATATAGCCGGTTTACCTCAATTGCCGAACATGGCTTGTGTCGCTAAGGCCGCGGCCGCCATGGACGGGAAGTGTCAGCGACCGATCGACGCAGATCGCCAGGCATGGGAAAGACCTTCGTGCACCTCTTGAGACTTGTTCGACCCATCATTTTTTTGCAAATCCATAACCAAAAACCGCGCCGTTTTGCCGCTGAAGCTTTTGGAGCACTCCCCCTGTCTTGAAAACCCGAGTCGTTCGTACAGCCGGATGGCCTAAGAACGGGCACCACTCCGATCGGCTTACGGATCACTCAAAATTCTCATCTTGCCGCTCCGTTTAGCCCCAAACCTCTTCGATGCTAGGCCTCATGGAAAGTCGCGCCTCAGGGGGAGCGAGTTGCGAGGCCTCTCAAGTGCTATTGGCATCGGCCCATTGCAGGGGCAAAACGTCCGTTCTATGGTTCTCGTTTCGCCCCGCCATGTGCTGGCGACCTGCTTGTTTTGGCGTGCGAACCCGAGCACAATAAGACTCACGAAAGGGAAAAACATGGCCACTCGGATTCTTATGCATAAAGACGGTAACGCGAGCCCTAAGGCTGCTGGCGTACTGGTCGTACGCGTACGGAGCGCCGGCGGCCAGAGCGACCTTTTGTAAACGTCTTCTCAATCCGCCGGCAGTCTGCCGGCGGATATCTCTATCATCAGTCGGCGGACTCCGGCCATTTTCGGAGTCAGACAATGACCGTGACTGGTGCCCAACTCCTCGTGGATATTCTCGAACGTCAAGGCGTGCGCCTTGTGGCCGGGATTCCAGGAGGAGCGATATTGCCGATCTACGACGCGCTTGCGCATTCACGATGTATTCGCCACGTTCTCGTGCGCCACGAGCAAGGCGCGGGTTTTGTCGCCCAGGGCTTTGCGCGAGTCACCGGCGAAGCGGGGGTGTGTTTGGCGTCCTCCGGACCGGGAGTCACGAATCTTTTGACCGCGGTCGCAGATGCGATGCACGACTCTATCCCGCTTGTCGTCATAACCGGCCAAGTGCCCCGTTCTTTGATGGGCACGAATGCCTTTCAGGAAGTAGATACGCACGGTCTTTCCAAGCTTGTCACGAAGTATAGTGTCACCGTGCGCACGGCAAACGAGCTGGCAGCGGTCATTCCCCGCGCTTTCCGGATAGCGACTTCCGGGCGCCCTGGGCCCGTGTGGATCGATATCCCCAAAGATGTGCAGACCGAAACCGTCTCTCTGTCTCGAGCGGACATGGGTGCTGATGACAAGGAGGCCCGTTTTGCTGTTTCCGAGGCCCTGGTATCGCAAGCCGCGGACTGGATTGATGGGGCGCTGCGACCCGTCCTTTATCTCGGTGGGGGCTTAGTCCATGCCGAGGCCACGGCCGCTGCGCGCGAATTGGCCGAAAGACAGGATATTCCCGCTGTTATGACCCTTATGGCCCTGGGGACTCTGGCCTGCGACCACCCCTTGTCGCTCGGCATGTTGGGTATGCACGGAGCGTATGCGACCCATAAGGCGCTTCAAGAAGCGGATCTGTTGATTACCTTGGGCGCACGTTTCGATGATCGAGCGACGGGAAAGTTGAGCGCTTTCTGCCCGCAAGCGAAGGTCATTCATGTGGATATCGATCCTCGGGAACTTGGCAAGCTACGGGTGGCGAATTTGGCGATTGAAGGCCACCTTAAGACCGTCCTTGACGGGCTCCTGGCGTCCTTGCCGAGCAAACATCGACCGATTTGGCGACAGCGTCTACAGCTTTTGCGGGAGGCTCATCCTGTGCGGACTGATCACGCGCGGGCGCCGCGCGCCCTGATTACCCAAGTGGCAAAGAGCGCGCCCTTAGATGCCATAGTCGTGACTGACGTGGGGCAACATCAAATGTGGGTTGCGCAATATTACCCCTTACGCGGCCCTCGACTCTGGCTTACCTCTGGCGGTCTGGGCACTATGGGCTTTGGCTTGCCGGCGGCCCTAGGCGCGGCTTTGGCTTATCCCGACCGCACCGTCATCTGTTTTACGGGTGACGGAAGCCTGCTCATGAATATCCAAGAGCTGGCGACGATTTGCGAACAGGATGTCAATGTCAAAGTGGTCGTTATGGACAATCAATCGCTTGGTCTAGTCGCTCAGCAGCAGGCGTTATTTTATGAAAAGCGCGCGTTTGCCTCAACCTTCGTGCGGGCCACCGATTATGTGGCGATCGCTCGGAGTTTTGGGATACCGGCATTCGATGTGCGAGACAAGGCGGGTAACACCTCCTTCTGGCGCGATATCTTAACGACCCGCGGCCCTTGCCTGATTCGGGCGGCCATTGATGTGGGCGACCACGTGTTGCCCATAGTGCCTCCCGGGGCTGCGAATTGCGAGGCTATCGGGGGCTAAAGGGAGATTTCCTCGGTTTTGGTGACGGCCGTGCTGTTGCGTATTTCGGACCATCGCGACCACCTGTTTTATTGTTCATGGCCAAAGTGGTCGCCGGCGAGCGAAGCAGGTGATCGCGATCAGCGAAATATGCAGCGGTCAGGCCACCCGTTTTTACAAACACGAATTGTCGTGCATCTTGGATAGGGAGAATGACGGGATGTGGATGCGCGTCTCAGAAGATGGAGGCCCCCGTTTGGAAATATCTTTTTCCCAAAAGATCTGCGCGACTCATTCGAGTCAAGATGACGTTTGAGCGAGTCTCCCTTTTTCCCTGAGGCATCTGTAAACGTCTTTTGGTCCTCTGCAGTAGCGAACGCCATGAATGGGCGCTCAAGGCCGATGCCCTTACCAAGTTGGTATGAGTTTAAAACCCGAGCCGAGAATGTCTGGATTGAAACCCCAAGATCGACGATCGCCCCGGGCGGTTTACTAAGCCCGAGGTGTTTTTGTCAGCTCGTCAAGTGGCGGTAAATGTCGGAGATCTTGAGCGGTAGCTTGCGTACGTCATCGATCAACGCATAATTGGCGGCGCCATACATATGCGGGAGGTAGTCCCGGGCGTCGGTATCGATGGTAATGCAAAAGGCATGAATGCCGTCGCGCTTAGCCTCGAGCAATGCCTGGCGCGTGTCTTCGATGCCATATTCCCCGCGGTAGCCATCATAGTCATCGGGTTTTCCATCGGATAGCGTGATCAGAAGCTTGGTCCGCGCCTCCACATCGTTCAGCAGGCGACAGAGGTGGCGAATGGCCACGCCCATGCGGGTGTAGTCCTGCGGCTTGATACCGGTAATGCGCCCCCGCACCGTTTCATTGTACGGTTCATCGAACTGTTTCACGCGGTACATCTCGCAGCGTTGACGGGTGATGCCGGAAAAGCCGTAGATCGCGTAACGGTCGCCGAGGATCTCCAGGGCTTCGCACAGAAGGACGAGGGACTCCCTTTCGGCATCGTTGATCCAACCCTTGGTCGAGCCGCTCATGTCGACCATGAACATAACCGCGATATTGCGCGCGAACCGGCGGTTGCGCGTAAACAGCCGATCCGACAGCTCGTGACCGCAGTGAAGATCGGCGAAGGCGTCGATCAGTGCGTCGAAATCGATCTCGTCCCCATGCTTTTGGCGGCGCTGAACGGCGTTCTCGCCTCTTAAGGCCTCAAAAGTTTTTCGCAAGCGCGCGGCGAGCCCTTTGTATTTACGCAAGGTATCGGCAACAAAGGGTTCGTGGACGGGGTGAACGTCGAGCTCCCGTAACACGCACCACTCTTTTCGGTAGTGCTGACGACGGTGATCCCATTCGTTATACAGATAGGCGCCGTCCTCATGATAAGCGCCTTTCCAGGCGTCCTCAGGTTTTTTGTCGACCTCAGGGACATAAGCCTCGTCGCCTGCGGCTACTAGGTACTCATCCGGGATCCCCCCGAAGTCTTGGGCAATGGAGTGCATGAGGGTGCGGACATCGGGAGGTGGGACGAGCGGATGGCCATCCAGCATCAGCACCATCGCGCGTTCGCTCTCTTGCCCAGCTTGCAGGCTAAAACGGTGTCCACCCTCGGGCGGCGCTTTCGACTCTTTGTCGGTCAAAAGGTGCTTTAAGGCCGCCTGCAAGGCGGCGCGCTCCTGATCTAGGCGCTCGCTTATGGCAACGGCCACGGCCTCCCCGTTGAGAGCGCCTTGGTAGATGTGTGGCTTTGGCAGCGGTTCGCCGTACAGTGCATCCAAGGTCTCATAGGTATCGTCGACAGTCGCGTCCCGGGTCTCCAGACGCGCGGCGTAGAGCGCCCATCGGGAGGATTTTTGCGAGGCGGTTTGCAGGGCTCGGAGTTCCCGGTATAGCCCAGGCAGTTCGCGCGCAAGGCAGGCATCGAGCCGGATGGTTTCCAGGGCATAAAACAGGCCCCGCGCGTATTCGGGATCTGGGAATTTCTGGCAGTGGCGTACTAAGCGCTGAGGATCGGTTCCCTGGAACGTCCCAAACCAGGTTTGAGCCCACAAATGGGCGGCCATAATTTTGTAAAGTCGGATGTTGTCTACGCGGCTCGGAAGCGAGCCTAGTGTCGCCGGCAGGTAGACGGTGGTCGTATCCGTGTAGGCCCGTTCGTTGGGCTCGAGCTTCAGCTTGCGCCCCGACAGGGCCTGCAAAAAAAGCTCAAGAACCGGACCAATCTCTTTGAGGGCTGCGGATCGGGACTTGTTTTCGCTCCCCTTTGCAAACGTGGCAATGTCGGTAAGTATGGCGACCGCCGGGTAAAGCCCCATTTTGTCGTAGACATCCATGGCTTGGATGATCCAGGTCTTTGTGTCCTCAGTCGGCATCTGCTGTAACGCGTTTGTGACGTGGCTTGCAAAATGGAAGGCGAGCTCGGGATTGGTTTTGGCGATGACCTCGATCCAGTGTCGGGCGAAGTCCTGTTTGGCTCGCGTAAGCGATGCCAAGGCGAGCGCTGGCGCGCGTGTCGTTCGGTGGCTAGAGGGCGCGGCATCCAGTTCTTTGTCAAGCCATTCCTCAAGCTCGGCGGCGGTCAGCGGGGCTAATGAAGTCATATAGTTTTCCACGTTATCGTTTGCCCCGCGTTATCGTTTGCTACACTGACGCCCATGAACCTGACCCTCTACCACCGACCCTACTGTCACCTCTGCGAGGAGATGAGCGTGGCCCTGGCACCGATCGCAAGCGAGCTCGACTTGACTGTGACCGAGATTGATATTGAGACCGACGCCGAACTCGAGGCGCGCTACGGCCTTTTGATACCGGTGCTTGTGTGCGACGGCTCCGAGCTATGTCACTACCGACTGGATGAGCCTGCCGTGAGACAGTTTGTGGCCGCTAAAAGAGCGACGCGCTCAGCTCGGTGATCACCGCCAGCATTTCCGGATCGTCCGTTAAGGCTTGGGCAATGGCGCCCCGACAGGCGGCTTGCGGGCTGACCCCTGAGGCCATCAGCTTGGCCGCGTGAACCAATAACCGGGTGCTCGCGCCTTCTTCCAGGCCGCTGCCTTTGAGATTGCGCGTCATGTCCGCGAACCGGACCAGCTTTTCGGCCCGCTCATCGCCGACACCACTCTCGTGGTCGACGATGCGTTTTTCGAGGTCGTGGGCGGGATAGTTGAACTCGAGGGCCACGAAGCGCTGCCGCGTGCTTTGTTTTAGATCCTTCAGGACGCTTTGATAGCCAGGGTTGTAGGAGATCGCCAAGGCAAATTCCGGTGTCGCGCTCAAAACCTCGCCGGTCTTTTCGATGGGAAGTACTCGCCTATCGTCGGCCAGGGGGTGGATGACGACGGTCGTATCCTTTCTGGCCTCGACGACTTCATCCAAATAGCAAATGCCGCCGACCCGTACGGCATGGGCGAGCGGGCCGTCCACCCAGACGGTCTCGCCGGCGGTGATGAGATAGCGCCCAACGAGATCGGAGGCCGTCAGGTCGTCGTGGCAGGAGACTGTGATGAGCGGACGTTTCAGGCGCCATGCCATATGCTCCATGAATCGCGTCTTGCCGCACCCCGTCGGTCCTTTTAGCAAGACCGGGATCTGATTGCGATAGGCGCTTTCGAACAAGATGATTTCATCGCCCTGCGATTCGTAGTAGGGCTCCTTCGTGATAAGAAAGCCATCGGGTTCCACAGCTCTTGCTTTCACGCTCGCTCTTTCTGCTTTCGGTGGGGGCTTCACAGTATGCCAAAAAAGCCCGCCGAACCAAAAAGTTATTGGCGGGAGTCCGATCCGCCTTACACAATGTCCCGGTCTTGTCCGCGCAGGGATGACATCCCTGCGCGGACAAGAAAGCTTACCGCCTCACTCTTGATAAGATCCGCTTTATGTAGTGCGACGGAAAAGACGCTGTCATGGCGAACGTAGACCTTGTGGGGTTGGCCACCGGTCAGGTCCCCAACTCGGGTATCCATATCGAGATTAAGCCGGGCGCCGATATGATCGTGACCTCCTGTCCGGTCTACCAAATGAACAGGGAAGTCTACCAGGGCCAGATCAATAAGCGTTACCGGAGCAAGTTCAATATCCCGGTGACATACGATAACCAGCTCATGGCCGTTGCCTAGAGCGGGACCGCCAAGGAGGCGGGGCTAGACCGGCAGGTCATCCGTGCTCACAAACTCGAAGAAATTGCGGCAAAGCCCGTCAACCGTTAAGGCGGAAGCTGCAGGGCCACTAAGACGGGTGCGGGATCGGCCCGAAAAGACCCTCTAAGTCCTCGGCCTGAAGGGTGGTTCCGGGCTCTGCGCTATCAGACAACAAGGCCGACGTCATGGCGAGTTTTTTCGCTTGAAGCGCCAATATCTTTTCTTCCACGGTCCCTTCTGCGATCAACTTGTAGACGAAAACCGGGTTCACTTGTCCGAGCCTATGGGCGCGGTCCGTGGCTTGGCGCTCCACCGCCGGGTTCCACCACGGGTCGTAATGAATGACGGCATCTGCGGTCGTGAGATTGAGGCCCGCTCCCCCTGCTTTCAGGCTCACCAAAAAGACCGGTACGCGCCCCTCTTGGAAGGCGTCCACTGGGGTACTGCGGTCACGCGTATCCCCGGTCAGGACCGCGTACGGAACGCCGAGCTCCGTGAACGACTCGGCTATTAGTGCCAGCATGCTTGTGAATTGCGAAAATATGAGGATGTGACGACCCTCCTCGATTAAGGCCGGCACCATCTCCCGCAATAGAGTGAGCTTGGCCGATGGCCGGGCCTTGCCGGCCCCCCGTGTTTTCACAAGCCGCGGGTCGCAACACACCTGACGGAGCTTCAGTAAAGCATCCAAGATAATGATGCGACTGCCGCTAAGCCCGCGCTTGACAATGGCTCTCCGGACCTTGTCGTGCAAGGCAAGGCGCAGGGCCTCATAAAGATCACGTTGGCTCCCGGTTAAGGCCACCGTTTCGATAATCTCGGTCTTTGGCGGCAACTCGGGGGCCACCTTTTCTTTGGTGCGTCTTAGTAAGAACGGCCCGATCCGTTTGCGGAGCATCTCGCGGCGGCCGGCGTCCTGGTGCCGCTCGATCGGTGTCCGAAAGCGCTGGGTAAAGCCACGCAACTCGCCCAAGAGCCCGGGCATGAGGAGGTCGAACAAGGCCCAGAGCTCGCCTAGGTGGTTTTCGAGAGGCGTGCCGGTCAAGGCGAGCTTATGGCGGCTCTGAAGCTGCCGCGCCGCGAACGCGGCCGCAGTCCGGGGGTTTTTGAGGAGGTGGGCCTCATCGAAGACCAAGTAGTGGAAGGGAATTGCCCGTAAGGTCTCCTCGTCGCGCACGAGCAGCGGATAGGTCGTGACCACGATGTCGTGGGCGGGGATGTCCTGAAAGCGCCTCTTGCGTCCGGGTCCTTGGAGGATCAAGACTTTGAGCTCCGGCGTGAAACGGGCGGCCTCCCGGCGCCAATTCTCCATAAGGCTTGTAGGCGCCACGATAAGACAGGGCCGATCTAGTCGCCCGGCCTCCTTGTCGTGCTGAAAAAGCGCCAAGGTCTGAAGGGTCTTGCCAAGGCCCATATCGTCTGCCAGTACCCCGTTCAGGTCATGGCGCCCTAGGTAGGCTAGCCAATCAAGCCCCGCCTTTTGATAGGGCCGTAGTGTGGCCTTGAGGCCTAAGGGGCAGTCCACCTGAGGGAGTCCTTGGTGTCCTGCTAGGGCGTCCGCCAAGGCCCGGAGCTTGCTGGCCCCGCGCCATTCGACTGGCGCGCCATTGATCATGAGGTCCTCGGGAATGAAGGGCAGCGGCCCCGGTATGCGCGTGTTCACAGGATCGCCCGCCCGGCCCTCGTACAACTCGGCAAAGGCGGCTAATATCTCCGCCACCTTGGCGGCCGGTATTGGAACGATGCCGCCTTTTTCCAAAGGCACGGCGAGGAGCTCCGACGGGGGCTTTTTTTGCAAGGCGGTCAGGCTCATGCCCTCAGGGAAGTTCTCTATCATGCGCAAAAGCGCGGGCAAGAGATTGATCCGCTCGCCATTGATGAGTATGCCCAATTCGCAGTCGAACCAACCCGACTCGGGGGCATCTCGTATTTCCCCATACCAGGCCTTCGTGTAGGAAATAGGTCGATAGGGGTAATCGTCAGCATAGGTGACGCGCCATCCGTCCTTTTCGAGGGCCGGCGCGCCGTAGAGCGTGAAATCTGCCAGCCGCCGCGAAGAATCGTTCCCCCACAGCACAAGATCCTGCTGATGCTCGTCGGGTACCACCACCGCATCGTCGCCCACGAGTGGACCGAACCCAAGTTTTTGGAGACGCATCAACGCCTGCCAGGTGGCCCGCTGATCAGGCACGACCTCGACCACAGCCGAGGTCGTGCCTTTCCCCACCCAAGGCCGTTTTTCAGACCAGGAGATTTCGACTTCGCCATAATCAAGCGACAGTCGCGCGACGGCCGTGACGAGCTGCCCCGCGCCCGCCTGTCTACGGTAGCGTGGGCGTACCAACAATGCTGCGGTGGCTAGGTGGAGATGCGGTACCGGTGTGATACGCGGTCTTCGGGCGGGGGCCTCGGGTGGGGAAGGGCGATTGCCCATGGTCTTTTTCGGTGCCGTTACCCCTAAGATTTTCAAAGGGCGTAGGGGCGCAGTTGGTGCTTCGCCCAAGGCCGCCAAAAGGGTCGCTACGACGTGCTTGCAATTGTATCCAACCGGACAGTCGCATGTGCCGTGAAGCGGCAGTCGTGCGCCTACCCGGACTGTGTAAGATTGCCCGCGGCTTCCCCGGACCGTGGACCGAATAGTGTCCCCCTCCGTTCGTGCCCAGCTTATGACGCGTTCTTCCGCGTAGTAGGTCTCGCCCCGCTGAAAAGTTGCCGCGGACACTGCCCGCGCTATATCAGTCCGTGTATAGATGGAAAGTCCTCACCCGAGTCGGATCACTGTTTTTGGGGAGTGTACTGAAGCTTCTTTACGTAACCAAGGGCTGCCAGAGCGCCCAAGGCTCGCATGACGCGGGGTCTACGCGAGGCGGTTGCGCGGGGTGAAGAGGATGGGGCCCGCCGAGGCAGCCGGTGCCAGGCTCGCGTCATCCTGGGCGTACAGGAGGGACGCCGCCGGTATATTCAAGGCGGCGGCAAGCCGGCCTAGGCAGTCGATGCCGATATTGCGCTTACCGTGTTCGAGGTCGCTCACATAGGCCCGGTTCACGCCGCTTAAAGCGGCCACATCGTCTTGCGTGAGGCCCCGGGCGATCCGGGCCTGCCTTAAGTTCATCGCGAGATAATGGCGTTCGACGGCCGTCCCCATGTACCAGATTTTATGGTAGCCACAAGTGTATTGGCAAGGCTCAGCTGCGCGCATTTTTGTAGACTGCAAGCCATGGATACCCTCGCCAAGCGCTTGCGTTATGCCAGAGAGCGAGCGGGATTTTCGCAATCGGAGCTCGCGAGGCGCGTTAAGCTTAGGCCGCAAGCCATCCAATTTATCGAGGCCGGCCAAGTGCGTCGGCCGCGCACCTTGGTCGAAATCGCCAAAGCGCTCGCGGTCAACCCCGCCTGGTTACTGTTAGGGGAGGGTTCGGTGGAGGTCGGTGTGCGCGAGGCGCAGCCGTCCTACCAGGCCGAGCCGACCTTGAGCGAAGAGGCGGTCGTGGTCGCCAGGCTTTGGATGGGTTTGCCGAAAAGTCAGCGCGTGGCCTTAAAAGAGGTCCTGCTGGCTCTCCTCAAGGCCCGTTCCTGACAAGACAAGTTCCTTGGAAGGCGAGCAGGTGCCTCCTAGGCCTTCAACAAAGCCCGTCCTTAAAGGCCCGCCTCTTTGCTTCTACCGGGGGCCCGATTTGTTTGCGGTCATGGCCTGCTGCGCTTTCTACCTATTCCACGCGAGTCCTGACATGGCTGCGTTCGCCTGCGGTTTCGTCGTTCGACACCCTTCTTGTCCGCTGTCCTAGCACCCTGCGCAAAGATCCCCTGGTGCCTTTGGCGTAAGGCTTTGCCCCTTAGGTCTTTCCGCCTTCGCCGCAAGCGCCGCCTGGGCTTTTCGTGGACTGAGACGCAAACCGTCCGGCCAAGCCGCTCATACATCCCTCGGGAAACCCGGTTTCGCCCGACGTCCGCTTTGCCATGAATGCCCCGACTCGCAGGAGTTCATTTGCCATCGAGGCCGTGATTCCGGTTTTTGAGTCGGTGCGCACGCTTAAGAACAATGAGTCTTCCGGGATCATGGATCCGAACGGTGATATCGTTCCGGATCCGATTTCATGAGCGCAATGGAGGCTAGGAGCATTTGAAGATTGTGAATTACGGTGCCACGGTCACGACGCTCGGGCTTTCCTTCGCCTATTCGGCGGACTAGCACGACATTTTCGAGCTTTGGGACTCGGTACGTTCGATGTGCGACCGATATTAAGGGGCAGTGCATGACCTGAGCTATGTCAGCCTCGATCGGGTGATGTGCCTCCATTCACCACAAGTGCCTTCTCGGAGAGAAATGACGAGCCGGTGGCTCTCGATTACGATACGGCCTACTCGGAACAGACCGTCGCTCTTCTGGGCGTCTAGGACAAAACCCGGGTGACGGAATCGAATCCCCAATTTCCCTTCAGGCTCGATCGCTTGGCCGCGGACATTGCGCTGTTGATGACCGAGACCGCTCCGTACGCCGGCATAGCGCGTCGGTTGGACGCGATGGCCTCCTTACGGCGCTTCAGACCGTCTGGTTCGATCCCTCCATCGCCCCCGCGGCGTCCCCGCGTCTTTGGCGACGTCGCAAACGGATCATGTCGATAGTAACCGTAAAGCCTAGCCAGGCAAGATTTTGCACGCGACCCGCCGCTGGGACATGGCGGCGCTTTACTACGAGCATACCGCCGACAGCACCGTCCTCGAGCGGCTGTGGCCGCATGTAGAGCGCGCACGGCACGGGGTGCAGGTCTACGGTGATCGTGATGGCGATGGCTTCATCGAGTACCAGCAGGAACCGGGCACCGCCCGGCGCCATGAGGACTGATGAGGTTCACCAAAGGCCATTTTCGACGAGCGCGGTCAGCCGGCCCTAGGGCTGGTTGCACCCTGTGAGGTCCAGGCCTATGTCTACGCCGCGAAATCGGTCTTGGCTCCGGTCGTCCGGGCCTAGGGTATGACATGGGCGCCAAGCCATTGCAAAGCGAGGCGCAGGTCTTAAAGACCCACTTTCATCGCGCGTTCTGGCGCCCCGATAAGCGGTTTTTCGCCCTGGCTTTAGACGGCGACAAGCGCCCGTTGGGAATCTTCGGCTCTCACGCCGGGCATGCGCTTTTCGCCGGCATAGCCTCCAAGGCCGCCGCCGAAGTGATGGCCGCAGTCATCGATGAGGTTTTTTCGGGGTGAGAAGTACGGACTCTGGCCCGCGGCCAGTCTCGACACAACCCGCTTTCCTGTCATCACGAGGCGGTCTGGCCGCAGGATAATGCCATGCACGCTGCGGGCCTTGCCCGTTATGGATACAAGGATGCCGTTGTGCGTATGCCTGAAGGACGGTTCTATGTCACCAGATTTATGGATTTGCCTCATATGCCGGCTGTGTTGTTGGGCCGGCACCATGATGAGGCGCCCGCCCTTTATGTGAGGGCCTGTAGATCGAGCGCTCTAGCTTCAGGTTCGGTTTCTGTTATTGCGGTCCTTTCTTGGTCTGACGATCAAGGCCGTAGGGCCTCCCGGCATTCACTTTGCCTACCCCAGGTTACCGACGTGTTTGAGCGAGTTGCGCATTGAGGGCTTACGGGTGAACGCTGCCACGGTCGACCTCATCGTGCGGCGCTAACGCAAGGATGTGGGTGTGAATGTGTTCTTTCGCCGTGGTGAACTAGATGTCATTGTTGTCCAGTGTGGCCGGCGTTGGTCGGATAGAATGGGCCCCGCGAGCTTTGTCATCGCCCAGTGGCGGCCCGGACCCCACCGTTTGCGCATTGCCCTAGTGCCGAACCCCATCCTGATATAGACTTTTATGAGGTGGCGATGAAAGTCGCCGTGTCGCTAAGCTCCGGGAGGAAATACACCATGCATATGCTTATTCGTCTGCCCATGTTTTGGTATTACATGGATTGTGTCGCCATCCTGGGTCCCATGTGGTCGATTTTAGAGGCCTTGCTCAATCAAAAAGAGGATTGAAGCGAAGTTTTCGGGCTCGCTCCAAAAAATGGAGCTTGGGTTCCGAAGGTCGGTGCGGCGGTACTTGGCTAACAGCTTGTTTTAACGCCACTCTTTCCTGTCATGGGAGTGTGGTACGGCGATTGCATTAAGGGCCATGCGGGAACATCCCCGTATTGGAGAAATAATTATGTCCCTGAGAATTCTCGCCTCGGCTGTTCTTATGAGCCTGACAATAGCCCCTGCCTTTGCCGCGCATTCCTCCGTCCAGGCGGATCGCGTAGCCCTGTCCGCGGCCCGTGTGGCCCTGCACAAGGATTACGTCAGTCGTGGTCGCGATCGCCATAGTTTTTATCTGGCCGAGCACCACCACAATGCCAAGTTAGAAATGATGGCGCGCCATAAAATCGCCATGGACAACGCCGCCATTCGCCGTGATGCCGGCGCTTTGCACCGTGCTCAAATCGCTCTGCATCGCGATAGCGTAGCTCTTCATCACCCGGTCTTGCATTCCACGCGCCAGACTCGTAGCTAGGTCTTCCAGGGCGGCCCCGGTTCGGGTCCGCCCTGTCTTTAGCCAACCGAACAACCCGTCTAGCCTTGTCGGCTAATCGTGGGCACAATGGCCACATGCCGATTTGTGACCCCGAGCTTTCCGCCAACCGCGTATCCTTCGTCGAGATCCTAGGTCATACGGTCGCCAACATCACGCCCTCGGCTATGGCTACGGTGACCCTGTCTCTGGTTGTGGCCGAGGGGGGGTTGCTCACATGGGCGGTCTACCTGGTCGTGGGGTTTTTGATGTTGCTGGTTGCAGCGCAGGTTGCGACCTTGGCAAAAGAGGTGCCGGCCGCCGGATCGTTGTTCGTGTCTCTGAGCCGAGCTCTGCACCCCATGGTCGGCATCCTGAGCGGGTGGTGCATGACCGGCGGCTATCTTGGCGCGTTGTTAGCGGCCCCGGTCATTGGTGGCCTGTTTGTGGCCAAGGCCTTTCCTATCGTCGGCATGGCTGTGCCCTGGCCTTTTGTCGCGGTGGTGTTTTCGCTGACATCCTGGGCGCTTACGGTCCGAGATGTCGAGCTTGCGACTCGCTACAGTCTTTTGATAGAGGCAGTTTCGCTGGTAATTATCGCGTTGATAGGTGTGGTGACGCTCGCTCATGTCGGGGTTTTTGACCGTGTGCAATGGCGTGCGCCGTTTGCTGCCTCACCGTTCTTTCATGCCATTACTTTGAGCATCTTAGCCTATGGTGGCTTCGAGACGGCCGCCAACTTCGGTCGCGAAGGCCGGTCCCCTACGCGCTCCGTTCCGGCGGCGATCCTCGCCGCCGTTGTGTTCAGTATGGGGTTCTACGTTTTCATGGCCTACGCCGAAATGGCTGGCTTTGCCAATCATCCCTCTTTTTTGGCGGGTACCGAGGCGCCTCTTAGCGCCTTGGCCGTGGGCGAAGGCCTTCCGGTGTTGGCCTTCTTGTCGGATCTCGCGATGGCGATAGCGGCCTTAAGTGCCACCATCGCGACCTTAAATAGCCTCAGCCGTCTTTGGTACTCGATGGGACGCCACCGGGTCCTGCCCGCCATTTTCGGTGGGGTGGGGTCGCGGAAGACCCCGAGCTACGCCCTCCATATTTTGGGTGCGCTTACGACCATGTTTGCCGTGGCGGCGGGGGTACTGAGATGGTCGCCGCTTGCGATCGTGAATCTGTTTGGGGTCTTTACCGCCCTCGGATTCATCTTTATTTACCTTTTTGCGATGGTCGCGGTCCCGGTGATGAGGCGGCGACGCGGCCGGCCGGTGTCCTGGATCGCAAGTTTGGCGCTTCTGACCGTCGGTCCCTTGTTACTCTATGTTTTCTTGCAAAATTTCCAGGGGGCAAGTGGGATCACGCTTGTCGCGGCCTACGGCTTCCTGGCGTACTTATCGGTGGGCATCTGCATCTATTTTGTGTGGCGGCGCGGCGCTCCGGAAGGGCGGGATTTTGCCCAAAGTCGTGACGATGATTAGCGTCATGGATACGCGTCGGCCTGAAAGGTCATCCCTGGCCCTTGCTTGGAGTTCGGTCGAAACTCGGTTCGGGCCCGTCCATATTGCCTATAGTGACTCGTGCCCCTACTTCGTATCCCTGGGGTCCGCCGATGTTTTTTGTGATTGGGTGCAGAGCGCCCGCAAGAGGTGTGTTCTGCGCTGGGAGCTTGCACCGCCCCAGGATCTGCAGAAAGCCCTGCGTTGCTTGCGCGACCCGCGGCGATCTTACGATGGTCCTCTTGCGCTCGCGGCCCAGACCCCCTTTCAGCGCCAGGTCTTGGCCGCCACTCGTGCCATTCCCTGTGGACAGACCCGCACCTACGGAGAATTGGCGGCCCAGATCGGGCGTCCTCGGGCGGTGCGCGCCGTCGGCACGGCCTTGGGCCACAATCCTTTACCGCTTCTAATCCCGTGCCACCGGGTCGTGGCCGCAGGGTCCCGTCTCGGCCAGTATTCGGACGGCGGCCAGGAGATGAAGCGGCGTCTTTTGGCCCATGAGGGCGTGGACGTGGCGTCGCTGCGCTAATGCTCTGGGGAGGGGCGTAAGCCCGGGTCACTGGCGCCCCAAGGCCCTAAGAGCGGCGCTTAAGGGTCTTTGAAGGCTTAAGCGGGACGCCGGTCCCCCGGCGCCCCATCCGGCCTATTCGGCAAGCGCCCGCCAGCGGGCCGCGGTGCAGGCTCATTCCTTGGAAGAGCGCTGCTTGCCCTATTGGCGCCTCGTGTGACTGCCCCGCGCGGCGGCTAGGAGCGCCCTTGGTCGGATCATCCGAGCGCGATTCCGTTTAAGGCCGCAAACAGGCCAAAGCCTGCTGTGATCGTGATAACGGTCAGCACAAAGGCGGCATACCAGCCTTGGAGACGTAATGCCCCGGGCAGGGCGTGGCGCGCCAGAAGATAGAGGAAGCCCAACACGATCGGGAGCAGGATCGCGTTCATGACCTCCATGGCTACCCCCAAGGACACAAGGTTCACGTTTGACGCGACCAGGGCCCCGCCCAAGACCAGAAGCACTGTATAAATCCCGTAGAACCAAGGCGCTTCGCGCGGATGGTGCTCGAGGGAGTGCTTGAATCCCATCACTTCTCCTACCCCGCGCGCGGCCGTGAGCGACACGACGATGGTGGCGACGATGGCCGCCCCGCTCATGCCAAGCGCAAATAAAAGGCGGCCGGTCTTCGGACCAAGAAACGGGGTGAGCGCACCTGCGATTTGCTGAACAGTATTCAGCGGCGTGTGTGGATTGCTGCGCCCTATGGTGGCCGCCGTGACTACCAATACCGCGGCCATGATCAACTGGGTGACTACGGCGCCGACCGCGGTATCGATCCGGGCCATTTTGAGATGATCAAGCCTTAGCTTTTTATCGACGACCGCGGACTGCTGGTAGAAGACCATCCACGGCATGATCACAGCGCCCACGTTGGCAGCGGCAAGGTAAAGATAGCCTGGATCATGAAACGGAATTTGCAAGCTGTGTCGGAGGAGATAGCCTAAGTTTTGATGGGTTCGAAAGGCCACTCCTAGGAACGCGAGCTCGAAGGCCCCGACCGCTAGCGCCACGCGCTCGACCGCGGCATAGGAGGCGGTCCACACCATGACGATAAGACCGCCTACCAGGATCAGCATAGTAATCCACCGGGGGACCCCAAAGAGCAGTCCCACGCCCGCCATGCCACTGAGTTCTGTTAAAAGCGCGCCCAGGCACGACAAGGCCAATGTTGCCACTGACAACCATGCCCAGCCGTAACCGAAACGCTTCGCGATAAGCTGGCCATGGCCTTCACCGGTCACCACGCCAAGCCGAACGGTCAATTCTTGGACGATATAGAGGATGGGGATCAGAATAACCTGTAGTAGGAGCAGCCTGTAGCCCCATTGGGCCCCGCTCTGGGCGGCGGTGATGACGCTCCCGGCATCGGTATCAGCGAGCATCACCACAAGGCCTGGGCCCACAACGGCCAAGGCCGCGGCCCACGGGCCGGACCATCTGTCCGAGAAGCGGCGAGAACGAGACATAAGGGGGTCTTCTCTTGATAATTCGTAACAATAATAAGATTGATTGTTATTTACTGCAAGGCCTAGTCCCCTTAATGTCCGGTCCGCTCATGCCTTATTATGGTGCATGCGCCCCGTTTTGCGCCAGCCGGGGGTGCTAAGATAGGCCTAAGTGGCCGCTTCGGGTTTTGGCCCGGATCTTGCCTGGATGACACCGTGGTGAATGACGCCGAACGTATCGTGGAGAACCTCAGCACCGCCGTTTTGTTAACGGACGCGGGGCTGCGCGTGCTTGCTGTGAATCCGGCCGGGGAAATGCTGTTTGAGCTGAGTGCAAAGCAGGTGCTGGGCCAGCGTTTGCCGCGGATATGGCCGGAGACCGCGACCCTTGCCTCCGCGTTTGCGGAGACCTTGCGCGCCGCCCATTCTTTTACCCGGCGCGGTTTGCCGCTCCCGCTTGCGGGACGCGAGGTGACCGTTGATATGACTGTGACCGCAGTCCTTGCCGAGGGCGCGGCCCACTTTGGGACTGCAGCACTCTTGCTCGAACTGAACCAAGTCGATCGACTGCGTCGCTTGGTTCAGGAAGAGGATCTGGTCGACCGCCACGATGCGCAAAGGGCCGTGGTTCGGGGTCTTGCCCACGAGATCAAAAATCCTTTGGGCGGGCTACGGGGTGCGGCCCAATTGTTGGAGCGCAAGCTGTCCGAAAGTGAACGCGAATACACGCGCATCATTATTCGCGAGGCCGACCGCTTGCAGGCCTTGGTTGATCGGCTCACCGGTCCGAATCGGCCTTACCTTCAGACCCAGGTCAACATCCATCAGGTGTTCGAGCATGTGCGTTCGCTCATTCAAGCCGAGGTGGGCGCGGGGGTCTCCTTCCAGCGGGATTACGACCCGAGTCTACCCGAATTCGAAGGTGACCCGGATCAGCTCGTGCAGGCGGTTTTGAACCTTGTGCGCAACTCCGTACAAGCCCCAAGTACGCGTGTCTGTCTGCGGTCTCGTGTCGAGCGGCAATTGACTATAGGCCAGCGCCGTTATCGTCTTGTACTGCGCGCTGAGGTAGAGGATGACGGGCCTGGTGTGCCGACTAAGCTACGGGAGACCCTCTTTTATCCCATGGTCACAAGCCGCGCGGAAGGGACCGGTTTGGGGCTGTCCATCGCCCAGGACATCGCGCGCCGCCACGGCGGGTTGATTGAGTACGCAAGCCGCCCGGGGCGCACGGTTTTTACCTTATTTCTACCGTTGAGGCAGGGACATGACGCGACAGGATAGCGTTTGGATAGTCGACGACGACGAGTCGATCCGGTGGGTACTGGAAAAAGCCTTTCAGCAGGCCGGCATGGCGCCCCGATGTTTCGCCAGCGCGAACGCCGTTTTAGACGAGCTTCGCACCCAGGCGCCCGATGTCGTGATCACCGATATCCGCATGAGCGGCCTCTCCGGACTCAAGCTCCTGGAAAATATCGGTCATAGTATTCCCTCGCTCCCCGTCATCGTCATGACCGCGCATTCCGATCTCGATAGCGCCGTGGCGGCCTATCAAGGGGGCGCGTTCGAGTATTTGCCTAAACCTTTTGATGTCGACCATGCCGTGGGCTTGGCGCGTTATGCCATAGAGCATAGGCGCCAAGGGCAGGCATCGGACATTGAAGGCACGGAGAAGGCCCCGGAAATCCTGGGCGCAGCCCCGGCCATGCAGGAGGTCTTTCGGGCTATAGGGCGTCTCGCCGGCTCCCACATCACGGTCTTGATCAACGGCGAATCGGGGACTGGCAAAGAACTTGTGGCGCGGGCCCTGCATAATCATAGCCCTCGGGCCCGCAATGCCTTTATCCCACTCAATATCGCCGCCATTCCCGCAGGACTCCTGGAGTCCGAGTTGTTTGGGCATGAACGCGGCGCCTTTACCGGGGCCTTGACTCAAAGGCGCGGTCGTTTCGAGCAGGCCGATGGAGGCACCCTGTTTCTCGACGAAATTGGCGACATGCCATCCGAGCTCCAGACCCGCCTCTTGCGGGTCTTGTCCGATGGCCAGTTTTACCGCGTGGGCGGTTGCGAGAAGATCACCACCAACGTGCGCGTGATTGCGGCCACCCATCAGAATCTTGAGCAGCGGGTGGCTGACGGTCTCTTTCGGGAAGATCTTTTCCATCGTTTGAATGTGATTCGCATCCAGGTCCCGCCGCTACGGGATCGTCGCCAAGATATCCCGATGCTGGTGCGTCATTTTTTGGCTATGGCCGCCACGGAACTGAAGGTCGAGCCCAAACGATTGGCACCAGAGGCTGAGCAATATCTCTGTAAATTGGCCTGGCCTGGGAATGTGCGGCAGCTCGAGAACACCTGCCGTTGGCTTACGGTGATGGCCCCTGGACGCACGATCCGGGTCGCCGACCTGGCTCCGGAATTGAAGGAAGCGGGTCCGGCGCCGTCGGCAGGGGGCGATTGGTTGTCAAGTTTGAGAACCGTCGTCGAGCAGCGCTTGACGCTGGGCGAACACGCGGTTTATACCGATCTTAACTTGGCGTTCGAGCGGACCTTGATCGAGGCTGCCTTGCGGCACACGGGCGGCCGCAAGCAAGATGCCGCCAAGCGTCTGGGGCTGGGACGCAATACGTTAACGCGTAAGCTCAAGGAGTTGAATCTTTAGGTTCCGGCAGTGTATGACGGCGCACGAGTTGCACAAAAATGCGGTCGGCGCGTCGAGCCAAGGCGCCAAGACCCTCGACTGCGCCGGTTACGCTGGGTGCGCAGGCACGCTTCAGATTGACGGTCTTGGTGGCGAGGAGTCGACCGGTCGTCACGTTATAGAGCCGACCTTGGATCGCCAAGCGCACAAAGGCTTTATGAGGCGTAGAGAAGTTTTGGTCGAAGCGCGATAGGACCAATACGAGCCGCTCGACCTCGGGCGGCGGCCCGGCCGTCACGCTGGTCCCTAGTCCGAGACGCGCCCGCAGACGGGCCTTGAGGAGGGCCGCCGGTGGCGCGATCCAGCGATTGTCCGCATAGGCGTAGACGGCCGTCGGATCCCGGTACAGGAGCCGGTAGTGGATGCTCGTCCCTGCGAGCCAAGAGAGGCCCTTGACATGAATCAGTACGGGCACTCCTGGCTTTTCAAAGGCCCGTGTCTGGATCGGGCCAAAGTCGTGATCGACCAGCAGTTCGGGTGGTCGTGAGGGAAACAGACTGCAGCCCCCGAGGACGATCAGAGACAAGCCTACGACAAACCCCTTTATCAATTTGGACATATCAGCGTGACTCCTGGTATCCGGGCTCGCCAGGACCGGGGGCCATCGGTCGGGCTCCCAGCAGGAGTTCGCGAGGATGGTGGCGTAATGAACGGCTGAGTTTTAAGACATCATCCGAAGTTGCCGTCAGATGGGTTATGGCGCGATCAATCTGAGGCAGGGTGCGAGTGAGGATGACGGTGCTTGCCCCCTGGGCGGTATCGCTTAGGGCCTGGAGATGGCGCCCGAGAATTCGCATCTGCCTTGTTAATCGATCGATGTGGGCGAGGGTCAGATCGGCGTGTTGCTCGATCTGAGGCAGCCCCGCTACGGCATCGTTCAGGCGCTCGCTCAAAATCGCCCATTTCCGGCTGGCTTTCGCCGCGTTGGCCAAGATGGTCTGCAGGTGCGCCCTATTGGTGGCGTTGAGCGTCTGATGCAGCGCATCGCTCAGCTCGGCCAATTGTTTCATGGTATGAGTGCCGGCCTTTGTGAGGCGACTGAGCAGCGAGGGGCGCATTGGAATCACCCCTGGATGGGCGCGTGACGTCGCAAGCGGCGTCAGGTTGGCCGTGGTGTTGAGCTCCAGTGCCGAAAGTCCGGTGACCCCCTGGAGTTTAAGTAAGGCGTAGGTGCCACGGGTCACGGGGATGCGTTTATCGACCGAAATGGCGATCCGAATCATGCGCGGGTTGTGCGGGTCCACGTGGATACCGCGCACGATACCCGCCGTTATGCCCCGGAAAAACACCGTAGACTGGGGCTTCAGACCAAATACGCTGCCATGTGTGATCACCACATAGCGGGCCCGCGGTTCATGGTTGCCGCCTATCCAGAAAGCGGCCGCCAAAATGGCGACGGCAAAAATCAGCACAAAAAGGCCGGCGCGCAAGGCATAGGAGCGATTATTCATGAGTGGGGGCCTTTAAAGACCCGCTGGCCGCGGGTGCCGGTGAAAAGGGTGGCAACAAAGGGGTGCGGGACGTCAGCGACCTGCTGAGGCGTTCCGAGCGCCACGATCCTATGGTCGGCGAGAATGGCGAGTTGTGTGCACAGGTCATGCATAAGGTCTAGGTCGTGGGTAATCACGACCGCGGTGAACCCCAATTCCTTATGGAGACCTTGCAGGTGGTCGACGAAGGCCTGGGCCGTGACCGGGTCGAGTCCCGATGTGGGCTCGTCAAGAAACAGAAGCTCGGGTTCGAGCGCAAGCGCCCGCGCCAAGGCGACACGTTTGACCATACCGCCCGAAAGTTCGGCCGGCAGCCGGCTTGCGACCTCAGGCCCGAGGCCGACCATGGCCAGTTTCATATAGACAAGGTCTCTGATGAGGCTGCGGTCCATCCCCTGATACTCCTGAAGAGGGAAGGCGATGTTCTCGAAAACGGTGAAGGCGCTAAAAAGTGCACCTCCTTGAAATAGGATGCCACACCTCTGGCGCAAGCGCGCAAGATCCTCGCCCTGGGTTTGCAGCAAGGGACGCCCAAATAAGGTGACGGTGCCACCGTTTGGTTGGTCTAAGCCAATCATTTCGCGCACCAGCGTCGTTTTGCCGCTGCCGGAACCGCCCACAAGCCCTAGGATTTGTCCTTCGCGGATCTCAAGGTTGATGTCCTCGTGCACGACTTGGCGCCCAAACGCTGTCGAGACATGGCGCATTTCGATAATCGGGTCTGACATCAGGGCAGACCCAGGCCCCGAAAGGCAATAGCAAACACGGCATCGACAAAGATCACCGCGGTGATGGCGCTGACGACCGCGTTGGTGGTTTCCTTGGCTAGGCTCTGGGTGTTGGGTTGGATGCGTAGTCCAAAATGGCAGGCTATAAGCGCTATGACAATACCGAATACCACGCCTTTGACAAGCCCGAGAATCAAGTTGACGACGGGTACCGCGGCCGGGATGCTATGAATGAAGCTCGCCACATTGATACCAAGCTCAATGTGGGCGGTGATCATGCCGCCTAAAAGCGCGATCGCATCGGTCCAGATGACAAGAAGCGGCAGACCAATTCCCAAGGCCACGATCTTTGGGAGCACAAGCCGGAGTGTGCGCGAGACTCCCATGGCCGATAACGCGTCCAATTCTTCGGTCAAACGCATGACGCCGAGTTCCGCGGCCATGGCCGACCCCGAACGTCCCGCCACCAGGATGGCCGCCAAAAGCGGGCCAAGCTCGCGCAAGATGCTAAGCCCGAGGACATTCACGATATAGGACTGAGCGCCGAAGGTTCGCAGTTCGAGGGCCGAGAGGTAGCTCATGACTACGCCCACCAACGCCCCGACTAAGGCGGTAATGCCCAAGGCCCTGACGCCGACTTCATAGATAGTCGCGGAAATGTCTTTCCACGGCGTGCGGGCGGGATGGCGCAAGAGCGCTCCAGTATCCAGGAGCACTTCCCCAAGGAGTGTGGCAAAGCCAAAAAAGTGAGAGACGAAGGCCCGTTCGGCTGACAACACGGTTTCGACCCAGTCGCGTTTCTTCTTACGCTCGGCCGGGGGCGGCGTTTCCCGTTCAGCCCAATGCCGGAACAAGGCCTGATGCTCGGCCCGCACCTGGAAATCGGCGGGTTGGTTAAAGCCATGAATGCGCCATAAGATCAGGGCACCCACGTTATCTAGCTTTTGGATCGATCGGCAATCCCAGGAGACCTTGACCTCGCCCGCCGCATACGGTCGCAAGGTGGCGCTCAGTGCCTGATGGCGGCGCCCTATACCCCTCAAGGTCCAGTTCCCAGTCAGTACCACGGTAGTACGGCCCGCTTCGTCCCGGGCGGTGTGGAAGGCGGCGTCCTCAAAGCGGCCGCTCATGGCGATGGCCCTTCTGTCCTCGCCGATTGTGCTCTCCGCGTCCGTGGCAGATTCCTCATGAAGCCTTGGGTTCGGTTTGATTCTCGATGAATCATAACAAGAAGCCGCCGAGCACGTCATGGGCGCTTTGTATCGCCGCTCGGTCTCTTGACCCACGACCCCGCGGTGGCGACCCTTGAGGTTCCACACGGCATAAGCCCGTCGGCCGCGAGCGCACCCGGAGCGCCTCGTCCGAGGTCTTGCCCGTTAGGGCAGGGACACAGGCGGTTTGGCGCCCGCTTGCTTCATAAAAAACGCCTTGAGCGGGCCCAGAGTATCAGTGACATTGAGGCCGACTGTCAGAATCTGTCCGAGCCAACTGGCCTCGTTGCAAAACAGGCGGTTTAGGGCATCGGTCGCGAGCAACATACTGAGGTTCGCCGCTTTACGGGCCCGCTCGTACTGCCGCAACAGACGCCGGTTTCCGATGTCGCTGTCCCGATCGCGATGGAGCAGGGTTTCGGTGAGGACCTGGGCGTCGGCGAACCCGAGATTGACGCCTTGTCCGGCCAAGGGATGGACGCGATGGGCCGCGTCTCCCACCAGCACGAAGCGCGATCCCACATAGTGCTCGGCGTGGCTTGCGATAAGCGGGAAATGCGCCCGGGCGCTTAGCGATTGAAGCGCGCCGAGCTCGGGCCCGAAGGCCGTGTTGAGGGCCGCGTTGAACTGTGGGTCTGACAAGCCACGGAGGTGTTCCGCGGCGCTCGTGGTCGTAGACCAAATAAGCGAGGATTGGCTGGGATTTGGCAGTGGCAACAGGGCGATCGGTCCGGTTGGCAAAAACCGTTGCCACGCGACATCCTGATGGGTTGTACCCAATTGGATGTTCGCGCAGATCGCGGTTTGTCCGTAGTGATGCTGCCAAACAGGTACGCCTAGCTGCTCTCGCAGTTGCGACTGAGCGCCGTCTGCGGCGATAAGTAAAGACCCGTGGAGTACCGCGCCGCCAGCTAGGGCGACCTCTGCGACGTGTTCGCGGATAGTCACCCGTTGGGCGCTGTCGTCGTGCCATGTGACACCGGGTGCCGCGCGTGCTCGGGTGCGCAGGACGGTCTCCAAACCGCCGTGGTTTACGATGACACCGAGGTTTTCAAGGCCCAGGTCTTGACTCTCGAATCGCACCCGCCCGTGGCCGCTACTATTCACGACCTGTAAAGCTCGCAGGGGCGCGGTTTGGGTCTCGCCCAAGGGCCACAGCCCTTGGGTTCCCAACCAGTGGCAAGAGGCTTGGGTGAGCGCGCTGGTCCGAACCCCGGACTTTTCCACTGCCCCACGTTCCGCGTCGACCACGGCGACTGTCAGGCCGCGCAAGGCGAGTGCGTGGCAGAGGGCGGACCCGACGGCGCCAGCCCCTACGATAATCACATCGCTTTGGCTGCGGACGGCCATCACGGTCTCAGTCCTCGTAGGAGACTCGGCAAGGGTGCCTTAAGCCCCATGGTGCGCACGGCCAGGGCGCGTTTTACCGAGGGGAGGCAGTCGACTAGGGTCAGGGCCAGGTTGCGGGCCACCACCAGCGGACCGATCTTGTTGCTAAAGATCCGCACAAGCCCGTCGGTAAATTCGGTGGTGCTGGCTACGTCGTGGGCGCGTCCAGCGAGGTAGCGATCAAGGACGGTTCGGCTACCGAAGTCTTCCTGTCGTCGGCAGGTCTCGGCGATGGTATCCGCGAGCGAGGCTATGTCGCGTAATCCTAAATTAAAGCCTTGCCCCGCGACCGGGTGCAGGGTGTGGGCGGCGTTCCCGACAAGCACCGCGCGCACCGCCGCCGGATGAGGGGCCTTTTGCCGAATGAGCGGAAAGCGGAGGCGGCGCCCGCAGGCTCGGAAGTGGCCTAGGCGTTGCCCGAAGGCCTGCTCCAATCGGGCCAGAAACTGTGGTTCCGGAAGATCTTGCCAGTCCTGGGCATGGGTAGAGCTCATGACGAAAGTATAGCGGTCATCACCCAAAGGAAGGGCCGCAAGTGGCCCTTCCGGCGTAAATCGTTCGAAGGCGGTCTGCGGTTTGGGCGCGGTGACTTGGCAGTTCACAACCAAGGCTTCGCGGCCGTAGGCGTGGCGGGTCACGGGGATGGCGAGCGCCGCACGCACCGCCGAGTCGGTGCCGTCGGCTCCGACCAGCAAACGGCCAGATAGCTGTGTCGGGCCATCGGTTCCCGACATCGTCACGACGGCGGCATTGGCGCGGACTTCAAGACTCGCGAACCGACCCGCCCGAATGACAACCGACGTTTCTTTAAGGGCGCCGTACAAGGCGGCTAGCAGCGCTGCGTTTTCGGTCACAAATCCTAGGGCATCGAGCCCCAGTTCGTGGGCACGAATGTGGGTAAGACCGAACCCCCCGGTGCGATCCGACACCTCGATCTCGTTGATTGGATGGAAGCTGTTTTCCGGCAGCCGGGACCAGACGCCAAGGCTTGTCAACGCGCGTTTCGATCCTTGCGCTAAGGTAAACGTCCGGTCATCTTTGTGTCGTGGCGGCGGCGCAGCCACGGGGTCTATGAGGCAGATGGTGAGCGGAAGATGGGCGAGGCTCAAGGCGAGGCTTGTTCCCACGAGACCGCCTCCGCATATGACGATATCGTAGGTTTCCATGCTCACAGACCTTCCGCGCGCAGGGCTTCGATGTCAGAGGCGCTCCTGGGGACTGAGTGGCTTAAGATCTCGTAGCCGGCTTTGGTTATGAGCACATCGTCTTCGATGCGGATCCCGATATCGTGAAAGCCTTTCGGGATGTCGTCTCCGGCCGTGACATACAGTCCAGGCTCCACCGTCGTGACCATTCCGGGTTCCAGAATCCGTGGCTTATCGCCTACCCGATAGTCGCCCACGTCATGGACATCGAGGCCAAGCCAGTGGCCGGTCCTATGCATGTAAAAGCGTTTGTAGCCCCCGCTTTCGATGAGTCCATCGACCGTACCCTGAAGAAGCTTTAGGTCGACCAAGCCTTGGGTCAAGACCCGGACGGCGGCGTTATGGGCGCTCGGCCATTCCACGCCCGGACCCACTGCGTCCAAAGCCGCGCCGTGGGCGGCCAAGACGAGATTGTAGAGTTCGCGCTGTTCGGGGCTAAAACGTGGGCCTACGGGGAAGGTTCTGGTGATATCCGAGGCGTAACCGTCAATCTCGCAGCCCGCGTCGATAAGCACGAGCGCCCCGTTTTTGAGTACAGCGTTGTTTTCCGTGTAGTGCAGGATGCAGGCGTTGGCGCCGCCCGCCACAATCGGGGGATAAGCCGGGTATTCGGAACCGCCCTTACGGAAGGCGTAGAGAAGTTCGGCCTCCAATTCGTACTCGTGGAGCCCGGGCGCGCAGGCCCGGATGGCGCGCAGATGTCCCTCGCCGCCGACGGCCGCCGCGCGCCGCATAAGTGTGATCTCCTCCGGCCGTTTGATGAGGCGCATTTCGTGCAGCAGGTGATTCGGGTCTACGAATTCCCCGGGAGCCACTACCCCCGAGCGGGCCTTCCCCCGGACCTCGTTGATCCACTCTAGTACCACCCCATCGAACTCAGCGTGGCGACCCATGCTGTAGAAAACACGGTGTTTGTTTTCCAAAAGGCCCGGAAGGATGTCGTCGATATCGTCGATCGGAAAGGCGTCGTCGGCGCCATAGGTCGCGACCGCGCCCTCTTGGCCCGCGCGTCGTCCCTGCCATTGTTCCTTCTCCGGGCAGCGCTCCCGGCAAAACAGCAGAAATTCCCCTTGGGCGCGACCCGGAACGAAAACGGCAACGGCCTCGGGTTCGGGGAAATGGGTGAGGTAGTAGAAGTCGCTGTCGGGCCTAAAAATAAAGTCGACGTCGCTATTGCGGTTGCGGATCGGCGCCGTGGGGATAATCGCCACGCCCTCGCCCATGAGCGCCATGAATTCCGTCCGCCGTCGCTTGAAATAATTCTTGTCCATAGTCCTCATTATGCCCGATATCGGAGGTCAGGCGCGCTCATCGGCCCGTTAAACGGCATCGCTGGTCTCTTCGTAGATCAATTGGACGGCTACACGCAGGTACTCCACAAGTTCGCTCAAGTCCGCCTCGCCTACGGTCCCGCTCGCGTCCGCTAGGGCGGCCATATCGTCCAGGGCCTCGCCCACGGCCTCCGAGCACCCTTGCCGCCGATTCTCGCCGCGGAAATAGTAGCCCGCGATAAAGCCGCTGCACCATTGGGTCAAGGCCCGACTCTGTTGCGGTGCCGATTGCTCCTCGCCGGGCAAGAGCGGCGCGAAATCAAGTTCGCCGCCTGCGAGGCCCTGCGTCAATTGCGTACGCAACGCGTCGACATAGCGGCCAAGTTCGGGAAAGTCGCCAGGATCGCCGAGCGCCGAGAAAACCTCCTCATCATCGACATGACCCGCGCACACAAGCCCGGTCAGTAGCCCATGGGCCTCCGACGGACTCAGAGCGATCCCCGCGACGTCCAAGGTTGAGGCTGTGGCCCGAAAAGAAAGGTCGTAGGTCATAGCCTATTGTACCTGAGTGCTTAATGAGGGCTAGGGTAGGGCCTCTAAACAAGCCCCGGAGGGCGGACGTTGACCACGACGCTCCCGAGTTCTATAGTGGTTCCATGAGCGGCGAACCACCTTTTGACACGGATGCGCTAGCGAGATTGGAGCGTCGCGTCGAGGATTTAGTCGCACTGTGCCGACGGCTTCGGGAAGATAACGCGATGTGGCGTGCGCGTCATCAGGCCCTGTCTGCGGAGTATGTGCAACTGAGCGAACGAACGCGGGTCGCGCGTACGCGAGTCGAAGAGATGATTGGCCGCGTCACCGCCATGGCCCGTGAGAGCCGGTGATGGCCGTCAACAAGCAAACCATCCATATCTCGGTACTGGGTAAGGAATTTGCGGTCTCCTGTCCCGAGGATGAATGCGCAGCTTTGAGCGAGGCGGCCCGCTACGTTGATGCCCGGATGCAAGAGGGGCATCGTGCGGGGAAGCCCGTGGCAGTTGAGCGTAACGCCGTCATGGCGGCGTTGAATATGGCCTACGAGCTTTTGCGCTTGCGCGAGCAATCGACGAGTGTTTCGGAAGATTGGAGTAAGCGGATTCACGTGCTCGCGGACCGGGTCGATTCGGTTTTGCGAGAGGAATTCGAGAAGAGTTAAGGAGCGATCGTCATTGCGACGGGTCGTTTGCGGGTTTGGCGCCCCCTGCGGTGTTGGTAACCGTTCCGTGTCCCTTGAACCTATAACTCTTGCCTCGGGAACCGCGATCATGGGTGCTGTTGTGCATGTCCGTCTTGAACGGAAAGCCTGATGCGCCTGGACGTGTCCCACTTGAACCTTTGGTTCGAGGCAAAGAATGGTTACGGCACAGGTGGAGGGCGCCTCTATCTTCGTTTGTTATCCCCATGGTTTGTGAGAAGCACAGCTTTCGGCGGGAGTTGCGTGGGCGGCGTAGAGATCTTCGTCCGGACCTCCGTCGGCGGGGGGCTGTGCGCATCGCCCATCGTGGGCGCCTTTTGTTGCGCCGGGCCGCGCGCGTTGGCGCCTACTTTCCGCACGGTTCCGAACTTGATCCCCGACCGCTGATGTCGGCGCTGGCGCGCGCCGGTTGCGCGCTCTATCTGCCGGTCGTGAATCGGCGTCCTCACTCTCCTCTCGCGTTTCTTCGCTGGCGCGCGTCCCTGACCACTAATCGTTATGGCATAATGGAGCCGCGGTGGGGACGCAGGTTCCAGGGCTCACAGCTCGATGCGGTCCTGGTGCCGGTGGTGGGATTCGACGCGCGCGGCCTGAGGCTCGGCCAAGGGGGCGGCCACTATGACCGGACCTTTGCGTTTTTATCCCGAAAAAAGCACTGTAAACCGCTCCTCATCGGGCTGGCTTTCGAATGTCAGCGGGTCGGGAAATTGCCCAATGACGCGCACGATGTGCGCTTACACGCGGTTTTGACGGAAAAACGGCTGTATGGCCCCCGGAGAATGCTATGAATCTGTTGTTTGTGGGGGATGTGGTCGGGGACGCAGGGCGCCGGGTGCTGCTAGAGCGCCTACCCATATTGCGTGAACGCTATAAGATTGATGTGGTCGTGGTGAATATCGAAAACGCCGCCGGCGGGTTTGGGGTAACGGATAAGATTTTGCGTGAGTGTCTGGCCCACAAGATCGATGTTTTGAGCACCGGCAATCATGTCTTTGATAAACGCGAGGCGCTTGATCTCGTAGCTCGCGAGCCCCGCCTCTTGCGGCCGCATAACTACCCGCTGGGAACGCCGGGAAGCGGTTGGTATATGGGGCAGAGCGCACGTGGCGAGCCGTTTGCGGTCTTGAACGTGATGGGCACAGCCTTCATGCACCCGGTCCTCGATTGCCCCTTTGCGTGCGCCAAGGCGACTTTGACTACCAAGCCCGAGTCCATCAAGGCGGTCTTGGTGGACTGTCATGCCGAGACCACCAGCGAAAAGATGGCCATGGGCTGGTTCTTGGATGGTCAGGTGAGCGCAGTCGTAGGGACCCACACCCATGTCCCGACGGCGGACGAGCGCGTCTTGCCAGGAGGCACCGCTTATATATCGGATGTCGGTATGACCGGGTGCTACGACTCCGTCATTGGTATGAATAAAGAGAAGGTCTTAAAGCGCATGGTGCTGAAGTTGCCCGAGCGGCTGGAAGCGGCGGAAGGGCCGGCCACCTTTTGCGGGGTGGTCATTGATATTGACAGCAAGACCGGTCGTAGCCGCGGGATTCAGCGCGTGAGCGTACGGGAAGGCTAATGCGCTACTGGCTTTTTAAGAGCGAACCCGCCTCTTTCTCTCTTGACGATCTCGTCAAAAAAGGTCGTCCGGAACCCTGGGACGGAGTGCGCAACTTTCAAGCCCGCAATTTTATGCGGGCGATGGCTTGCGGCGACCGGGCGTTTTTTTACCATTCGAGCTGCCCCGTGCCGGCCGTGGTCGGGGAGGTCGAGATCGTGCGCGAGCATTATCCCGATCTCACGGCGCTTGATCCCGATAACCACCACTACGATAGTCGGGCGACCGCCGATAAGCCGATCTGGTCTATGGTCGACGTGGCGTTTCGCGAACGCTACGAGAAGCCCATCACCTTGGCGGAGCTTAAGGCCTGCCCCGCGCTCGCTGGTATGCCGCTTCTCGCGCGCGGCAATCGGCTGTCGGTGCTGCCGGTTACGAGCGACGAGTGGAGTATCATCCGCGGCCTCGCCGGTACCCCATGAGGTTGTATCATTTTTGGTTCGAGGCGGCCTCCGAGCGCGCCCGACTGGCCTTATCGTTCAAGTCCCTTTCTTACGAACTCGTGGTCCCAGACTATGACGATGACGAGACGTTTTTTGAGTTGGGCGTGGCGCGTTCGGTCCCTGTGGTTACGTGGGACGATGGCCACTTGGATGTCGGCGCGGCTGGGCTCTTGGAGGAAATCGATCGCCGCTATCCAGCGCCGAGTCTCTTTGCCCCCTTGGCGCCCGAGCAATGGCGGGCGTTGGGCGACTGGCGCGTCGCGGTCGACAATATCCTCGAGCGGCTCTATGCCCCGATTCGTCCGGCCTATGTCGGGATCGGCGACGACGAGGCCCATCTCGCGTCCTATAAGGCCTCCGTGCAGGCTCGGTTTGGCACAAGCCTCGAGGATTTGGCCAATGATAGGTACGCAGTCTATGGCCAGCTGGAATCCTTGACGCGCCTCAAGGATTTGGGCACCTACATCGCGAAGCATAGGTTTTATGCGGGCGAGTTTTCAGCGGCGGACGTGTTGCTGACGGCGGATCTTTTCCCGCTTCAACTCTTAGACGGTGTCACGCTCCCTATCGATCTTATGTATTATTTTGAAAGAGTCCAGGAGATCTGTCGCGTCAATCTGCGCGATGGGCTCATAACAGCTTAACCTGTCGAGAGGCGTTTATGACCTTAAACGAGCTATTCACGTACCTAAACGAGAATTCGGGTTATGAGATATGGGATGGAACGTGCGAGGAGACAATAAAGAAGGCCCTGGCGAAGACCCACAAGGACGCGCTGTCAGGCGAGATCGTCGCAGCCATTGCCGGTCATGCAAGCGCCGTCTCCCCCGAAGCCACGATTACCCGGGCCGAGGCCACAACGTCCTTGGGCCCGCTCCGCCTTCGCGCCATGCGTGACGATGCGCCGGTCTCGGATCTTCGGCGTATGGAGCGCACCGTACACGCCATAGATGGCGCGTTTAACGAAGAGGCCTTGGTTTTGCGGCAGCGTTCCTAAGGAGTCTGAGCGCCGGCCGGTTCGCTCGCGATCGCCGGTGGCTTGCGCCATCGTTTAGCGCAAAAAGAGCCGGTAGGCGGCGTTGTCGGTCTCTTCCTGGTAGTCGAACCCAAGCGCCTCGAGAAATGCCGGAAGTCGTACCCGTTCGGCCAGCGGCACCTGCATACCGACCAATACCCGGCCGTAATCGGCCCCGTGGTTGCGATAATGAAAGAGACTGATGTTCCAGGTTTCTCCCATAGCGTTGAGGAAGTTCATCAGCGCGCCCGGCCGGTCCGGAAATTCGAAACGGTAGATGATCTCGTCGTCGACCGGGCAGCGACCACCGACCAGATGGCGAATATGGAGCTTGGCCATCTCGTTGTCGGTCAGGTCGAGCACCTCGATCCCTTGGGCCGCGAGCGACGCGAGAAGGTCGTGCGCACCTTCGCCCCTTGGCACTTGAATGCCTACAAATACGTGCGCTATGTGCTTATCGGCGAACCGATAGTTGAATTCGGTTATGTTCCGTTGTCCTATGAGGCCGCAAAACTTGCGGAAGCTTCCGGGCGTCTCCGGGATCGTGGCGGCAAATAGGAATTCGCGGCGCTCGCCAATTTCAGCGCGTTCCGCGACGTGTCTTAGCCGGTCGAAATTCATATTGGCGCCCGAGGCGATAGCCACCAGCGTCCCGGACGTCTCGCTACGTGCAGCGTAGGCTTTGAGACCGGCGACGGCCAGAGCGCCCGAGGGTTCAACGATCGACCGCGTGTCTTCAAATATGTCTTTTATCGCCGCGCAAATGGCATCGTTGCTCACCACCAGGGCCTCGTCGACCAGTCGGCGGGCGATGCGAAACGGCTCCTGTCCGACTTGGCGCACGGCGACTCCGTCGGCAAATGTCCCGACCTTATCGAGCATGACCCGGGTGCCCAGCTTGAGCGACCGAGCGAAGGCATCGGCATCCATCGGTTCGACGGCGATGATCCGGGTTTGCGGTCGTAGCGCTTTGATGTAGGCGGCTATACCGGCGATGAGCCCGCCACCGCCTACCGGAACGAAGATTGCCTCGATGTCCGAGGGGTGTTGTTTGAGGATCTCCATCCCGATCGTGCCCTGGCCTGCGATGACGTCAGGGTCGTCGTAGGGATGGATAAAGGGCAGCTTGTGTTCCGCGCTTAAGTGGCGGGCATGGGCATAGGCGGCATCGTAGTTTTCGCCGTATAGCACGACTTCGGCCCCGAATCCCCGCACCGCATCGACTTTGATCTGGGGGGCCATGGTGGGCATCACGATGACGGCACGGATCGCAAGCCGGCGCGCGGCGAGCGCCACGCCCTGGGCGTGATTTCCGGCGGATGCGGTGATGACCCCAAGTGATCGCTCTTCGGGGCTAAGATGGGCGATTTTGTTGTATGCGCCGCGGAGCTTAAACGAGAACACGGGCTGCATGTCCTCGCGCTTTAAGAGCACCGGGCGGCCTAGGCGGCGCGACAGGCCGGCCGCCACCGTAAGCGGGCTTTCGACGGCTACGTCATAGACGCGGGAACCCAGGATACGTTTGAGATAGTTGCGTGTCATGCAATCGGCCTGAATGTTTGAGTCTACCAGACCGTTTAGAGCGCGACCACAGATAGCCTTGTCCAATATGAAATGAGACGCCATTTCGCAAATTCCATCAGGGACAGAGGCGTAAGCCTCACCAAAAGTCCAGATGTCTGGCGGCATAACGTACCTTCCTGACCTCGTAAAATAAGGGCTTGGCAAGCTGGGGGCGCCCATGTATGAGCCTGAATGACAGTCTGTGTTTCTCAGAGAAGAGGACTGTGAAGCTGGATCTGACCTTGTGCATGATGAGGAGATATAGATTTTTATGAATCTTGATAAGCCGGCCTTCCTTGATCAGCGGGTAGACTTCTTGTCCGGCACACAGACGGTGCCTTAAAGGCTCTCGTTTGCGCGGTCTTTTCTTCGTCAAAGACCCCAGGTATCCTGCGAGCCATGACCCAAGACGACATGAAGAAAGCGGTAGCCCTTGCGGCCTTGGAGTTTGTGCCCAAGGGAGGCGTGATTGGCGTCGGTACCGGGAGTACCGCCAATCACTTTATCGATGCCTTAGCGACCATCAAAGGCCGCGTCGATGGGGCCGTGGCGAGTTCGGTCGCGACCGCGGAGCGTTTGAAAAAGCACGGTATTCAGGTCCTTGACCTCAACGAGGCCGGTACCCTCACCGTCTATATCGATGGGGCAGATGAGGCCACTGTCCACAAGGCCCTTATCAAGGGCGGTGGCGGCGCTCTGACTCGGGAAAAAATCGTCGCTGCTGCGAGCCGTAGTTTCGTGTGCATTGCCGACGAGAGCAAGCTGGTCGATGTCTTGGGGCGGTTTCCTTTGCCCATCGAGGTCATACCCATGGCGCGGAGTTTCGTCGCTCGGGAGATCGTGGCCTTGGGCGGCGAGCCCGTTCTCCGTCAGGGGTTCCAGACCGACAACGGCAATGTGATCCTGGACGTCCACGGCCTGAAGATCCTGGATCCAGTGGCGTTGGAAGAGCGGCTCAATCACATCACGGGCGTTGTCACCAACGGACTTTTTGCCCGTCGGGGCGCCGATATCCTGTTGTTAGGCACAAAGAACGGCGTGCGTCGGATTCCCTAAATATCCGCTATCGTAGGTGCAAGCGAGGCGAGTCCTATGCGATCCTTTGTCGCGTATGTCGTGGATCGAGATAAAGACGGGGGTCTCATCCACGGTCTTGTCGAACGCCCGCTCTCGGATCTCGGGTCCGAGGGCGTCCTTATCCAGGTTCAATTCTCTAGCCTTAATTATAAAGATGCGTTGGTCTCCCGGGGGAACCCGGCCCTCGTCAAAACCTGGCCCCATGTCCCGGGAATAGACGCGGCCGGCGTGGTTGTGGGGGAGGAGGATGCGGGCCCGGTCCTGGTGACGGGCTTTGGTCTAGGTGTTGAGGCTTGGGGCGGCTTCGGGAACTATGTGCGCGTCCCGCGGACTTGGGTCCTGCCGGTTCCCGAAGGCCTCACGGTTTCGGAAACTATGGTGCTGGGAACGGCGGGCCTCACCGCGGCGCTTGCGATCCACGCGCTTCTCGAGTGCGGTATCGATCCCAGGAAGGGCGAGGTCCTGGTAACCGGAGCCACCGGCGGGGTCGGGAGTATCGCTATCATGTTGCTCTCCCAGCTCGGCTTTCGGGTCGTGGCCTGGACTCGCAAAACGGCGGAAGAACCCTATCTTTTGGCTTTGGGGGCAGCGCGAGTCCTGTCTGCGGAAGGTGAGGGTGAGGACGTGAAACGAGCCTTGCGTACCCCGCGTTGGCAAGCCGCGGTGGACACGGTGGGGGGCGTTGTGCTCGCCCATGTGCTGAAGGAGATCGTGTACGGTGGCGCCGTGGCCGCCTGTGGCATGGCGGGTGGGACTGAACTCGACAGCTCGGTCTTTCCATTCATATTGCGAGGCGTACGGCTCTTGGGTATCGACTCCGTGCAATGCCCCCTGCCAAGACGAAAAGAGATGTGGCGGCGATTGGCGGGCGAATTAAGGCCGCGCGATTTTGCCCTCCTCCACCGGTCTTTGACTCGGAGCGAGCTGGATCCCGTCATCGATGCGATGCTGCAAGGTCGCCATGCCCGTCGCGCACTCGTACGCGTGGCTGATGCCCTTTGAACACATCACGTCCCTCGGGTTCTTTGCCTAAGCGCCGCGGCCTTGGCGCACCCGGCCTCTCGCACGGCGGTCTTAATGGGGCGTCCGCTGCAGGCGGATAGCGTATTTTTTGAGGCGATGCCACAAACTGCGCTCGGCGATGCCAAGGATCTCGGCGGCCCGGGCTTGCACGCCGTCGCAGGACTTCAAGGCGCGGATGATGGCTTCGCGCTCCAATTGGGCAAGCCATTCATCGAGCGGCCCGGTGGGGAGATGGGAGACTGCTGACGTGGCCGCCGCTTGTTCTCGTGGGCGAAAGAGGCTGTGGGGGAGGTCGTCACGTTCGACTAAGGGGCCGGTTGCCGTCAACAGCGCCCGTTCCACGGCATTGCGCAACTCGCGGATATTGCCCGGCCACGAATACTGACTCAGGGCCGCTTGCGCCTCCGCGGTAAAACCTGCGATCGAAGAGCCCATGTCGGCGGCGATTTCGTTGAGAAAGGCCGTGGCCAGCAGAGGGATGTCCGCGACTCGGTCCCGGAGCGGTGGCACTTGGATGTTGTATACATCCAGCCGATAAAAAAGGTCTTCGCGAAATCGCCCGGCCTCTACCTGGGCGCGCAGGTCACGGTTCGTGGCGGTGATGATGCGCACATCCATGGCCCGCACCTGATTGGACCCAAGGGGCGAGAACTCGCGCTCTTGCAGGACTCGCAGCAGCTTGGCTTGCAGTTCAATCCCGAGATCTCCGATCTCGTCTAGGAATAGCGTCCCGCCTTGAGCCTGCTCGATGCGCCCCGTGCGGTTTTGGGTCGCGCCACTAAACGCCCCTTTGACATAGCCGAAAAGCTCGCTTTCGAGAAGGTCATGGGGAATGGCCGAGCAATTGACGGCCACCCACGGGTGATCACGGCGATGGCCCGATTCATGGATCGCGCGCGCGACCAGTTCTTTCCCGGTTCCCGATTCCCCGGTGATGAGGATATTGGTTTTGACTGACGCCACGCGGCTGATCTCCGCCTGGAGGCGCCTTAAGGGTTCGCTTTGCCCAAGAAGGGTATGGGTGCTGCGAGCACGCTGCCGGATATCCGCCTTGAGACGCTGATTTTCTTGCAGGATGCGGCGTAGCTTTAGGGCATTGTGAACGGCAATTTCGAGCGCCTCGGGCTCAAAGGGCTTGGTTAAGTAGTCGGCCGCTCCGGCATGGATGCTCGATACCGCCGAACTGATCGAGCCGTGGGCTGTGATCACAATAACCGGAATGTCGGGTCTTTCCGCGCGGGCCCGGCGAATGAACTCTTCACCGCCCATCCCCGTCATCTTAAGATCCGAAAGGATGATGTCGATGGCGAGGTCCTGAAGGTGGGGAAGAGCCGTTTCTCCTCGATCGCTGACGATGACATTGTAGCCTGCGCTCTCGAGGATCATGCGTATCAACGCCTGCATGTTGGCCTCGTCGTCTACGACGAGTACGGTGCTTTTTATCATCGACGCTCCTGAGGAGGCCTGCGCGGCCGCGTTGCAGGGGGCGGCCCACCCTGTGCGCGTTGGTATCGATATGAGCCAAGTCTCAAGAGGTCTCCTCGTTGGCCCGTGCTCCCTGCGTAAGGCGCGGTCCTAAAACCGGAAAGCTCATCACGAATCGTGCCCCGCCCGATTTCCTGGCCTCCGCCGCAAGCACGCCCCCGTTGGCCTCGACCAGGGCTGCGGCAATGGAAAGACCAAGACCAGTCCCGTGTGCCTTGGTCGTAAAAAAGGGCTCGAATAGTCTTGGGGCGTGAGCGGCATCTATGCCCGGCCCATTGTCTTCGATAGCCATGACAAGGCGGCCCTTTTCCACATGGGAGGACAGCATGATCTGTCCGTCCTGGCCCGTAAAGGCCTCAGCGGCATTTGTTAAAAGGTTGGTAAATGCCTGTTGCAGGAGGTCGCCGTCGGCCAGTATGCGGGCCGAGCTGTGGGTCAGCGTCTCGCTGATCTGAATCTGAGGATGGATGGCCAATACCCCGGCCAGGGCGCGTTTGAGGGGCGCGCTTGGGTCAAGAACCTCCGGTGCCGGGGGGCGGTTACGCGACAGCTTCAGAAAATCTCCGGTCAAGGCCGCGACTCGCGCGCTTTCTTCGCGGATCATGCGTTTGAGATCCGCTTGTTTCGCGTTGTCTTGACCGGGCTTATCAAGCAAGGTTGCGGCGGCCGAGATGACGCCTATGGGGTTACGAATCTCGTGAGCGAGGGCCGCTGAAAGCTCGCCTAACGCGATCAGCTTATCTTGGCGGAATCGTTGCTGTTGGGCATCCCGGGCTTCGCGAAGACGCACCGCCATGGCGTTGAAGGCGCGCCCGAGGTCGCCTAGCTCATCGTTGGCATAGGCAGGGACCTGGGCATTAAAGTCCTGGCTTGCCAGGCTCATAACCCCGCTATGAAGTTGTTCTATGGGGCGCAGCACGATACGACTCAAGAAAAGCCCGGTAAGGCCGCCTATCAAGAGGCCGACAAGCGAGATCGTCACGAACAGCGCGCCGCGGTTGGTGAGAAACGCATCCAGACCTCCGCGCTTGAGTCCATTGAATACGAGGGCCTCGACGTGACCCGATGAGTCCGCGATGGGGGTATACAGTCCGCGAAAGCGGTTGGTGTCAGCATGCACATCGTAATCGGAGCGGCGGTTCAAAAGACGTCGCATGGTCTGGGACGAAAGTCCGGTTAAGGCGATGACGTGGTGAGGAGAAGACAAGACATCGAGATAGCGGTGGCCGCCCGCGCGATAATAGAGCTGGGTATCGAGCCCGGTAATTTGCGAGACCTCGCGGATGAAATGACGATTCAGAAGGCCGCCTAGCACGAGGTGGTAGACCCCGCGGTGGGGGACCGTCATCGCGGTGACGCCAACTGCCGCAAGCATGTCGTGGTGCCGGTCTATGACCCGCAATACCGCCTGTTTTTGCGCCGGGTTCCAGTAGCCCGCGATACGCAGGCCGCTTGAGGAGTAGAGGAGTCGACCGTCTGGACCATAGATCTGAATGAGGCGTAAACCGAGACTGCGGCTAATGTGGCGCCAAGACGCGGGTGGGACCACCCGGCCGCGGGCCAGGGTGTGCTGGTAGCGAGCACTGCGAACCAAGCTTTGGCCAAGCATGAGAGCATCGTTTTGGTAGCCCTTGAGCCATATCCGATCGACGCGGGCCGCTTCCACGATCCATTGCTGTAAGCGATGCTCGAAGTGCGCGGAAACCCAGCGTGCGGCCCCGGCCCCGGCGCCCAGCATCGGGACTACCACAAGGGTCAGGATGACCGCCAGAACTTTTCGTTGCAGGCGATTCAGCGGGAGCGGCATGCGCACAGCATAGCGCATCAGGGGATTGCTGGCACTTGACAGGTGCGTCCGAGCACGGCTCGGGTACGGGGTTTGGGGATTATTACACCGGCCTTTTGACCCAGTCTCCGCCGGCGGACGAAAGAGTTCTAAACGCGACCCGTGGGCCGCGCTGGCACGCCGCCTGGCAATCTTCGCTATACTGAATGCTAGGCTAAGATATGAGGGATGGCTCTATGCGCACCATTTTTTTTATTCTCGGGTTTTTGGCAGCTACTGCCCCAGCCTTTGCGAGCATGCCGACGGCGCTCGCGCAGAAAAAGGACCGGCCTCATTCCCGGACTTATACGCGCCCCGCGCCTCGCGGGACCTATGATTCGCATTTCCGCTCTTCTCGCTAAAGGTGCGGCGCGATCCAACTCTTAAGTCGCCGAGCATCCATGGCGCCTGCCATGCGCGCCACCTCGCGGCCGTTTTTAAAGACGGCAAGCGTGGGAATGCTGCGAATGCCGTAACGACTTGCGAGGCCCTGTTGTTCTTCGGTGTTGACCTTGATGAAGCGAGCTTGGAGCTTGAGGTCGGCGGCCGCCTGCGCGAATGCCGGCGCCATCATTTGGCAGGGCCCGCACCATGGGGCCCAAAAATCGACCAGAACCGGAAGTTCGTTCCCGCTGACATGCTGCGCAAAGCTTCTATCGTCGACATTGATAGGCTCGCCCGGTAATAGCGCCTGGTGACACGAGCCGCATTGCGGGTTATGGGCCAGTTTGTCTGTGGGGACTCGGTTCTTTTGCCCGCAATGGGGGCATACGATTTGCTTTGCTGGCATAAAAGGCCTCCTCTCACCGTCTCGGCCTGCTATATGGGAGCGGCTGTGGCATTTTTCCATCCCCACCGGGGGCAGGCTGGAAAAAATTCTGCTTTTCTCGGGACGCCCATCCGGCGCCGATGGCCGCCAGCCCAAGGGCCGACCGTTTCGTCCCCCGACCTTCTTTCGCGGGGGATCCTATATGATGGGGTTCGTCAGGCGCTTGCTGGTGCTCGCCGTGCCGCTAGCGCTTGTCGGGGCGGCCGCGGCTCCGGCGATGTGGGTTTGGCTGCGCATCCGCGGAGGGAGGCGGAGTCGCGGCTTTACCTATGTCATGGCCTTGATTGCCCTGGTTATTGTGGGGATATTGGCGGAAGTGGCGACCGTTACGACGGCGCGTGTTCAACAAGAGGAGCGTGAGAAGGAATTGCTGTTTCGAGGCTTGGCCTATAGAAACGCCATTTGTGCTGACTGCGAGGCCGGCGCTTCGTTAGGACGCGCATATGAATATCCACGTCGTCAAGGGATCTCTTACAGGACCCGCGCTTTCTCGGCCCGCGGCACTATGACGTGCCCTGTATCAGGAGGCCAAAAGCCGCCATCCGCGTCGCTGGTCGCGACACACGCGTCATTGGGACCTGATCGGGGTCGTAACCCTCAATCCGGAGGAGGAGACACTGACTCACGCAGCTCTTGGTCCGTTAAACGAGAAACGCAAAAGCGCATAATTCAGGCGACAACTCCCTTGGCAGGCACCGCTACCGCCGCAAGGTCGTGGGCTATACCGTCGCCGACACCGATGATTCTGACCACGCGGCGCCCCTCGCCCGGCGTACGGCGCTCGCGGAAGGGATTCACGGCCTTCACGACAAGCCCGTGTTCCATGGCGACAATGGCGCCACTTTGAAGGCCACCACGGTGCTTGCCATGCTCCATTGGCGGGGTGTGAAGCCCTCCTACTCACGACCGCGCGTCAGCGACGACAACGCCTTCGTGGAGTCTCTGTTCCGCACCGCCAAATACCGGTTCGTCCCCGACCCTCTTTCGCGGGGGGGGGTCCTAAGCGCCGCCGGCGAACCCCTGCTGGCGCCAAGCCTCGTAGACGGCGATGGCTACGGAATTGGAGAGGTTCAGGCTCCGGTTATTGGGACGCATGGGCAGTCGCAGTCTATGCTCGGGGGGTTGCGCTTGTAAGTGTTCGGCCGGCAGACCGCGGGTCTCGGGGCCGAACACCAAGGCGTCCCCCCTCTGGTATTGGACATCTGAGTAGAGTCGCGTCCCCCGCGTTGAGAAGGCCAGAATCCGTTCTGGGCGTATGGTACCGACAAAGGCCGCGAGGTTTGGGTGGACGCTCAGCGTCACCCATTCGTGATAATCGAGCCCGGCGCGGCGTAAAAGGCGATCCTCGAGCGCGAAGCCGAGCGGTTCGATGAGATGGAGACGGGCACCGGTATTCGCGCAGAGCCTGATGACGTTACCGGTATTGGGAGGAATCTCGGGCTCAAAAAGCACCACATGGAACAGCGGATCCGAATCTGACATAAGTGTATGCTCTCTCTAAAGCCCCTATATAAGTAAGATATTGCGCCCCGAACTCATTCAGATGGGCCGGCCTTCGCTCAAAACAGAATCGGAGCCTGACCACCGAGCTAGACTATATTCCGACACCTACTATGCTATACCGTAGGGTGGCTTTATTCAGCGGTTCCTTGTTATGCGTCCCCGGTCTTCGGTTTGAATCTTGTCGGCACGCTTTATGCACGAGTTCAGGCAGACTGGTCAGGAAGTAAATGGTTACGGTCCGGACCACAACGGCAGAAGCTTTTTTGAAGAATTCACGTTTTTACTTTACGAGGGCGTTGGCTATGAAAAGACAAGAAGCGGGTTTTACACTCATTGAACTCGTGGTCGTGATTATCATCCTCGGGATCTTGGCGGCGGTGGCTCTTCCGAAATTCATGGGTTTGAGCACCGACGCCCGAGTCTCGGTGGTAAACGGTATGAGCGGCTCAGTGAACGAGGCGGCTGACATGGTCCATGCCTTGGCCGAGGTACAAGGTACGGTTAGTGGCGGCACGGTGACGCTACCAGGTGGTACCACGGTTACCATCGATAATGGATATCCAGACTCGTCTGCAACCGGGATATTGCTCGCGCTGCAGGGTGGGTCTACCACTGTGTCTGCGGCCTTCCCCTTTACCTTTGTCGCTGGTACGGGCAAGCCGGCTACCTCGGTGGCAACTTTTGAATATACTGCGACCTCTACTACGGACGGTACCACAACGACTGGCACGCCGAACACAACCTGCACTGTAACCTATACCCCACCGGCATCTTCTGGAGATGAGCCTACCATCGGAGAGGACCTAGCCGGGTGTTAGGCGGAGTAGGCCCGTAGCCGATAGCGCGGGCCTATCCTTATCCCCTATGGTCAGGCGTCGCTGGACAGGTGTTTCACAGAGGGCCCCGTTCCCTTGGTTGGGGGTTGGCCGTCGGCGGGGCCTTGATGGGAATTTTGGGACTATGGTCTCGGGTTACACTTTGCTCGAGGTCGTAGTCGTTTTAGTTGTAGTGGGTATTTTGGCGGCGGTCTTGGCGCCGCGCTTTATTGGGACTTCGGGATTTACCGGACAGACTACGGCTGACAAGCTTTTGATGGCGGCCCGTTACGCCGAGACCTTGGCGCAAAATCAAGGCGTCGCTACCGCTCTTACAGTGGGTTCCACGACCTTTGAGGTGACGCAGAATGGGACCCCGGTACCGAATCCGACGTTACAATCGACCGACTTTGTTGTGTCCTTCCCTTCTGGCGTGACGGTGACCCCCAGCACTACCGTGACCTTTGTTCGTGGTAGTGGGCCAAGCCTTGCGCCGACATTTACCGTGGCCGGCCGAGGTCCCGCGATCCAGGTTTATGTGACGGCGGCAGGCGATACCTATGAGTGTCACTCGGGGGGTCCATGCCCCCCTTAACATGTGCCCCGTCTAGAGCGCTCAGCGGTAAAGAGCAGGGGCTTAGTCTTATCGAACTCATTGTCGCCATTGTCCTTCTCGCGATCCTGGGTGTGGGATTTTTGTCGATGTATGCCGACGTTACGCGCCGCAGCGCCAGCGCTGATCAAGTGGCGCCTATGACGTGGTTTGCGCAGGGGGTTATGGAAGAGGAACTGCGGCAAACGGAGTTAGGGCTAGCCCCTTTTAACGCAACCCAGACAGCGGGGCCGTATAAAGTTGTGGCGCAAGTCGTTAGCCAGACCCAAAAACGCGTGTCGACCGGAAGCTATTATGCGTATTTTGTCACCGTCACCGTCACCTGCGTTACCCGCTCATGTCAGCCGTTAATCCTGGCTTCTTATGTCTACACGACTTAACTCCGGCATGACGCTGATTGAGATGGTCGTCACGATCGTGCTGACGGCCATCTTGATGGCGGTCGCCGCCCCGCTCATTATCCACCTGGTTGATGGCTATACGGCGGCCGCTGCCGGCGCTGATCTTGTCTCGGCGTCTGAGCCGGCGATTTGGCAGATCCAATGGGACGCGCGAAACGCCAACTCGATGAGCGTCAATGTGGGCACAACGTCGTGCATGCTTTTGTTACAGCAACCTAACAATACAGAAATCCGCTATCAGTATGAGTATGGAGCTGGCCAGATTTTTCAGATACTTCCGGTCAGTGGCGCTACGCCCGTTCTTTTATTGAGCGACCTGAGCTCACCCTCAGGCCAGTGTCCGTTTGTTGTTTCGAATAGTCGTCTGGTGACGTACGACTTGCAGTATCAGGGGCCGAGTGGCCAGGGCCGACTTGTGGTTGAGGGGGCCCTATCCGCTTATGCGTTTTAATACGCGTCAATCGACTCCGGGGTTCGTTCTGGTGACCTTAATCTTCCTGCTGTTGATCGGCAGCCTGTTGCTTGCTGTCATGGCCTACCTGTATGGGACCGCGGAGGGGGGGCAGGGCTTACAGAACGCTGGGGCTAACGCCTTTGTGGCCGCTGAAAGTGGCGATCAGTACGGCGTGTATTACCTCGAGACACAGTACAGCACGGCGCTGCCGCCCAGCACTCTTACGGTAACGGCGCCTTTGGCGACCCCTTCGGCCTGCACGCCACCGGTTGTGACGATTACTGCTACCAGCAAAATCACCAAAAAAGGCGGCAATTACTCCGTTCAGTCGGTGGCGGTCTGTGGTTCCCCGGCGGCCCGCTGGACGGTCGTGCGGTCGGTAACGGCCGCCCCCGGCAACGCCACGACTGGCAAGGGCAACAGGGGTCGAGGAAAGGGTACGGGGCGCGGTAAAACGTCGGGCTTTATCTATACCGTTACAGGATGGGCGGAGCAGTAAGCGCGCTGAATGCGGGCGCCCTCTGAGAGATTGACATACACGTTGATCGTTTTGCTATACCTAGAGTAGTGCATGCGGGTAACACGGGTGGAAGCTATGGTGACAGAATCAGCAGTAGCATTGCGTCCCCGTAAAGCGCGGTTGGGCGATCTTTTGCTTGAGCATAAGGTGATCTCCCAGGAGCAATTGGAGACGGCCTTGGGGGATCAGCGCAAAAGCGGCCGGCGCTTGGGACGGGTCCTGATCGAAAACGGCTACTTGACGGAGGACGCGCTGCTTGAGTTTCTGTCGCGCCAGCTCAAGATTCCCCATGTTGATCTAAGGCGCTACACGTTCCTTCCCGATATTGTCCGTTTGATTCCCGAAGCCTATGCGCGGCGCTTCCGGGCGGTCGCCTTGCGCGAGGAGGACGGTGCCCTTTTGGTGGGGCTCGCCGACCCTATCGACATCTTCGCACACGACGAGATTGCGCGTCTTGTGCAACGACCACTCAAGATCGCAGTCGTAAAGGAGGCCGATCTTTTAAAGGCCCTGGATGTCGTGTATCGGCGGACGGAGGAGATCAGCGGGCTCGCCGCCGAATTGGAGCAGGAGCTCTCGGCTTACGACATTGATCTTGGCATGGGCCCGGCGGCTGCCGAGGGCACGAACGATGCCCCGGTGGTCAAGCTTCTGCAGACGATTTTCGAAGACGCGATTCAGGTGAATGCCTCGGATATCCACATCGAGCCAGACGAGGCGGCGGTGCGGGTGCGCTTTCGGATCGACGGTGAACTACGCGTGCAAACGACCGCCGACCGCAAGATTGCCCAGGCCTTGGTCTCGCGTCTGAAGCTTATGGCGGCCCTCGACATCTCCGAGCGTCGTTTGCCACAGGATGGTCGCTGCCAGGTGCGGTTTCGCGATACCGTGATCGACGTCCGCATGTCGACAGTCCCGGTGCAATACGGCGAATCGGTGGCGATGCGCCTTTTGAACCAATCGAATGGGATCCTCGAGCTGGATCGCCTGGGTATGCCCGCAGACCTGCTGATACGCCTGCGAGCCATGATTCATCAGCCGCATGGCCTGGTCTTGGTGACGGGACCTACCGGGAGCGGGAAGACCACCACCTTGTACGGGGCCTTGAAGGAACTGAACGCGACCTCGGCGAAGCTTTTGACCGTCGAGGACCCGGTCGAGTACCGGCTGCCAGGGGTCAACCAAGTGCAGGTCAATAGCAAGATCGACCTGACCTTTGCTCGTGTTTTACGGGCTTTTCTGCGTCAAGACCCGGATATCCTTTTGATCGGCGAGATGCGCGACACTGAGACCGTGGAAATCGGCCTGCGCGCGGCCATGACTGGGCACTTAGTGCTCTCCAGTCTCCACACCCATGACGCCATTTCGAGTGCCCTGCGCCTTATGGATATGGGCGCGGAACCCTACCTCGTTGCCGCGTCTTTGCGCGGCGTCGTGGCCCAAAGATTGGTCCGCCGCGTATGCGAGAGCTGTGCCGAGCCGGTGGCGGCGACCGCGGTCGAGGCGGCCCTTTTTGCTCGAGAACTAGGCCCTGATGTCGCAGTGACCCTCCGCCGCGGGCGCGGTTGCGCCTTTTGTCAGCAGACGGGCTTTCGCGGGCGCGCGGGCATCTACGAGCTTTTGGAGATCGACGAGACGCTGATGTTCGCGCTTCAGAGCCGCAATCCCGAGGCCTTCCAGCGCGCGGCTCTGGCGCAGCCCCAATATCGGCGGCTGCGCGCTGAGGCCTTAACCCAGGCGGCGCGTGGCGTGACGACCTCAGAAGAAGCCCTGCGCGCCGTGTACGGGATCGGTTGATGGGGGCTTTTCGCTATAAGGGCCGCAACATCCGCGGCGAGGCCGTCGCGGGGTTTATGGAAGCCGCCACGACCGACGCGGTCGCGAATCACTTATTCAATCTCGGTATCACCCCTATCGATATTCACGCGGCCCCGCCGCCCTCGCAATCGATCTGGATGCGCGAACTGGGACATAAGCGTATCGAGCTCACCGAAGTCATCTTGTTTTGTCGACAGATGTACACCTTGATCAAGGCCGGCGTACCGATCATGCAGGCCCTGAAGGGTTTACGCGACTCGACGCATAACCGCACCTTTGCCGGTGTCATAGGGCAGCTCAATGAGGCCCTTGATGCCGGACTTGATCTTACGGCGGCCGTAAAGCGCCACCCCAAGGTGTTTTCGACGCTCTTTGTAAGTCTTATCCAGATTGGCGAAACGAGCGGCACGCTCGATCAGTCCTTCTTGCAGCTTGCCAGTTATCTTGAACGCGAGCAGGAGACCCAGCAGCGTATCAAATCGGCGACTCGCTATCCGCTCTTTGTGGTGATAGCACTGGTCATTGCCGTTTTTATCATCAACATCTTTGTGATCCCCGCCTTTGCCCATGTTTATGCCGGATTGCACGCGAAGCTCCCTTTAGCGACACGTATTTTGATTGCCACTTCGCGGTTTACGGTGGCCTACTGGTACGACATGATCGCGGCCGTCGTTCTGACGGCGTTTGCCATTCGCACCTATGTTCGGACTCCCAACGGCCGCTATCGCTGGCACCATTGGCGCCTTCATATTCCGATAGTGGGCCCGATCTTTTCCCGGGCGCTGCTGGGGCGCTTTGCGCGCGCCCTTTCGATCACCATCAAAAGCGGCGTACCGCTCATTCAGGGTCTTACGGTCATCAGTCGTGCCGTCGACAACGAATATGTCGCGGCCCGCATCCTGCAAATGCGTGACGGAATCGAACGCGGCGAAAGCCTGACGCGCACCGCCCAGGCGACCGGCCTTTTCCCGCCTTTGGTGCTGCAAATGGTGTCGGTCGGGGAAGAAAGCGGCGCGATTGATGCCCTGATGAACGATGTGGCTGAGTACTACGAGCGCGAGGTCGACTACGATCTGCGTAACCTCAGTACCGCCATAGAGCCGCTGTTGGTGGTCGCCATGGGAATTTTGGTACTGATCCTGGCGCTCGGCGTATTCCTCCCGATGTGGGATTTGGCGCACGCTGCGTTTAAGCAAAACGGCGGCATATAGAAAAGCGGGTCGGACTCGTAAAGAGGGGCGTTCCGTGAGGATCGAGATTTCGTGATCGGTGTAAGACAAGAAGGTTTCGGGCGTTTCGAGACCCTGTTCGCGTTGGGCGCTGCGCTGGTTTTCGCCCTGATTCTGGGAATGACGCTCGAGCATGCCCTCAGTCTCTACCGCAGCCGATCCCGTGACCAGGCGCTACGCGCGGCCCAAGCGGCGGTCGATAACTGGGCGGGTACCTTTAAGCGCACCGAGACCCCTAATCCCCATACGCTGACGATGGGGCGCCATTTCATTCGGTTTACGACCATTCATCATGAGACCTATTTGTATGCCTGGCATCGCGGGGGGTTTGTCACGAAGTCCCTCAACAATGGTCCGCCCCGGGTCCTGGCCCGTGACATCGCGCGCTTGCAATTTGCCTATTGGCGTCGAAACGGGAAAACCCCCGCTCAAAACGCGCTTCAGGTGCGCTATGTCGAGATGACGTTGACCGTTGTGCATGGTACTGTTGATAAAACCTATACATTAATCGTAGCGCCCCGGGCCTTTACCTAGAAGGGCGCGCGACAGAGACGGCGGAGGGGTTATATGTGGGGACGGTTACAACGTGAGCGCGCGACCTCGGGTCTTGTGGGACTTGGCGTGCATGCGTCCGGCCTATCCCTTGTGCAGGTGCGGCGCCCGTCGCGGGGGGCGCCCCAGATCGTGGCCGCCGAATTCCGTCCGTTTTCAGGTGTCGAGCCCGACAAGGTTCTAGCGCGCCTGGTTATCGACTATGACCTCAAGCGCCATCGGTGTACCACGTTCTTGGGGGCGGGCGAGTACCGGCTGATTCAGACCGAGGCTCCGGACGTGAAGCCTGACGAGCTGAAGGCCGCGTTGCGCTGGCGCATCAAGGATCTGATCGATTTTCATGTCAACGATGCCACGATCGATGTTTTTGATGTACCGGTTCAGGCGCCCGGGCGGACCGCGCTTGTCTACGTAGTCGTGGGTCGCAACGAGGCGATCCGCAAGCGCGTCGAGTTTTTTCAGGATGCGGGAGTGGCGCTCGATATTATCGACATCCCTGAACTCGCCCAGCGCAATCTCGCGCTGCTTTTACCGCAGGACCAAGAAGGCGCCGCGCTTTTGACCTTGGATGGGGATGCCGGCCTCATTACGATTACCCGTAACGGGGAGCTTTATTTGTCGCGTACGATCTCGGGTGGCTTGACCGAAGGCGCCGGATTCGAACGACTGTTGCTCGAACTGCAGCGCTCTCTCGACTATTTTGAAAGTTCTTTTCGGCAAAATCCCATCATGAATGTCGTCGTGGCGCCTTGGTTTTCGCAGGCAACGGCCCTTGCTGACTTTCTTAAGTCCAATCTGAGTCAACGTGTGACCGTATGGGAGGAGGGTCGCTATGGCGATCTCGGCGCTTCTGTCCCTGTCCCCGAGAGCTGTTTCCTGACCCTGGGCGCCGCGTTACGCGAGGATAAGGTCACGTTATGACCCAACAACAGGTCAATCTTTATCACCCCATATTTCGTCGCGAGCAGAAGTTGTTTACCGCCCAGACTATGGTGCGGGCCTGGGCCGCTTTGCTCATACTAGCCTTGCTCGTCTCTGGCTTTGACGCTTGGCAAACCCACGACCTCAGCCAGGCCTTGCGCAATTCGACGGCCACCCTCAAAACGGCGCAGGCCCGTCTTGCCAGCGCCTATAGAATCTTCGGCGTGGGGCGTGCGCAAAATGAGCTGACGGCTCTGAAAAGGCGCGAGCAGACCTTAAGTCACCTCTCGCAGTTTTTGCGCGAAAGTCGGCGGGCCCAGGTCGGACCGGCCCCGGTCTTGCTGGCCGTAAGCGCGAGCGTGGTGCCAGACTTATGGGTCACGCGTTTCTCCCTCGAGCGCAAAACGAAGGCGCTCATCCTAAAGGGTCACAGCGTGCACCCCTCGCTTGTCCCGGTGTTTTTGCATCGTCTCGTGACTCAGGCCACGCTTACCGGCTACCGCTTCCACAGCCTATCCGTGACGCGTCAGAAAATTCACCACCGCTACCTGTCTTACGTCAATTTCACCGCCACCACGGTGTCTTCGCGTCGCTTGGCCAAGGACCATCAAGCGACGTCCCCGAGGTCGGCCGCTCAGGGTACCGGCAAGGATCGTGGTCATGGGCATTAAGGCCTTCATTGTGTCGACCCAGGAACGCGTGAACGCCCTCTCGCTGCGCGAACGTGGCCTTTTGTTTGCGGCTATCGTGGTCGTAAGCTATACCGTGATCATCGTCGGTCTCATCCGCCCCCTGGAGAGTCGGGAGCAAGCCATTGCGGATAGCCTCGCGGCGGCGCGCGTTCAGACCGCGGTCGTAGACCGCAAGTTGGACAACATTTTGACGCCCGCCACCCGCGCCCGGCAGATGGCGCGTCTCAAGGTTCTCACGGCCCAGGTCGCTCTACTCAAGGCCCGCCTCCATGGGCTTGCGGGCGGCCTTGTGGCCCCACGCGATATGCCGGCCCTGATGCGCCGGGTCTTGGCGCAGGCCCCCGGCGTGATGCTCCTTGCCTTGGCGAATCACCCGACGGTCGCGATTCGTCGTTCCCCCAAGAGTCGGCCGTTTTTGTATCGTCACGAAATGACGGTCTCAGTACGAGGGTCGTACGCGGCTCTTGTGCACTATTTGGTGGCCTTGGCACATACCCGAAAGCATGTGTTATGGGGCCGGGTGACACTGAAGGCCGATCGCTACCCCTATTCGACGCTCCGGCTCCATATTTACACGCTGAGTGGGCGCCGGGCCCTGCTCCGATGATTGGCACGATCCTTGTATGGGTTTGGTCATGAAAAGTCTATCGGCCCTGGTTTTGATCGCGGTTACGCTATTGCCGGCCGCCTATGGGCGGCTGTTGGCCGACCCCACGCGGCCGCCCTGGATAGCGGCCCCGAGGGGCAGCTTTGCGGGCAATAGACAGGGACTGCGCGCGATTGTGCTCGATGGATCAAAGCGGCTCGCCTTGATCGATGGCCGATGGCTCGCACTGGGCGCGCGTCTAGGGCCCCTACGCCTAGTGGCTATCCACCATTATGCGGTTATTTTAAAGGGTCAGGGGATTACCCGCCGAATGTCTCTGGAGGGCCACTCAGCCCGTGTGAGCAAGATCGCTATTTTAAGAGAAAACAATCCATGAAGCGCTACGCTCCCGAACTCGCTTTAACCTGTCTTGTCCTGACGTTGGCGGCTTGTGCGCCGAGCGGATTCGACAAACCTTTGACGGCGCGCATGGAGCGCCATCTCCGCACCGCCAAACGGAGCCAAACGCGCCCCATTCCGCCGGCTGTGGCGAGCGCGCTTTTGCCGCCCGTCACGATTCAATTGCCGCACGGACGAGCGTTGGCCATCGCACACCGTTTTGATTTTACCGCCCACGATGCCTCGGCGGCCCGCGTTTTCATGGAACTCGTGCGCGGTACGCCCTATAGCATCGCCCTTCCGAGCCATCTCACCGGCCGTATCAGTCTGCATCTAAAGAACGTGACCGTACCCGAGGCGATGCGTGTCATTCGTACCGAAAGCGGTTATCAATATCGCCGCCGCGGTCACCAATATTATGTCTTGCCACCGGGGCTTCATACCCGCATGTTTCGCGTTCACTACCTGGATATCGTGCGGACCGGCATCTCGGAGACGCGGCTTTCGGGCAATAGTTTGACGAGCGTTGGGACCACCGGTACGACCGGCGGCAGCCAGGTGCCTACAAGTGGTAACGAGAACACCTCACCCACTATTTCGGTGAAGACGACGTCGCGTAGCGACTTCTGGAAGACCCTGACCCAAACCGTGGTCACTTTGGTTGGTAAAGGACCGGGACGCGAAGTGGTTGCGAACCCACAAGCCGGTCTTTTGGTGGTGCGCGCAAACCCCGCCGTTCTCCACACCGTGGCGAAGTTTTTGCGTCTCACGCAAGCGAGCGTGGATCGGGAGGTGGTGATCGATGCCAAGATCCTCGAGGTCGACCTGAAGAGCGGTTACCAAAGCGGGATCGATTGGGCGCAACTCGGTCAGGCGGCCGGCGCGAACCTAGTCGCGGCCCAGACCGGAGGGGCCCAGCTGCTGTCTTCGGGTGTCGCCACGACCGCCGGCCAAATCGGCAATATCAATCCCGCGACCGGCACCTACTCGCCGATCAACAATACCGTGGCTTCGGCCTTTGGCGGTATCTTTAGCCTGGCGCTCCATGCCGGCAACTTTGCGGCCTTTATTCAGCTCTTGAACACTGAAGGCCGCGTGCAGGTGCTGTCGAGCCCCCGCGTCTCGACCGTGAACGAGCAGAAGGCGGTGATCAAGGTAGGTGGGGATCAGTTTTTCGTCACCGGCGTTTCTAACACCGAATCCTTGGTCGGGCTAGCGCCGATCGCCACTCCGTCCGTGGAGCTCACACCGTTTTTCTCCGGCATCGCCTTAGACGTCACACCCGAGATCGATGGCCACGGTTCCATCATTCTCTATATTCACCCATCTGTCAGTGAGGTCACTCAGGTCAATCAGCAGTTTAGCGTTTCGGGGCAAGCCTTTAACCTTCCGCTTGCATCAAGCTCTATTCAGGAGTCGGATTCGGTGGTCCGCGCGCGTAGCGGGCAAGTGATCGTGATCGGCGGTCTCATGAAGGAGGGCTCCACCAATGATAACGCGTCCGTACCGCTCCTTGGCGATATTCCGTTGCTCGGAAATCTCTTTAAGGACAAAAAGGTGGTGCGCGTGAAGAAAGAACTTGTGATTCTACTGAAGCCGACGGTTGTCGACCTCGGCGCCCCATGGGGTCGCGAACTCAGCGCCGCCCAGAGGCGTATTATGCAGATCACAGGCCATTAGATGTACGCGCGCTATTTCGGGCTTCGCGAGCTTCCGTTTGGCATCACGCCGGACACCGACTACTACTTCGCCCATGCTCGCCAGCAAGAGGCCCTCAATATGTTGTTGGCGGCGATCCGCATGGGGGAAGGATTCCTGAAGGTCACAGGCGAGGTCGGGACTGGAAAGACGCTTTTATGTAGGAAGTTTCTCGCCGTCCTGGCCGCCGATGAGCGATTTGCGACCGCGTATATACCAAATCCCTACCTCGAACCGTTGGCGCTGATCGAAGCGATCGCCGCCGAACTGTCCTTACCGGTCATTCAGGGTCAGGGCCAGCATGCGTTGTTGACGAGTCTGACCCAGCATCTCGTTTCGAGCTATGCCGCAGGCCGTCGCGTGGTGTTGTGCTTGGATGAGGCGCAGGCCATGCCGACTGAGACCTTGGAGTCCTTGCGGCTCATAAGCAACCTGGAAACCGAAAAGTGTAAATTGATACAGATCGTCCTCTTTGGTCAGCCCGAACTCGACGAGCGCTTGCAGGAACGATCGGTCCGGCAGTTGCGTCAGCGAATCGCATTTTCCTACCGCTTGGCGCCGCTGTCGCTGAGCGACACCGACGACTATTTGCGTCACAGGCTCCATGTCGCGGGATACGATGGGCCGACGCTCTTTAACAAATCCGCAGTGCGTATCCTATTTCGGGCATCGAACGGCGTACCGCGGCTCGCGAATATTTTGGCTCACAAGGCCTTGATGGCGGCTTACGGCGAAGGCTCGGTGCTGGTCCGAGGTCATCACATGCGCCTGGCCTGTGCGGACACCGAATCCGTCCATAGACAGAGGAGTTGGTGGGATGTGGTTTTGTGGGGACGACGATGAGCCTTATTAATAAAGTATTAAAGGATCTGGAAAGTCGCGAACGGGCGCCCGGCGACCGGCCTCCATCCCCGATGCTGGAGGACTTACGTTCGGCGCCTACTCTGGAAAGGCGTGTGTCAGTGCACGCATACGCCTGGGTGCTGGGCGCAATTGTGGTGGGCACACTGCTTGTGGTCGCGGGTGTCGAATACGGGCAGCGGACAAGCGGTGGGCGTGCGGCTCAGACGCACTTGGTCGTGGCCAAACAGGCTCCGCTTGCACCGCGCCCCGCACCGGCGCTCGTCGTAGCGCCTTCGCCGCCGACCGTTGTGGTCGGGGGAGGAACGGTGCATCTCAGGCATCCTCGGCTTAAGGCCCCGGCTCCAAAGGCTCGCACGCGACTCACGTCCACGGTCCGCACTGCGGTGCCGAGCCGTTTTGTGTCGCGTAAGGCGACGTCCGTGTCGCGCTCGCCCACGGCCTTTCATTTCTCGGGCGACAGAATTTCTCGGCGGGCGGCCCCGATGACCCCAGCCGAGCGGAGTGCCGCTCGATATCGGTTGGCGATAGCGGCGTTGCAGCAAGGGAAGGCCGGGACGGCGCGCCGGGATCTCAAGGCGGCGCTCGGTTTTGTTCCCGGCGCCGCAAGGCCCACGCTGCTCTTAGCGGGCCTCGAGATCCGCAGCGGCCAACTCAAAGTTGCTCAGCAGGTCTTGGCGCAAGCGCTTGCTGCGCACCCCCACAGTAAGCACTTGATCATGCTTTTGGCCCAGGTGGCTGTGCGCTTGGGGCAAGCGACCGCGGCCTTAGCGGTGTTGGCGAAGGTGCCCCCTCAATCGCAGACCGAGCCATACTGGGCGCTGCTTGCCGCGTCCAGGTTGCGCGCAGGGAACCCAAAGGCGGCGGTGCGCGCCTATAAACAGGGTCTCCAGCGTTTCGCCCAAAGCGGTAGCTTGTGGGCGGGGTTAGGGCTCGCAGACAGTGAGGGCGGCCATTCGCGCGCGGCGCGCTTCGCTTTCCTACGGGCTCAGAAATGTACGCTGAGCCCCGTTCTAGCGCGCTTCGTCCGGCAGGAACTCAGCGCTCTTCCTTGAATAGACGGCTAAAATTGGTAGCCTAAGGCCAGAGAGCCCACGGGGTAGGCCTTGAGGCGGTTGGCGCTGGCCTCGATCTGCCCCTGGACACTGGCCAGTTCGGCCGCGAGCGGGGGACTCGCGGCGCCGCCGGGTGCCGTGAGTGTCGTAGTCGGCTGATCCCACATGACTCCAATATCGACGCCGAAGGCAAGGCCCAGATGGCGACCGGCACCATGACTCCACCCGAGCCCAAGATAGGGCGCGAAGCGCTTATAGCGCACCACGCCGGTGACCGGGCCAACTTGTGAAGCCGGTACTGAAAAACCATTTAGGGTATACGTGCCGTTCACAGGAATGGCCGTGAGGTTCACTCGATTGCCGTCGTAGTACACTCCCCCTGTAAGATGGAAGAGGCCGCGAAACGGATAGTAATCCGCAAGCAAAGCGGCGTTGCGAAAGCGGGCTCTGGCCCGGTAATCCAATCCATCGGTCGTCTGATGGGTGGTAATTCGACCGCCATTGACGATCATGCGGCCGTCGATAAGGCGCGGGACGATCGGGATGGTGAGCGATAGGCCAAGGCCGAGGGTGCCGGTGCTGGCACCGACGCCGACCGTCGCGGCAAGCACAGGCGTCACGAGCGAAGCCGAGATCAGGGCCAGTCGCACTAAAAGCAGATTCATGAATAATCCTTGAGGATTTAAAATCGATCCGCGAAAATATACTCAACTCCCAAGGCTTATCCACTGGCGAAAGTCCGTTTCCGTACTGGCCAGCCTTTCCGGTTGTCCTTGAGACCTGGCCTCGCTATTCTTAATGAAAGGAAACATCGCAGATGCCCACGGCCAAAGCCTACTTCGCGGACAAGATTCCGGCGCTTCTTCGAGGATTGAAAGATCAAGGGTTATGGCGTCGGCGCGAATCACGCACGTCGCCTGTGGGGCCTTGGGTGGATGTCGGCTCCGAACGGCTTCTAACCTTCTCTAGCAACGATTACCTGGGCCTTGCCAATGATCCGCGCATTGTGGAAGCGTTGTGCGTGGGCGCCCGCCGTTATGGCGCGGGGGCCGGAGCCTCGCATCTCCTGGGTGGGCACACTCGTGCCCACCACGAATTAGAGGAGACGCTGGCCGCCTTCGTCGGGGCACCTAGGGCGCTGGTCTTTTCGACAGGTTATATGGCCAATCTTGCGCTGCTTACGACTCTCGGGGGTCGGCGTCAGACCGTCTTCGAGGACCGTCGAAATCACGCTTCTTTGTTAGATGCCGCCCGCTTAGCGAGGTCCGAATGCCGCCGCTATCGCCAACTAGGGGATTTGGCCGAGCGCGTCCACGGCACTGAGGGTGGCCTCATCGTCACCGACGGTGTTTTTAGTATGGATGGCGACATAGCTCCCGTGGCGGCATTGCGGACTTTGGCGAAGAGCGCGGGTCTTGGCCTAATAGTCGACGATGCCCACGGACTGGGTGTCGTGGGGCCAGAGGGCAAGGGCACGCCGGCCTTCCATGGGCTTGCGTATGACCCAGTCCTTGTCCACATGGGTACCCTTGGCAAGGCCTTCGGTGTCTTCGGGGCCTTCGTGGCGGCGAGCGCTGATATCATCGAGGCGCTGATTCAGAGGGCGAGGCCCTATATCTATACCACGGCCCTTCCCCCTGCGGTGGCCGCGGCGGCGCACGCGAGTATCGAGATCGCTCGGTTGGAGGAGTATCGGCGCGTGCATCTCAAGGCCCGAATCCAGCAATTTCGTGATGGCGCTGAGGCGCTTGGTTTGCGCGTCTTATCCTCACCCACGGCTATTCAGCCGCTTATTATGGGGACGAGCGAGCGCGCGCTTAAGGCAAGCGCTCACTTGCGTTCTCGGCATTTGCTGGTCTCGGCCGTGCGGCCTCCGACCGTGCCTATCGGCTCCGCGCGGCTCCGTATCACCCTGTCTGCAGCTCACAGTGCGGATGACGTGGGGCAGCTCCTCGAGGGCTTGGCGACTTTGCCCCTGGACACCGCCTAAGCGCGTTTAGGCGATTTAAACAGAAATTGGAACTGGCGTCCGGTGCGCAAAGACCTGGTCATCGTCCCGAGGTTTCCGATCTGCGCGCCTTGCAACTTCTGTATACTGACAGTCTTTTGGCAGTATCGATGGTGCCTTATCGGGTGCGGTGGATCTCTTGAAAGTGACGCAAGCCGGTTTTCTTGCCAGTTGCTCTTCATTGAGACGCCAAGAGGAATGAGTGGGTCATTCAGAACGAACTCAGTAGATTGCATAAGACGGGGCGTCATGAGTACACAGGTGTCATCGGGGGTCAGGGAAGGGCAGGCCTCTTTCGAGGGTTGCGCTCCGTTACGGCTCGTTCACGGATGGGGATTGAATAGCCGGGTGTTTTCCGGCTTTGCGGCGACGCTTGCCAGACCCACCCAAGCCCTGGATCTTCCCGGCCACGGCCAGGCCCCTTATGAGCCCGGCGCTCTGGATCCCTTGCGGGTCGCGGGTTCGTTCGCAGGTGCTTACCGGACACCCGGGCCTTGGCTGGGATGGTCGCTCGGCGGCTTATTCGCTATGGCCTTGGCGGCCCATTATCCGGGGTCCGTCACGAAGCTGATCCTGGTGGGGGCAACACCGCTATTCGTGCAGGCACCCCACTGGCCCTATGGGACCGAACTTGCGGTGTTGCAGGCGTTCGGGGACCAGCTGGAGCGTGAGTATGATGCCACCTTGCGCCGTTTTTTGACCTTGCAGGCAGGGGTCGGCGAGCGCAGCCAAGTCCGTCAGTTGGTATCCGATCTAGAGAACGGGGGGCGGCCGCAGGCGCCGGCTTTGAGTGAAGGACTCTTGGTTTTGGCGACCCAGGACCTTCGCGAAAATTTGCGGCGCATTCGCTCGCCCACGCTTTTCATTCACGGGGCCAATGACAAGATCGTGTCCCCGGAAGCGGCGCAGTGGAGTGCCGACCAAATTCCCGGCGCCCGTTTTTGTCTGGTCGGTTCTGGCCACGCCCCGTTTTTGAGCGCCATGCGCGAGTGCGCTGACGTTGTCAGGGATTTTCTGGATGAATAAGCTCAACCGCTTGGCTATTCGCTCAGCGTTTGGCCGGGCCGCCGCTACATATGACAAGGGCGCGGTCCTCCAGCGTACCGTAAGCGATCAATTGCTTGATCGATTTCAGTGGTTGCGCATCAAGCCCCACACAATCTTGGATATCGGCACTGGGACAGGCTACGCTCTTCCTCGCTTGCGTCGTCGTTTTCGACAGAGTCATGTCATGGGCTGCGATATCGCTCCGGCTATGCTAAAGGAGGCTCGCCGCCAGCGTGGCCTCTGGCGCCCCAGCACCTTGTTTGCCGCAGATGGCGAACGCCTCCCTTTAGGTTCTCATAGTGTCGACTGTGTCTATTCAAACCTGTCCTTACAATGGATGGATCTGGAGCGCGCCTTTTCTGAATTTCTGCGTGTTCTTCGGCCCGGAGGGCTTTTGACCTTCTCAACATTTGGCCCCGATACCCTCCAGGAGCTACGGACAGCCTGGGCCCAAGTCGATACCAGGCCGCACGTTCATTCGTTTGTCGACATGCACGACATAGGGGACACGCTGGTTCATAGCGGATTCGCCGATCCGGTTTTGGATATAGAGCGGTTCACTCTCACTTATTCCACTGCCCATGCGGCCCTGCGTGACCTAAAACAGATCGGGGCCCGCAATGCCTTCCAGGACCGATTTCAGGGCCTGACAGGTAAGCGGCGGTACCAGTCCTTCGTGAAGGCCTACGAAAGCTACCGGCGTGACGGCCGACTGCCCGTGACCTATGAGGTAGTCTATGGACAGGCCTGGTACCCAGGGCACCCACCGTCCGCTAGAGACCAGGCGGGGATTCCCTTAAGCCAGATTCAACGCCGATTATAGCGGCTTATCGATTTCCGATCGCACCCGCCACCGATGCCAAACCTGTGATCCTCCCACAAAAGCCGTTGGTCTTTAGGATAGTGTGACGCCGGACGTGTCGAGAACCAGCGGTTCTGGGACCCCTATGTAGTTTCCTTGGGCGAAGTCAAAACCGATATTCGTCAAGGTATCGAGCGTTCTCTCGTTTTCCACCCATTCCGCTATTGTTTGAATATTGAGGCTGTGAGCCATATGGGATATGGCTTCAATGATGCTCCTATCGACCGGATCGCTGTGAATGTTCCGGATGAAGTGGCCGTCGATCTTCAGAAAGCTCACCGGAAGGTTCTTTAGGTAACTAAATGAACTGACGCCGCTCCCAAAATCGTCGACGGCAAACCGGCAGCCGATCGCCGTCAAATCGGCGATCAAAGCGCGAGCCAGGGCCCAGTCGCTTATGGCAACGGTTTCTGTGATCTCAAAGCAAATCGTCTTGAACGAGATCGCGTGGCGGACTGCGGCGGTATGAATAAATCCCAGCATCTGCTGGTCGCCTAAAGAGGCGCCGGAAAGGTTTATGGAAACCAATCTTTCGGAGCCCAAGACCTCCGGGTATCGGGACAGCGCCGAAAAGGTTGCCTGTATGACCCAGCGATCTATTTGTGGCATCAGACTGTAGCGTTCCGCGGCTGGTAGAAACTGATCCGGCGCGATGAGGACGCCATCGAGCCCTTTCATGCGCAGCAGTACCTCAAAGCGGTCGCCTGAAGCGACCGCTCCATTGATGGCGCGTATGGCCTGCTTATACAAGACAAATCGATCATTTTTTAGGGCATCGACAATGACATTCGTCCACTGCATGTCACCATGGCGGCGCGCAAGGTCGGCATCGGACGGACAGTAGACGTGAATGCGGTTACGACCCAGATCCTTGGCGGCATAACAGGAAAGATCCGCGGCGCTTAGAAGCTCGTTGACGTCGTGGACATCGCGGGTAATGGCCACGATGCCGATGCTGACCCCTATCGAAAACACCCGGCCCTGCCAGGAAAACCGATAATGATGAACGTGTTGGCGCAAGGACTCCGCCATGCGCCGGGCATGATCGAGATCACAGTTCACAAGCGCCACCCCAAATTCATCACCGCCGAGGCGGGCCAAAATATCGTCCTTGCGTAGATCGGCGCGCAAAAGGCTTGCGATCTGTCGTAAAAGTGCGTCCCCAGCGATGTGGCCACAGGTGTCGTTGACAATTTTGAACTGATCCATATCGAGGTATAGGAGCGTGTGCGCCGTGCCCGTTCTTTGCGTTCCGGTAATGAGATCATCCACAGATTTTTCGAACTGACGGCGGTTGAAAAGCCCGGTCAAGGCGTCGTGACTCGCCTGGTAAGAAAGTTGGCGAGCCAACTGACGGGAGTGGGTCACATCCTGGAAGGCAATGACCGCACCGACAAGATTGTCGCTCCGGTCGCACATGGCCGCGGCCGAAAGTTCGATCCCGAAGGTCTCGCCCTTAAGACTTATTAAAACCGCGTTTTTGCGTAAAACCTGCGGGTCGCGGCTGAAAAGGCATAGGTATCCTGGGTTTGTGATGACCTCGGCCGTTACCTCGTCTCTTAGCTGGAGCACATGATCCAAGGCTTTCCCTACGGCGCGCTCCCGGGTCCAGCCCGTCAAGCGTTCGGCGGCTGGATTGATGTATTGGATAAGCCCGTCACTGTTGATGGCAATCACAGCGTCGGTGATCGCGTGCAAGGTTAGTTCCGCGCGTTCCTTTTCAATCGAGAGCTCCGCCTCAGAAAGTGCGGCGCGGGACAGTGCGGCCTGAAGGCTCAACTGCTGCTTGCTCCAGGAATCAAGCGCGCTATTGATGAATGCCGCCAGAAACCCGAACTCGTCCGGAAGCCTATCGTCCATGCGGGCCAGAATATCACCTTGACTGAAACGCTCGGCAGCCGCGACAAGACTTTCGAAGGGACGCGACAGCAAGCGCTGTAAAACGACTTGTAGGGCAAGACCGAAGGCCATCATGATCAGACCTAAAGCCAGCATCAGGTGATCGCGAGTCTTTGTCACCGCAAGATCGAGGCTTGGAAAAGCCACGCGAACTTGCGTGAAAGGTGCGGTTCGAAAGCGACTCGCGGGCCGCGGGTCTTCGCTAATAATGAAAGCGCCCCTCGGCGCGCGGCCAAAGTGGTAAGCTCCTTGGGAAGTCTGTACCCATAGGGCTTGGACCCCAAAGCGCGTTTGCCATGACCGGAATAGCGGGTATTCCGTCTGCCGGTCTTTTGCCACCGAATACCCGATATTCCTATGAAGAATGACGGTAAGGCGCCTTGTGAGGCGATCGGCTAGGCGCCGATCGCGGTTGATAAGCGTACGACGTTCGCCGTGCAAAACGACGACCGCAGCGAGCAGGCCTATCAGCACAAGTCCCCAGAAAACGATACCGGTGATCTTGACGGAAAGGCCGGTTCTGGCGTTCAAAGCATCCCTGCGAGGCTCCTGGCGGTGGGCCGTCATCTAAACCCTATCCACTCAACCGTGATCAACATCGGACAGACCCCGCTGACGCCAGCGCCGAGTATGGCAAAACCCATGAACCACGGGAGAAACCAAAGCGCGCCGTTAGACGCAAGAATGCCGACAAGAAGCAAAAGCGCCGCAATGAGGCGCCAGGCGCGTTCAGCCTCAAACTGAAAACGCGTCTTGCGCCTTTTGGGCGGCCAAGAAGGGGTTGACGCGATGGCGGGGGCGAACCGGGTTTTTGCTCGCAAAGCGGTCAATATCCGAGGTACGCGACAGTTGCTGACACCCTCTATGGTCAGCATGACGATCAGGCCGAATATCAGTTCTTTCTGATTGGTATAGAGGGCGGCGAGCAGTAGCACCCCCAGCATGAGCCGATAACTTCGATCGCTCATAATGACCCCTCTTTATCTGAATCATTTAGCAGTACAGCGGCTGAGAAGGACTCGATGTTGCAAGCCCACTTGGCGCGGCAGTCTGCTGACCCCTTGTTGAGTTTAGTGGCTACTCAGGCAAAGTCTAGTGCGGCAAGGACTCACTTGCCTTATGCAAGGAGTTGCGGGCTTCGCAGGTCGTTTGGGCGCCGACTTAGCGAAGACGTCTTACAGGACCCGCGTTTGAAGGGCAAGATGGCTCAGGTAGGGAAATGTCGTGTTCCTTGCTGTACTGGTAGTCGTGAAAAACATGTTCGGCGGTAAGCAGAGCGTAACTTCCGTCGGCCAAAAGACGGGTCGTGTCCTTGAGGCGGTAGGTATAGTGGCCGCAGGTCCATATGGCAAAGTTGCGCATGTGGGTACAGAGACAGCTTTTATCCTTGACCGAAAGGGCGGTATTGTCACCCCGGGTTTCACGTTCGTGGTTATAGGCGTCTATGTAGGCGCAGTGGCCCGAGCCGTCGAGTAGGTAGCCGTAGGCCTCGCAATTTGGCCGTATGGCGGCCCCTATGCCGGGGCTGCGCTTGAGCATGCGCATGGGGTAACCAGTCGGCGAGATAAGATTGACCTCGATGTCTTCCTCGCGTGCCTGTAGATATTCCTGCTTCACCTTTTCCGGCAGCCCGCACTCGTTTGTCACCGTAAAACGGGTGGCCACCTGGACGGCGCCGGCGCCGGATTCCAGAAATTCGGCGGCATCGCTCCCCGTGAATATCCCACCGGCCGGTATAACAGGAATTTCGAGCCCTTGTTGCGCGAGATATTGCAATATTTCAGCGACGATCGTCTTCAGGTCGTATTGTGCCCAATCCATGCCGAAACCAAGGTGGCCACCAGCAAGAGGTCCTTCAACCACGATGTAGTCGGGGAGGCGCCCAAGACGAGCGTTCTTGCGTAAAAATAGCAAAAGAGCTCGCAATGACGACACAATTATCCCGAATTGCACGTCACGAAACCGGGGATGATCTTGGACGAGCGCAAGCGATCCCAAGTGTAGGCCCGCCCCCAAGGTAATTCCATCGATGCCGGCATCCATGGCCGCGGTAAGGCGAGCGCGCAAGGTCTCGCGCGGCGCGTTCATAGTGAGCTTCTCCATGCAGTTTATGAAGATAAGCCCCGGACCTTTTTTGGCCTCCATGGTGCGACCAACGTGAAGCGCCGTAGCCTCCACAAGGCGTGCCAAGTCGAACTGCACGTCGGTCTTGTCGTTGTTGAGTATGTTGTACTTGAATTTCTTCAGCTTCTCAGCGACGAACTTGGTCTTGAATCGGCGATCGGAAACAGTGGGAACCATGGCGTCCGAGATATGTCCGATGCCGCCCAGCCGTGCCGCCTCGAGCGCCAATCGCGCGGCCGAGATATCGACCCCCATGCCGCCCACGACGATGGGTATCAATTCGCGCCCGGCAAGGCGAAGACGGAAGTTGTTCACGCATTTCATCACAAAAAATCATTCCCTAGCGGTGGCCGTGTACGATGTGGGGATCCGGAAAGGCACCAAAGATCGGCTGATTTGGGAACGGTTCCTTGCCCTCTGTGTCGCTACCGCGATGGCTACGGTTTCATTCTTTGGTCGGTCGAGACTCTGGCGACCGTGACTTGTGGGTGGGCGGCCGAAAGCGCCGCGGTTTGGGAACGCAAGGACAGTCAAGTCGCAGGCGTTTACTAATTCAATCTAGCGACTAAACGGCGGGTGGTCAACCTGTGCCTTCATGGTTCCCCGGGCGAATGCGGTATGGGGCAGGGTCGTTTCGCCATTACCCTCAGATTTTTGGACGATTTTTGGGCATATCTGGGCGAAAACGAGCCACGTCCGACACATTTAATGCGATATTTATAAAAAATTCGGCCTGTCATAGGTCTTGCATCTTTTTTTGCCGTTTGTCCGACCAGATGGCCGGTATGAGCCTTTGTCGATTCCAGATTCGGATCGGCTCGTTGCGGCTGAACGGGCGGCTTATATCTCCCATGCTCCTTGCTCCCGGACAGGCTCTCCTGGAAAACGAATGAGCCCAAACGGCTATCGTCTTTGCCCCAATAGCGCCTCGCTATGACCGCCGCTAAGGTGTGGTCTTTCTTGTAAAGGAGCGACCATGAAACGACTGCTCGCGTTGGCTGTGGCGTTTTTGGCAAGGACTGCATCGGCGGCGATCCGTTTACCAGACTATGCGCAGGGTGCGGACCTGCGCATGACGCTTGAGGAGCGGGCGCACGCCATTACCGATGTCATTGCCTTGATCGTAAGCATCCTAGCCATCGTGGGGATCCTTATAGGTGCTGGTTACTTTGCGATCGGCCAGGGGGAACGGGGTAAGAGTTACGTCGTAGGAAGCGTAATCGGCCTTATCTTGGCGGCCAGCGCCTATGGCATTGCGGCTTTGGTAGTCGGTTCATGAGCCCATTCAATAAGCGTTTGGCTCCGCCACGGATGTTCGGCCTTCCGGTGCTGACTGCGCTATCCGGGCTTGGCACTCTTATGGGCTTGCTCTCGGCAGTGGTTTTTCCGAACCCTTTTGCGACACTCGCTTTGCTGGTGGCTTTTTCTGCGCTACCGCCTGGCCTATGGGCCGCAAGCGTGGGTGACGATATCGTGTTTGCCCGTGTCTATTGGGCGCGCTATTGGGACACCAAAGCGGCCTCAGAGGAGGCACGATGGGTCTAGGCGCGCGCCGCTATTGTGATCTCTATACGTGGTCCCATGGCTTGACTGAGCACGTTATGGCCCATACGGATGGCGCCGTGTCGGTGGCGATCTTATGGAACGGTCTTGACGGCGAGTTCGAGGACGCGGCCGGTCGCGCGCAATCCTGGAGCCTTATGAAAAATGCCATAGCCGCGTTGCCGAGCGGCCATTGGCTGGAATGTCATTTATGGCGGGAGTCATCTCCAGGGGCGGTCCGCGGCTATCTGGACATTTATGAGTCGGCGCCTCGCCAAAGCCCTTTTAGTCGCGCCTTTAGGACTGCGATGGCAGATCACGTCGCGCCCTACCTCGTCACCAATAGCGTGGCATTGATAATCGGGCGCCTACCGGGGGGCCGTCACCGCCTTCGCAAGGCCCTAGGTAAGCAAGCGGACCAAGGCCAGGATTTGGGCGCTTTGGCCGCTCGGTTTGCGGCATTGCTCCCCGGGGGGCGGGTTGCCACGCTGCTCGAATATGTCACGTTGATCCAAAAGAGTTATGACCGGGGAAGGCCCATGACCCGCATTGACCCGTGGTTATCCTTGTCCGAGCAGATTGTCGTTTCCTCTCCACGGACAAAAGGCCGTCACATCGAGGTCAACGAAAGCCGTGTCAAGGTGCTCTACCTGCATCTTTACCCGCAAGCGGAACCGGCTTGGGTTTTGGCGCTTGCGTCCGGACCGGTCCGCCTGCACGTGAGTCAAGTCGTTTTGGCGGCGGACACGGAACACGCCTTGCGTGCCTCCGAGAGGGCCGACCGTTTGGCGCATGGCACGATAGGCCACAAGGGTCGCGAGCGCCAGTCGGCCATCATTCAGGACATGCAGGGATTCCGGCAGACTGTGGCCCAATCCGACCTCTCTATCCACAGAAACGCCTATGTGATTTGTATTGAGTTTGATGAAGATCAAAGGTTAGAGCTCGAGCGTCTTATTGGTCGCATAGAGTCCCTGGGCGGCCGCATCCGTGACGATGAGTTTATTCAGCTGCCGTTTTTTCGCACCTCCCAGCCCGGCCAGGGCTACCGAGCGCCTCTTTGGCGTCCTGATCATTCGGCCCAAATCGTGAACATGGCCCCAATTCAAGTGTTCAGGTCGGGATCGACTGATCCTGAGTCGCTGCGCATAGGACTTTCCGGACAGCCCGTAGCTTTTGATTACGGCCACCAGACCGTAGCCCACGGCTTCACCGTGGCTATGACCGGCGCCGGCAAGGGCGTCGATAAGGTAGCCACGATCGCGGAGACCTATCCGCTTGGTATCGACTGGTATGTCCTGGAGATAGGAGGAACGTACCGCTGGGTCGTGGAGGCCTTGGGAGGAACCTATACAAGGCTCGACCCCTCGGCCGCAGCGGTAAACCCACTCCCGCCGCGATCGGCGGCGGTTTCCGGTCTTGATCCACTTTTGGAGTCTGGAACCCTGAATATTCTGGCGTTCATTCTGACGGATGGCCGGACAGTGCTTGATTTCCACGAGGCCGCCGCCGGTGCCGCCGCCCTAGGCCGGCTCTATATCGGTTCAGAAACCCGCGACCCGGGTCTCGTCGACTTCTTGAACTCTTTGGAATCCTTGAGCGAGGTAAGCCCCGAGCAAAGGCAAGCTGCGCAAAAAATGTCGGCTAATCTGCACAGTTTTCTGGAGACCCCGGAAGGAAGAATCTTCGCCGGGGCCGACAATATCCAAGTCAGCGCAGGCATGAGTGGTATAGATCTGAAAGACGTAGACCGCGCAAGCCCCAAGCTCCTGACGTTCTACCTCGTGTTCCTGTGTCTGCGGTTTTTGAACCTTGCGTTCGCCAATGCCCAGCCGGCACGGGTCCTTTTGGATGAGATTCACAGATTGGTGGCGCATGCGCCCGAGGTTCTGCGGCGCCTCGTCTCGGAGATCGCCCGCATGGGACGCAAGGAGGCAGCAGCCATCGATATCGTCACCCAAGGGCTTGCAGAGATCGATTCCCTGGAGAAGGAGATCGTAAACTCGATGCCGCTCCGGTCATTGCTCTATCGCAGCGATGGCTGGGACGAAATCGCCGAACGTATCGGCATGCCGGCCCAAGCTCTATCGATCTGGCGTCGTCTTCCGTTTCCTTTAGGTCTCCATTGGCGGCCGGCCATCCGGTCGGTGGGGCACCATTACTATGCCCTTAAACTCAGTTTTCCGCCGCTCGTCCTGGCCTTGGCCGACACCACCCCGGAGGGTTTGGTACGCAAGGAGTCGATCGGGCGTGAAACGAGCGATCCACTTGTGCGCATTGCCAGATTTTTGGACAGCGACCATGAAAAATAGCCTTTACGCGGTTCTGTTGTGGATCTTGGGGACAGGAACGGCCCTGGCTTTTTTGGGGGTGGGTGACGTGACCTTCGATCCGCCGGTCCACGCCGAATTGATCAGCCTCTTTAATCAGACCTTGGAACTCTGCCGCACGGCCCAAGATGAGTTGCGACGTATGGAGGCCGTGCAACAGATTCTCAAAAATGCCCAGCGTGACGCCAAGGGCGTCGTCAACGGGAGTCTATTGCGTTACGAGACAAATCCGTTGCCGGCTGGAATCCCCGTAGCCCTGAAGGCCGACCTGGGATGGGCGCAAAGTTTGGCGAGATCAGGATCGGACGTTGGCTGGTACTACCGACAGCAAATCCGGCGTTTCCATGAGCTGACGCGCCTTAATTGGCTGGTGCGTGGGACGCGTGAGGACATCCGTCTCGCGGCCACCCCCATTGGTGAGAAGACTAGCGGCGATGTGACCGCCCAGGCCACGGCGACGCTCGCGGCCCTCGCCGCCGAAAATGCGCGCTCCGTACAGAGGCGGGCCATTCGCCGGGCTGCTGAACGTCGTAATGAGCGTGATTTGCCGATGCGCGCGAGAGCCCTCTACAAAGCCTTCGGAGAAACCCCATGAATAGCGTCTCGCTGGTCGCCGATCTTCTCGCGGACCTGGCCCCGCGCGGGGTCTTCCGCGCCGCCACACCGATCGCGCATGTGCTCGTGACCACGATCACGCCATCACTTTTTCTTATCGCCCTCTATACGCGGCTCCTGGAAACCCAATCCGATGCCGTCCTGGGCATTGGGCGCTTTAGTCAGGCGGTTAAGGATATCGCCGTATGGGGCACGCTCCTCGTGGCCTATTTTGAGGTCGGCCAACTGGTTTCGCACTATCTCAATGCTCTGTACGCGGCCATGGCCCATGTCGGGTCGTTGCGTCAGGTGGCTCTGCGTATGGCGGCGTTACTCAGGACGGCAGGGCGTGGTCCAAGTGGCGTCTGGGGGACCATCAAGGAGCTCAATGCCTTCCCGCTGCGCCTGACCACGGTATTGTTTTACTACGCAACGCTCGTCATGGCGACGTTCCTGGAGGCGCTGTTACGGATCGCCCAGGCGATCGGATATGAAGTCGCTTTCCTCTATGGCCTCATTGCCATTCCCTTGACCCTCAGTCGAACCTTATCGCTGTTACGCGGGTTCGCAAAGCTCATGGGATTCTTCGTCCTTTGGCCGGTCGTTCAAGCGCTTTTGCTCGCGGTCTTTTCGCCGATCTTTACTCGTGCGGTGGCGGATCTTCAGACAATCCTGGGCCCCAGCGATTATATGGTTGTGTACGCGCACATGCTTTTTACAATCCTAAATCTCATTCTTTGTGCGGTCTTGCTGGCCGCGCCCTACGTTACGGCAAGCCTTGTCGAAAACGCAGGTGCCGCAAGCCCCCTTATGAGCCCGTACTTCGGGGCCCTGACGTCCACTGGCGCGTCGCTTGCTGCCGGAGTGGGCCTAGGCACTGCGTACTTGGCGCGCCCCTTACTTGAGGAAGATGAGCGTGAGCTTGAGTCGGTTGCGCCACGACCGGTTGGCACCTTCCATGTGCCGAGAGATCCGGACTATTGGCCGCTTTCAGCCGATGCCACGGTGCCCCTTACCAATTACTTGGATCCACGGTTTGACGGTCCGCTCAAGAAGGAGGATAGCCATGACGGCCCTTGAAACCAATGTTTGGCTGCGCCACGGACCGCAAGGAATGCTCATGCAGCGCTTGGCGCGCTACGCGATGTTGGGGTGGGTGCTTTTTGCTTGTGCCGCGATCGCCTTTGCTGTTTTGGCGGTCCTCACGGCTTGGCGCACGCCCCCTATTATTGCCGTGAGTCGCGATGGCGCCTTACTCGGGCATATGCAATGGTTAGGACGCGCACATCGCTCGCGGGCCGAAATCGTAGCGGCCTCAATGCGATTTGTGCGGGATTATCTGAGCGTAAACCACAATACCGTGGTTCCAGATTACGTGCAGGCGCTCGATATGATGGCGCCTAGGCTGAGACGAGCGACCGTAAAGGCCCTACAAAAAACTGCCTATATAGCCAGAGTCCGCAACGCCCATATTCGTTCCTGGGTAAGCTTCGATAAAGGCCGTAAAAGGCCGCGTGTAGTGAGCGTGTCTGGAGGCGTCTCGCATGTGCGCCTATCCGGTGTCATTCACTTAATCTTTCCTTCGGGACCGAGCCGGCGTCAGGGCTTCACTGTGATTTTGACTGTGAGCTCAGTGCCGCGTCGAACGTACGATACCGCAGGACTTGTCATTCGCGATGTCCGGGGCTTGTGATGGCCGCGCTACCGGCAAACATCGCCCCGCTTGTGCCGCGCGCACGGTACGTGGTATTGCGTCCGTACACATCTATCGGGGTCCTGGTGGTACCCAATCTCGGCCTGCGGCTGATGTTCCCGCAGTCCTACGGCGCGCGGCTGACGTTTGCCGTGACGAACCCGCTTTTCAAAGCCACTCGGCTTGGTCCAACGTCTCTGCTCCTGACTGTGGCCCGCGGTCTTTCCCATCGCTATTGTGGGGACGTTTTTGTGGGTGCCGGTCGCTCGTCTGCGTCTATCCTTGTGTGTACCTCGGGAAGGGCTCAGGACTACGTAAGCGACATTATCTTCGTCCGTCCGCCCCTTAAGCCCTTGGCTAGACTATCCGCTATTAGGCCACCGCGCCCTCCCGTCTGGAGGAAAGTGTTAGCGAATGTGGCCTTTGGTCACAACCCTCATGAGGACATAAAAAAGCGTCAAGTCTTAACGCGCGGAGATCTCTCAAGCACTGTGTCGGTAAGTCGATTTCTGTTCGCAAATCGTCATGCAGTCCTGGGATTTGCCGTGACCGCGTCACGAAAATCAGCCCTCCTTGTCAGTGACGCGGCCCTATACCGGGGCCGAAAGACGTGGCGCCGGATCCCTGGCGCCGTCGTCTGTACGGTCGTTCGTGGTGTCCATGAAACCCGCTGCGCTCTTGTTATAGCAAGACCTAAGTCGGCCGTATCGCGCTGGCACCTCGTCGTTATGCTCGGTTCCGGGGCCACGAGGCTATCGTGGTGACTACGATGCCAACCCATACCGCAGCCATCGTACAAAGGCTTGCCCACCGCAGGCCTGATACGCCTTCAGTATTGGGTCGCATCTTGCGATGGATGCCGAGGCTCGAGAGAAGGCCAGTCCTGGCTTCGGCGCCAATACGGCGTCCTCATCCGACTGTGCGTGCAACATCAATCGCGTTCACGATCTACACGCGCCATGCAACGCCGCACGTTTATCTCCCGCCGGCCGCCGGTATTGGCTTGCGTGCCGGAACCTGGATACCGGTTCGCTTGCGCCACGGTATTGCCGATACCGATCCTGCGCTCGTGGTCTTGCATGTGCTGCGGCCAATTAAAGGACAGATCGGGTCCCTGTCGCCAGGAACGCGATTACTCGCGCGGGTGGAGTCAGCTTTTGGGCACAGGCTGGGCTTGTCGGTGTTCCAAGCGGTCACACCGAACAATCAAAGTATTCCCCTTAAAGCTCAGGTCTTCGACGTGCGCTTCCATTTCGGGTTGCCGGCATTCGTGGTGGGCGGGCGGCGGGCAGCGGTCCTAGTTGCGTTCGGGCGATCGTTTCTTGCGAGCGCTGACGTAGCTTTTGGCATGATGGGGGCGCAGGGATCGTTGGCATCGGCGGCATTGGGTCGCGCCGGGCAAAGAACGCTTGCCGCTACGATGCCCTCGCGCTCCACGCGATATGTCCTATATGCGCCGGCCCAAAACGCCTATGTTCAGACCCAGAGCGGATCATGATGCGTGCCCTGATCGCGGTCTGTCTGTTCCTTATTCCTATCGACGTCCTCGGATGGCAGTTGGCCGTTGGCGGCGGCGTCACCGCCGGCCTCGTTCGTGGCCGTGCGCCTACCGGGACAGCCACCGGCTGGGATGTTTTGGCGCAGTGGACTCGCCAGCCGTTCGTTGGGCAGCGCTGGGCCGTCGACCTAGAGGCCGGGCAATTCGCGACCGAAAAAATAAACGGCGGACTTCTCGAGCGCGGAAGACTCGAAAGTGCGGCAGTGTTGTGGGAGAGACGCGTACCCCTACGCTACGATTTGCGGCCCTGGTTCGGAATCGGAGCCGGTCTTGACTACGTTCGTTACGACGATCGTCTGCGTCTCGACTCCCAAGAATATGCGGTAGCGGCCTATTCCGCGACACATGAGACCTCGGCGTGTCTCCAGGCGGCGATAGTTCTGCCGATCAGCAGATCGTGGTCGGCGTCTTTGGTCGGATCAACGGATTATCCAGGCCATCTTTCGACAATAACCATGACATTTATCTGGAGGCTATTGTGACAAAGTTATCACGAGTCTTAGTTCTCTCGATTTATAGTCTTACGCTGTGCGGATGCCAGCTTGGAAATCCCGGCACGCCCACAACCTTGCCCGCAGGATCGGTTGCCGGGTTCGTGGTTAGTAGTGGCCCCGTCGCCGGCGCCACGGTGACGGTGTACGGCCCAGGTGGCGCGGTCGCCAGCACCAGAACCGACGACAGCGGTTACTTCGCGGTTTCCCTTCAGGCTCTAAGCGGGACCATGAACGTTTCGGTGAGCGGCGGTTCTTCCCCTGGTGGAGCGACCGGCTCTAGCGCTCCACCGGGTCCCTTGAACGGAGTATTTTCCTACCAGGAAGGCCATGCCACCGAGATCGCAGTGACCCCGTTTACAACTGCCGCTGCGTCGCTTGCAAGCTTCTTCGTGACCCAAGGGTTATCCCTAGGGGCTGCGAGCGCAAAGGCAAATGGCGAGTTTACAGATTGGCTTGGCTTTGATGAGGCCAACGTCGTACCTATTTTGGAGTCGCAACTCACAACCGCCCAGCCGTTTGACGCGGGAGTGCGTTATGGGCTTGTCATAGCGGCGCTATCCCAATGGGCAAGGTCCCAGGGTGTGCAGACCCCAGCGACTATTACGACGACCATGGTCTCGGATGTGGCGAATGACGGTGTCTTGAACGGGCAGGGAGCCCAGGGCGCCTTGTTTTTGGGGTCGGAGCCTTTGAGCCCGGAGGCTTACCGTAATGGTATCGCAAACGCGCTTATTCAGGTCGCTGCGTCGGAGCCAGCGGGAACGCCCGCATCGCTTTCGGGTCCTAACGCCACGGCCGTTATTGCTTACGCCCGCAGCCTAGCCCAGGGACCGGTCGCGCTGTTTGGAAATGAGACGCCGCCACCCTTCGCCGCAAGTCCCTTGGCGTTGAACGTACCGGCGTGGCCTACGTGGATCCATGGAAGCTTCCTGGTCTCTGGTTCTGTAATGGATCCGTTTGCCTTGCCGGCGACAGTCACGGTCACGGTCGACGGCCAAGCCTACAGTCCGCTGCAAGCGGCTCCCGCGTTTGCGTTTTCCCTCAACACCATGGCACTCACCGACGGCCAACATAGCGTTGTCATCACAGCCCGCGATGCAGCCGGGCTCGCAGCCTCCGTAAGCCGAACCTTAGGGGTAGACAACAGTCCGCCGCGCGCTTGCCTATTGGTCTATGCACCCCTGGTGCCAACCTTTATCGTATCCGGACAGTGGCAAGACATCTCGGGCGTGGTCGCGGCTACTATCAATGGTTTTCCGGCTCAGCTTTCCGGCACTGACATATGGTACGGCACGGCGCCCCTCAGTGCGGGCCCGCTTGTCTTGACCTTGACGGATGCGGCCGGAAACGTCAATACCTTTTCGTGGCCGGTCAGTCCCTTATCAAACCCGGCCCCCTGCCCGTAACATGGGGCCGCCTGATTGACGTTGGTCAGGAGCTGCGGTAGCGTGGCGCTTAGTCAAGTTCGAACAAGGAAGTTCGGACGGTAACGCTCTTCGATCAAGGATGAATAAGGTATGGAAACCCTCGCGATTCCGCTGCCGGCCGATCTTCCGGCAGATATCTGCACTGAAATCACAAAGCGCGCGTGTTATTGCGATACCTCAATTTTGAAATCCCGGTACCGAGCCGATTCGAATTGCCTCGAAATCGATCTCAGGGGGACTGGCGAGACCAGTGATATCGCAGCGAAAGTCGGGCTTTTGATCGGCAAGATGCAAGGCGAGCGTTTATCTGTGACTCCCAGAGTCCTTCGTAAACGGATTAGGGTAGGAAATCGTTTCGTGGCGGGTGCCTACCAACAGTTGACGGCCCGCGGGGATATCTGGGAGTCGGGCCAAGGGGTGACCGGCCGCGGTGGCGTGTTCATGGACCTTCTCGAGCGGCTTGACCGGCTGCTTGAGCGGGTCGCAGTCGGAAGTTTTGACGCGAAAAGACACGCATACAACGTTCTTCTTCCCAGCGACTGGCTTAAGCGCGCCGGCTATTTTGGATCGTTTTCTCACTCCGTGACGTTTGCTGTGCATCTCAACGAGAATTATGACGCGATCGAAAAGTTTTCGGCGCGGCATCGCAATGGAGAAAACCCGACCTTTCAAGATGTAGGCGAGATCGCCGCCCCAGAGCATTGTCTTTCCCCAGCCATTTGCTATCACACTTACGGCGCGCTTATGGGTAAAGCGCTTCCAGGGAACCTCTCGGTATTCACCGGAGGCGGCCGTTGCTTTCGATACGAGTCTAAAAATCTCGCGGGCCTAGATCGCCTGTGGGAGTTTTCCATGCGCGAGATTATCTGGCTTGGCGAACAAGACCGGGTATTGGCGGCGCGAGAGGCGGCTATCGATGTCGGTTGGCAGCTAGTCGAGGCGCTCGATCTCTCCGCCAGGCTTGAGACGGCTTGCGACCCATTTTTCGCAAGCGATTTTCCGTCTTTGCGGTTCTTTCAGCTTGCGAACGATTTGAAATATGAGCTCAAGGTGGATATAGAGCGAGATCGTTCCATAGCCTGCGCGTCGTTTAATTATCACGAACGCTTTTTTGGTGCTCGTTTCGGCATTCAGACCGCCGGCCGGGAGGTAGCTCACACGGTCTGCGCGGCCTTTGGACTTGAGCGCCTCCTGTATGCTTGCTGTTGTCAGCATGGCCTAGAGCGGGCCGCCGAACTTATAGAGACGGCCGCCGGACAATGGGGAGCGTGAGTCAATCGGGGTTTGTCCCTGAACTACACGATAGGAGATAGCGTGTGTTGGCTACGGCCTTCCCGCCGGTATTATGAAGATTGAGTCGATCGAGCTTTTTAACGAGATTGTTAATCCCGATTTGGATCAGGTGAGCGCCCTCATGAGGGCCAATTGGCAGCCGCCGTGCTGGCTGTATGAACCGGATCTTTTGGCCATGCATCTTCATAGGCCGACGGGAGACCCGACCATGGCGGTCGGGCTTCAAAGTCAAAGCGGCAAGCTCGCCGCGTATTTGGCCTTTGTTCCACTCCGGTTACGACTCTATGGGTCGACATATAAGGCGGTGTTTGCCAGCTTTTTCACTGTGTCTGGCGAGTTTAGGCGGCATAGACTGAGTGATCGCCAGCAGCTGTTGATGGTCGACCGGGCGCGGGCTCGCGGTTACGATCTTTACGTTGCGGTCACCGTGGCCGGTACGCCGGCCAATCAGACCGTGTCGCGGGCGTTTGCGGCACGCGGCCTGCCGGTAAAGGCCGTTCGAAATTTTCGATATTTGGCGGGTGCCGCGGCCATTGTCTCGAGTCGCATCAATCGTGATCCGGGTATGACCATTCGCTCCTACGAAAAAAAGGATGAGACGCAGGCTTTCGAGTTGTTGTCGCAAGCCGGTGCTATGGCGACTATCGCCAAGGTCGTCGAGCACGAGGATGTCGATTTCATGCTGCGCACGCGGCCGCGTATTGTCACCTACGTCTATGAAGATGATGGACGGGTTCTGGCCCTTTTGAATATCGCATTTTTGCCGGTGGTTTCGGGGCATGTAGGCATGAATGCCTATGTTGAGAATATTGCCCTGGGAAGCTTACCGGTCGCCACGAGAGAGCGATTCGTCGAAGCGGTTATGCATAGAATTTTGGGCGAGGGGGTGGAGGCGGTCATGGTGCCCGACACCGGCTATTGCGACCCGCAGCCGTTTCGGCGTCTCGGTTTTCGCGCGGCCCCCAGGAAGCTGCGCTTGTTGCTGGCGCCGCTGCGCGCGGGTGTACTAGCCGAGGTGCCAGACGCAATCGATTCCTTTTGTCTCGATGTTTTTTAGATATGCGCAAAAAATTGAAGGAAGGGGTACGCTGTGTGCTCATGCTGTCGGGAGCCGTGCTGGCGTTCCCGTTTGTCGCTTTGACCAAGCTTGATCGCTGGGTTGACGAACGAGACGCCCTCTTTATCTTGAGTGCTCAGGCGCTTGCCGGACTGCCCGGGGTCATCGGAAACGCGGCCCGGGCGGCCTACTACGAACGGACGCTCGCGCTTTTTGAGAAGGGGGCGGTCATCAGCTTCGGTAGTTATTTTTCGAAGCGCGGCGCGCGCGTCTTCGCTCATGCCGGGATCGGCGCCTATTGTATTATTGGTCTTGCCGATGTGGGCACCCATGCCCGGATAGCAAGTCGCGTGTCGATTACCTCGGGCTTACACTACCATGGCGGGGCAGGAGGCTTAAGCGATAAGGATTGCGTGGAAAGGGTGTCGATCGGCGCCTATGCCTGGATCGGGGAGGGTGCCGTGATCGGGGCCGACATCGGCGCCCATAGTATTGTCGGCATGGGTTCGGTCGTAGTCCAAGCGGTTCCCGAGGGGGTCACAGTCCTCGGGAATCCGGCGCGCCGGATTCCCCCGATAGCGCACTCCGCTTAGGCAGGCTCGGGAAGTTGGAGCACGCCTTTCATGGTATCAAGCGCCTTTTTCTCTATCTGCCGAATGCGTTCGGCGGACACCCCGTACTCCTCGGCGAGTTCGTGCAGCGTTGGCTTCTCGGTAGCAAGCCACCGTCTGCGGATAATGTCGCGGCTGCGATCGTCGAGAGACACCAGAGCGGAGCGCAGTAAGTCTTGTTGCGTGGTCTCGGCATCGGCATGGGTCAGCAGGGTTTCGGGGTTGTAGCGCATGTCTTGAAGATAGCCGGCGGGAGACGCCCGGAACTCCTCGTCGTCGGTGTCGTCTTGCGCGTCGAAGGGGATGTCGGCGCTGGCCATGCGCGACTCCATCTCCTTGACCGTCTCGGTGGGCACATCGAGGTCGGCTGCCAGTCCTTCGATCTCGCTTTCGTTCATCCAGCCGATACGCGCCCGCGACTGACGCAGATTGAAGAAGAGTTTGCGCTGCGCCTTGGTCGTGGCCACCTTCACGATGCGCCAATTGCGCAGGATGTAATCGTAGATCTCGGCGCGAATCCAGTGGATAGCGAACGAGACGAGGCGAACCCCGTGCGCTGGGTCAAAATGCTTGACCGCCTTCATAAGCCCGATATTACCCTCTTGTATGAGGTCCGCTTGCGGTAGGCCATAGCCAGCAAAGGCCCGGGCTACGCGAATGACGTAACGGAGTTGGGACAAGACAAGTTGGCGCGCCGCCTCGAGATTGTCGTGCTCGCGGTACTCAATGGCCAGCAGACGCTCCTGTTCGGCATCCAGGACGGGTGCCGCGTGGGCGAGCCGCATATAATGGGAAAGCCCGCCCTCGGCGCGCAGATTCACAGCAACTGGCAAGGTGTGTGTCGTCATCTTCTTACCCCTCGACTGTCCATATCGAATGCCATTTTAGCATTCTCGTCGTGAGAGTGCTAATCCTTCTAAAAGTTCCCGATCTTCTCCAGGAGCGGGGCTGTTTACTGAACGCTTTGGCGCAGTTGGCGCCCAACCGCCCACCGCGCCCCGATCCAGCCCAGGATGGTCCCTATGACAACAAGTTTAAGGGCATCCCCTCCCCCTATCCCTGTAAGTGAGTACTTGCTCGCGTAAAGATGAGCGAGGTTGTGGACGGGGTCATGCAGGAGGAGTAAGGAGAGCTCCAAAAGGATGAGGGCGCAGACGCCCCCTAGGCCCCCGAGGAGTGCCCCGGTGTACAGGAAAGGCCGGCGGATAAAGGCGTCCGTGCCCCCCACGAGGCGGATCACGTCGATCTCGGTCGCACGATTTACCACCGCGACCCGGGTCGTGTTCCCTAAAATAAGAATCAGCGCAAATCCCAGGAGAGCGCCCAGGATCATCACCAGCCGATGTCCTAAGGCAAGTGCTGCGTCTAGCCGTTCGAGCCAAGCGAGGTTCGACTGAACGTGAGCGACGCCGGCCTCGGTTCTGAGGGCTGCCACAAGCGCTGTGAGGGCCTGGGGGCTACTCGGTGTGCGGATGACGACGACACCTGGAAGCGGGTTCTCGTGGAGGGCGGTGAGCGTACGGCCGAACCCCGATTGCTGCTCAAACTCCCGTAACCCTTGTCGCGGAGAGATGTAGCGGACCGATTGGACCCCGGGAAGTCGTCTCATCGCGGCCACGGCCGCTTGACCAGATGCCCCGCGGTGGAGATAGACCGAAAGCGCACCGCCCCGATCCCAGCTATGACTTAGTTGTTTCAGGTTCAAAAGTCCGACATAAAGTCCGGCCGGTAGGGCAAGGGTCACGCCGATCATAGCGATGGTCAGAAAGGATGCGCCCGGATGGCGTATGAGGTCTCCGAGGGTTGCCAGGAACACCTGGATGTGGCGAGCGAAATAGGCTTTCATGTCGAAGCCACCATATGCCCACGGCCCAAAGCGATCACCCGTTTTTGGAGGCGTTCGATGTGACGGGTTTCGTGGGTCGCAATCAAGACCGTTACCCCATGGTCGTTGAAGTCCTTGAAGAGATCTATGATTTCGTCGGACATGGCCGCGTCGAGGTTGCCTGTCGGCTCGTCGGCGATCAAAAGCACCGGGCGATGGGTAATGGCCCGGGCAATTCCGACCCGTTGTTGTTCGCCGCCCGAAAGCGTCAACGGGTAGCCGCGCGCACGCGCCAAAAGCCCGACTTTGTCGAGGGCTGCCTGCACCCGTTTACGAACTTCGTCGCCGGTGATGCCGGCGACCACGAGCGGCAAGGCGACATTGTCGAAGACCGTGCGGTCATTCAAAAGTTTGTTGTCCTGAAACACGACTCCGATCTCGCGCCGAAAATAGGGTACGCGCCTAGGGCTGAGGCGTCCGAGGTTGTGGCCGTTGACCAGGATTTGGCCGCGGGTGGGTCGTTCCATAAGGCTTATGAGCTTTAAAAGCGTACTCTTGCCGGCGCCGGAATGTCCTGTGAGAAAGACGAGTTCCCCTTTGTCGACTGCAAAGCTGACGTCGCTCAAGGCCTCGTTGCCACCGGGGTAGCGCTTAAAGATGTGGTTCAGTTCGATCATGGAGGCTAGGCTTCCGCAGGTAATACGGCGTCGACAAAGCCCCGGGCCTCGAATGGCCGCAGGTCTTCCGCGCTTTCTCCGACACCGACGAAGTAGATGGGAAGTGCAAAACGTTTGGCCAAGGCGAAGACCACTCCGCCCTTCGCGGTCCCGTCAAGCTTGGTGAGACAAAGCCCGGTGATGCCCACAACTTTATGGAAATGTTCCAGCTGCGCGATGGCGTTCTGCCCGATGCTCGCGTCCAATACCAACAAAGTTTCGTGGGGTGCGGTGGGGTCGACGCGACCAAGAACCCGCTTAATTTTGCCAAGCTCGTCCATAAGCCCGGCTTGGGTATGGAGCCGCCCGGCGCTATCGATGAGAAGGATGTCGCTCCCGCGCGCTTTGGCCGCCGCCAAGGCGTCGTGGGCTACGGCCGCGGCATCGGCGCCACGCGGCTGGCTGATAAGGCCTACCCCCGTGCGCCGCGCCCACTCGCCCAGTTGTTCTATGGCCGCCGCGCGAAAGGTGTCCCCAGCCGCGAGCAGAACCGAATGCCCCTCGGTAACAAAGCGCGCCGCCATTTTGCCGATTGTTGTGGTTTTCCCGGCGCCGTTGATCCCGACTGCCAGTATGACCTGAGGCTTAGGTCCTGTCGGCCAAGGGCGTTCGCAGGGCTTTACGATATCGTACAGGATGCCCCGCAAGGCCCCGTAAACCGCATCCGAGTCGCTGAGTTCTTTGCGGGATATCCGTCGGGTGATCTCGGACATGACCGCCGAGGCCGTATCTAGGCCAAGATCGGCGGTTATGAGGGCGGTTTCGAGCTCTTCTAGAAGTACCGCGTCCAGCGCCCGTTTACGCCCTAACAGCTGACCTACGTTCTGGCCGAGAGCATGGCGGGTGGAAGCGAGCCGCTCATTGAGACGCGCCAAAACACCGGGTTTCTCGCTCTTGTCGCCGGACGACTTACGGAAGAGCGCCATGAACCCCTAACCGGTCTTACGGGTGAGGGCCAAGTACTTATCGTATAAGGATTCTTTGGTTTCAACGTAATCGGGATTCTTAGGAATGCAGTCGACCGGGCACACCTCGACGCACTGTGGGGTATCGTAATGTCCCACACACTCGGTGCAGGAATTCGGATCTATACGGTAGATCGCTTCTCCGGGGGAAATGGCCCCGTTGGGGCACTCCGGTTCGCAGACGTCGCAATTGATGCAGTCGTCGGTAATCATCAAGGCCATGGCTTGCCCTCCTTCGAGTAGTCTACCGCAATGCCGCTGCCAATGCAGCCTTCACGGCCGGGTGGACGAACGGCGTCACATCCCCCCCCAGGCCCGCTATTTCCTTTACTAAGCTCGCGGAAAGGTAGCTGTCCCGCTCCGAAGCTGTCAAAAATATGGTCTCTATAGAGGCATCCAGGCGGCGGTTCATGCCCGCCATCTGAAATTCATACTCAAAGTCGGAGAGGGCGCGCAGGCCACGCACGATCACCAGAGCCTTGTGCTGATGCACGAAATCCATGAGCAGGGTGTTAAAGCCAATGACCGTGACCCCCTCGATGTCGGCCAAGACCTCGTTCGCGAGTGCTACCCGTTGCGCAAGGGGAAAAAGCGGGTGCTTACGGACATTATCGGCCACGGCCACCAAGACGCGCGGAAAAAGACTCGCCGCCCGCCGCACGATATCACTGTGTCCGTTGGTAATGGGATCGAATGTCCCGGGATAGACCGCGGTAGTCACTGCGACTCCTTATGTAAGGTGGCAAGACCAAACCGCACTTTTCCCGCGCATCCTTGCCGGTGCCAACGAAGATCCGGGGGCAGCTCCCAAGCCGTGCCTGCAGCGGTTTCGACATAGATCATGCCCGCCGGCGTCAGAATGCCGCGCTCTTGCACAAGGGTCAAGGCCGCCGCCAAGAGTTCGGTTTCAAAAGGCGGGTCCAGGAACACAATATCGAAAGCTGCAGGCGGTGTCGCTGCCAAAAAGTCCAAAGCATCTTCAGCCACAACGGTGGCGGTCCTCGCGTCTAAGAGGTGCGCCGTCTGGCGCAGGGCGGCCTGAGCGGCGCGATCCTTCTCGACCAAGACCGCGGTGGCCGCGCCTCGCGAGAGGGCCTCGAAGCCGAGCGCGCCCGAGCCGGCAAAAAGATCGAGACAACGGGCCTCGGGAAGGGAAGGGGCGAGCCAATTAAAGACCGTTTCCCGCACCCGGTCGGGGGTCGGCCGCAGCCCTTCGCGGGCCGGAAACGAGAGGTGGCGGCTACGCCAAAGACCTCCTATAAGGCGCACTCTTTGCGTGTTAGTTGGGGCCGACATAGTCCTGAACCTCGAGGTTCGGAGCGGGGGTTTGGGCAAGGAATCGGGCCGCGAGCGCCTGGTAGATGGGTTCCCGGCAAATCAATTGGGCCGTCAAGGCGGCAAGCCAGGCGGTGGCCATGAGCGGGAAGAGCAGGGTATTGTTGGCCGTCATTTCCATGACAATAACGAAAGCCGTGATCGGAGTTTGCACGACGCCACTCAGGTAGCTCACCATACCCAAGATGATGGCAGCTTGTGTGGGCTCCTGGCTCAGGAGGTGGCCGACATCCGCCCCGATTCCGGCGCCTGTGGCCAGAGCCGGGGCAAAAAGACCGCCGGGTATCCCACTCAAATAGGAGAGCAGGCTCGCCAACCACTTGCCAAGTGGGAAAAACCACGAGAAGCGGGCTGTACCGAGAACCAAGGCGCGCGCCTCGGGGTAGCCGGTGCCAAAAGTGCTCCCCCCCAAAAGCATCCCAATGATCGCTATGGCAAGACCAAACGCCAGAGCGAGGCGGTAGGGGTGACGTTTAAGGACTTCTTGCAGACGTTCGCTCAGATCAAGAACGATGCGGCTAAAAACGCCTCCCGCCAGCCCACCGATCACACCGATCACGGGAACCAGCAGCCATTGGCGCGGCGCGAGCGTCGCCTGCGTGATGCCAAAATAGGTGTAGTTCCCCTCTATGGCGACCGCCGTAAGCCCGGCGATCAGGATCGTAATGATGATGGTGCCGCTCGCGTGTTCATCAAAGCCGCGGGCCAGTTCCTCGATCGCAAACATGATCCCGGCTATGGGGGTATTGAAGGCCGCGGCGATACCAGCTGCGCCCCCGGCAAGAATAAGGGCTCGCTCGAGCTGTGGTCGTTTAATGCCGGCGATCCGTCCGGCCGCGGCCGTAAAGGCAGCGCCCACATGGACAGTGGGCCCTTCCCGACCGATAGAAGCGCCGACAAAAAGGCCAAGCGTCGTTAACAAAATTTTCCCGACCGCTATCCGTACCGACAAGAGGCGCGTCTGCGCGTCACTGGCTTGCGGGTCGAGCGTTGCGATCACCTGGGGGATGCCGCTCCCTTGGGCACCCGGGAAAAACCGCCGCGTCAGCCACAAAGACAGCCCGATACCCCCTGGGGTCAAGAACAACGGCGCCCACGGCCAGCGCCCGTAGATCATGCCAAAGCTGTAATTTGCGAGGTTGCCGAGCTCGGTCAAGGTCACGGCTGCGAGACCAACGAGGACCGCTCCGCCCCAAAACACCAAACGCAAAGTCCAGTGTCGGCGATACAAAAGGCCCAAGAAACGCCGCCGGGGCGACCGCCAAGAGCGCCCCGGTTGGCGATGGATACGCATACCCTAGGGGGCCTGGGTCAGCGCTGTGCGGATCCGACTAAACGAGGCGTGTGCCGCCCTGTGTTGTTCGTCGATCTCTTCCAATACCTGCTTTAATTCGGCCATCCGCGCCTCCAAGGTGTCGCTCGCTTGGTGGATGCGCTTGATGCTCTCAAGGCGTCGACGTAACTGGGCCTGGTGCTCGCGCACCTGAGACTCCATCGGCGCCATCATGTCGCGCAGCCAATCATCGGCATCGCGGTTGATACTGACGAAGATCGCCCGGACCTTGCTGACCGCCGACTCGAAAAAGCTGCGGACAACGGTCTTTTGTTCGGTCATGATCAGCGACAGGCCTTTCACAAACTGCTCGTGTTTTTCCTGCAGACGCTTAATTTCCCGGGTGTAGCGCATGACCGAGAATGAGGCCGGTTTGATGTTAGCAAGTCCGTGCTCCTCTTGAAATTTACGGTGCATGCCGTCTATCAAGGTCTTGATCTGTTGCGCGTCTTGCGTCAATTGCTCTATGTGTGACCCGGAATAGGCAAAGAACTCTTGCATGGCCGTTTTAAGCCCGCCCGTGGTCAGGCTCGTTTCCATGTTTTTCTTGGTTTCCGCGATCATCGCATCGAGCTGGCGCAGACTGATTTTTGTGTAAAGAGCCGAGCTTTGCTCGGCAAAGATGGTGCGCGTGGCATGAAAGCGCTGGAGGCTTTTGTCGAACTCCGTTTTGTCGCGCCGCACCTTTTCCATCATATGTTCGATGACGTCCATGTTTTTGCCATTCAGCGTGCTGAGCTCGCCCCAGTGTTCGCGAAGCCCCTGCAACCTTTGCGTGATAACCCGCTCTATGCAGGCCTGGACCTCGTTAAATTCCGCAGACACGGTCTCTGCCACCAGCCCGCCTTTGCTGGGAAGCAGTTCTTCGGCTAAGGCTTTCTCCAGGACCCTAATTCCACTGCGGTCCTCGAGCAAGGCATCGTTACGGACCTTGGCTGTTAAAGCCTTCTGTGCCGAGACCGGGTAGATGCGGTTTTCCGCGACCCCCAGGTAGCGGGCGGTTTCGGTGACTTGCCGCGCTATTTCGCGTTCGACATCCTGTTTATTTTTGAGCTCGTCCCACAAGCCGTCGACCTTGTTTAACACCACAAGACGCCCCTTGTGGCTCCCGGCGATATGTTCCCGCCATACCGAGATCTCGGATTGAGTGACTCCGGTGTCGGCCGCCAGTACGAACAGGACGGCGTGGGCGTTGGGGAGCGTGTTTAACGTCAGCTCCGGTTCGGCCCCAAGCGCGTTCAGGCCCGGGGTATCAAGAATCACCAACCCGTCTTTTAGAAGCGGATGCGGAAAGTTGATGAGCGCGTAGCGCCATTTAGGGATCTCAACTTTACCGTCACCACCCACGGTGGCCCCGGCCTGGGCTACGTCGTTTGTGACGGCAAGCCCCAGGGCCCGCGCTCGTTCGGCGTCGACGATCTGGGTTTCGGCGATATGTTTTAGGGCCTCGGCCATGGTAGCGGGGGCCGAAAGGTCTAAGGGTATGGTCTTCCACTCGTCAGGAAAACCCTTGAACTCGGCGATGGTGCCGCCATTTTCGCGAGTTTCTATGGGAAGGAGCTTGACGCTCGGCGGCTTGTCGCTGTCATACAAGATCTCGGTCGGGCACATCGTGGTGCGCCCCGCGCTCGAGGGAAGGATTCGTTGTCCCTGTTCGCCAAAAAATATGGCATTGATCAGTTCCGACTTGCCGCGCGAAAACTCCGCCACGAACGCCAGATACAGTTTGTCGTCGTGGAGCGCGTTCAGCATGCGGTCGAGGTGCGCCTCGCTTTGGGGCTGGCTTAGGCCTTGGTCGGCAAGCCATGTGCGTAACTCGCGGGTCGCATTACCCAGGTTTGCGCGCCATAAACCATAGGCCTCAAAGCGGGCTTCGATCGCGGTGTGGCTCATAGCGCTTCCCTCAGTATCTAATGGTTCTTCGCATAGTATAGGCCAAATCGCGCTATCGTTGACAATGAGGGCAATAATAGCTGCTGCGGGTGAGATGGCTGAGGCGCACGATCTGGGTGCCGCAGCCCAGGCAAGGGTCGCCGGCACGCCCGTAGACCTGGAGTTGTTGCTGAAAGTACCCGGGGCGCCCATCGCTCCCGGAGAAGTCTTTTAGAGTTGTCCCCCCAACCGCGATCGCCCGGTTTAAAACCGCGACAATGGCCGCGGCCAGGGTATCGTAGCGGGTCCGGCTTATGCGCCCGGCGGCCCGCCCGGGGTGGATGCCGGCGCTAAAAAGTGCTTCATTGGCGTAGATATTGCCGATGCCGGCGACGATCTGGCCGTTCAGCAGAAAATCCCGAATCGCGATACGCCGGCCTCGTGCCCGGTGGTAAAGATAGGCGCCGCTAAACTCAGGCTCGAGCGGTTCCGGTCCGAGATGCCTGAGGAGCGGGTGATGGGGCCGGTCTTCGGTGTAAAGGAGCGCCCCGAAGCGCCGGGGATCGCGCATGCGCAAGCACTGGCCCCCCGTGACCACGATATCGAAGGGGTCCCAGGGCCCAGGTGGTTTACGGGTCGCTACCATCTGGAGGCTCCCCGACATCCCGAGATGGATGATGAGCGAGCCTTCCCCAAGGTCCAAAAGAAGATATTTACCGCGCCGGTCGATTCGGGCGATGGTGCGGCCAGGAAGCAGGGTCTCGAGCTGTGGGGCGATGGGCCACCGGAGGCGGCGATCGCGCACCACGAGGGCTATAATGCGGGTCCCGCACAAAAGCGGTACCAGACCCCGGCGGGTGGTCTCGACCTCAGGGAGTTCTGGCATCCGGGCCGAGATGCAAAAGACGCTGGCCGATCTCCTCGGGAAAGTGATACGCGAGCCCCTGGTCTTGTCGCGCCAGGACGAGCTCTGGTTGGGTCGCAAGAATATCGAAGGTTAAGGCCCGCAGGCGCCCCGGTTTCTTGGCCCCTTGGGTCCGGTAACGAATGACGATTCGCCCGAGCGCCGTTTGTCCGTGGTAGCGGGTCACAGAGAGGGCCCGGGCATAACGCCATTCTTCCACGAAGGTGTTGATCCGATCGTTTGAGATCCGAGCAATCTTCGGTATCGCTCGCCAAATTCCGCGTTTTCTCACGATTGCGAAATGCGGCAGGATAAAGCCGACCGGATGGATTTTGGCGCTCAGAAGCTTGGTGCTTAAAAAGCTATCGGGACTCAGGCGTCGCGGGTGAATGGCGGCGGCGGGTACGAGCGAAATCATGTTATTCACAAGGACGTAGCGCAGGTCGCCGAACGGACGGCGCCGACCGATCAAGACCCGCTGCTTATTGAAGGTGAGGACCGCTTGCGGAGGCGCCAATCCAAACCCGGCGAGCCGACCCTGGGGGGCCGCGAAGCGACCGCGTGTGCGCGCCTGCACGAGATCAGTCAAGGCCTCGACCCGAAATTTGGCGGCTCGCGCCTTCAGGGGCTTGAGTAGGAACCAACGCGCGCCCACGCGCTTTAAGAGGATGGTCGGCTGGCCTTTGCGTTGGATCTCGATGGTCGCCACATCGGCGGTTTTTATGACTGCGAGCTGGGGCACCGGGGTGTGCGTGGCCACCTCGGGCCTGTGCCATAGGAAGAACCCGAGACCGAGAGCGACACACAGCAGGAGGCCGTTGATAAACCATCGGTTCGTCATCGCTATAGGCGCCGCCTTCGCCACCAAGCCATTACCCCTCCGCCTAAAAACAGGAGGGGTAGGACCAACAGAAAGCCATACGCTATGACGTCTTCCTCGCCGCCTGTCAGCGCCAAGGTGAGATCGGGTGAGACGCGATTGGGAAGGTTTATGAAGGTATCGTCATGCGCAAGCCAATTGGCAAGGTTCATGGCAAGTGCCAAGTTGCCGCCTTCGCCGATAAAACTGTTAGAGGCGAAGTCGCTATCGCCGACGATCACAACCCGCTGCGTATGGGGGCCGCGCGCCCGTTCTAAGGCGAGGCCGAGGGTAAGCGAGCCTGGCACAACCCCCGGTGGGGGCTGGACTAGGCCTGCCAGCGGCCGACGCTGTTCCCAAGCTGTCCGATCGGTACGCAGGATGGGGAGCGCTTTGATTCCCTTTACCGGAGTGACCATCAAGGCCGTGGCGGTCGGGAACACCGTGACCAAATGCATGCCCCGTACCGGCCCCACCGCGGGGTAGCGGTCGATCGCAATAAAGTCGGGATTGGTTCCGGTCAAGAGGCTTGAGGTTGGATCTACAACAAATCCGTGCCGGATCGTGACACCAAGGCCTCGTGCAAGCCCCGTCAAGCCCTCAGCATGATGGGGCTCAAGCAGCCATAGCAGTTCGCCCCCTTGGTGCACATAAGCCTTTAAGGTCGCGATTTCCCCGGCCAAAAATGGCGTGCGCGGATCGGCGATGACGAGCACCCCGGTTTTTGACGGAAGGGGTTGGGCGGACCCAAGATTAAAAGACGCGACCTGGAATCCGCGCGCCTTCAGCTGTTTGGCCCACAAGGACAGGCCCAATACGCCGGTATTTGTCTCTGTGCGCTCACCATTGCCGGTGAGGAAGGTGATGTGTCGCAGGCCGGTGCGCTCAAGCCGTGCCAGAAGATTGGTGATCCCGGTTTCAGTCGGGCTTAGCACTACGGCTGACCGCTTCCCGTAATGGATCTGGAGTTCGCCGTTGAAGGTGATCCCGGTGCGCCGGACGAGCGCCGGATGTTTGTCGGGGTTGATAAAAACGAGTCGTATGTGGCCGTCGACGCGCTGATATTTGGCGATCAAGGCCTGGATGTCGTGACGCAATGTGGGCCCGTGGGCAAAGGCGTCGATGGTGACAGGTCGCCGCAGGGCCTTGACGATGCCGACGCTCGGGGCTGTGAGGCTGTTGCGCCCGGTCGCGGTCCAGTCGGCCACGTAGCGATAGATGTGGGCGGCATACAGCACAAGGCCGGCCACAACGAGCCACAACACCAAGAAGCTTCCCTGGCTACCGAGTCTACTGAGTCGGTCTCCTTTCATGTTAGGCACCTAGCCGCTCCGCGTCGAGCCTTCGGATACTAAATAGCAGGCAGGTCACCGACAGCACGACGTAATAGGCCACGTTGGATGTGTTAAAAAGCCCGCGCAGAAATGGCTCGTAATGATTGACGATCGACAAATACGCCACGATCTGACCGCCGTCGCCCCGCCCATGACCTGCGTAGTCGATGATCCAGAGCAGAAACAGTATACCAAGGGTCCCCATCGCGGCGACCGCCGGATATTTGGTAAGTGTCGATACTAGCAGCCCTATGGCCGCTAAAGTTGCAGACAACAGCGAAAGTCCGAGGACGCCACACAAGAACATCCCCCAATCGATATGACCACCCATGAGGAGAGACAAGGGCATGGCGAGACTGAGGGCCACGATGAGAAAGAAAAACATCAGGATTCCAAGATACTTGCCCAGCACAATCTCGGTCATCGAAAGCGGTGCCGAATAGAGAAGTGTGAGGGTCTTGTTGTGGCGCTCGTCGGCGACCAATCGCATGGTGGCAAGCGGCGTAATGAAGAGCAGAAAAACCCCGGCGTTACCCAGCAAGGGCGCTACCACCAGGGTCGTAAGCCCCGGAGGATTGGGGAGGGTCACGAGACGTGCTTGTATCATCAAAAACAGGTTGACGTGGCCCAGGAAAAGGCGCGCCAGGATGATTTGGATGATGCCGAGAATGACAAAGGCCAGCGGCGATAGGAACAGGCTGCGAAATTCTCGCCAGGCTATGGTTCGGATCATGAGGTGGGTTCGCCTTCGCCGGTGAGCTCAACAAAAATGTTTTCGAGCGACGAGTGCTCTGGGTTGATCTCACAGAGCCCCCATCCTTGCTCCATGGAGAGCTTTACGAGGGCATCCGTCGGATCGGTGTCGGGTTCGTGCAAAAGCCGCACCCGGTTTTCCTCGACGACCGTGACCCCGCGCACGCCTGGAACACCCGAGATCAACGCTATGTCGGGGCTGCGACGAAACGCGGCAATCAAGGCTTGCGATTGGACCCGGCGCATAAGGTCATGGATGCTCTCGTTGAGCAGCAGCCGACCTTTGTTGATGATCTGGACGCGGTCGCAGCTCGCCTGGACCTCCGACAGGATGTGTGTCGAAAGGATAACCGCGTGGTTTTGTCCGAGTTCGCGGATCAGGCTGCGCACCTCGCGAATCTGTATGGGGTCTAGGCCGACCGTGGGCTCGTCTAGGATAATCACGGGTGGCTCATGGATGATCGCTTGCGCGAGCCCGACGCGTTGTTGGTAACCCTTGGAGAGGTTGGCGGTCACGCGGCCGCCGACTTCGCTCAGGCCGCAACGACCCTTGGCCCGTTCGCGTGCTATGCGGCGCTGGCGGCGCGGAATGCGGTGGAGTGCGGCGCAATAGTCGAGGTATTCGTCGACCGTCAGTTCCCGGTATAGCGGCGGGTGCTCGGGTAGGTAGCCAAGGGCCGCCTTGGCGGCTTGGGGCTCGGTCCGCATGTTGTGACCGGCGATCAAGACGCGGCCGGATGAGGGCGCGATATTGCCGCTCAGCATATGCATGGTCGTAGTCTTGCCGGCGCCGTTGGGGCCCAGAAACCCCAGCACCTCGCCGCGCCGGATCATAAAGCTGACGTCCGCCACGGCAGCGGTTTTTCCGTAGAAACGGGTAATGGTTTCGGTTTCGACGAGGACCTCAGAATAGGTCATACTGCGGGCGTACCGGTCCTGATCTTCATAGCGGGCATTAAAGGCCGGGTCCGACTTTTTGTCAACGCACAGATCCGAGACCGTCGATTTCGCGGGTTCATGAGCGTGCTCGGGGAGGGACACTGCTCGGGTCGCTACTCCGCATAATGTTCGGCTCTTAGGCGATGCGGCAATACGCCGCTGTTAAACCGACCGGATGAATAGCGGCGATTACATAGACCTCTGGCAGGCTCGCGACGGGCCAAGCTGGCGCTTCGACCGGGTGCCCTGACTGAACTCATGGCCGAGGCCAGTCGCGCCCGGGGTCTGCTCATGGGCCGTATGCCCATGAGGGCAGGGCGCTGCGTGGTCAGACGAGTTTGGCTGTGCTTACCAAAGACGTGCATTTGTGGTTTGTGACCGTGCACCCGTGCGATGACGGCGACGGTCGTTGCCATCGGGGTTTGCTGTTGACGTGAGCTGATGGCGGCCCGCAGCGCTTCTCCTAGGTCAGTGGGCCGCCATAGTCACGTGTTCACCAGACACGGCATGGCGCGATATCAACGATCTCCAAAAGCGCGACCTCGACCGAACGCTGCTGCGGGCCGGCGCAGTACCCGCTATGAACTGAACAACCCGCCACAGTAGCCTGGCCTTGTAAACGACCGCCAAGATCCGCGCCTTGCGGTTCGAGAAGACACAAGAGGTCTGAAGGGCGTCATACGCACCCACGAGCTCCAGCAGGTTATTGGCCGCTTTCGTTTCATGATCCTGCTTCATGCGCGGCGCCCACCGTGCTTGCGCTCGCGTTACGCGGTCATCGCCGATTGGCGGGCGGCCAGGGCGTACCGCCCCTCCCTTCCTTCTCGATCTCGCCCACTTTGCGGGACAGGGCCGTCTCATCATGGACTCAATGGATGTCGTCTGACCGCCGATTCTCGCGGCGACGAGCATCAATGCCTTCCCTGTGGGCTGACGAGTCTCGAGCGGACACGGCTTGCCCGCAATGCTCGATATGCGGCACAGGATGATGGAAGCCCGTCATGAGCTGAGCGCGCACCTAAGTCAGGAGTGACATCGGTTTACATTCAAAACGACTAGCGATCACCACCGCTCTTTCGCAAAGCGCGGCTTTTAGCGACAATGGTCGCCTCTTGTCCTTAGGGTGCGGCCTTTGAAAGTACGGATCGAGCCAAGCGGCCACGAGTTTGAGGCCAATCCGGGGGAGACCCTTCTTGAGGCGGCTTTACGGGAGGGTTTTCACCTGCCGTACAGTTGCCGTAACGGGGCCTGTGGTACCTGTAAGGGTCGGGTCGTTTCGGGCTTGATCGACCATAAGGCCTATGAGCCGAAGGCCTTGAGCGCCGCGGATCGAGCCGCTGGCAAGGCACTCTTTTGTCGCGCGGTCCCGATGGAGCCCGTGGTCATCGAGGCCCGCGAGATCGGAGTGGCGAAGGATATCATCATCAAGACCCTCCCTTGCCGAGTGGCGCGCCTCGAAAAGTTGGCGCCGGACGTCATGCGGCTTTTGCTGAAGCTTCCGCAAAATGAGCGACTCCAGTTCCTGGCTGGGCAATACATAGATATCCTTTTGAAGGATGGCCGCCGCCGAGGGTTTTCCTTGGCCAATGCCCCGAGCGACGACGAGTTTTTGGAGCTGCATGTGCGCCACGTCCCAGGCGGGCTTTTTTCCGGTCATGTCTTTGAGGCGATGAAGGAGCGGGCGCTCTTGCGTTTCGAGGGGCCGCTCGGGACGTTTTTTCTGCGCGAGGACTCGACTGCGCCCGTGATTCTCATGGCCGGTGGTACCGGGTTTGCGCCCATGAAGGCGATCCTCGAGCAGGCGTTCCATGGCGAATCCCAGCGGCCCTTACATCTCTATTGGGGGGCGCGCACGCGTCAGGATTTATATCTTCACGATCTCGCCCTCGCATGGGCCCGGCGTCATCCGCATTTTCTCTACACCCCAGTCCTATCCCAGGCTTCGGCCTCGGACGAATGGGCGGGCCGCACGGGCTATGTGCACGAGGCCGTGGCCTCGGACGTCCGGGATCTTTCGGCTTACGAGGTGTATGCGAGCGGCCCGCCGCAGATGATCGAGGCCGCCCGAGACCTGTTCCCAAGGCAAGGCCTGCGTGAAGAGTCTTTTTATTATGACGCCTTCAACTACGCCAAGGATCCTGAATAGTCGATGAGCGACGCCCACGGTCATGATCACCACGTAGGCGCCGAAGGCCGGGGCCTATGGGTGTCTCTGGGCCTGACTTTGTTGTTCGCGCTGATCGAGGCCGGGGCGGGATTCTTCGCCCATTCCCTGGCACTCTTGAGCGACGCCGGCCATATGTTTTCGGATACCTTGGCCTTGGCGCTTTCCCTCTTTGCGGCCTGGATGGCGAGACGGCCTCCGTCGGCGCGTCACTCCTATGGTCTTGTCCGCAGCGAAATCATCGCCGCGTTTGTGAATGGCCTCGTTTTGCTTGCCGTGGTGACGGCCATCGTGGTCGCGGCCATCGAACGTCTTCAACACCCCGAGCCGGTGGCAGGCGGTACGGTGATGATCGTGGCGGCTTTGGGGATCGTTATGAACGGAGCGGTAGTCTACGCCTTGAGCCAGGAGCAGCGGACCCTCAATACCCGAAGCGCGATTCTGCATGTCTTGGGCGATCTCCTCGGATCGGGGGCGGCCGTGATCGCAGGCGCCGTCATCTTCTTTACCGGATGGTTGCCCATCGACCCCATTCTCTCGCTGGTGATCTGCGGTTTGATCCTGTACTCGACGATTCAGCTTTTGCGTGAGACGCTCAATGTGTTGATGGAAGGGGTTCCGAAGCATCTCGATTTGCGTGCTGTCGGACGCGCGCTAGCCGAGGTTTCCGGCGTGATTGCGGTGCACGACCTGCATATCTGGGCGGTATCGTCCGGCACGCTCGCGCTCTCGGCCCATATCGTGGTCGACGATATCGCCCACTGGAACGCCCTGCTGGAGGCCCTACAAGGGCTTTTGCGCGAGCGCTTCGATATCGACCATGTCACCTTGCAGCCGGAGTTGTGGGATGTGTCGGCGGCTCGTGGCCGACCGGTCATCCTCATCCACCAGCGCGGCGCGTAAAGGTCCCAAGGCGGGCGGTCGCCCCTCGACCACGCGAGGGGACCCAAGGATGCGCACTATCCGAGGTTTAGCCCCCCTACCCGTTTTGTGAGTCGCCTCTAAAACGGCAAGAGCGCGGTATCGGGGCGGTGGTCGTTGCGGTTTTTCTGGTACTCTAATCCGCGCCGGTAGTATTCACGGGCCCGCTCCTCGTCTCCTAAGCGCTCCATCGTCTGGGCCAATTCCGCATAGGTATCGCTGGTCGGGTTTTGGCGCGCGCAACGCTCGGCGTATTCGCGGGCCTTGCCGGGGAGATTGGCCCCGAGCGCTAACTTGGTAAGGCACAGGAGCAGACTGCCGTTTTCCGGGGAGGTTTTGAGCCAAGTCTCGGCCTGCGAAAGCAGGCGTAGCGAGTCTGGCCCTTGGGGCAGCTCGCTGTAGGCCGAAAAGAGGTCCTCGGCCGGCTGGTGACGTAAGGCGGCCACTAAAAGCTGTTCGGCCTCGACGGCCGCGCCACGGCGGATGAGGCTGCGGGCGTAGACCGCAACCAGTGCGGGGTGTTGACGGCGGTTTTTGGGAACGGCATGCCAGGCGCTCTCGGCATCGTTTTCCGGATGGGTTGTCGCGAGCATAAGCAACTGGCGATGGGCTTCAAGCTCGAGTTCGTCGATCGCGGCGGCGTCCATGGCCTTATAGCGGCGCAATTCCGGTGCGAGATGGGCGACTACGGTCCAGTCACGCAAGCCCCGCGCCCTTTGGGTCAGGAAACGCAACACGGTGCGGTTGCCGGGGTGGGCGATCCTTAACGCGCTTAAGGTGGCAAGGCTCCGCTCGTATTCCCGGGTTGCCTCGAAGAGGTGGGCTTGCAGGAGCCCCGTGGCGAGTGTCAAGCCGGGTGCGGCTTGGGCCACGGTCAGGTACTCGTCCCGGCGCTCGTACTGACCTTGTCCTTGCGCGGCGCAGGCCGCGGCGAGGTAATGGATGCCCGGCACATCCTCCGCCTTGAGGTCGCTGACAAGGTCGCGTTCGGCGCCGGCATGGTCGCCCTCGAGAAGCTTGGTTAAGCCCGTATGTAGGGCCTGTTGAAGATGACGGATCCGGCGGTCGAGACGCCAGCGGCCGACATCGCGTGGGATATGCAAAAGCCGCCACACGACGTGCAAGGCAAAATAGAGGAACCCGACGGTCGCCAACAAGAGCAGCACAAAGAGCGTGAGCGGCATTTCAAGGCTCCACGGGCTGCGCTCGATAAGCACGTAGCCTGGGTTGTGGAGGGCCGCGAGCGTCAGTACGACCGTAAGGAACAGCAGGATGAGGATTGTGGAAAGCGTCTTCATGAGGTCTTCTGCGCCAATTGCCGTAAAAGATGCAAAGACCTCGAGATATCCGGCCACGCCAGGGTCGTGGCGCGGGTTTGCAGGGTCTGCAGTTTCGCGCCGACCGCCCGCACGCCCGGGGCGTCCTTATCGAAGTAGCGATTGATCCAGCGCTGGGCCGTCAGCAGGTTGGCGCGCATGACGGCGGTGTGGTGTTCTAGAAGCGCCAATTCCGCGGCATACAGCCGCAGTTGCAGGTTCTGGCGCAGGTAGTAGGCGCGTTTGGGCGCTAGCAGGGCCGGTTGCCGAATGATCTGCTTGTGGAACTGTATAAGGCTCGTAAAGTCGCGCCACAGGCCATGGGCAAGACGCCGCCAGAAGGGCAGTTTGACGGCGCGCACGGGGGCTTTCGGGGGGTGGGCCCGAAAGTCGGCGGGTACGGCAAGTGGCAACGTCGGGACCGCGCGCGCCAGCGCCACGAGCTCCAAGGCCATGGTCGAGATGTGTTGCTTATCCGCGGCCCGCAGCCTAAGGATCTCTTGAACGATGGCCAAGCGCACTGGAAGCAGGCGCGGGCTATTTTGGCGGCGGATCTCGCGTTCAGCTTGATGCAGCGCCAGAAGCGCCAGCGGCACGTTGTGTTCGAAGCGCAGCTGGTCGTTTGCGATCAAAAGCAAGTCTTGGGCGGCACGTAGCCGCCAGCGCCGCTGTGCGCCGCGCCCCCCGTGGACTGCTTTCACGTGGCGCGCCAGCGCCTTTATAGCCTGTTGAGTCTGGAGATCGGTCCGGTTTAAGCCAGCCACGGAGAGGCTTAAGGCGTTTATCGCCTGGTTTTGGGATTGCAGTCTTTGACCGACATTGAGACCCAGAATATGGGCTTGGTAGGACAAAGCGTACCAAAGGTATCCAAGGCCCATGAGCGCTACCAGCGACAACAGGAGGGCGAGTCCACCCGCGACCGAACGCGTGCGGTGTGGCAAAGGGGCAATCGGTACGGCCTGGTTAGTGTGAGTGTCGACCATCTGGGTAACCTTTTCTCATGACAGAATTATAGGGGGCTTTTCGTACGCCATGTCAGTAGTGCCGCCACCAGCGCCTCATCGTCAGCCCCCTCTGCTACGATGATAGGCCCTTCGAGCCCCAAGGCTAGACAAGCGTCCTTTAAGCGCACACTTACAACGATGAGCGTGGTCTTGGTGAGCCACCGCTGGCCGACCTGTCCTAGTACGTCATACAGGTGGTGCAGGCCTTCGACGCTTGTGAGCGTGATGGCATCTAGGCCTTGGCGGGCCCATTGGCGCAGCAGCATCGAGACGTCGGCCGTGGGAGCCCCGCGGCGGTAACACTCCGCGTATTGGACATGGGCCCCGCGCGCCTCTAGTGTGTCGCCTAATAGCTCCCGCCCCCCTTCTCCTCGGAAGATAATAAACTGAAGCCCGGCCACATTCTGCATGGGGTCAAGAGAGAGTAGTGATTCACTATCGAAACGGCCAGTCGGCACCAGGACATCGGTGAAGCCGAGCCGTTTCAATTCCCGCGCGCTGCCACGTCCGATACCGGCGATTCTAACCCCGGGGGGCCAATCGAGGTTCATGCTACGGAGCATATTCAGGGCTCGGGACACGGCGTTTGGGCTGATAAAAACCGCCCAATCATAGTGCGCAAGCCGCCCCATCAAAGACTTGAGGGCCGTGGTGTCGCGCGGCTCAAGGATCTCGATCGCGGCGAAATGGATAGGAGTTGCACCGAGTGCCGTGAGCTTATCCATCAGCCCCTGTGCCTGGCCTTGTGGCCGCGTGACCAGGATCTTGAGCCCGGCAAGCGGCGTCACGGGGCGGCCTTCAGTAGCCGGTCGATGATGGCCATGGCGCCCTGGGTGCGAAGCCGCTCAGCCACAGTCGCGGCAAGTTCCTGGGCTGCTGCGACCGGGCCTGTGGCGGCGGCCTTGATCAGGCGGCTGCCGTTCGTCTCGCCGACGAGTCCGCGAATCGTGATCTGGGCCTCGGCCACCATCGCGAAGGCAGCGATTGGCAGACGGCAGCCGCCGGCAAGGGCTGCGGTCACGACACGTTCGGCCTGCACGCAGAGGGCCGTCTCAGGGTGGTTTAAGGGCGCTATGAGGGCCTGCGTGTCCTGGTCGTCGGCGCGACACTCGATTCCGATGGCCCCCTGAGCGGCCGCCGGGAGGCTCACCTCGATCGGAAGATAGCCTGCGATGCGGTCCGCGAAGCCCAGGCGTTTCAGGCCGGCCGCTGCAAGTACGATGGCCGCGAACTCTCCGGCGTCAAGCCGGGCTAGGCGGCTATTGACGTTGCCGCGGAGGTTTTCGATGACCAGATCCGGACGGCTGTGAAGGATTTGGCTCGCCCGCCGTAGGCTGGCAGTCCCGATCCGGCTTCCGAACGGTAAATCCTCGAGGGTTTGGGCGCTTAAGGGGCTTACAAGGGCGTCTCGAGGGTCTTCTCTTGCCAATATGGCCCCGATCGTTAAACCCTCCGGTAATTGTGCTACGACATCTTTCATGGAATGAATGGCGATGTCGATACGTCTCTCACAGAGACCCTGCTCCAATTCCTTTGTGAACAGGGCCTTGCCGCCCGCCGCGATGAGGGGCGCGCTTAAGAGCCGGTCGCCTTCCGTGGTCATGGCGATCGTTTCGACCGTAAGGTGGGGATGTAGAGCAAGAAGTTGGTCGCGCACATAGGCGGCTTGCCATAAAGCGAGTGCGCTCTTGCGAGTCCCGAGATGCAGCGTCGTCAAGGAGAGCCTAAAATGGTGAGGTCAGAAGGGTGTCATCGTAAGAGGTCAGCGGCGCTTACGCAAATCCTCAGTCTCGCGCTCATCCTGACCTGGTCCAGCCTCGCGGTCGCTTCCGCTATCCCGCGGGCGGTGAATCTTAAGGCGCTAGCACGAGTGGCCGAAGCGCATCATGCGCCTATCGCACTGCTTTTTTGGTCTCCGGGATGCCGCTATTGTGCCGTGGTCGAGCGCGATTTCTTGCAGCCAGCGACCACAGATCCAAGGTTTCGTCATGTCATCTTTCGGCGCATTGATATTAAAAGTAGCAAGGTCCTACGGGATTTCGCCGGACGTGCCACCACCGAGGCCCGGTTTGCAAAACGCCTAGGTGTTACACTCGTTCCGGATATTCGTTTCTATAACGCTCAAGGACAGAAGGTCGCTCCAGAGATGTTGGGGCTTTCCACGCCTTCGTTTTACGCGTCCTATCTCGACGCGGCTTTGCGGCGGGCCCAAAACCTATGCCAAAGATCATAAGAAAACGATATGCATAAAAACCACAAGAGGAGTAGCCTGATATGAGATATAAAACGATTCACCAGCGGTTTGTTCTGGCGTTTTCGGCCCTGTTGTTCTTGACGTTTGCAGCCCCCAGTTACGCCTATTCGCAAACTCATGCCTTCGCGACTCACCATGTCGTGTTTCAGATCAGTAATGGCAGTGCGCCGATGCAGGAGTTAGTGTTGGCCAATGCCGCCAATGTTTTGAAGTATTTCGGACCCGACAAGGTCCAGTTGGAGATCGTGGCTTTTGGGCCGGGTCTGCGCCTCCTCCTCAAAAACAACGTGCACGCCAAGATGATTCAGAGTCTGCACGCCGAGGGAGTCGAGTTCGCCGCTTGCCATAATACGATGATGAAGCTGCATTTGACGAAAGCGGATTTAAATCCGGTGGCCCACGTCGTTCCGGGGGGCGTGATCGAAATCATGCGTCGGGAGAGCGAGGGCTGGAATTACATCCGTCCGTAGATTGCTCGCGCTGAGATACAAGATTAAAGTGCAGTACAATAAAGAAAAAAGTGAGTCTATCTAGGAGGAGTTCATGAAAAATAAGTCGCTCGTCGCGGCCGCGGTGGCCGCTGTGTGTTTGGGGGGGGTGGCCCACGCCACCAATTGGTTCCAACTGCAGGGGACGGAGCCAAGCGGCGTCGCCGCTCCATTCCACCTCTTTGGGTTTATCCAACCGACTTACGAGGATGCGGGCGGTTCGGCCGTCACCGGTCTTGTGGGTGCGGGCGCGCCTTTTAACGGCGCCGTTCCTAAGTTCAATGAGGTCGCCCCCCAGGATACCTCGGCTAGCAGCTTTAATATGTTAAGGGCCCGTATCGCGGTGCGCGGCACGGTGACGCCGATCAGCAACCAGATCGATTACTTCATCATGGCCGAGTTCGGCAATAACGGCTATACCACCACGGGAGGCTCCAGTGGTTCGACCCCGCGCCTGACGGATGCGTCCGTGACCTTCAACCAAATCCCAGGCGCACGCGTGCGTGTGGGCCTTTTTAAGACCCCGGGTCCCGAAGAGGTGCTGCAAGGCATCCCGGATTTTGATTACGTCAATTTCACGAACGTAAGCCAGCAGTTGATCCTGAATCAATTCGTGGGTTCGGCCTTGGCGGTTCCGGAGGCGGGCGGCGCCTATGCGGTGCAATCGGCCCCCATCACGGCCGGGCGTGATCAGGGTATCCAGGTCTTCGACTGGTTCAATAACGGTCCCTGGCAGTTCGCGTATGCGGCCATGATCGGTAACGGCTCGCCGCTTTACGCCAATGCCACAACCAATAGTTCCGACTACTATGGGCGCCTGCAAGAGTCCTATATCTTTAATCACAGCAAAGGCCCGCATCAGGCCGGTATCACGGCCTGGGTCTGGGAGCATTTGGGGCATCAAACCCTGAATGTAGATGGTCCGGTCGGCGGTGGATTTACCCAGCAAAACTACACCTATAGGCGCGATGGTATCGGGGCCCAGTATCGCAGCGGCTTTATGACACCGGGCGCTGTGCGGGTGACCGGAGAGGTGATGCGGGGTAGCGGTTGGATCCTCTCCCAGGCGCCGTTTTCAAGCGCTGCGGCGGGTTATACCGGTGCGCAACCCGTGTGCAGCGTGAGCGCAGGGGCCAACCCTTTGTGCACGGAGACCTTGTATCCGGGCGCCAACAACCAGGCCGCGGGCGGTTATATCGAGACCGGGGTCTTTGTGACCAAGCATTGGGATCTTGAGGCCCGTTACGACCAGTACAATCGCTTGACTAATAATCCGGGGCTTGAGCGCATCTTTAAGACGACGACGCTCGGCGTTCAGTATTACATATCGCCCATGGCGCGCGTCACATTCAATTATGCGATCAACCGCATCGATATCCCCCATTTGTCGTCAGTGGGCCCGGCGGCGGCGCAAAGCAACGCCTCAGCGGTGGCGGGCGCGCGGGATAATGTGATCTCCCTGCAAACGACGTTGATGTTTTGACCTCCAGGAGGGTGCAAGTGAAAAAAGGAAGATTATGGGGGGCGCTAGGCCTTCTGGCAGTGAGTGTCCCGGCGTTGGCGGTCCAGGGAGCGGCGCACTGGCATACCATCCACGTCCAGATCCCGGTCCGCTTGAAGCGGGCCAAGGTGGTCTTCAATATGGACCACCCGGTCTTTGTTCCGCATACCCGGGAGCCCGTGGGCCTGTCTCAGTTGCGCATGATGTGGGCGAAGTTTCATCGCGACCACACCCGCTGGAAGATCGATGCGGTCTTTCAGGGAGCGGACGGTTATATGCTCTTGAATAACAAGGCCTATGACCGGTTTATGCACGTCCGCACCGGGAACCCGTATCGGGGGCAGATAGAAAGTTTGTTCCATAAAGGCATCGATATCGAGGAGTGCGGCGTCACTATGCGTGCCCATCACTGGGGCAATAAGCAGCTCTTGCCCAACGTGAAGGTGAACGCCGGCGCCGTCGCTCGCATCATTTATCTCGAGCAACACGGTTATATCGAGGTTAATCCTTAACGGATACGGTAACGCGGTATCCCGTCTTGGGTAAGGGTCTGGGCGAGAGTCGGTACGATCTCGCCCAGTCTTTTTTTGAGGCCAAAAGGGGGATTTAAGATCACTAAGCCTGAGCCATTTAGCCGGCTTCGCACGTCGGCCGGCCACGTGAGAAGCTCGACTACCAGATGTTCTCCCAATTGCGACACAACCGTTATCAGACGATCGGCATCCCGCCTATCTTTGATCGGGTACCAAATCAGATAGACCCCTTGTCGAAAACGCAGAAGGGCAGTTTTAAGACCCTCCAAAAGTGCGCTGCGCTCGGTCACCTGCTCGTAAGGAGGGTCTATCAGAATGAGGCCGCGGTGTTCGGGTGGCGGCAGTAGGGCTTTTAAGGCATGGTAACCGTCTCCGAGAAAGATCTGGGTGTGTTCAGAGCGCAAGGCCTGCTGAAGGGCGGCATGCGCCTGCGGCGCTTGTTCCACGGCGACCAAGCGGTCGCCGTTGCGTAAAAAATGGCTGGCGATCAGAGGCGAGCCCGGGTAATTGCGCAGACGCGCCCCGTTATGCTGGCCCACGGCGCTCATGTAGGGTGCCAAAAGCGGCCATTCCTCTCGGCGTGGCCAGAGTCGCATGATGCCGTCTGCGGCCTCGCCATCGGCCTGTAAACGATACAGACCTTCGCCCGCATGGGTATCGAGAACGAAGAGTGGTTTGGGTTTTTGGCCGAGGCATGTCAGCGTTTCTATGAGCACAACATGTTTAAGCACATCGGCTGCCGAGCCCGCATGAAACGCATGCTGGTAGTTCACGTGTAATCCGAGTACTTGCGGGAGCTCCCGCGTACCTTATCGGCGGGATATTTCACGCCGTTCTTCTCAATCTTATCCCAAGCTGCCTTTTCCAGATCGATACCGAGCCGGTCTGCAAATCGGATGAGATACAAAAGAACGTCCGCGGCTTCCTCGCTGATCGCCTGGTGTTGCTGAGCGGATAAGTGGCGGCTCTCCTCTTCGCTCAGCCATTGAAGGGGCTCTACAAGCTCGCCGGCCTCCACAATGAGGGCCATAGCCAGGTTCTTCGGGGAGTGGAACTGCTCCCAGTCGCGCTCTTTGGCAAACTCGGCCAGGCGTTTTTTAAGATCGTCAAGACAACTCATAGGTCTCCTGCCCCGTGCCAAGCGCAGCACGCGGTATAAAAGGGGCTTGCCGTTTTGACCCCTAGTCTACCGAATTTTCAACCATCCGTCTGGTCGGCGATGTCGTGGTCTTTCATTTCAGACGACTTCAGTCCTTGAGGGCGGGGTTCAAGATGCCGCAACTGTGATGCAAACGAACAAGATTTTCCGGCGCGCAGCACACAAAGTCCTGGTCAGGCTCGCACTGTTCTTAACGACCAAAACGCGCAAGACGCAAAAGCCCGCTGCAGGCGGTGTAAAACGCCGTCCGATGCAAGCGGCTGTGCTCACCGCATGTGCCTCGCGTGTGTGTCCAACTGACTCGGGGCCGCCACTTGGTCATGGTTCCGTCGGTCGGGGCGCCACGGTGCATGGCCTAGCAGATGTTCGGCGCCGCCCCGATCGGTGGCCGTGATGAGCGGTGAGATCGACACGTATTCCATGAGGCGGTAACCGGGCCGTCTCCAAACGGGTGGTCATGCATCGGCATACCGTGCAACAAGATAACGTAAGTTGGCGAATAAATAGATGGCTTGCTGTTGGTTGCGTTGACGAAGGCGCAAAGCCGCCGAAGCCTCTTGGCCCGTTATGCCGCTGGCTTCGAGGTTTAGGAACCAAAACGACTGCTACGAAATCAACTCCCCAGACCGCGTTGTTTTTTAGTTGCGTGACACATCACACGGTTCGCTTACAAGTTATTGACAAAGCCTTGTTGTCACAAAGACAGCTGATGAATTTGTTTCCAAACAATATAAACTCCCACAATGGCGATCACGACGACAAAAATTGCATTGAGAGTGCCCTTTTTTGTTTTGTCTAAATAGCCCGCTAAAATCGACCCAAAATAACCGCTGACAATGCCCCCGGTCAGCAATATAAGCACAAGCCACCAATTGACAAGGCCAGATATCGCGTAGCTTGCCGCACCGGTCCCCGCGAAGATCGTAATAGCGGCAAGCGACGAGCCAATGGCATCGATAATGGATAAGCCGTTGGCCCATATAAGACTGGGAACTATTAAAAACCCTCCGCCTACCCCGAAAAATCCTGAAAGTGCGCCGACGCCGAATCCCGATCCTAAAGACGCCGATACGCGCCTGATGCCGCTATTCAAGGACACGGAGGGAACTTTCTGCCGGTTTCTCCACATCTGGTACGCGATCCAAAGCATCAGCAAACCAAACAGAAACAACAGGTCTTGACCGTTCATCAGTTTCCCGAGATCAGCGCCCACCAACGCCCCAAAAACGCCAGCCACGGTAAAAAACGTTATGGCGCGCCATCGGACATGGTCGCACCGGGCGTGCGTGTAGCAATTGGTCAAGGCGTTGATTGTGACCACGGCGGCCGTGGTACCCACCGCTACGTGGACATTGTTTATGCCCACGAGATAGACGAGAAGCGGCACGGCCAATATCCCCGCTCCACTACCGATCAGGCCCAACGTAAAACCGATTAAAGTGCCCGATACAACACCAAGAATCAGCTGGTGAGTTGTCAATGCCATGATCATGGGAGTGCCTCGCTGGTGACGCTACCTTAAGAGCCACGGAAACCCGGCGCATAATGGTTTTACTTAACCGTATTCCGCGTTGTTTTACCTGAAGGGTAGGCTCGCCACGCCGCCACCAGTCGCTTGTGTCAATCACGGCGTGGCCGAGTGAGGGAAACGGCAGCGCGGGCGCATGCGACTGTTTCTGAGCCATGTTTCGCACTTACCCTGACCGTCAAGTAAAAGTTATGAACATCGCCGACGTCCAAACCTTGGCATCGTCCACCTGGCGAGCAAATAGGTACACAGGCCGAAAACCATGCGGTCCATTTTCGGGAGATATGGAGATTTCCCCGGATATATCACGTGGTGTTGGTGTTTCACTCATGCGCTCTAGAGAAACGAACATGTCGATGCCAGGTAAATCCTTACGCACACGACCCTTTTCAAGCAGTTCCTGCCCAGAAATATCCCAGGCCACAGACGGGCAATGAACAAAAGGATTGCTTTTAAGGGGGTCTCCAAGCTTCACGTATCCGTCTATCGAACAGGAGATGTGAAAGGTCGCGTTTTGCAAGTTTGAAATATCCATTTCAATCGCGTCCGCGTCGCCGTAGGTGTCGCTTTTAAAGCCGATTCCTGTAGCGCTTTCTCGCCAGCACGTCTCCTCGATATGCTCAAACCCGCGCGGAGTGAAACCGTTTATGACGCCATTGTGTATAGTGACAAGGCCTTTCCAGTCAGCGCTTCTGTAACGGTCCTTTACGCGCGCACCGCCCCAGCGTAGTCGAATTTTCCGTGACGAGTAGCCAAGCTCCTTTTGAAGGTCTCGTTGCCATATAGGGCCCGTATGATCATAGGCGACAAGTTCGTCCCAACCGCAATCACCGAGAAAACGATAGGTGATGTTGGCAGGCCCCTTATGGTTGAACTCATCTCCCTGAATATATTGACCACAGCGTGCCAGCCCCACGGTCCGCTCGCCCGTCGTGGCAAACGTATGCCGTGCCCGCAAAGCCTTGGCCACTTCTACGCGGTTGAGGGCTGAGGCCAATACGCCCGAAATCCCGCCTTTGGTGCCGAATACGGCGGTCCCTGGAACCCCGCCGCCGCATCGACCACGATGCTCGTCACCCGCCATCGAAGCGCCCAATTTGTAGCCCCGTTCCATCGCCTCCTGATAAAGCCAACCAAAATGTCCCCACGACGATCCGATCTCGATGAGGCGTTCCAGCGCGGGGTAGTGCCAATCAAGAATGCAACGACGACCGCCTACATGGGGAATGAGAAGGTGACCCTCTGGATCTTTAGCATAGGCGGCCCAAAGTTCCTCCAGCGGCCACGCCCCTGGCTGAACTTGGGTGGTGGCGCCCATGTCCTCGTTCCACTCAAACGAACGAACATGCTCCCCGGTCAACAGATAGGGAAACTCCGGCGTCTGTCCATGAAGAAATACGACGTTATGATCGCCACCGGCACAAGAGCTCCCGCACCACTCAGTGCCGGGAAATGCGATGAACACATCGTCTTTGTTGATGGCGTGGATAAGTTCAACGGTCCGGTCCCATTTGGCTTTAGTAATATTGAAGTCGTTATGGGAGAACGCAAGGATGTCAAGTCCCGATACGTCGCGGCCGTACGTAAGATTGTAAGTGGTGCTGTTTGTTCCAATGGTGTCTTCTGAGTGGACGTGAAGGTCGCAATAGTACATGCGCGGTGCGTAAAAACTTTTGTCCACGGTTATGTAAAACGTCTTTTCCGGAACCCGGGGATAATCTTTTAACCGCGCCGTCACGACAAGCTCGCCCGCTTTGTGCGTGGGTAAATCATCGATAATAAGAATGGCCCAACCGCTGGCTGCTAAAAGCGCCTGATTTTCGTACACCAGAACGCCGTCAAGTGTAGCGCTAATGATGACCCGCTCCGGCCGATTCCAGCATGTATTACCCCACGCGTCTTCCGCCCGTACCCGCAACAAGCAGTGCTCCCCTAACCGCACAACGCGCGACGCAGCGACAACAAGCTGCGCGGGCTCCCCTGGCACAACCTGTATGACAATGTCGTTTGGTACTGTGGCGGCACGTGAAGTGCCTAAAGGATCAACGTAACAGCGAATACGAAAGTTCTGTTCAACAAATGTCTGTACACGCGTCCCGGGACCACCGTGGCGCCGGTCTCCAAGCCTTACGATAATGTGATCGCCAGCCTTAAGATAGCCATCTATTGTGTCGACAATGACGGCTTTCTGAAACGGACGCTCATGGCCCTTTTGGTCAAAACGCACCTTGAGACTTTGGACAGTTGCCGGGCTTTGACCGGAAACTAAGGGGCCCGCTTGATATTCAGCGGAGATATAGTTGGCGCCTTTGGGGTCTACAACCTGAAACAGAGCCCAATCCGAGTAGAAACGAAAGGTGGCCTTAAACCAGGAACCGTCGGCCATTCCGGATGCGCCAAGTTCGTAATCAAGAATTATCTCCTGCCAGGAGCCCGCGACAATACTGTCGACATTGCATGTCACGTTCCCCAAAAATGGCATATCCTTGGTCTGAGCGTATAGCCCTTGGGGTGCCGTGTAGGCGCCTAACAGGGCCTTGAGCTCACTTTCGGTTTTTTTCTTCATAAGCCGCTCCTGTGTGCCGTGCACTGTGAGAACGTGCTTATGATGATATACGGAACGAGAGAGGTCAGAATGTCGCGTGGCTGACAAATGCCCAATCATGTTGGAAATAGAGATTGCCTCGACAAAAATACGGAATAAAGGTGTCGATCATGAACACGGAACGATTGGTGACCTGTCGTAAGCGAAGTTATGTGCAAAACCTCAAAGATCCGGGTGTCGCGAAGCAAGCGCATGGGCCTAGGTTCGCGGGCTGGACCGGAAAAGTCCGATTGGAAAAAAAATACTTACAAATAGTCCGGATTTTACTAGGCCGCGAAATGACGCAGCGCAGTGACCCAGCGGCCGATGAAGAAGTACGCTGGTCGCATACCGGACTCACCCGGCCACTGTGGGCGTGGCACCTTCGTTTACTTGATGACGGCAGGAGGTGAAGAATGCTTCGCCATGACAGCACGAACCTTGTCAGCCATGACCCGCTGTTGACGGTACCTTCGAGCGTTTTGGAGCAGCTTGATAAGGGCGACCTTCAAAATCTATTGGCGATTGGGAAAACTCGACAATACCCAAAAGGTGGGTATATTTTTTCCGCCGGCGATTCAAGTGACAGCGTGTATGTTCTACAAAGCGGTCAGATCAAGGTGTTTCAGATAACCGCCGAAGGCCGCCACGTTATTCTATGGTTTTGTTTTTGTGGTGAGGTGTTCGGTTTGGCAGAGGCAGTATACGGTGGTGGACGGGTATTGAGCGCGCAGGCTTGCGAAGATTGTACTGTCTTGTGCGTGCCTCGGAAGGAGTTCAATGCCTATACGGAAACGCATGGACGGGCCGCTTTGGTCATGATGCGCGTACTGGCCTGCCGCGCACGAGTGTTGGGCGACATGCTTGTGAATCTCGTTAACGATGATGTCAATACCCGTATTACCAAACTGATATTGCGGTTAAGTGCCTGTTACGGGATTCGAACTGGAAATGAGGTGCACCTCAATATACGTATGACCCATCAGGAGATCGCCGACATGGTGGGAAGTAGTCGGCAGACCGTCACGAAAATTCTTGGGCAGTTACAGTGTAACGGGTTGCTTAGCATCCGCAATCACCGGATTCGTATTCACGGTCCAGAGCTTATGTCAGAGTGACGAAACAGCGCCTAAGTTTTTGTCGGCGACTTGATGAGAACAAAACAAAGACGAGACAGACTGTTTGTAATCGCCGTGATAAGCGGGAATCGCTTTGTTTTGATCAAGAGCGGCCTTTAGTGATTTCTCGTGCTCTAGAATTCGGCCGCCGTTTCGTCGGTGTCACCTAGGTCGACCGCGAACTCGACACGACACCTGGGAATACGAGAAAAACGACTTAAAGCGCTTCACTTCCTTGAGCAAGGTGGTCAGGGGGCGGCTTGATTGTCGGTTAAAATGACGGCGGGGATGTTCGGCCCCCGGGGCGCCGGCGACAGTGGCAGGCGCGAGTCGTCGGCTGTCCCAGTGAGGTTACGCAGCTCGGGTCACAGGGGACTTTCCGAGCGACTTGTCGGAGTCGATTTGCATATAGTCAGTTTTTTTGTGACCAAGCGGCGAGACGAATGGATCATGATCCAGCCCGCGACTTAGGTCGCTTTTGAATTGCTTGAGACTTGAAATCATTGAGGTTTTGAATCATGTTCAAGACGAAAATACCACCACCGCTCTACGCGCTCGCCACGGCCTTGCTTGTTTATGCAGTTCACCGCTTTCTGTCGGTTCCCATGGGTTTTCCTGTGGCAGTTGGGGGGTGGATGATCGCGTCGGTGGGCCTTATTCTGATTGCTTGGGCAGGGATGACGTTTCGACGGGCCCACACAACGATCAATCCCACCGTCCCATCGAGGGCCAGCCGGTTGGTGACCGAGGGGCCCTTCCGGTTCACGAGAAACCCTATGTATCTGGGTCTTGCTTTAATGCTCACCGGATGGGCGCTTTGGCTCAACAACTGGGTGGGGTTATTGGGCACACCGCTGTTTGTGGGGATGGTGACGATCCTGCAAATTTCTTCAGAGGAGCAAGCCCTTCGGTCGCGCTTCGGGGAGGACTATATCAGTTACCAGCGGCGTGTCCATCGATGGTTCGGTCCGGTTAAAGCTGTCTTGCCGCGGCTGAATTCCAAGCGCAAGTAAGCGCGGCTAATAGCCGCTTGGCTAGCCGCGATGCCCGCTTGGGCCACGGTCCACCGAGAGCTACACTCTAAAGGCGTTATTCTCAGGCCAAGTAGGAGGGTACGAGGAGACCCATCCGCCTCGGTACGAAAAAGGAGGCGTTTATACCATTTCCGAGAACCAGCTTGCCACAGGGCAGGACCAGACGAAAAGCGAGGTCGCTCGCGCACTATTGCGTCGACATATCGCGGTACGTGAGATGAAAGAAACCCGAAACAAGCTTCGTCCTTCTGCCGAGGTCACAGGTTATCTAACTGACGAGGACTTTTTCCGAGACATCTCTTAAGGATTGTCCTCGACACCAATGCGCTCGCCAGCGGATGGGTGGGCCGCGCACGGTGTCATGATCTGCTTGACGCATTCTTATTGGACATATCGCGCTGCTCGGCGTCCCGGTGCATGAAAAGCTATTTAGAAGGCGGACCGCGAAATTTCCTGTTCCGGCACAGTGGTGACGCCAGATAGAGACTGCGCGAGATGCGCTTCAGCGGACACCTTCCGTGACCACGCCACTCGCTATCCCATCTCCGACCTTGACGATGCCCCCAATTCTGGCTTATGTGCTCGCTGCCCGGGCCGACATCTTTGTCACCGGTGATAAAGCGCTGCTTGGCATCCGCAAGATAGACGATATGCCTATTGTGTCGCCGAGGCGGTTACGGTGGATACTTTCCAGTATAGGCGGATAGCTAAAACTTTCCACGGCTCAGATGATGCCGCTTGGACCAGGCGCTGACACCGACCGGGGTGCCCGTGCCTTTAACCTATGCCATCCCCGATTCTGCCATCATTTATCAGGAGTTGAAGTGCAAGGGCGCGACCCCCGCGGCTAATGAGCATGGGATGGGGTTTGCCCTCAAAAGTGTTCACGATCATGCGAGACGGGACGTCATCCTTCTGGCGAGGGGGGCTTATGGGTGTCGTCTCTTACGTCACGCCGTTTTTGCCAAGTAAGCGGCAACCGCGCGGCTTGGGGGCGTCATAGTGGCGGGTGTTTTGAGGTTTGGTGCTCTCGGGGCGGCGATATCGGCTAATATGGCGGGGTTTTGGGGAACTTAGGCGGCCTCGGGAGGTCTTTCGGCTGTGAGCCTGGGGGTGTGACCCGAACATCCCCGAACGTACGAGAGGAAGCAACCATGGATTATCAACAGGCAGAAAACCAACTGGCGGTGGTACAGCAGCAAACCCAAGCGAGCCTCCAAAAGCTTCAAGCGCTGGCCCAGAAGCTCACGGCCGCGGCCCCGGATCCGACCACCGGGCGTGAATGGGCCATGGATCTGCGGGAAGTGGCGCTGGCTGTACAGACCCAGGCCCAGAACAGCACGACGCTGGCCCAGCAAATGGCCGAGTACATCCGTCGTCTCGAAAGCGATGTAGCGACCCATCCAAGCCCCACGGTCCAACCCACGGGTTGGGCGAATCAGCCCCAGGCCGGTGGCGGGTTCTTAAGTTCCTTGACGAGCGGGCTCGGCATGGGCGCCGGCTTTGCGGTGGCGGACGACCTCGTGGGCGACCTATTTAACATGTTTTAGCTGGGCCAGCCGTTCGTGGCCGCGGGCGACCGCGGCTCGAACCTGGCGGGGTGCCGTGCCCCCGAGATGATCGCGGGCTGCGAGCGATCCTTCCAGGGTCAGCACCGGGAAAATATCCTCCGCTATGAGAGGCGAACACGCTTTAAGGTCGGCCAGAGCGAGAGCCGAAAGGTCGACCTTTTGCTCGATGGCGAGCCGTACCGCCCGCCCGGCGGCCTCGTGAGCATCACGAAACGGCAGGCCCCGGCGCACGAGATAATCGGCAAGGTCGGTCGCTGTGGGATAGCCGCGGGTCGCCTCGAGCCGCATGCGATCCCTATGAAAGGTGGTGGTCGGCAGGAGCTCGGCAAGCGCGCGGAGTGAATCCTTTAGGGTGTCTAAAGTGTCAAAAAGCGGTTCTTTGTCTTCCTGGTTGTCTTTGTTGTAGGCCAAGGGTTGGCCTTTCATGAGGACCAAGAGGGCGGCCAAATGACCTATCACCCGGGCACTCTTGCCGCGCAAGAGCTCCGGGACGTCCGGGTTTTTCTTTTGCGGCATGATCGAGGATCCGGTGCAAAAGCCATCGGCAAGTTCGATGAAGCCAAACTGAGGCGTCGACCAGAGGACGAGTTCCTCGGCCATGCGCGACAAATGGACCATAACCAGGGCGGAGGCCGCGGTAAATTCGATTACGAAATCGCGATCGGAGACGGCATCGAGTGAGTTTTCCGCAGGGCACGAAAACCCAAGGGTACGGGCCACCATGTCCCGATCTATGGGAAAGCTTGTTCCAGCGAGAGCGCCGGCCCCGAGCGGCAGGACATTGACGCGCTTACGGGCGTCTAGGAGGCGTTCTTGGTCGCGCAGGCTCATCTCAAACCAGGCGAGGATATGGTGGCCTAGGGTCACTGGTTGGGCGACCTGGAGGTGCGTGAAGCCGGGCATGATGGTGTCGGCCTCGCGCTCGGCGATCAATAAAAAGACCTGACCGAGCGCCTGGAGTTGGTCCAGAAGGGCGTCTATGCCGTCACGCAGATAGAGACGCACCGTGGTGGCGACCTGATCGTTACGAGAGCGTGCGGTGTGGAGCTTTTTCCCGACCTCCCCAACGTGCTCAATGAGCGCCGCCTCGATATTCATATGGACATCTTCGCGTTCTATGGACCACGAGAAGCGGCCTTCGTCTATATCCTTTTCGACGGCAGCAAGTCCGGATACGATGGTAGCGGCCTCGTCTTGGCTTATGATGCCGACTGCGCCGAGCATGGTGGCATGGGCCTTCGAGCCCGCGATGTCGTGGCGATAGAGTCTATGGTCGAAGCTCACGGAGGCGGTAAAGGTCTCCACGAAGGCATCGGTCGGCTGGGTAAAGCGGCCTTTCCAGGCCTTCTCGGACGGGGGCATACGGCTTCTCATATCCAAAGGGCCCTTATAGTAACGAACCCGACGGGCCACGTTAAGCGCCGAGGGCCGTTTTGCCATTTATCCGTTGGGGGGAGCCGATCATCGGTCTTGGATTGAGACCCTACCGTCCGTCCACTAGAGTAGATCTCGTTGTTCCTGGGCCGGACTCTCCTTATGCACCCCCACCCCGAAATACCGGCCCAGGTTGCCGGTCCCCCGAGGAAAGACTCGGGGGACGCTTTTTCCTGGTAGTCTAGAAGGACCTCCCGTCTCGGCGGGCCTCTACCTTTAAGACTTAAGGTGGCAATGAAGGATCAGACTAGCTACTTTCTGCCCGACTTCGGTTCCCTAGCAATAGCTGCCAAGATTCTCCTCTTGGCGGAGGCCATTGCGGTCATATTTACGATCGGCCTCAATAACCATGTCGGGCCTAAGGTCGTCAAAGACTTCGTGTTTTTGTCCACCTACACCCTCACTATCGCCGTGGCAAGCCTCTTTCTCATGCGGATCGCCAATCGCGGTCTGCGCAAACTGTCGGTGATCGTGGGATCGCTCACGGTGATTGCGCTTATGCAGATTGCGATCGTGGTCGTCACGGAGCTCATGATCTTGGCTCTTTATAAGCTGCAGCTGATCCCCAGCCGTTGGCCCGATTGGCAAATGGCCGTGCTTGCCCATAGTCTTCTGATCGGCACAATCGTGATGTTGCTCGCTTTACGGCATTTGTTTGTCTCACATAACGCGCAAATAGACGCCAAAATGGAGCAGGAGGCCCGCATTCAGGCCTTGCAGTCGCGGATTCGCCCTCACTTTTTATTTAACAGTATGAACAGCATAGCGAGCCTTACAAGAAGCGATCCGCCACGCGCCGAGGCCGCCCTCCAGGACCTCGCCGATCTTTTTCGGGTGCTGTTGGCAGACGCCCGCAAGCTCGTCCCGATATCGGCTGAGCAAGAGATATCGCGCCAATATCTTGAGATTGAGAAGCTCCGTCTTGGGGATCGTTTACAGGTGAACTGGACTGTGAGTAATGTCCCGCGCAATGCCCTTATTCCCACCCTCACCTTGCAACCGCTCCTCGAGAACGCCATATACCATGGCATAGAGCCGCGATTCGGGGGCGGGGTTGTGAAGGTCGAGCTATGGGGCGACAACGCCGGCACGCTCAATATCTTGATCAGTAATCCGGTTCCTGAAGTCCGCAAGCATGCCCACGGACGGGGCAATAAAATCGCCATGGACAACATTCGTCAGCGCTTGTCTTCACATTTCTTTGAAGCAGCCACTTTGCAGACGTTCGAGGAAGGCGACCAGTACCATGTCAAAATTAAAATGCCTATTGTCAAAAATCAGGGGGATCGATACCTAGCGGAGACATCACGATGAGAGAGACGGGCGTGTCAGGCGAGCAGAGGAGGGAACCTATGAAGGTTTTGATTGTGGACGATGAGAAATTGGCGCGCGACCGGCTCCGGGAACTGGTTGGGGAGATTGGCGAGCACACGGTGGTGGGCGAAGCCATGAACGGCAGTGAGGCCATAGAACAAACGGAGAGACTGAACCCGGACGTCTTGCTCATGGACATACGCATGCCCGGCATGGACGGGCTTGAGGCGGCCATGCACCTCATGGGATTGGATGCGCCCCCGGGCGTCATCTTTACGACCGCCTACGACCAGCACGCTCTGGATGCGTTTGAGGTGAACGCGGTCGATTATCTCCTGAAGCCTATTCGCAAGGACCGTCTGGCGAAGGCCTTGAGTAAGGCCGGCAAGCTGACTTTGCAGCAGCTTCAGGATTTTAACCAAGCGCAAGATACCCCAGTGGTGCGCACCCATCTCAGCGTGCATCTACGGGGAAATATTCGCCTCGTGCCGGTACAGGACGTACTCTACTTTTTAGCCGACAACAAGTATGTGACGGTCAGAACTGCGAGCGAAGAACATTTGATCGAGGACTCGCTTGTAAACTTGGAGCGCGAATTCGGCGAAAGCTTTTTACGGATTCACAGAAACGCCCTGGTCGCGACGCCTTATATCAGCGGCATCGAGAAGGACGGTAGCGGCACCTGGCATGTGACTTTGAAAGGCCTCGAAAAGCGTCTTGCCGTGAGCCGCCGCCACGCCGCTGCGGTGCGGAGATGGGCACGCCGCTGACTGTTACATGCGCCATAAGGCCGCGAGAGGTTGATCGAGGGCCCCGGGGGGAAGTGGCAGCTGACGGTGGCGGATGTCGTCGAGAGTTTCGGCAATCCGCGCAAAGTCGTGCTGGAGCCGCCAATAAACCCGAGCCTGTCCACTGTTTTTTTCGAAGTCGGCGGTTTGACCAAAGGCTGTGCGTCCATGATCGGCGTAGTAAGACAACTGTCCGCGGGCCTTTAAGCGGTCCCGGAAAAAACCGCTCATAAAAAGCGTGTATTCGGCTAAGTGGCGGACGATGATCATTTCATAGCCACGACTGTCTTCTTGGGCGGCCCGTTGTTCCGTTAAAAATTGCACCAGCGTGGTGAGAGGACGTTGTTCGCTGTCGTTGAGAGGGTAGAGGGCATCCGTGCGCGCAAAGCGCGTCAGTAGGTCGCTCACGTAGGCGACGGTGGCGGGCTCGGCCATCCCAGCGCGCTTGAAGCCATGCTGAATATGGCGATGAAAGAACTGGTAGAGAGTCGGCGTCATGATGGTCTCCTCACGCGGTCCCAATTTTATTATAGTGAACGGGAAGCGAAGCGAAAGGGGCAATCGTCGCTTAGGTCTCGTTCTTTTCCGCGCGTCTCTCGTGGGGCGGGTGGCGTGCCCCGTACTCTTCCTTCAGCCTTGGCCCACAGACCGCGACCGGACTAGAGATGCGCCGGGCACCTTTTCGGGGGCTAGCTCTGGCCTCCGTGGAGCGGAGGTGGGCGGCCCCTGGCGAGAATTGACAGGGGGGGCGGCAAATGTATGATGCCCCTCAATCTTGGGCCCCGTGGGAATTTGCATGACGACTTTAGGTACACCGCTTACGCGGGATGCTGTGCGCCTGCTGCTGCTTGGAAGCGGCGAACTAGGTAAGGAAGTGGCCATAGAGGCGCAACGTCTAGGGGTTGAGGTGGTGGCGGTCGATCGCTACGCCGATGCTCCGGCGCATCAAGTGGCACACCGTTCCTATGTTATCGATATGCGCGACCCGACCGCTGTGCGGCGCCTTATCAAGAAGGAGCGCCCCAATTTTGTGGTGCCGGAGTTGGAGGCTATTGCCACCGAGACCTTGATGGAGATCGAAAGCGAGGGCTTAGCCGAGGTGATTCCTACGGCCCGCGGGGCCTTCCTTACGATGAACCGCGAGGGTATACGGAGATTGGCGGCTGAGGAACTGAAGGTGCCGACCTCGCGTTACGCGTTCGCAGGCAGTCTGGAGGAATTGCAGGCGGCGGCGACCAGTATCGGGTTTCCCTGCGTAGTGAAGCCGGTCATGTCTTCGTCCGGGAAAGGCCAGTCGTTCGTATCCGGGGAGGCGGAGCTTTTGGCGGCTTGGCAGGAGGCCGAGAAGAAGAGCCGCGTGGTCATGCCGCGTGTCATCGTCGAATCCTTTATAGAGTTCCAGTTCGAAATCACCCTCCTTACAGTGCGCGCGCGTTCCGCAGATGGAGGCGTCGAGACCCATTTTTGTGAACCGATAGGGCATCGCCAAGAACGCGGCGACTACGTGGAGAGCTGGCAACCGCAACCCTTGAGCGAGAAGGCCCTTTGTCGGGCGCGGGAGATTGCGGAGCGGGTGACGACAGCCCTCGGGGGTCGCGGAATCTTTGGGTGCGAGTTTTTTGTGAGCGAGGATGAGGTCTGGTTTTCGGAGGTCAGTCCGCGTCCGCATGATACCGGCCTTGTGACGCTTGCCACCCAATACCAAAGCGAATTCGAGTTGCATGTGCGCGCGATTCTCGGACTGCCGGTTTCGACCGTTCTGCAGCAACCTGGAGCGAGCGCTGTGATCTATGGGGGCCGGGACGCCCATGGTGTGCGGTTTGCCAAGGTGGCTGAGGCCTTATCCGTACCGGGCACCAAATTGCGGCTCTTTGGTAAGCCTGAGAGCTTTACCTATCGGCGCATGGGGGTGGCGCTCGCGGTCGCAAGCGATGTCGATACCGCTCGCAAGCGCGCCCGCGAATGCGCACAGACGGTCGAGGTCCTAGGTCCGAGCGAGGCCTGATTACATACCGAGCCCGATACCAAAGCCAAACGTCCAGTGGGAGCGCGGACGACGTCGATAGAAACGCCAGATGTGGGTTTCGAGAATGCGGACCTGTGGGTAGATGTAGGGTGCTTGCCCTATGAGCCCGGTCCTGGTGCCAGCGACGAGGCCGACTACGGTGACCAGTCGGCCTTGGGCAAATACGGCGGGGTCGAGGTAGCCGGGTGCTAGGGCCTGAAATCGTCCCCAGGAGGAGCGTTGTAGACGCGGGCGTCCACGCCGGTTGAGCGGGTAGGCCAGGATAGTCAGCGTGCTGTGCACGGGTCCTACGTTATCACCGATCACCATGCCGCCCCAGCGTATGCGCGCCTCGCGGGTCGCTCGCGGGTGGGCGAGTACGTCCTGAGGCGTAAGGTGCGCTTCCACATGACGAGCGCGCGGTTGGGGGTGCACGGCGCAGCCGTTCAGCGTGAGCAGAAGGACTGTGATGAACGTGGCCGAGCGGGTGGCACGAGCGAAACGAGGCATATGGTAGTCCTCCGAAGGATGCGCTAGGGTCCGAAGCCCGGTCCGTCGTCGTCATCATTCCAGCCCCACCCGAAGCCGGGCCCAAAACCGATGCCCCAACCCCAGGGCCAGGCGCTACCATAGCCATAACGCCTCACCGGACGCGGCCGCCATAGGTAGGTCGAGAGGGTCCGAACGACCGGGAAATTATATAAATAGTTTCCTATCGGGTCTTTTTCGTAGCCCGAGAAGACGCCGACCACGGTGACCTTGCGGCCCGGCGCATAGACGTCAGGATCCAAAAACCCGGGGACCCGCGCCAAGAACCGGCCGCCGCTTCCGGAGGTGCGGCGCGGCCTTCCATCGTGACGCAGAGGCTTGGCGATGATCTGCACCCAGGTCGCTTTCGGCGTATTGCTGACTTTGGCTATCACTCCGCCCCACCGTACACGCAGGCCAATTGGGACCAGATGGGCGCGGGCGCCCATGACGGTGGCGCGCGAGATATGGGGTTGGCGCAATTCTTGGGGTATTCGACTCGCGCATCCGCCGAGTAGGAGAAGGTTCACCACTAGCCAAAGTCTCTTCATGGCTTTGTTTCCTCCATTGTCAAGCAAGATCATAAGGCCCGGGCGGTTTCTTTGCTAGGGCCAGCGGCGCTCGGCGATAGCGGGTGATGCCGCGTTGTATGCGCTGCCCTCTCTAGTCTGGCACAATGGGGCACCCTTGAAGCCAGCAGCTATGGCCCCATTAAAAGCCCGTCCCTCAGAGTAAGAATACGGCGATCTCATGACAAGAAGCGAACCTGAAGCGGCGCAAGCCCCCGATAACGTGTCCGGCAGCGCCCTGGCGCGGGCCGGGGACGTTCTGCCGACGACCGTCCATGTCCTCCCTATCACCAATCGCCCGTTTTTCCCAGCCCAAGCCGTCCCGCTGGTCTTGGAGCGTGAGCCCTGGCTTAGGACGGTGGAGTTGGCTATGGGGACTCCGCACAAGATTGTGGGCCTCGTGCTCGTTCGCAAGGATAAGGCCGCTGAGGTGGTTAGCCAGGATTTCTACACCATGGGGACCGCCTGCCGGATCCACAAGGTGGTACAGAATGGCGATACGCTACAGGTATTCGTCGAAGGCCTGCAGCGATTCCGGATCGAGCAATGGTTGAGCGAGGACCGGCCGTTTGTGGTCCGGGCGCGGTATTTCCTTGAGACGGAGGTCCGCGAGACGCACGATTCCAAGGCCTACTCGGTGGCCATTATCAACACCATAAAGGAGCTTTTGCCGCTCAATCCGCTGTACGGCGAGGAGCTCAAGTTTTTTTTGACGCGCTTTGGTCCAGACGAGCCCTCGCGGCTCGGTGATTTCGCGGCGAGCCTGACCACCGCCAGCAAGGAGGAATTACAGGACGTCTTGAAGACGACCGATCTCGAGCCGCGCCTAGAAAAGGTGCTGTTGCTGTTAAAGAAGGAAGTCGAGATAGCCAAGACCCAAGTCCGCATCAGCGAGCGCGTCGAAGAGAAGATCAACGAACAGCAACGCCAGTTTTTTTTGCGTGAGCAACTGAAGGCCATCCAAAAGGAATTGGGTATCAATAAAGACGATAGGACCGCAGAAATAGAGATGTTTCAGGCGCGTCTGGAGCCGCTCGTTCTGCCCCCCAATGCCGCTAAGCGGGTCGACGAAGAGCTCCAGAAGATGGCGGTGCTCGAGATGGGTTCTCCCGAGTACGCCGTGACTAGGAATTATCTTGACTGGCTCACGCTTTTGCCTTGGGGCCAATATTCGAGCGATAAGATCGATCTCAAGCAGGCGCGTGCAGTGCTCGACCGGGACCATGACGGCCTAGACGACGTGAAGGACCGGATCATCGAGTTCCTGGCGGTGGGAGCCATGAAGGGCGAGGTGACGGGCTCGATCCTACTTTTGGTGGGCCCCCCCGGCGTCGGAAAGACCTCGATCGGTCGCTCTATCGCTACCGCGCTCGGCCGCAAGTTCTACCGTTTCTCGGTTGGGGGCATGCGTGACGAGGCTGAGATCAAGGGTCACAGGCGCACCTACATAGGAGCGATGCCGGGCAAGTTCATACAAGCCATCCGTGAGGTCGGAGTCGCGAATCCGATCATCATGCTAGACGAGATCGATAAGATCGGGTCCTCGTTCCAGGGCAATCCCGCCTCGGCGTTACTCGAGGTGCTGGATCCCGAGCAGAATGTGGACTTTTTGGATCATTACGTTGATCTGCGGTTTGATCTTTCAAAGGTGTTGTTCGTGTGCACGGCCAACCAGCTCGATACCATACCGCGTCCGCTGCTAGATCGGATGGAGGTGATTCGTCTAGCCGGCTACATCACGAGCGAGAAGCTTGCCATCGCGAAGCACCATCTTCTACCAAAGCAGATGCGTAAGGTCGGACTAAAGCGCGGGCAATTGCGGATCGAGGATCAAGCCATCCGAGAGATCATCGAGGGCTATGCGCGCGAGGCCGGGGTTCGCAATCTTGAAAAGAAGCTTGGGTCGATCGCGCGCAAGGCGGTCGTTGCCATGATCAACGGGAAGGAGCCGCCTATTAAGGTCGGGCCGCGCAATCTCGAGGCCTATCTCGATCGCCCGGTCTTCCAGCCGATCAAGCCTCTACGTGGCATAGGCGTTATGACCGGCTTGGCGTGGACGCCTATGGGGGGCGCGATACTCGATATCGAGGCGACCCGCGTCCATCGGGCCAGTCGAAGCTTTAAATTGACGGGCCAGCTGGGCGATGTCATGCGCGAATCGGCGGAGATTGCCTATAGCTATGTGTCGTCACACTGTAAGCAGTACTCTTGTCCCGAGGATTTTTTTGATAAAGCCTCTTTGCATTTGCATGTCCCCGCGGGGGCCATCCCGAAGGACGGTCCGAGCGCCGGCATCACGATTGCGAGCGCACTTTTGTCGCTCGCTCGGGGCAAGCGCGTCGCGCGCTCCTTGGCCATGACGGGCGAGATTACCCTTACGGGCTATGTGTTGCCGGTCGGGGGTATTCGCGAAAAGATCATTGCCGCGCGCCGTGTCCGTATTCCGGAGATCATCTTGCCGGATTCTAACCGCAACGATTTTGAGGAGTTGCCGGATAATGTCCGCAAGGGCCTTGTGGTCCATTATGTGAAGCACTACCGTGATGTGGCGGCGTTGATTTTTCCAGACTAAGGGATCGCCTGGGCCATAAAGCCGATTTTCGGTGTTTCGGGTGTCGGTATGAGGAGAGCGATCTCGCGGTCGGCCGGAGGCGGCGCCCAAGCGCTTATTTCCGCTTGTTTCGCTGAAACAATTGCCGCTTCATTGGAAGCGCCTGGGTCGAAGAGAGCAAGACCCCGCGTTGCAGTTTTTGTTACCACGACGAGATTGCGCTTTTGGCGGATGACGTCACTCTCGTCGAGCGTCCCAAGTCCGCGTAACGAGGGGTTATCGTTCATAGGCAAGACGAGGCGTGGGAATAATTTAACGGAGACGAACCGGCATCTTGAGTTGTTGTCCGGCGAAGTGCTCGAGGTCTGCGATCAGTTCTTGGTCGCCGGCCCGGATCCAGCGTTTATGGGCTGGGTCGTATTGGTAGTGAAAACCACCGCTCCGGGCCGCCACCCATATCTGTTTCAGGGGCCGCTGCTTGTTGATGATGATGCGCGAGCCGTCCGGAAACTCCAGCGTCAATATCTCGTCTTCGGTTTCGAATTCGATCTCGGCCCCGCTGGCCTCGATGGCCTGCTCGATGCGCGTGAGCGTCTCATGGGCGAGGCTCTCGTATTCTGCTTCTGTGAGCATAGACACCCCTTCCTATGTCGTAAGAGAACAACCGTTCGTCTGCCGTCGAAAAAATGCGAGACCGACTTTGCGTTCCGGGTTGCTGTGGGCTGACCCTTAAAGGGGGCCATCCTAGCGGGCTTGCCGCCAAAGGACCAGCCCAAAAGGCGCCTCGTTCCCGCCGGACGCCCGGTTTGCCTCTGGCCCGGGAAACCCCCGCTCTTGAGTCGACAGCCTTTTACCCTCTATTCTTGGCACATGACAAAAAAAGTTCTGGTTTTGGGTGGCTACGGCACGTGCGGTCGGCGGATTGCGGAAATCCTGGCGCAGGATCCCGCCGTGGAGTGCGTCATAGGGGGCCGGGACGTGCGCCGGGGTCAGGCGGCGGCCTCTCAAGTCGGGGTCGAGTTTGTGGTTGTCGAGGCCCAACGGGCGGCGTCGCTCAATGCCGCCCTGGATGGGGTGTTCGCGGTCGTGAATACCTGCGGGCCCTTCCATTGGCGCGATTATACCGTGGCCGAGCGCTGCGCGCGTCGGGGCGTATATTATGTCGACATGGCCGACGACAGGTCTTATATCTTGGGGATCCGCGATCTTTCCCAACGGGCCGTCGAGGGGGGCGTGGCCCTGGTGTCGGGCGCGGGGTCGGCATTGACGTTTTCTTCGGTGCTGGCTGAGGCCGTGGCGCCGGCCTTCGATGTGATCGAGCGCATCGATATTGCGATGCTCTCTGGGAATCGCAATCCACAAGGACCTGCGAGTATACGGTCCTTGCTTGCGACCCAGGGGCAGGCCGTGCGGATATGCGAGCGCGGCCGTTGGCGCGAGGCGCCGGGCTTTAGTCGCGCTCGCGCGATCGATCTGCCGGTGCCGTTTGGGCGATGCCGCCTCTATGCGCGGGATGCGCCGGAGGTCGAGATTTTGAGTGCGCGCTATGGCGCGGCGGTCACGTATCGGACCGGGTTTGAGCTACCGCTTTTAAATCGGGGCCATGCGTGGCTTGGATCTCTGAATCGTTGGGGACTTATTCGTGACATGGGGCGTCTTGCCGGGGTTTTGCAGGTGGCGCAGAAGGGGTTACGGAGTTTTGGGCAGGCGGCTTTCGGTCTGACTGTGGTGATGACCGGTCAATCCGGGGGTCGCTCGGTGGCGCGAACCGCAAGCTTTGTGGCGCGTGAAGACGGACTGTCTTTTCGCTGCATTCCGGCGGTCGGACTCGTCCGGAAGTGGATAGCCGGTGACGCCGAGCCGGGTGCGTTTCCCTGCGCGGGCCTCTTGACGCTTCAAGACCTGGCTTACGATTTGAAGAGGCGCGACGTCGTGTTGCAGCTTTCATGAGGCGGCGCCTAGCCGTTTTGGTGATTCTGACCGTAGTCCTGGGGGGGTGCGGGAAACAGGGTCCTCTCTATCTCCCGACCCATAAGACCCCTCCACCGCTTTCGGTGTCGAAAGGATGACGAATTTCGCCTATCGGGACGACCGGCTCTTTGTCGAGGGGGTCGCAGTGGCCGAGATCGCGGCGACCGTCGGCTCGCCTTGCTATATCTATAGCAAACACACGCTGTATTCGGCCTTTAGGTCGTTTCGCGACGCCTTGGGCCCCGAGGAGGGGCTTATTTGCTACGCGGTCAAGGCCAACGGCAATTTGGCTCTGCTCTCGGCGTTGGCCGGCCTTGGTGCCGGCTTTGATATCGTGTCGCAAGGAGAGCTTGAGCGGGTGGTGGCGGCGGGAGGGGACGCGTCGCGCGTCGTATTTTCGGGGGTCGGGAAGACCGAAGCCGAGATGCGCCGCGCCCTGGCGCTGGGAATCCATTGTTTCAATGTTGAGTCGCTGCCGGAACTTGTGCGTCTGAACGCCATAGCCGAGGCTATGGGCCTTAAGGCCCCGGTGTCCTTGCGCGTCAACCCGGACGTCGACGCCCGCACTCATCCGTATATTGCCACCGGACTTAAGGAGAACAAGTTTGGTCTGCCGATCGCGGAGGCCGTCGCCCTCTATCGCAAGGCCGCGTCTTTTCGGGGCCTGCGTTTCGTCGGCGTGGATTGCCATATCGGTTCGCAATTGACGGACCTGCGTCCGTTCGCCGATGCCCTGGATCGGGTCTTGCCGGAAGTGCGCCGGCTACGGGAGGCCGGCATGGATCTCGAGCACATCGATGTCGGTGGGGGTCTCGGTATTTGTTATCAAGACGAAACCCCGCCCAGTGTTCAGGCCTATGTTGGCCTGATCAAGGAGCGGCTCGCGGCCCACGGCTTAGGGGCAATGAACATACTGCTGGAACCAGGGCGCGCGCTCGTGGCGGCAAGCGGGATTTTGGTGACCGGCATTGAATATGTGAAGGAGACCCCGGACAAGCGGTTTGCGATCGTCGATGCCGGCATGAACGATTTGATCAGGCCGGCCTTGTATGGGGCTTGGCAACGTATCGTTCCGGTTCGTAAAAGGCCAGATCAAGAGCTTTTGTATGATGTTGTGGGCCCAGTGTGCGAAAGCGCCGACGTCTTGGGGCGAGGACGGAGTTTAGCCGTCAAGGCCGGAGATTTTCTGGCGATTTGTGATGCCGGGGCGTACGGGTTTTCTATGAGTAGCCAATACAACGCGCGTCCGCGTCCGCCCGAAGTCTTGGTCGATGGCGAGCGGTTTCATGTCATCCGCGACCGTGAGACCTATGAGGATCTGATGCGCGGAGAACATATCCCCCGTTCTTAGGACGACGCATGACCAGAGCCCTACCGCCGAAGCTTGTTTTTACCAAGATGCAGGGTCTGGGGAACGACTTTGTCGTGTTAAACGGCATAAGTCAGGTTCTTGACCTGACACCGGAACAGGTGCGTTGGATAGCCGATCGCCGTTTCGGGATCGGCTGCGATCAGGTTTTGATCGTGGAAGCGAGCACCGAACACGGGGTCGATTTCCGGTACCGTATTTATAATGCTGACGGGGCTGAGGTTCAGCAGTGTGGTAATGGCGCGCGGTGTTTTGCTCGCTATGTACGCGATGAGGGTTTAGTGTCTAAGGACGTCATAACCGTGCGGACACAAGGCGGCCTCATCACCTTGCGTGTACTGGAAAACGGCGATGTCCTTGTGAACATGGGGATCGTGCGTCTCAACCCGAGCGACGTGCCCTTTATCGCAACGGAACAAGCGCTTGTCTATAGTTTGGATGTGGGGGGGCGCAGCGTGGACGTTACGGTCCTGTCGGTTGGTAATCCCCACGCAGTACAGGTAGTCGAGGACGTCGAGAGTGCCTTGGTGTTAGCCGAAGGACCACTTATCGAGCGTCACGAACGTTTTCCGGAAGGGGTGAACGCGGGTTTTATGCAGATCGTCGATCGGCGTACGATCCGTCTCAGGGTGTATGAGCGTGGTGCCGGAGAGACCTTGGCCTGCGGGACCGGGGCCTGCGCGGCGGTGGCGGCGGGAAGGCTGAGAGGTCTCCTGGACGATACGGTGGAGGTTCATCTCCGTGGCGGCTGCCTGACGGTGAGTTGGGAGGGGCGCGGGCCGATCTGGATGCAAGGGCCGGCCGCGCGGGTGTACGACGGGCGTTTGAGTCAGTAGGGATGGGGCTATGAAGCAACCAAATGAAGAGCTCTCCTGGGAAGACGCGGTGGCCCGTTATCTCCGCGATAATCCCGACTACTTTCAGCGCCACGAAGATCTTTTGGAGATGTTGCAGATTCCCCACGCGGGCCGTAACGGGGCCTCGTCCCTATTAGAGAGACAGGTGGCCTTGCTGCGGGCGCGAATCACAGCCAAGGATCGGGAGCGGCAAGGGTTTTTGGGGGTGGCGCGCGATAACGACGCCCTAGCCGAAAAGCTGCACCGACTGGCTGTGGCCTTAATCGACGCCTTAACGCTCGACGATGTATTTGGGTGCGTTTACGATCTCGGGCGCCATGAGTTGCAACTCGATGTCGTCGTCATAGTCTTGGGGGTAGACGGCGGTCCGCTCGGGGGTCGCCCCGAGTTCGTGGCCCCCGACGACCAACGCCTTCGTTTGGCCTTGACGCTGACCCATGACAGGCCTCTGTGCGGACCTAAGCCGGTGTTGGGGGAGGCGCGTGGTTTATTGGGTGCGCAGGAGTCCGAGATCGGCTCTGTGGCCCTTGTGCCCTTGCGCGATCCCGCCCGTAGCGGGGTTTTGCTCTTAGGGAGCCATGATCCCCAGCGTTTCCCGGTTGGGGTCGGCACCGTTTACTTGAGCCGGTTGGGCGAGCTTTTGATGCGTGCTGCCGCCCGCCAATTGAACCGCTAAGGGGCGTATCACATGGGTGCTTGTGCGTGGTCTCAGGCGATAGAAGACTGTATCGCAAGGCTCCGGTTCGAGCGCCGTTATTCGTCCCATACGCTCAGCGCGTATCGGATCGATCTCGAGCGCCTAGCAGCCTACGCCGTGTCCGAGTCCTGTCTTGTGCTCGAAGAGATGACGCCGGACATGGCCCGGCGCTTTGTCTCGACATTGCATCGCAGCGGGCACCAAGGCCGAAGTATTGCACGATCCTTAGCCGCGGCCCGCACTCTGTATCGGGAACTCGGGCTCGCGACCAACCCATTTCGCGGCATCAAGGCCCCGCGTTCCCCCAAGCGCTTGCCGACCGATCTCAGCGTCGATCAACTGCAGGGTCTTTTGCGCGACCAACCGACCACCCCACTCGAGATACGGGACCTAGCGCTGGTGGAGCTTTTATATGGGGCGGGCCTACGTCTGTCCGAGCTTGTTGGTCTCCGTCTCACCGAGCTTGATTTGGCCGAGGGTTTGGTGCGCGTAACCGGCAAGGGTAAGCGCGAGCGGCTTGTCCCTATCGGACGGGCCGCTTCGGCCGCGCTGAAGGCATGGCTCCCTTTGCGCTCGGAAGGGGACCCTTTGGGTCCAGTCTTTACCGGGCGTGGCGGCCGTCCCCTGGGGGCCCGCGCCATCCAAAAGCGGCTCGCCGTCTTCGCAAGAAACCGCGGCCTCCCCGTTCCGCTGCACCCGCATATGCTGCGGCATTCATTTGCCAGCCACATTCTCCAGTCGAGCCAAGATTTGCGGGCGGTTCAGGAGTTACTTGGGCATGCTCATTTGACCACGACCCAGATCTACACCCATCTCGATTTCCAGCAGCTCGCTCGCGTCTACGATACCGCCCACCCCCGCGCGCGCCGCAAACCGCGTTAAAGATCGCGCCCCGTGCTTCGGTAGCAACACCTCTCTCAGGGGCTGTGCCTGACAACAAGAGGCATCTCGCGCTGGTTTGGACCGTTCCTTAAGGCGTGCGGCCCCGTCGGCTGCTTAGGCTCATGGGCGCAAGCGGACTCAAGATTCACCACGGCATTGCGCGTTCCCTGCTCAAGCGGCACCGCCGAAACCAAGGGTGTGGCCTGGCTTGATCTCTCGTCCAAGGCTTGTCTTTACCGATTCGCGTCACCACATTACGGTTTGGAGCCATATGAGGGGGCGCGGTTGGAACAATTTCACGGAACTACCATTCTGTCCGTCCGACGCAACGGCGCAGTCGTCATCGGCGGCGATGGGCAAGTCACCATGGGTCATACCATCATGAAGGCCAACGCCCGCAAGGTGCGCAGATTATACAAGGACAATATTGTGGCTGGTTTCGCCGGCGGAACGGCCGATGCCTTCACCTTGTTCGAGCGTTTTGAGGCCAAACTCGAAAAGCATCAGGGCCATCTGACGCGGGCGGCGGTGGAATTAGCCAAAGATTGGCGCACTGATCGGCTTCTGCGGCGCTTGGAGGCCCTGCTTGCAGTAGCTGACAAAACAGCGTCTTTGATCCTTACCGGCAATGGCGACGTCATTGAGCCGGAGGAAGGCCTGATCGCGATTGGCTCGGGGGGGCCTTATGCCCAGGCCGCGGCCCGCGCCCTTTTGGCCCATACTTCATTGTCGGCGCGCGAGGTGGTCGAGAAATCGCTCCATATCGCCGGCGATATTTGCCTTTACACCAACCACAATCTCTGCATTGAAGAGCTGGGGACGCCCTGATGTCGGATATGACGCCGCGGGAAATCGTACAAGAACTCGACAAACATATCGTCGGCCAGGGGGCGGCCAAGCGCGCGGTCGCGATCGCGCTGCGTAATCGTTGGCGGCGAGCGCAGGTTCAAGACTTGGATTTACGCAGCGAAATCACGCCCAAAAACATTCTCATGATCGGTCCGACAGGTTGCGGCAAGACCGAGATCGCGCGCCGCCTTGCGCGGCTTGCCCAGGCCCCGTTTTTGAAGGTCGAGGCGACCAAGTTCACCGAGGTCGGTTATGTGGGTCGGGATGTGGACTCGATCGTTCGCGACCTCGTCGAAATCGCGGTCAAGATGATACGGTCCCAAGAGGTCGAACGTGTGCGTAACCAGGCCGAGGACGCTGCCGAGGAACGAGTGCTCGATGTGTTGGTCCCGCGGGCACGCGACAGCGCCTACACGATGGGCCGGTCGGACGCGGACCACGAGGGCGGAGCGGCCCGACAACGCTTTCGCCAGAGATTACGAGCCGGCGAGTTGAATGAAACGGAGATCGAGATCGAGCTTCATCCGGTCCCCGCCGGCATTGAGATCTTTGCGCCTCCGGGCATGGAGGAGATGACAAGCCAACTCCAAGGGATGTTCCAGAATCTCGGCAACAAGCACCCCAAGCTCCGCAAGGTTCGGGTGCGCGAAGCTATGAAGTTACTGACGGAAGAGGAGGCTGCGCGCTTAGTCAACGAGGAGGACCTTAAGGCCCGGGCGGTCGACCGCGTCGAGCAGCACGGCATTGTCTTTATCGACGAGATCGATAAGATCGTGGGTCGTTCCGAAAGTCAGGGTCCACAAGTCTCCCGGGAAGGCGTCCAGCGGGATTTGTTGCCGCTTGTCGAGGGGTCGACGGTATCGACCAAATATGGAATGGTGCGCACCGATCATATTCTTTTTATCGCCTCCGGCGCCTTTCATGTGGCGCGGCCGTCCGATTTGATCCCCGAACTGCAGGGTCGTCTCCCCATTCGGGTGGAGCTCGACGCCCTCACCGCCGACGATTTCGAGCACATACTCAAAGACACTCATGCCTCATTGACCGTCCAATATGCGGCGCTTTTGGCAACCGAAGGGTTCGTGCTCAGCTTTACGCCGGATGGCATACGGCGCATTGCGGAGCTTGCCTTTCAGGTCAACGAGCGGACCGAAAATATTGGCGCCCGAAGGCTCCATACCGTCATGGAGCGCCTTCTGGAGACCCTTTCATACGAAGCCCCGGACAAGAGCGGGGCTTCGCTGTCGGTTGATGGGGCTTATGTCGATAAGCACCTCGAGGCCTTGGTTGGTAACGAAGACCTGGCCCGCTATATCCTCTAGGTTCGCCCGCGCGCGGCCTTCAAGGCGCTTGGTAAAATCAGGCCGCGATGTTCCCTTTGGGGGTCCTGTCGTCGTGTAGTAGGGGGACCTTTATTAGGTCGAGCAGCACGATATAGGCGAAGGTAAATGCCAGCAGTGCGCCTATGTACGACCACGGTATAGGGGCCATTAAGACCCCAAAGTGCGCGAACAGCGAGATCAGTACGATATCGGATCCACTGGCGATCAAAAGATATTTACCGGGTCGCGAGGACCAAAAGTATGAGCGTTCGCGCACCAGAAACACGTTGGCGAGTCCCGAGAAGACAAGACCCAAAAAGCTCAAGGTCTGGAGGTTCGCGATCGGCAGTGCCAGCACATCTTTGCCGACCAGAAAGACCGCGAATATATAGACAAGCCAAGCGATCGCGATAATGACCGCAGTCTTTATGAGGACCCTGACGTTCCAGATGTCCGGTTGCGGCGAGACACGTACGTTGTCGTTCGCGATCGACATCGTCACAAAGTCATTGGCAAACAGCAGCAACAACACCAAAAGCGGCGTTACGACAAACTGCCGAAAGACGATGAGCCCGATGCTCAGAAAGACCGCGACCTGGATCGTCTTGACGATCTTGTTCAGTGTATATGTCAAAAGTCGCTGGTAGACCCGTCGCCCGGTTTTTACCGCTTCCACGACACCTTTGAGCCCCGAATCCGTCAGCACCATGCTGGCGGCGGCCTTGGCCACATCCGTCGCCGTCGATACCGCGATCCCGACCTCTGCCTGCTTTAAGGCCGGCGCGTCGTTTACGCCGTCACCTGTCATGCCGACCGTGTGGCCGATGTTCTGGAACGTCTGAACGAGCCGGTATTTATCTTCGGGGTAAACCCCCGCATACACGTCGCAGATGGTACCGGCCGCGATTTCCTCACGTCCCCCCATCCGGACGCTTTCCATGCCCAGTTCGGCGGCCACCACGCGGGCGGTGGCCAGACTGTCGCCGGTGACCATGCGCACCCGGACCCCAAGCTTTCTAAGCTCCGCTATGATGGCGCGGGCCTCCGGCCGCGGCGGATCCGCCAAGGCCAGAAGTCCCTGGAACCGCAACTGTCCATCGGGCCCCGCAGCGACTCCAAGAACCCGTGCCCCGCTCGCCGCAAGGTCGGAAATCGCTGATTCCCAAAACGATCCCTCGACCCCAGCCAATTTGGCGACCACATGGGGTGCGCCCTTTATCGCGCGCCACGGCGCGCCTTCATGCATAAACGTGGCTTCGGATCGCTTTGTGCTCGGATCGAAAGGCACAAAACTCGTTTTTTCCGGGAGCTTTACGCCCTTTTCTTTCAGGCTTTCGAGGATCGCCTTATCGAGCGGGTCTTGGGTGCGTTCGTCGGAGGCAAGCCCTCCCATGAAAACAAGATCCGCGTCTTCTATGCCGTCGGCTGACTGGATCGCCGACAGTGTCAGTTCGTTTAAGGTTAAAGTCCCGGTCTTGTCGCTACAGAGCTCGTTCATCGCCGCCGATTCCTCGATGGCGGCCAGTCGCGTCAGCAGCACGCCTTTGCTCGAAAGATCGAGCGAGGCGACAGCACTCGTCAGCGTAAAGGTAGCGGTCAAGGCCACCGGCACCGACGCCACGAGCAAAATAAGCGCAAATGGCATCACCTGCATCAGGTTGAGGTGGGTCGTGACGGCGTAGACCAGGATCGCGACCACCAAGGCCGCGTCCATCATAAGAAGGTAGCGCACGATCGACATCACGAGCGCCTCGGCGTGCCCTCGGCTTCCGGCCCCGCGCATGAGCTCGGCGGTCTTTCCGAAGTAGCTATGGCTGCCGGTTGCCGTAATCGTCCCGCTCGCCTCCCCCCGGCGCAAAACCGATCCCGAATAGACGGTATCCCCGGGCTCGCGTTCGACCGGAACCGACTCGCCGGTCAGTGCGGATTGGTCGACCAGTACTTGACCTTCGACCAAGGTAAGGTCGGCTGGAGCGAAATCGCCGACCCGTAAATGCACGTAATCGCCCGGCACGAGCTCGGCCGATGGGATCTGGATCCAGGCCCCATCGCGCAGTACCCGGGCCATGATTTGCAACTTATTACGAAGCATATTGAGCGCGTTCTGGGCCTTTTGTTGATGCATGAAGCCAAGAACCGCGTTAAAGAGTAGCAGAAAGGCGATGATGGTGGCCTCGATGCGGTTCCCCAAAATCAGCTCCAGCACTAAGGTTGCTTCCAGCATCCAGGGAACCGGCCCCCATAATTTCTTGAAAAATAGTCGAAAGGGGTTGGGCTTATCTTCACGGATGATATTGGGCCCGAATTCGGCAAGAGCCTTTGCGACCTCCGCTTGGCTTAAGCCCTTGGGCCGTTGTTGCCCAGCCGCGTTTTCTTGTGCTTGGCTTTCCATCGCTGTCCCCTTCGGATCGGTCTGTTGTGTCATCACGGGCTATCGCAAGGCCTAGCGGCGTGGCTTCAGGTCGGTCTTCGCTCCTTCCTGGCCGAATTTTCTGTCGAATGTTTCCTTCAAAACCGCCTTATGTACGTCGCCGATGCTAAGGATTCCTACAAGCCGCTTGCCGACCGCGACCGGGATACGACGGATTTTATGCGCGATCATGACCGCGACCGCGCGTAGGATCGGGTCGTCAGGGCCGACGGTAAAGACATGTTGCGTCATAAATTCCGAGACGCGCGCGTCCAATACGTCATGGAATTCCTTTTCGAGATCGTCAAATGCTACGGATTGGGAAATCTGAATGGCGTCGTCGATCTTTGGGTACATGGCGCGGAGGACATCTTTCTCGGATACGACTCCGACGATAGTGCCGTCATCCGTCACCACCGGGAGGCCGCTTATGTGATAAAAGCCGAGCAAGGTAGCAACGTCGCGAATGGCGCTGCTGGGCTTGACCGTCTTTACCTTCGTGGTCATGACATCTTTTACCATCATGGCGTTATCTCCGATCGCCGATTGGGTCGGCGCAAGGTGGATGAGCAAAAATCAAAATGTGTTTATAAGTCTCCCATTATATTTAGCGGCCGGTTTTATCACCGTATAAAACGAGCGAATGACAGAGCGCTATTATGCAACGGTTGGTTTCCCGACTATAGGACGAGACGTCTTTCATCGCAAGTTGTGACTGCGTACTAAGGCCACGATACGCGGGTAAGGATGCCTATAAGACCCGGGTCAAATCGAAGTGATGGCCGTTGTCGTCATGTGAAAGATAGTGAAGAACTAAAGATATATAGAAGTATTGATGGATATCAAAGCGACGAGTCCGGAGCGGGCGACGCTTATGAAAGCTGGGGCGCGGCCTTACTTTGGGCGCGAGCTGCGTCACTTGAGTATCACTGCGCCCACGTCTATGGGCAAAACCGTTTGGCGGAAGATGGCGGCTATGGCGCAGCTGGGAAGGCGGCGCGCTGCCCGGCGCAGCCATGAAGCGGACGGCATGGGTTCGGCACCGGGGCCTTTGGGCGGTCATGGGTCCGCGTCCGGGGTCGGCAGTTCGGGACGTGGAGATCGCAACGGCGCGTTCGAGAACCGTTCGGGGTGCTTAGCGATATGCCGATAAAAAGACTTGTTTTCCGCTTGAAAAATTGTCTTTGGCCCCCAAATATTGCCCATGCCGGGGAAGCTTCCCGGGGAACCTGAGGAGACTAAGGAGGTGGTTACTATGACTGCATTAATGCAAAGCCCGAGTAATTCCGGATGGACTCTTGTAAACGATGAGCTGGATAATTTGCTTGAGGGGTTTTTCCGGCCGCTACGCCGCCGCCCTGAAGGGGCGCCATCAACCGGGGCCGTGCCCGCCATGGATGTGACGGAGCGCGAGAATGAGTATCTGATTCGGATGGACATGCCCGGTGTGAGCCGTGAGGACATAGATATCACTTTGGCGGATGGTGTGCTCACCGTCTGTGGCGAAGTGAAGCGCCAGCACGAAGATAAGGCGGGGGACCGGCTCATCCGTGAAGAGCGGTGCTACGGTAAGTTGTCGCGGAGCGTACGTTTGGGTTCACATATCAACGAAAAGCAGGTGGCCGCGAATTACAAAGACGGGGTTCTTGAGCTTACCTTGCCGAAGGCCGAAGAGGTAAAACCGAAGAAGATCACCGTCTCTTAAAAAAGTCCGGTGGCGCTTACAGGGCCCCTTTCCCGGGGCCCTTTTGCGCGGACAAAGACAGGGGCACCCTTGGTTTTCCCGTGGGGTCTCGGGCATCCTTGCCTCTAGGCCTTGTCGTGCCGCGCTCAAAGTGGCTAAAGAGGCTGACTTCGGAACGGAAATCGGGTAATTTGGATGCCGATCCTAGCCGGAGAACGACGTGTCCTCTGTTTCTGCCTCTGTTGGCCTCCTTATGGAGGCGTTGCCCTATATCCGGAAATTCCAAGGCAAGACCTTCGTGATCAAGTATGGCGGCAACGCTATGGTCGATGCGCGCCTGAAGGACGGGTTTGCCCGCGATATCGTGCTCATGAAGCTTGTCGGGATGAACCCGGTCGTGGTGCATGGCGGCGGCCCTCAGATCGGGCAGCTTTTGGCGCGTATCGGCAAGGAAAGCCAGTTTATTCAAGGGATGCGCGTCACAGACCAAGAGACCATGGACGTGGTCGAGATGGTCTTGGGCGGTCTCGTCAATAAGGAGATCGTGCATCTCATCAATCGTCACGGGGGCAAGGCGGTAGGCTTGTCGGGCAAGGATGGGGGTATGATATCCGCCCGCAAGCTGGCACTGCGTCCCGTCGCCGGTGAGGGATTGCCCAGTGAAATCATAGATATAGGCCACGTTGGCGAGGTCACGGGCATTAATGCCGAACTGGTTAGCCTTTTGGATAGCGGGGATTTTATTCCGGTTATTGCGCCCATTGGTATCGGCGAGGACGGCGTGACCTATAATATCAATGCCGATCTTGTCGCCGGCTATTTGGCGGGGACTCTACGCGCGGAGAAGCTTTTGTTATTGACCAATACCGCTGGAGTGCTGGGTGCCGATGGGCAATTGATTGTGAACATGGATGCCGCAAGAACCGAGCAGCTTATTCGCGAGGGGGTTATTCATGGGGGCATGCTGCCGAAGGTGCGGTGCGCCCTTGACGCGGTATCGGCGGGGGTCGGTTCGGCGCATATCGTTGATGGGCGCGTAGAGCACGCGGTGTTGCTTGAGGTTTTGACCGACGACGGGGTCGGTACCCTCATTCGGGCTTAGGAGAGCTTTTATGGATCAGTCGGCGATAGACCGGTTTTTCGTCCAAACACCTTTGCTTGCCTCGTTATGTACACAAAATGGTTGGCCGGACAGCGATTCGCTCAAGGTCGAGGTATTGGAGCGGACCGTGGCCGGGGTTGTATGCGCGGTGTCCTTTGATGAGATTTTGGTGGAGGGCGCGGGATGCGTCGCTGGACGTGTGCCGTGTTGGGGGCGATTTCGTCTCGATGTGGACCCCGCAGGTCAGGTGGTGCATGCCGAGCGCGATTCATAGTCATGGCCCGTCCACGCCGCGGGGAGCGTCGCCAAGAGATACTAGAGACCCTGGCCCGGCTTCTTGAGGAAACCCCGGGGGCTCCTATCACCACCGCCCAACTCGCTGCGGCGGTCGGGGTTTCCGAGGCTGCGTTATATCGCCACTTTCCGAGCAAGGCACGGATGTTCGACGGGCTTTTCGACTTTGTCGAGGAGACCGTTTTTTCGCGTATCAACCGGATCACCGCCGAGGACTTAGCGACACCGGCCAAAGTCGGCCAAGTGCTCCAGCTCTGGTTGGTTTTCGCCGATAAGAATCATGGTCTAGCTCATCTTCTCCAAGGGAGCGTCCTGGCCGGAGAAAACGAGCGTCTGCGCGAGCGCTTGACGCAGTTCTATGAGCGCTTTGAGACCCATCTTCGCTTACTGTTACGCGAGGCCCCCTTGCGGCCGGGGATGCCGACGCCGCTGATATGTGCTCAGCTGCTCTTGGCCGTAGTCGATGGCCGCGTAGCCCAAGCGGTTCGAACCCGCTTTCGCGCATCACCCCTCGTCGACTGGGATCAGCAGTGGGCGGTCTTGCAGGCCGCGCTTTTCGGGGACAAAAGCGCCGCTTAAGCCTTGCTGTCCGCCGGCATGCTTTTGTGCAAGCGGCTTTAGAGGCTTATTCCTCCTCGTCTCGTTCGATAAATCCGGAGAAGCGGCTCTCATGGCCATCGGCGGTCTTGTCTTGGTACAAAAAGGCGGGTTCACGTTTGTCAAAGGTCCGGAAAAACGCATTCCAGGAGACGGCCTCCAGGGAATCCCGATGGCCCTAATCCTGGAAATCAATGCGCACAAGCCCTCTGTCGTGTTCATCAGAGGTGGACTTCACGTGCGCAGGTCGCTGTCCGCAGTGCCCGGCCTACGACCGGATCTTTTCGTGATCCGAAGTGGTCTTTCCTTGCAAGACAGAATCTCCTATCCGTTGATAACGACGCCCCCGTTCGGATGCAGAACCTGACCCGTCATACACGACGAATCCCGAGACGCAAGAAAACGTAGCAGGGCGCGACCTCGGCGGGTTGGCCGGGTCGCTTAAGCAAAACCTCTTGCCCCAAATGAGCCACGCCTTCGCTACCGGTGGTGGAAGAAATGATATGAGGCACCTAGTTCTGTCCGACGACCCTTGATATTAGACTGAAGTTCCCCCGAAAATTTCTCTCTTAAAACGATAAAACCTGAACAAAATGAAGCGGTAAGAGCGTATTTGGCCTCTTTTTATGTGTCATAATGTAGCCATGTAAATGGCAAT
>JAJYGP010000088.1 GCA_021785035.1 Pseudomonadota bacterium
AGAAGGCCCGTCAGAAACTCTTTCACACCATACGCGAACAGGATCTCAAATCCGGCTGAGGGTGGCCTCTTACTCTCCCTCTTCAGACTCATTTAAGGATTGGAAAATACTCTCGCAGCCTTGTCCGATAGGAAATGTGTCTGAAGGACGAGCCGTGTTTCCAGTAGAAAATAATGGGGTAGTCGCCCCCTAACCCGCATCAGGTGTGCAAAAGCGAAGGATGTAACACGTCGCTCCCATCGAGACGAGACGACAATCGGGATGGGGCTTGCAAAAATGGTTTTGCGGTCCGTGGCGTTAATGCCTCCGACAAGGCCGCTCTCAAAACGCCCCTTAAGCGTAATCACTAGACAGCGCCAACTTTTCCTATGCTACCAATTTGTATTTCTTCTGCGGCGCATCGCGACGACGATATGTCTCGATTCCTTTCTCAAAGCCAGGGAATTTAGCGGCCACCGCGAGAAATGCCGGCAGTCTGCTGCGCCAAGTGCAGGCGATGACCAGTTCGGATGGCGGCATGGCCTCGTTCATGGTGCGTAACCAGCCGCGAAAGCCGCGCCAGACTGCAGCCGTGTGATTGATGGCAAGGTGCCGCAGCAATCCCTAAACGATGACCTCGAGTGGCACGTGGACGTGATATGCGTTGAGCTGACGTTGTATCTCGGCGCTCGCCATCCGAAACGGGCAACAAAACGTACTGAAAAAACGATATTAAGCAAGCCATCCTGTCCAGCACCCAGGGTGGCGCCAAGCGTTGCCATCCCTAACCACCCCGCGCTGACAACGATGGTGAACGACGTATCCACGCTCGTGAGATTTTCCGCATTCGCGATATTCAAAGCCGCTACCGCGCCACTCATGGAGACCGCCGGTTTTCTCCCTTACCTACGAACCCACTCTCCCTTGACAGTCGTTGGCTTCATGTTGCCCTCGGAGCGGATCGCGCTTGAGTTGGCGCATCAAATGGCCCCGCCGATTCTTCAAGTCGTATCCGATGTGCTTTTTCTCGTCACGATACTTGTCCCCGGTGCCGCATTCTTATACCCGGCATATGAGGGGACTTTGTGGAAGTGGCCACCGAGTTAACTTGGTGGGGACTGCACGTTTATAAGCAGTACGGATGCTCCGACCCGGGCAGCGACGGGGACTGTGACGAGCCTTGCCAAACAGGGCTCATGAGCGCGATTGTGCGCTGGCCCTTAGTACGCGCGATGGGACGTCCCAGTCACCCTCGCGCCTTCGGTCTCAGCGCACTCTTTGTGCCTCCGCTCCCGCTACGGCACGGCCGCGGCCGTCCTGCGGTCGAGCCGTGCGCTTTTCCGGCGCACAAAAGGCTCGCCCACAAATAACTGGACGGCGTATCGATGTCCTTGCGGGTGGCCTGCGGCCACCCGCCCGGACCCTACGCCTCCCGCGGGCTCCTCGCCTACGCTTCGCTTTCCCTGGCTCGGTCGAGCGAAGTTTCAGCAAACACAGTGAGCCTGGTTGCTGTTTTACCAAAACATTAAGGAAACCACGCTTATATCTATATCGGGATGCGCCTGTCCGCTACTATGGTTAACGGGGTCCGTTACCGTCGGCCTTGGTTTGGGTGTATTGATCGGTCTCTGTGTGCGGCGCCGCCGACTCGCCCATCAGTGGACAGAACGGCGCCGTTCCTTCCGTGTTGCGGTCCTCATACTAGGCCTTGCCATCCTAGAGTGGTTTTTGCGCACACTTCAACGGATAAGCCATAGTCCGCTTCCTGCCAGTACAGACTGGTGACTGGATGCTCTTTTTCTTGGGTATCTTACGGCCACGGCGATTATATTTTGGCCCGATACCATGACGTTACGCCGTTTGCGGCGACGCAAGTAAGGACACTTATCGAGTCGGGAATCATGGCCTGGATTATTGCGAGTCGGCTAGCAACTCAGGGCGTGCGTGCGAACTGGATTTGCCTTACTGTGTTATACATGGCGTCGCGGGTTCACGGACACAGGCGAGTGTCCAGGGACCCGGCGCACTCGCGTGGCCTTCCGGCCCCGCGTGCTGGTCTTCGGTTGCAAAGGCCGGGCATGCGCTTCTGTGTTCCTATAGCGCTCAAGCCCTCCCGGAAATCGATGCTATGGCTATAACCGGCATCCGCCAACACAACGCCCGCTGGGACACCCCTGGCTTGCGCTATTCAGATCTGTGCGAGTGTGATATCGGGTTTCGTAGCAAAACGGATGTCCTCGGGCACACCTGTCTTCTGGCGGCGGACTTGGTCGGTGGCCCATTCTTTGGGCAGATAGAGCCGAAGGGCAATCGGCAAGCGGCTCTCCCAGAATACGAGCGACAGACTGGCCATGACCTGGCAGTTATCTTGTTTGCCCCACTGCCCGCAGTATTGGCGTGTCACCCCCAAGGAATGCCGACCATTCTTTGGATACGCGGTGTCATCGACGATCAAGCAGCCTCCCTTCTCGAGCCCCAAAACGGGTTGCACCCAACCCCGTACCCCCTCAAGCACCCCCTCATCCGACCAGTCCGACTTGGCCACCGTAGGATGTAAGGATTGGTGCTTGGCGCTCCCATGCCAGGGATCGGTAGGCGCCATGAGCGGTGCAACACGCTTTCATTCAATCGGCAGCATGAGTCTCTGCTGTATTCGATCAAGCCACACTGACGATCAGCATACCCCCAGCCATTACCGGATCGAATTGACAGCAGAGATTGGCCTTGACCCAGGCGAGAATGCGTCGAGCTTAAAAATACTCCCGCAAATACCTTCCCTGATGCGCGGATGGTAAGATGTCTTAACGAGGCCCATATGAAACCTTTCACTTCTCTTATCATCGGCGCTCTGGCGCTTACACCGTCGGCCTGGGCGGCCCGAACCGTACCATTCCCGCCCCACGCGCCATGGTTCAATGTCACAAGACCCTTGACCGACCAGGACATCGTCGGCCGATTCGTGCTGCTCGATTTCTTCACCCCGGGCTGCATTAATTGTATTGAGACCGTAGCGCCCATCCGGGCGATTCAACGGCGCTTTTCTGCGGATCTTATCGTCATCGGCGTTAACGCCCCGAAGTTTCGCGCCTCGCGCCACGGCACGAATGTCCGCGACTTTCTGACCCAATACGATATTCACCACCCGATCGTGACCGATCGGCATTTTCGCCTCTGGCACGCCTATCACGTGTTCGCTTGGCCGACCTTCGTGCTGATCGGTCCACGCGGACACGTCCGCCATACCTGGATTGGCCAAGGCCACCACGCGGCCATAGCCCGCCTCATCGCCGTAGACATTGAGGCCGATCGCCACTTCCTAAGACCCAAGCCCTTACCCCTCCTTTACACCCGCGCAGCCAAGGCACCGTTGTTAGAGGGGCCGGAAAAGATCGCGGTCCGTGGTCGGCTGGTTGCGGTCTCCGACACCTTGGGCAACCGCGTGCTCTTGTTCAATCGCCGCGGACAGCTGAAGGCCACTATAGGAAGCGGCCAGCGCGGATTCCAAAACGGGGCCTTCGGGCAGGCCCGCTTCAACCACCCCCAAGGGCTGGCCTTTAACGGATCGGACCTCCTGGTGGCAGACACCCTGAATAACGCCATCCGCGCCATCAACCTCCGGACCCTGCAGGTGACCACATTCGCAGGTCCAAACGCCGTCCATAACACAGGCATGCCTCACAGGGCGCGCCGTGTGCCGACTTTGAATGCCCCCTGGGCCTTACGCATCATTCATGGCGACCTCTATGTCGCCATGGCGGGGGCCCATCAGTTGTGGCGCCAAAGGCTCTCACACGGGGCCCTCAGGCCGTGGGCGGGAAGTGGGTGGGAAGGGCTGGTCGATGGTCCGCGCCAAGAGGCCGAATTCGCTCAGCCAAGTGGGCTCAGTTATCATCGGGGGGCTCTGTATGTGGCGGACGCTGAATCAAGCAGCGTGCGTCTGGTCTCAAAAGGACGCGTCCATACCATCATCGGACGAGGACTCTTTCATTTTGGTAACCGCGACGGCAAGGCGACACAAGCCCGTCTCCAACACGACCAGGGGCTCGCCTATGCGCACGGTTGCCTCTATATCGCCGACACTTTCAATAGTGCCGTGAAGCGGTTGGATCTGCGTACCGGCCTTGTCACGACTGTGGCGGGCGACGGTCGTCCGGGTGAGCGGACCGGACCGGCCTTCGCTTCGACCCTCAACGAACCCGGGGGACTCGCGGTCTTGAATCCTCATACCCTTCTCATCGCGGACACTGGGAATAATCGCATCCTGGCCTTGAATCTCACCACCGAGACCGTGCGCGTCTGGGCCGGACCGAACCCGCTACCGACCCCCGATAATCCGCCTTAAAAGCCGCTCCGCTGACGAGCGACCGACCTCTTAAAGCCGCCCCCCTTCCAAGCGCTATGCCTAGAAAGCGCCGCTTTGGGCCAAAGACTGCTTTTGTTCGTGCTTCATGCGCACAAGCATCCTGTGGTTTTCGATAGTCAGAAACGTGGTGGGGTTGGGCCAGCGCCTTTTCACAATAATCTCGAAGGCGTGCGACAACTGCCAGATCACCCGTACCGGACCTATGCGCGCATCACCCACCGTTTTGTCTGGGGGTCCGTACTTGGCGGTCACAAGATGCACCACCTGGCCGAGGCGCTTGGTGCTAATGAAGCTTGGAAACACATACATGGCTTTGGCAAAACGCCCGTGAGCCGTGAAGCTCACCGCCAGGATAGTGGCGTGCTTTAACGCCCCATTGACGTGATAGAGGTCATACCAACGATGGGCGCCGCCCCGAGCCAAGGTCATGTGCGCAGCCACCAGCGCCTTCTCCAAAACCGTTCGGCGGGCGTGTGCGAGCGGGATACCGAATAACGCGGGCTGCGGGGGGTTATGGGCCCACAGAACCGGCGCCGTAAAGAGTGCCACGATAAAAACAGCACCTGCGACACTTCGTGACCAACGCATGATCAACTTAGGCCTCCTTGCGCCAGACACTAGCAAGCCAGCGTTGCTGCTCCGGCGGCGCGTCAGTCGGGCGATAATAATGGGTCACCTCGTTAAACCCGGCCTCGCTCACAGCGGCGCTCCAGGTCGGCCAATCATAGAAGACGCTATAGCGCCCCTCACGGTAACCCTCTTCGTTATGCCCCCGGGGGTTCGAACAAAAAAGCACACCGCCAAGCCGCAGCGTGGCATAAAGGTGCGCCAAGACCGAGGCCAGATGCTGTCGCGGCACATGAAAAAGCGAGGCGTTCGCAAAAACCCCATCAAAGAACGCCGCCGGCAGATCGAGCGTCAAGAAATCCTGATGCCACACCTCGCAACCGCTAAAAGACGCCGCCATCTCCACGAACCGGCTGGCACCCTCGACCCCGATAGCCCGATGGCCCTGCTCGGCAAAGACTTTAAGATCTCGTCCCGGACCGCAACCCAAATCGAGGAGCGTCCACGGGCCGCCGGGACCTAAGGCAGTCAGCAAGGCCTCATAATTTTGCCGCACGTCATGATCACGCGTCGCGCACCAAAAGGCCTCGGCGCGATCATTGTAATGAGCCAAGGTGGCATCCAAAAGCGCGCGCAAAGGAGGAGATATAGAGGACATGGCTGTAAGCTTAGACCACTTGCGGACCTGGGGCGATGATTTCCACGGCTTTCCGACGAGAAAACCGCCCGAAAACGCCCCGTGGAGACCCGATACGCCATCGCGCTACGCACCGGCACGCTCGAGCTCATGGCCCTGCTCACCCTTGCACGCACGCTACCGGGCCCGTGAGTGCGGGCGTCAACATCGGCCTCTCACCCACAAGCGGTGTAGGCCGCACCAAAGACGTCGGGTTCTCCGGGACCTACCGCCTCAATCGGGCGCTTGCGGTGCGCTTAGGCTATGAATCGATCACAAGCGTGAGATGACCCTCTTCAGTCTCGCCTTAACCGGGCGCTACTCGCTGTCCGCACGCGTCCACCTCATCGGGCTCGTCGGGGGGCTCATTGGAGCGAAAGCCCCTCGGGCCGGGCGTCCCGCAGGGCCTGAACCCGCTCCTCGGGGTCGGGCTCTCTATCGCTTCGCGGCCCGCTGAAGTCGCCGACTTCAGTATCAGGGGATCCGTGGCGGACACCCTCTCGGGCAAAACCTGCAAAGCGTCCTATTCAGCCCGCGCTATCATTTCTCGCGAATCCACCTAGGCCCCGGAATCGGCCGAGCACGCACCGGGCCGGGCACAAGGCCCCTTCGGGGGGACCAACCCGGTGGCGAGCCCCGGGCTAGCGCGCATGGGGGAGTACCCCGGCCCAGGTCTCGGTCAAACGACGCGATCCATCCATAAGCGTCGCATGCATCATCACCGCACCGGAGCCCGTGCGCGCAATCTGAAACTGCAGCCGCCAGCTCCCGGGACCCTTGCGCGTCACCCAGGCATTCACTACCCGTGCCGGCCCAAAAACGCGCACCGACGGGGTCACCGCGGTTGGGGCGAACGCTTCCAGCGCCTGACCCGTGAAATCGACGACATAGGTCTCATTACGATCGTCGTTTCGGCCTGCATGGCGCCCGGCGACCACGTATCCCAGATGCGCGCCCACGGGCTCTTGGCCCTGCCACGCGATACGATAACGAAAGGTAAGCGGCTGTTGCGGATTCGCTTGGTTTTGCGGGACCCAAAACGCCGAAATATTATCGTTCGTCTGCGTGTTGGTCGGGAGTTCGACCAACACGAGATGCCCCGGCCCCCAGCCCCCTTCAGGCGTGACCCACGCGCTGGGCCGGTCCTCGTAATGCATGCCGAAGGCCCGATAGTCCCCAGCGCGCCGCGCCCTTTGCATAAGACCGAAGCCCTGCGGGTTAGTCAAGGGGAAGCGATAGATGGCGATCCGTCGGGGGTTACGCAAAGGCCACCACAGGCGTTGGCCACCCGCCAACGCGATCGACAGGCCGTCGGAATCGTGGGCGCTACGCACCAAGTGATCAAAACGGCGGTGGCTAAAGCGGCCTTGGAGAAACATGCTGGTCAAAGGCGCGATACCCAGTCTGCGCACGTGCTGGCGCTCGAACAACACCACCTTCACGGCAATGATCGTCTGGCGCCCCGGACGGGCAATAAAACGATAGGCCCCCGTGAGGCTTGGGCTATCAAGCAGGCCGCAGAACACCAGATGACGGGCATGGGGATGGGGCGCCAGGATCCAAAACGACCGAAAATATGGGAACTCCTCGGCGCGGTGCGGAAGTGCCGTGTCCACGGCCACGCCGCGCGCCGATAGGCCCCACGACTGACCCTTGCCTACGGCCCGGAAATAGCTGGCGCCAAGGAACGACAAAAACTCGTAAACAGCCGGACCCTGACCAAACGCGGTGTAGGCGCTGAAACCCGCGGTCGGCACCGATCCCGAAATCTGTTTCGCAAGCCCCGGATCCCCGTTCACGGCCAGCGGCGGATGGGCCACAAAGCTTTTTCCGCCAGCTACGACGGCGATCCGTTCCGGCCACGTAAAGAGATAGCCCACCGGGTACAACTCGAGATGAAACGGACTGCCCGCCGGCCATCCCGCGGGACGCCCCATGAAGCCCAGTTTCCCGTAATCGCTAAAACTCAGTTTCTGTAAGACCGGGGAAATGGTGGGCGGCGCTTTATAAGGCTTGGCCGCAAGCGCCCGCGCCTGGGCCGTCACCCGGGCAAAGACAGTGTTCACGGCGTTCTTCATGGCCGACGAAAGCCCGACGCGCTTCGCGATCTTCTGTCGCCGCGCGTAGGCCGCCCGCGACTCGATGCGCTGGACGCTCGCTAACAGCGCCTTCTGTTCCGTCATAAGCGCCGAGACCCGCTGGCGGAGGATCTTGTCCGCCGCCTTCCGCTGGCGCTTGGCAGCGCGGGCCATCGCCAAGGCTTGTTGACTTTGACGAGTAGCAAGGCGCGCTTGCGCCTCTGCCGAATGGACGGCACCCAGGGTGGCACATCCCCCCAAACCAAAAACCATCGCCGCACTCACAATCAGCGTGCGTCCCCACCTCTGTATCCCCACGTCTCCCTCTTCTCCCGTTATTCTGTCGCTAGCTTGAAGCCTGGGCGAAGGGCGGGCTGGATCTTGGCAGCGTGCCCAGCACCCGCGCCTCGTCCAGCCAATAGCGCGCCCGCGGATCGCGCAGCGCCCAGACCCGCCAATGCAAGGTCATCACGGTCTCGCGATCGCTCAATATACGCAGACGATCGCGCGCCGACAGTGCCCGCGGTCCGTCTTTGATAGCCATCAAGATCAGTTGTTGGCGACTCAAAGCGACTCCATCACTAAGCGTTCCGGACGGTTTCAGAAGCGCACAGTGTAAGGCGTTCACGGCCGGATCCACAATCGCCGCCAAAAACCCGCGCGCGACCGTGCAGCGCTTCAATGACGGGCCCTTGGCGCACTCGGCGAAGAGCCGCAAGAGCGCCGGCGGTTCGCGCTCCTCCGGGGTCAAAAACAGCCCGAGCCTGCGAGCCGCAATCCCCGGGCGCACCCGGCTGATCCACACCGACACCGGTATGGCGACAAGCCAGGCCGCCATAACCGGCAGGAGCCACCAGAAGTAATGCGGACTTAACACGTAGATCACGCTCCCCCATACCACGGCGAGAATCGTCCCCGCGCTATGGTAGCGTAAGGCTTGGCGCCAAGTCGTGCTGCTGTCGCCACGGGCCTGGGGCCCCCATTGGGTCTTGCGGCCGGCCAGGACTGAGACCACAAAGACTGTATGAAACAACATCCGCACTGGGGCCAGGATCGCGGATAACACGCTCTCTAGCACGACGCTCACCAAAAGCCGCAGCGCGCCGCCAAAAGACCCCATGCGACCACGGACCGCCGTGAGCGCGATCGCAAGCATCTTGGGGACGAACAAAATCGCGAGCGTAAACCAAAAGAGCGCCACCGCCCATTCAGGGTGCCATACCGGCCAAATCGGGAACAACACATGGGTGCTCGGAAAATAGCGGGGCGGCACGAGCGCGTGCCACACCGTTTCGATACTAGACAGCACCAAGAATGCAAGCCATAGGAGCGAGGACATGTACGACATGATGCCGTTTAGAAACACGACCCGGTGAGGCGACACGATGCCGCGCGCAAACACCAAACGAGCGTGCTGCATATTGCCCTGGGCCCAGCGCCGGTCGCGCTTTAATTCGTCGAGCAAGGTAGGCGGGGTTTCCTCATAACTTCCCTCAAGCCCCGGCTCAAGCCACACCCCCCATCCGGCGCGCCGCAAGAGCGCCGCCTCGACAAAATCGTGGCTCATGATCTCGCCGCCGAAGGCACCACTACCCGGAAGCCTTGGGAGCGCACAGTGGCGTACGAAAGGTGCCACCCGGATGATGGCGTTATGGCCCCAGTAATGACCCTCGCTGACGTGCCAAAAATGGAGGCCGGCGGCAAACACCGGCCCATACAAACGATTGGCGAACTGCTGCACACGACCAAACAGGGTATTTTGGTGGATGGCAGCCGGCAGCGTCTGGATGAGACCGACCGTGGGATTGCCTTCCATGAGTTCGACCAGCCGGGTCAAAAGCTGCCCGCTCATAAGGCTATCGGCGTCCAGAATCACCATATAACGGTACTGACAGCCCCAACGTCGACAAAAATCGGCGATATTGCCGCTTTTTCGTTTAATGTTATTGCGCCGCCGTCGATAAAAAATCCGGGCATCGGCCCCAAGACGGGCGCGCAAGTCGGCCCAAGCCACCTCTTCTTCGACCCAGGCGTCGGCGTCGTTGCTGTCGCTTAATATGAAAAAATCGAATTGCGAGAGGCGGTCGGTCGCCGCCAAAGAGCGGTAGACGGCCTCAAGCCGCGCACAGACTCGCGCCGGATCCTCGCGATACACCGGCATGACAAGCGCCGTACGCGCCGGGGCCTCCTTCGAGGCCCGCGCCCCAGACTCGAGACGCGAGCGCCGACGAAACAGCAAAAGCACCGCCCCAGCCAGTGAAATCCAAAGCCCGATCGAGATCCACCCGAACAAAAACCCAAAGACGGTGGCTAAGCTATCATTCAAGAACCGAAAGCCAGGATGCGGTAGGACTTCCAGCATAAACTGGCTGGCAATCACGCTCGGAATCAGCACCAAAATCGCGAGCAGGCCTCCCCGCCACGCCAGGGCCTGTCGCTTCGGCCGCCCTAGGCGGCTCATGGCTTGAGCCGCTCCGAGGCCATCGACTGTCGAGTCAGGGGTGGCGAAAGTGGGAGCGTTGCCAAGCTACACGCATCGGCGGAAAGCCAAACTGACAGGCGCCAGAGCGCGGCGCCGTCGGATGCATCTTCGACCCCAGGTGCCTGAGCCACCAGGGCATCGGACATACAGTCTTGTAACTTCAAAAACGCCTGCCCCCCGTGGCTTGCCCCCTCCGCGGCCTTTTTGACCCAGACATCGGCCAAATCCGAGGGGACTCCAAGGACGGCTAGGTAAGACCGCAACCGGGCACGAATTTCCTCAGGCCCACTCACATCCAGCGGCATCATACGGACCCGCCCCTGCGCTCGCTCGTCGAAAACCACGCCGTCCCCTTAATATCGCCCAAAATCGCATTCTTCTAAGATAAAGCCGGATCACTGCCCGTGCGCGTTCATGGATCTACTTTGCCAGCCCCCCCGGCAATAAGTCCATAAGACTTTGCGGAAGTTCAAACACCAAACCACAAGACCGCAAAACCGTGCGCGCCCGGCCGGTCTCAGACCAAAGTCGGCCTAAGAGATGTCAGCAGTTGCAAGGACTCCGGAAGTAGCGTAGCGTAGTCCCCATTGCAGCTGCTCTTTAAGGACGTTACAGAAAGCCCCACTCGGCAATTTCCCGTATATCTCCTTCTATCCTGCAATAGTACCCGGATAACGGGGTATCTTACTTTCTACATATCGAG
>JAJYGP010000047.1 GCA_021785035.1 Pseudomonadota bacterium
GGTTTTTAGGGGGGGGGGTCACGCAGGCCATCGCTTGGGGTCGGTGTTGCTATGGGATTTAGCATCGGAAGCCGCTATAATCGCGCGTCTTTCTTTGACCGATTCGCGGAGTAGTGTAATGGCTGACAAGCTTCTTATGATGATGGTGAATACCGATCCCCGTAATCCCTCCGAACTCGGTGCGCCGTTTTTTCAAGCGACCGTGGCCGCGGCCATGGAGTACGAGGTCACTGTGGTCTTGACGGCTCGGGCCGGCGAGCTCGCCATCAAGGGCGTAGCGGAAAAGCTCTTCGTGCAGGAAGGAAGCACAAAGTCCGTGTATGACTTTATGAAAGACGCGCACGAAGCGGGCGTCCATTTTAAGGTATGCACCCCCACGCTCGAACTGTGGGGTAAAGACCTTATTCCCGAAATCGAAGAGACCGTGGGCGGCGCGTTTGTTATCACGCAGGCCATGGATGACGACACCGTAACGTTCACCTACTAACGTCTTCTTGATCGTATGGACGGGGATGGGGCGACGCAGGGACGGGAGGCTTGGGCCATCTTGGAGGCCGCCGAACAGCTGTTTTCGGAAGCCGAGGTGGATCAAGCCCTTAACCGGATGGCGCAGGCCCTGCATGACGCCGTAGCGGACCGTAACCCTATCCTCATGGTGGTTTTGAATGGTGCCCTGGTGTTTGCAGGGCACCTCCTTCCGCGACTCAATTTTCCCCTGGAAGTGGACTATGTCCATGCCACCCGTTATCGCGGGGCCCTGACCGGTGGAGACCTGGCCTGGATTGCGGGGCCCAGTTTGTCGGTGACTGGTCGTATGGTGGTGTTACTCGATGATATCCTCGATGAGGGCACGACCTTGGCGGCTTTGACGCGGAGCTTGTATGACCGCGGCGCCTCTCAGGTCCTGAAGGCGGTCTTGGTCACCAAGTTGCGACCGCGTTCCGGGGATCTCGCGGCGGATTTTTCGGGCCTTGATGTCCCGGATCGTTATGTCTTCGGTTACGGTATGGATTACGAAGGGTATTTACGCAATGCGAAGGGGATTTACGCGCTCCGATGAAGATGCTGGCCATTATCGGCGGGAGTGGGCTCACCCATCTCCGGAATTTGACGGTGCGCGAGCGCCGGATCTTGCGAACCCCTTACGGCGAGCCATCGGCGCCCATGGTCTATGGCGCGGTCGGCGGGCATGATGTCATTTTTTTGCCGCGCCACGGGCATGGACACACCATTCCGCCGCACCGCGTCAATTATCAAGCGAATCTTTGGGCGCTGAAGGAATGTGGCGCAAGCCACGTCATCGCCGTGAATGCGGTGGGTGCGATTCGGTTGAGCCTAGTACCGGGAAGTCTCGTATTGCCGGACCAAATTATTGATTACACCTATGGCCGCGCCCATACGTTTTTTGGGAGCAGTCCAGAGCCCGTAACCCACGTAGATTTCACCCACCCCTACTGCGAGACCTTACGCAAGGTGTTGCGCGATGGCGCCACGCGTGCCGGCCTGGAGTTGGCCTTGGGCGCGACGTATGCTGCGACTCAGGGTCCCCGCTTTGAGACTGTGGCAGAGATCCGGCGACTCGAGCAGGATGGTGCCGACATTGTTGGCATGACCGGTATGCCGGAGGCAGGACTCGCGCGCGAACTGGGCCTTTGCTACGCCTCGCTCGCGGTGGTCGCGAATTTCGCGGCCGGAAAGGCCGCGGGTGAGATCGATCTGCGGACTATAGAGCGGTATTTGGAGACCGGCATGACTCAGGTCCGGTCCTTGCTCGAGGAGGCCATTCCTCGTCTTTACGATCCGGCCTCCACGCGCGATTCCTAAGGGTTTACGGCCCGGACCCGACCGGACCCACGTAGGGTACAACGCGCACGAGAACCCCGAACTTCGGGTGATCAAAATAATTTGTTCGGCGTAAGGCCACCGGGCGCGATTCCCAAAGTTGATAAGTGGTGTCTGAAGATCCCGTGTTTTTCAGGGCATCGCTGGGCGTGTAATGGAGGTCCACCGCGACATGGATGAGGTGCCAGCGAAAGACGCGGATGACGCCTTTCAGGCGGCCGTCAGTGCGGCTTTTTATCTGAATCGCCTTTGTGGTCCGCAGCGGCACCATGTTCTGGACCCAACTGCGGGCGGCAAGAATCGTGTAGTGGCGGTGGTGGGATAGGATCGATTGGGCGATCGCGAGGTGGGAGCCTGGGGGCAGACTGCTGCTGGGTGACAGGGCCTTCTTAAAGCCCGCGATGGGAGATAGCTTCTCTTGGTTCCAGTGTTCATGACCATCAAGCTTGCGGAGGTGGTTTGCGAATACCAGCACCTGGATCTCATAGAGGGGGGCTTTTGTGGCTAGCGCTTGGCTGCAAAGACCGAGGACGGCCAGGACGATCGGAATAATGCGGCGCACACGAGGCTCCTTTGGTACAATGCCCTTAGTATGGGGCCGAAGCGGCGAAGGGTAAAGTCATGACGGTAAGAGTTGTGCGACAGATGGGCGATCCTTTGTTGTTTGCGCGGGCCCAAGAGGTCCCTGTGGTCTCGTCTGCTGCGCTTTCTCAGCTCGTGACCGACATGAAAGACACGATGGCCGCCTTAAGCGGCGCGGGTCTTGCCGCCCCGCAAATTGGGGTTCCGCTGCGAGTGGTCATTTTTGGGGTGCACGCCAACCCGCGCTATCCGCAGGTGGCCGAGGTTCCCGACACGGTTCTTGTGAATCCGGTCATTGAACCCCTCGGCGAAGACCAGGAAGAGGGCTGGGAAGGGTGTCTTAGTGTGCCTGGGATGCGCGGTCTTGTCCCGCGCTATCGCCGTATTCGCTATCGGGGTTTTGATATCGATGGCGTCCCTATCGTGCGCGAGGCTGAGGGCTTTCATGCCCGGGTTGTGCAACACGAATGCGACCACCTTGACGGCGTCCTCTACCCATTACGCATTCATGATCTCAAGTTCTTCGGTTATGAGGCGACCTTATTTCCCGAGGGTTACAGCCTGCCGGACTCCTAAAAGCTCCCAAAGTCCTCTTAAATGTTGAGCATGCATGAGGGTTTTGTGAGTGAGGGTAGCGCCGTTCACTGCAATCGCTTGCTCTCTTGCCAGTACGCCATGTCATGAGGTTTTACTGTAAGTGTGTATGTGGGGAGCTCCGCGTTACGAAAAACCCGAGGCATCGCCGCCATCAACGCACCCGTAAGTGCCCGGCGTGGCCCGATCTCTCTCGAGCTCCGGAAACATTCGATACCCTGGCGGATCCCCTCAAGAGAGCGCAATGCAGTCGTTTTCTATCGAGGTAAAGTGAATGACGTTGAAAATGATCGTTGGCAGTGGCGCCTAAGGTATGTGCCAGCGGCAAATGCTCAAACGGTATATGCGCATAGGGCCTCGATGTCCCCGCGACGAAGACAATAATCGCCGCCCGAGCGGGGTGATTCAGGTGGTGATCGAGGAAGAGGGGCCAAGCTCTGTCGCGCTTAAGGCGAGCATCTCGAGTTCTCTGGCACAGTGTTCGCCGGGATGAATGGCGTTACGGCTTATGAGACCCTCCTTAATGATAATCCACGATTTCGACATGGCGCGGGCCGCGTTCGCCCTTCTGCCACGCAAAACATATCCGCACTGATTGCTGATACGGACGCTGTATCGACCCTGACGATTGCCTTTCCGTGACGGAGGTCGGTTTTTGGCAAATTAAGATCGAGAAGTGATATTGCCGCATCGAGTGAATCGAAAACGCTGTTTGGCTTTTGGTACGAAATCGCTGAACGCCTTGACTCGCTTTTTTCCGCAAACGACTGAGTCCGCCTTATCCCAAAAGCTCTGTATCATTTGGGTATTCTCTATAGGGAGATGCGCGATACGCCAAGCATGTCTATGGTTGGCGACTAGTGCACTGAGAGTGTTTTCTGGTACCAGTCAACCCGCAGGTACCAGTCAAAGGCCTTAACGTTTGCGCCGAAGACCTTCTGCGCCAAGACGCGTGAAAGCGGGGGGTAACGGCGCGGCACCCATCTTGTCTTGCACCGCCAGACTCTGAACAAGTGTGGTGATCGCCTCTATACGTTCATCCGGATCACTCCAATCCGCGCTTACCCGCAAGCCCTGTGGTCCGTCGAGCCGATAGCGCTTGGGCGCAGATTGCATAAGGGTAATGAGACGCGTGGGATCGATCGTGGGGTTTGCCACAAACTGAAGGCGCGCGCCTTTGGGACCGGCATCAATGCGGGCAATCCCAAGCGAGTGGGCCAGTTTGCGTAAGCGTGCCAAACGAAAGAGGCGAAGGGCGGCCTTAGGGGGTGGTCCGAACCGGTCAACGATCTCGCCGGCAAGATCGTCCCATTCGGCGTCCGAACTTGCGTTGGCGATGCGTTTGTAAAACACCAAGCGAATATGGGGATCCGGACAATAGTCCTCGGGCAGGAGGGCTGCTACATGCAGATCGATATCCGTCGCACGCGACAGTAAGGCCTCGTCGTCCAAGTCTTTGCCGGCCTTGAGACTTGTGACCGCGCGTTCCAAAAGTTCGCTATAGAGGGTAAAGCCCACCTCGTCGATCTGGCCGCTCTGCGATTCGCCTAAAAGCTCGCCGGCCCCGCGGATCTCGAGGTCGTGCGATGCCAGGGCGAAACCGACCCCGAGGTCTTCTAGGGAGGCGATAGCGTCCAGGCGCTTCCTAGCGTCCGCGGTGAGCGCACTTGCCTCGGGCGTCAACAGATAGGCGTAGGCGCGGTGGTGCGAGCGCCCGACGCGTCCGCGCAGCTGATGGAGCTGCGCCAGGCCAAAGCGGTCGGCTCGCTCGATGATGATCGTATTGGCGGTCGGGACATCGATTCCGGTCTCTATGATGGTGCTACAGAGAAGGATGTGAAAGCGTTGGTGGTAGAAATCGAGCATGACGCGCTCAAGTTCGCGTTCCGGCATTTGACCGTGAGCTATGCGGATATCGATCTCGGGGAGTAAGGCCTTCAGCTCGTGCGCGCGCCGTTCCATTGAGCGCACGTCGTTGTGTAGAAAGTAAATCTGGCCGCCACGGCGCATTTCGCGCAGACAGGCCTCGCGAATCAGATCGGTGTTCCACTGGGTTACGAAGGTCTTGATCGAAAGCCGGTCTTGGGGCGGGGTCCCGATCAAAGACACGTCGCGTAGGCTTGCAAGCGCCATATTGAGGGTACGTGGGAGAGGGGTCGCAGTCAGCGTCAATATGTCGACATGGGCGCGTAGGGCCTTCATGCGCTCCTTTTGCCGTACCCCGAAACGATGCTCTTCGTCTACGATCACAAGGCCTAAGGCCTTAAAGCGCACATCGTCTTGGAGCAGGCGGTGAGTCCCTATGATGATATCAACCTTGCCTTTGGCGATGCGCTCGATTGCCTGTTCGATTTCCGAGCGTGTGCGAAACCGCGATAGGATCTCGATCTCGACCGGAAGGTCGGCGAAACGATCCCGGAAGTTTTGGTAGTGCTGCTGGGCAAGCAGCGTTGTTGGGACCAAGACCGCTACCTGCTTTTGGTCATGAACCGCCAGAAAGGCGGCCCGCATCGCGACTTCGGTCTTGCCGAAACCGACGTCCCCACAGACCAAGCGATCCATGGGGCGGGGGCTTTCCATGTCGTTCAACACCTCTGCTATGACGCGTGTTTGGTCGGGCGTTTCCTCGAACGGGAAGGCATCAGCGAACCGCTCATAGGCCTCGTCTCGGGCGGCAAACGGGTGTCCGGGGCGGGCGGCTCGTCGGGCGTAGATTTCAAGAAGTTCGGCAGCCGCATCGCGGGCCTTCTCCTGGGCGCGGCGCTTTGCCTTGTCCCAAGCCTCATGGCCGAGTTTATGAAGCGGGGCCTTGTCGGGATCGGTGCCGGTGTAACGCCCCATCAGGTGGAGGTCAGTCACTGGCAGATAGAGTTTATCGCCACCGGCATATTCGAGCGCCAAAAACTCGCTTTCGATGTCGGTAACTGTTAATCGCACAAGGCCCAGATAGCGGCCGACCCCATGGTCTTCGTGCACCACCGGATCACCGACTTTGAGTTCGCCGAGCCCGCGCAGGATGAGCTGCTGATCGCGCGGCTTGGCCCGGCGACGGCGTTGCTGAGCCCGCTCGCCGTAGAGTTGCGACTCGACTATGACGCTCAAAGCCGGGTTGTCGAGTAAAAGCCCGCGATCGAGAGGAGCAGTCATAAGACTGAGGGATTCCTGGCCGGTTACGAACTCGGTCCACGACGATAAGCTGTGCGGCGGGTGCCCGTGGGCCGTAAGGAGCTGACGCAAGGATTCGCGCCGGCCAGCTGTCTCGGCCACAAGCAGGATCCGTCGCCCAGGGCTCTTTACGTAGGCCAGGAGGGCATGGTTGGATTCCGCGGCGTGGCTTTCTTGCGGCAAAGTCGGCGGCTCGTGGGTCGCGAAATGGCGCACGGTTCCCAGACCCTCGCCAAGCGAGATTTGCAGGAATGGCGTGATGCGCCCCTCCAGGTCTTTGGCCGTGAGAAAGAGCCGATCCGGAGAGAGCGCCGGGCGTTCGATATGGCCGCGGGCCGCCTCGTAACGTTCCTGCGTCTCGCGCTCGAAGCGCTGGATTTGATCGCGCGCCCCTTCGGTAAAGAAAAGGGTGGCGCGGGGCGGAAGGTAATCAATGAAGCTCGCCGTCTCGGAGAAAAACAGCGGTAGGTAATACTCTATGCCCGGCGGGCTTATGCCCTCGCTTACGTCGCGATAGATCAGGCTTGCGCGGGGATCGCCAGTGAACGCTGCTCGGTATTGGGCGCGGAAGGTCTGGATGGCTTCTGCCGTGAGCGGATGTTCGCGCGCCGGCAGGATGCGAATCTCCGTCAGGACTTGGTCGGATCGCTGGGTATCGGGATCAAAGGTTCTGATGGATTCAATCGTATCGTCGAAAAGGTCGATGCGAAAGGCGTTCTTTGTGCCCATGGGATAGACATCGATAATGCCACCGCGCACCGCAAACTCGCCAGCCTCCACGACTTGCCCAACCGAATGGTACGCCGCCTGCACAAGGCGTTCGCGAAAGCGATCGATTTCCAGATGATCCCCGACCTTTAAGACGAAACTATGCCCTAAGAGGTGCGACGCGGGCGGCAGGTAGTGCATGAGGGTGGAGGCGGCGATGAGTACGAGTCCGCAGGTGAGATGCGGGAGTACAGCGAGCGTAGCAAGCCGTTCAGAGACGATATCGGGGTGTGGTGAAAACGCGTCATAGGGTAGACATTCCCAGTCTGGAAACGTCAGGACCGGCGGGCCATCGGCGTCGAGATAGAAATGCAATTCATCCTCAAGACGTTCGCGGCTACGCACGTCTGGGGTCACAACGATCAGAAGACGATCGGCACGGGCCGCTTGGGCCAGCGCGAGCCCCCGTGCGCTACCATGTAGATGCCACCATTGCTCGTGGCCGGATGGGACCGGCGGGGCAAGCGGTGAGTAGAGGCGGGTCTCGGCAGTCGATGTTTGGGTCATAGGGTGGGCATTGTAATCGAATGTCCAAAGGAGCGAGAGCTTCGCATTGTCGGAGCTAGTCCTTAGGGGCATAATGACGCCAGCCCCAAGCGCCAAGGAGGAGGCTTCGTGCGGAAGACAGAATTCAAGGTTGGGCAAGACGTATTTTACCCTACGGCCGGAGTCGGTGTCATAGAGGCGGTGGAAGAGCTTATCTTTGGGACCGAACATGAGTTGTGTTATGTCATTGGCGTCCCCCAGAACCACATCACGATCAGAGTCCCCAAAGAAAAGGCCTTGAGTAACGGCTTGCGACCGCTTTTGCCGAGTAAGGAGATCAAGGATCTTCTGCGGGTTTTAGGCGAGAGCAGCTCCGAGCGTCCTGTTGGCCACTGGGCTGACCATTACAAGGATCTCGAACGCCGCATTCAGTCCGGCTCCTGTCTCGAAGTGGGCGCGGCGGTACGCGATCTGACACGTCTTAAAGCTGGCCATGGCCTGTCGTTCGAGGAGGCACGATTGTTGGAGCTCGCCTCGGGCTATTTGGTGAGAGAGGTGGCGGTCGTCGAGGGCATCCCGCTGGAAGCGGCCCGCGACGTGATCCAATCATCAATCGCGCTTGGCACCTAGACTTTGGTGCGGACATGGGTTGTCGTACCAGCGGCAGGGCGCGGGCTGCGTTTTGGATCGGCGCTCCCCAAGCAGTACTTGCCGCTGGCCGGCGCCACGGTGCTGGCTCATACCTTAAGGCGGCTCGATGATTTGGGCTGTCTTGGGATAGCGATCGGCTTAGCGCCGGACGACATGCACTGGCCTGCCTACCGCCCCGCGCTTGCCACCCCGCTTATCCCCTTCGAAGGCGGCGCCGAGCGCGCTGTCACCGTTTTGAGGGGGTTGGTCGCTTTGCGTGATCAGGCGCGACCCGATGATCTTGTATTCGTCCACGATGCCGCTCGTCCTTGTGTGCGCAGGGGAGATCTCGAACGGCTGCGGATGGTGGCGGAATCGGCGGCCGACGGTGCGCTTTTGGCGCGGCCTGTAGCCGATACTGTAAAACGCGAAGGAGCGAAGGGCTTTGTGGCCGACACCCTGGATAGGCGGGGTTTGTGGTTAGCTCAGACTCCGCAGGTATTCGCCTATGCGCGCCTCCATGAGGCCTTGAGCCAAGCCTTGGCGGCCGGCGCCCTCATTACAGACGAGGCCTCCGCGATAGAGTATCTCGGGGGTAAGCCGCGACTCGTGATCGGGAGTCCGGACAATATCAAAATCACCTTGCCTGAGGATCTCGCTTTGGCCGAACTCTATCTGATGCGCAAGGAACTCTACGGGGGGATGGTATGCGAATAGGGCAGGGCTTTGATGCCCATGGTCTTGTCGAGGGTCGCCCCCTCGTTCTCGGTGGCGTCACGATTCCTTATCCGCGGGGACTCGCTGGGCACTCCGATGCTGATGTCTTGGTGCATGCTGTGACAAGTGCGTGCTTGGGGGCCGCGGCTCTCGGTGATCTTGGGCGGCACTTCCCGGCAAGCGATGCACGCTATAAGGGCTGCGATAGCCGGGTGTTGTTGAGGGCCACGGTCCAGATGCTGAAAGAGCGCGGTTTTCGGGTCGTAAACATGGACGCCACGATCGTGGCCGAGGCCCCGCGCCTCGCGCCTCACGTGGGTCAGATGATGACGCATCTGGCGGCCGATCTTGGGGTCGGGCTCGATGCCGTCAACGTGAAGGCGACGACGACCGAAGGCATGGGCTACACCGGGCGGAGCGAGGGCATGAGTGCCCACGCCATCGTTCTTATCGAGTAAGCCTCTTTAAGAGCACGTATACGGCACCCGTTCCGCCGTCTTCCGCTCGTGCCGAACAGAAGGCCAAGATATCGTCTCTGTGCCGCAGCCAGTTGTTGACGCAGCCCTTCAGCACCGGAAGGCGCGCCTCGGAGCGCAGTCCTTTGCCATGAATGATGCGCACGCACCGTTTGCCGTCAGATAAGGCGTCTTGAAGAAAGCGCGCGAGCGCCCATCCGGCTTGATCGACGGTGAGGCCATGGAGATCCAATTCGGCTTCAATGGCGGTCTGACCTCGCTTTATGCGTCGCAAGGTCTCTTTGCTGACTCCCGATCGAAGAAACAGCAGCTCTTCGCCCGTGCCCACGTCGATGTCGCTTGAGGTAAACGTCAGCATCTCTTTGGCAATCGCATCCACTTCGCGTAGCGCTTGGCGGGGAACCGGGCGTATGCGGGGGCGAAAAGGACTGACGCGATCCTGTTCGATCTTACGTGCGCCGGCTACCGCTCCGGCAAACAGTTTTTTGGCCTCTTCAGGTTTTTCCGCCATGGGGGGAGTCCGCCTCGAGTTGACTGAGGTAACGCTCGGCATCGAGTGCTGCCATGCATCCGCTGCCGGCCGAGGTGACCGCCTGGCGATAGATGAAGTCCTGGACATCCCCGGCTGCAAACACACCCGGTACGCTGGTGGAAGTCATCTGACCCTCCTTTCCTTGCGTCTTGATGTAGCCGTTGACCATCTCCAGTTGGCCCGTGAAGAGGCTGGTATTGGGCGAGTGCCCGATCGCCACGAACACGCCGTGGACGGGTATCTCCTTGGCACCCGAGGGGGTGTCGATACGGACTCCCGATACCCCGTCTTTATCGCCGAGGATCTCGTTTAAGTCTGCATTCCACTCGATGCGGACATTGCCGCTCTGGGTCTTCGCGAGCAACTGATCGATCAAGATGGCCTCGGCCTTAAAGCGATCCCGCCTGTGGACGACCACGACCTCGGAGGCGATCCCCGACAGGTAAAGGGCCTCTTCGACCGCGGTATTGCCTCCACCGATCACGGCCACGGGCTTACCTTTGTAAAAAAAGCCGTCGCACGTCGCGCAAGCGGATACCCCTTTGCCGCGATAGCGCTCCTCTGAAGGTATACCCAGGTACTTGGCCGAGGCCCCGGTGGCGATAATCAAGGCGTCGCACGTGTACTCGAAGGCGTCGCCCTTTAAGGTCTTGCGCGGTCGCGCTAAATCGACGGCATGCACATGATCGAACACAATGTCGGTTTGGAATCGCTCGGCATGACGTTTCATACGGTCCATAAGGTCGGGTCCGAGGAGGCCCTCGATATCCCCTGGCCAATTGTCGACGTCGGTGGTGGTCATGAGCTGGCCACCTTGCTCAAGGCCGGTGATCAGGACCGGGCGCAAATTGGCGCGCGCGGCGTAGATGGCGGCGGTATAGCCGGCCGGACCAGAACCGAGAATAATAAGACGCGCATGACGAGATGCAGGCATGACAACCTCAGCTGCGAAAAATACGGATACCCTTAAGTATAGGCGCATACTGCCCCTTTTGTCGGTCCGGATCAACGCGCCGTAGCGGGCTTAGCTAAAGGCCGTTAAACTGACTGGCATGGGAGCCATTATGCGTATCGGTGTACCAAAGGAAGTGAAGCCATGGGAGGCGCGAGTGGCACTCGTACCCCATGCGGTGGCGGCACTGATTCAGGCCGGCCACGATGTCTATTTGCAGGCGGGAGCCGGGAAGGGAAGCGGATTCGCGGATGAAGAATACGCGGCCCACGGGGCCCATATCGTGCCTGATGCCGAGGCCCTCTATCGCGCCGCACAATTGATTGTAAAGGTCAAAGAGCCGGTCGCTTCCGAATATGCGTTCCTTAAAGCCGATCATATTCTTTTCTCCTATCTGCATCTGGCCGCCAATCGACCTCTGGCCCTGGTCTTACAAAAGGCCGGGGTGACTGCGGTTGCCTTCGAGACGGTTGTGCAGGACGGCGCTTTGCCGTTATTGGCTCCTATGAGTAACATCGCAGGACGCCTGGCGGTACAGGTCGGGGGCCATCTTTTGCACGCGCCGTCTGGTGGCAGAGGGGTACTACTGGGTGGCCTGGCCGGGACTGAGCGTGGGCATGTGGTGGTGATCGGTGCGGGCGAGGCCGGTGGCAATGCCGTGAAGCTTGCCGCAGCCCTCGGGGCCCAAGTCACGGTTTTCGATAAGGTGCGCGCGCGTCTTAGCGCCATGGCCGAGGTGGGAGCGAACGTCACGGCCTTGCCCGCCTACGAGGAGACGATTGCCCACGCCGTTCACAGCGCGGACCTTGTGATCGGCGCTGTGCTCATCGCCGGGGCCCGCGCCCCGCGGGTCGTGACCCGATCCATGGTCGCCGGGATGCGCCCCGGCGCGGTACTCATCGATATCGCCATAGATCAAGGGGGGTGCATCGAGACCATGCGCCCCACCGACTATGGGGCCCCGACCTATGTCGACGAAGGAGTGGTGCATTTCGGGGTTACCAACATGCCGGGCGCGGTTCCGCGTACGGCCTCGCAGGCCTTGTCGTCGGTACTGCTCCCTTACGTGCAGATCATGGCGACTGCGGGCGTCGACGATAAAAGACTCGCGGGCGGTTTGAACGTGCGCGCAGGAAGCATCACCCATGAAGCAGTGGCGGCGGCCTTAATCTGAATGATAGTGAATCGATTCCAAGCACTGTGGGATATGGCTTATGGCTCAGGCTCAATTTAAGCGGGCCCGCGCGCCTCTCGCGCCGGCTGGCCGGCGCATCATCCGCGAAGCGCTGTTGTTTATCATCCTTGCGGTCGCCGTCTACATTATCCTGGCGCTTGCGACCTTCCACCCCTCCGATCCAAGCTGGTCGCACAGTGGCGATGGAACGGTACGGAATAGTGGAGGCGTGGTCGGAGCCTGGTTGTCGGATCTTTTGCTTACGCTTCTCGGCCTTCCCGCCTATGTCATCCCGATCTTGATCGGCTGGAGCGGTGTACGCTTGCTGCGGCCCCGGCTGTCGCTCTCAGACCGGCCCCATAAAGTGGTGGTCTTAGGACAGTTGCTGGCGTTTTTGGGGGCCTGCGGGCTTGCGAGCCTCGATTTCCGGGGACCGGCGCTGCTGCCGTTTCGGGCCGGCGGCCTGATAGGGGGTTTCGTTGCGGGTGCCTTGTCTCGGACCATTAACCCGGTGGGGGCCACCTTGTTGCTCTTGGCCTTGTTCCTTGCCGGGTTCACCTTGGCCACCGGCCTTTCCTGGCTTGGCGTGATGGATTGGTTCGGGGGGGCCGCTCTTGAGGGGGTTGCTAGGCTACGCTCTTTCGTAGGCCAGATGCGCGATTCCTGGCGCGGTCGTAAAGCGCGCCAAGCGCGCGAGGAGACGGTGGAGAAGGGTCGACGGGTCTTAAAGCGGCCAGCGCCGCCGCGCATTGAGCCCGCAATCGAGCCGGTTGAGAGTCCGCGCGCGGTGCGCGAACGCCAGACGAGCTTCCTCGATCCCCCGAGCCATGGTCTACCGGCCTTATCCTTGTTAGATGAACCCTCGGGCGAAAAGGCGAGCTTTTCTCAGGAGTCACTGCACGCCATGTCGCGGCTTTTGGAAAAGAAGCTGCTGGACTTTCATGTCGAGGTCAAGGTCGAGGCGGTGCACCCGGGCCCTGTGATTACGCGTTTTGAGATCGAACCCGCGCCGGGCGTTAAAGCCAGTCAAATTACAACCCTTCAGCGGGATTTGGCGCGGGCGCTCTCGGTGGTGAGCGTGCGGGTGGTCGAGAATATTCCGGGCAAGGCCTTCGTGGGTCTGGAGATCCCAAACGAGCGGCGCGAAATCGTGCGGCTGCGCGAAATTCTGTCTTCAAGTGCCTATGAGGCCGTGAATTCTCCGCTGGCCTTGGCCTTGGGTAAGGATATCAGTGGGCAGGCCGTGGTCACGGATCTGGCGCGTATGCCCCATCTCCTGATTGCCGGGACCACGGGCTCCGGTAAATCGGTGTGCCTAAATGCCCTGATCTTGAGTTTTGTGTTCAAGTCGACGCCGACCGACGTGCGTCTGATTTTGATCGACCCCAAAATGTTAGAACTTGCCGTATACGACGGCCTTCCGCACCTTTTGGCGCCGGTCGTGACCGATATGAAACAGGCCGCTCAGGCTTTGCGCTGGTGCATAGGGGAAATGGATAGGCGCTACAAGGCCATGGCCGCGCTCGGCGTACGCAATTTGGCTGGCTACAACAAGCGCTATGATGAGGCCCATGCACGCGGCGAGATCCTCAACGATCCGCAAGCCCCACCGGGAGAGGTGCGGGAATTGGGGCGGCTGCCCTATATCGTGATTGTCATAGACGAGTTGGCCGACCTTATGATGGTGGTCGGTAAGAAGGTCGAGGAGTTGATCGCGCGGCTCGCGCAAAAGGCCCGGGCTGCGGGTCTCCATCTGGTGCTGGCGACGCAGCGACCGTCCGTTGACGTGATCACTGGTCTTATCAAGGCCAATATTCCGGCCCGCATCGCGTTCCAAGTGTCGGCCAAGGTTGATTCGCGGACGGTGCTCGATCAAATGGGGGCCGAGCAATTATTGGGGCATGGCGACATGCTGTTTTTGCAGGCTGGGACCGGCTTTCCGCTGCGCATTCACGGGGCATTCGTGGCCGATGCCGAGGTTCACAAGGTGGTGGAGGCCTTGAAGCGGACCGGTCCGGCCGTGTATGACGAGCGGATTTTCGCCAGTGAGGATGCGGGAGACGGCTCGTTAGAGGAGTCGGGAGACGGGGGCGAGGCCGACGAGCTCTACGATGAGGCCTTGCGGATCGTGACCGAGACCCGCCGGGCCTCGGTGTCGGGGGTCCAGAGGCGTCTGCGTATAGGCTATAACCGCGCAGCCCGACTGATTGAGCAAATGGAGCGATCGGGTGTGGTCGGTCCCTTGCAGTCAAACGGCAGTCGTGAGGTCATAGCGCCCCCTCCGCCGGAGACCTAGAGGCCGTACTTTTTCCCGCGGAAGACAGGCAGACGTCTCGGGCGCCGGATCTTGCTATTGAGCGATGGGGCCTGGTAGGCGGACCGAGTTGGTCGCCCTATCCGAGTCTCGCTACATCATTCCTCATTAAGGGGTCCGATGCGGGCGGTCCGCTAGCCAGCACTAGGCGTGCCTTGCCTACCGGTGCCGTTGGGTGTGCCCTAGGGCCCGCACTGCGTAGCGACAAATGTAAAATGCTCTAGTACCAGGTGAACACTCGTATAGGGATTAAGGGCCGTGTCCGCGCCGCGAAGGGCGAGCCAGCGCGCGTTCTCAACAGCCTGAGCCATACGACTCATGAGGTGTTGGGCGGCGCCCTCCGGCTTCTCGTAGTGCGGCAGGTGACGGTGGACCCGTGCCGTCACCTGTGTGCAGTCATCAAAGGGGGCATCCGTTTTTTCAAAGTGCAGGAGAACCCAGACCTCGAAGCACGGAACGGAAATAGCTTCTCTGATAGGGAGGGGTTTCGTTTTGCGATTAGCCAGGGTCCTAATTTTATCGCGTGCTCGGGCAAAACTTTCGTGATCATCCCGATCAAAAACACAAAAAATATGGTCAAATCCACCCGGTTCCCGGCTTTTCCTTTCGGCCCATTCCACCACCCCGATGGGCGCCGAGCTCTTGGTATTTTTGGCTACAAAGATTTCCGTTGTCGTAAGGCGATGACGGAGTTTCGCCGCCTCGAAATAGAGCCGCTCGGTTTCCCCTTCACACACAATCAGCGTCAGCGACCGGGGATGTTTGCGCCCTGGTCGACGTTGCAATGACCGGTTTCCGCGTAGCGGCAGCCGGGCCATGGATCAGGTTCCGAGCGTACCAATAAATGGAATAGCACCGTAACGGCCCTTCAAGTAACCACGTTCTAGGGCCTCGTCTTTTCGCGGTGAGTATTCGAGTAGCGAGTAAAAGTGTGACGATTGCTTTGGGTCCTTTTCCACAAACCATATCTGGTCGCGTCGGAGCATGTTGGTGTCGAGAAGGGTCGTGTCGTGAGTCGTAAAAACCAACTGAGCGTTTTGTGTATTGTCCGCATTCTGAAAAAGACCCACTAAAAATCGGGTCAGGTGGGGATGGAGGCTGCGATCCAGCTCGTCGACTAAGAGCGTTGCACCCCATTCTAGCGCCCGCAGCCAGCAGCCGATAAATTCGAACAACTTCTTGGTGCCATCGGATTCGTCTGCCATGAGGTCGAATGACACCTCCTCTTTTGTGTCTGGCCGGGTATGCCATGCCAGAAAGCGAAAACGTTTAGGTACGGCCTTGCCCGAAGAAACCATGACATTCACAAAGGGGGCGCTAGATGCCGTAAAACCATCGGACGCGGAGAATGGCGGCATGTCTTCCTCGCGCAGTTCCAGCCGGTCTATGCTGATATCGGCGGCCCGCAGGAAGCGCGCCACTTGGTTTTGGCCGCGCGACTCGCGTAGAAGGTTAATGCTGAGATGGGGATTCCAGTTGACGCCGGTACCGGGGATCAAGACGATGAGCTTTTGTGTGAGCCACGCGAAAACAGGTTTCAGTTGCTCGTTATTGAGCTGAATGGCTGTGGAGATAAACAGAGCATTCGGGCGCGTAAACTCTTGCCACACTTTGCGCTCGGCACGATCGGCCTTGAAGCGGGGACCGAACCACCATTCGTAAGTCTCCTTTCCCTTCACGTATTCGCGCTCAAACCAACGCTGGGGGCGACCCTGCGGATAGGCCACCAGCCATTCCTTGTGTACGCGCTCGGCGCTCACTAGGCATCCGTAGTGGTAGCGAACCCCCTCGTCCGCTATAAAGATAATCTCGAACTCTGAGGGCTCTTCAGGGGAAGTTTTAGAGAGCAAAAAGGGAGTCACGGGCAGGCGCTGACCCTCTTGAGTGCCCGTGGCTGAGTTCTGTACGAGGTACTGCAGGGTATGAAGCGCGCGCAGGAGATTGCTCTTGCCGGCGGCGTTGGGCCCATAAATGACCGCCGACCGGAGCAAGCGAAGCGCCTTGTCCTTGTCGGTAAAGACGTTGCCCGCGAGATGCTTCGAGTCCGGGCTTGCCACGAGACTCAGGGTTTGTCGGGACCGGATGGACCGAAAATTCGCGAGGCTGAACTCAACCAACATAGCGGTAGGCCTCTAGTAAAATAATGATAGGCGCATATTCACGGGTATTCGGCAATTATACTACATAAATTCACGTAATAGGCTATTTTATATCTCATATATGTGAAAAAAATGCAAATTATTAATGCGGATATCATGTGTCTGGTGGCCAGACTTCGTAAGCCGAGCTCCGATCAGAAGGTGTTGGATAGTTGTGGCGTCCGCCTTGTCGTAGTGAGGCAGGTGACTACGGACCCGCGTCATGACCTTTGTGCAGTCATCGAAATGGCCATTCGTTTTTTCGAAGTGCAGGAGAATCCAGACCTCGAAGCATGGGATGGAAATGGCTTCCATAATGGGGAGGGGCTTCGTCTTTCGGTGGGCCAAGGTCTTAATTTTAGCCCGGGCTCGGGTAAAACTTTCGTGATGGTCCCGATCAAAGACGCAAAAAATTCGGCAAGGGCCTGACGGAGGGCGCTCATGTGACGTCTCCTAGCCATCGTCGTCACGATGCGCCGCAGGAGAAATACAAATGGGCAGCATAGGAAAAGTTGGCCCTGTCTAGTGATCAGCAACACAGCCTCACGCCCGCTATAGGCGCCCGCAAGCAGGAATCACGGCGCGCAGCCGCCGACGGGCGGTTTGAGTATGCTGTGCGCGATATGGTCGATGACCCCCATAAAGTCAATCAACTTCATGGTATGTGGTACATAGAGCATAGGTCGGGCGCGGGAATTCTCAGAGTTCCGCGACTTCCACCGAGGAGGAGTAGGCGCTAAGCATCGCGTCGGTGGTCAGGAAACGCAGCCCCTCGGACAACGACTGGGCCACTAGCATGCGATCAAAGGGGTTTTAGGATGCGGGCGCACTCAATCCCCGTCAATCACTGCTTCCGGTTTCGCCATGCCGTGTCGTAGCGACCGAAAAGAGTGAAATCAATCACAATTTCCGGATACCAAAAAATGAAAGGCGGTGGGGCCATTGGTCATCCCCGACGTGCGCTGGATCTCGGGGCGTCCTGCCTCCACAAGTCTCCCGCGTGCCCTCGATCGACGTAGCTCATGATCTCACAGCGGCAAGAGGCTTGCGGTTGTCCTGCGGGCGAGCTTTGTGTTTTCCGGCCCTCCTCATGGATGGGTCAGGACACGGGGTTGTCTGTCGCAGGCCCCCTGGTTCGCTATTGGGGTTTCCCTGGTGCCGCAAGATGAAAAGCTGGGCAAAGCGGGCGCGATGGGGCAAGGTGGGTTAAGATTTCGGATCAAACCCACTAAGTGGGCGCCGCGGTGTCAGGGCGCTGCCTCCAGGAGAACTCTTGAATGATGCGTCGTATCGGACTTGTGCTGGTGTTAGGGATCATGCCGATGTCGGCAGGCGCGCGTGACCTGTCGCGCTTTTTTTCTGAGGTGCACACGCTAAAGGCCCGATTCACCCAGGTGGTGCGCGATCGTCATGGGGCCTTGGTGAGCCGCGGGCAGGGTCGACTGTGGCTTAAGCGCCCTGGGGAGTTCCGTTGGGACTATAAGACCCCCTACCACGAGCAGATCGTCGGCCACGGCTCGGGTGTTTGGATCTATGATCCGGGGCTTGCCCAAGCGACCCGTTATAGCTTGAATCAAGCCTTGGGGCGCACCCCCGCGCTCTTGCTAGCGGGTCGTGGGCACTTAAGCCGACTCTTTATCATCCAGCATCTGCCCCATCGCCAGGGACTGACCTGGATTAAGTTGAAGCCTCGGAGTCGCGGCCAAGGGTTTCGGTGGATCCGAATCGGCTATAAGGCCGTGCGTATCCAACGCATCGTGTTGCGCGACACCTTGGATCAGACGACCACCATCGATTTGCGGGATAGTCAGTTGAACCAAGCGCTCCCGGCGGCCCTGTTCCGATTTCAGGCCCCGCCGCACACCGCGATCGTCCGCGAATAGTGGCGGCCCCGCTCGCCGAACGCATGCGCCCTCAGGTCCTGTCCGACTTCGTCGGACAGGCTGAGTTACTGGCCCCCAGCGCCCCGTTGCGCGTCGCCTATGAACGCGGGCACCCCTATCCCGCCATCTTGTATGGTCCGCCCGGGACCGGAAAGACCACCCTGGCGCGGCTTTTGGCCCAAGCGCCTGGTCATCGTTTCCTGGCCTTAAGCGCGCTGACGAGTGGTGTGCGCGAACTGAAGGCCTTGGAAGACGAAGGGCGCGAGGCTGAGACTCAAGGCCTGCGTTTGGTTGCCTTTATCGATGAGATCCACCGCTATAGCCGGGCCCAACAAGATGCGCTTTTGGGGCCGCTCGAAGAGGGCATCGTGGTCTTGATTGGGGCTACGACCGAGAACCCGGCCTTTGCTCTGAGTTCGGCCTTGTTGTCGCGAGTCCGCTTGCATGGGCTTAAGGTTCTGACCCAAGAGGAATTGATCCAGCTTTTGGGCCGCGCCCTGGCCTCGCCGGCCGGCCTCGGGGGCGAGTTCGAGTGTTCATCTGCGGATCTTACGCTTTTAGCCGAGCTCGCTGATGGTGATGGGCGGCGGGCGCTGGCGCTCTTGGAGTTGGCCGCCGATCTGGCCGCGAGTGAAGGGATGACAACAATAGACGCGGTCCTGATTCAGCGGGCGGCGGGCGGGCGCTATCGGCGCTTCGATAAGGGTGGAGACCTTTTATATGACCAGATCTCGGCGCTCCATAAGGCAGTACGTGGCTCTTCTCCGGATGCCGCCCTCTATTGGCTCGTGCGTCTCTTGGATGGGGGGTGTGATCCGCGTTATGTGGCGCGCAGGCTTGTGCGCGCGGCCAGCGAAGATATAGGTAACGCCGATCCAAGGGCCTTGACGATCGCGCTTGATGCTTGGCAGGCCTTCGATCGTCTCGGAAGTCCCGAGGGGGAACTTATGCTGGCGCAAGCCGCGCTGTATCTGGCCTCGGCCCCCAAGAGTAACGCCGCGTACAAGGCCCTGCAGGCCGCGCAGCGGGATGTCGCGACGCAGGGCACAAGACCGGTACCGAACCATTTGCGTAATGCCCCGACCACCCATGCTCGGTCGTTGGGCCATGGCCGTGATTATCGTTATCCGCACGATGAACCCGAGGCCTATGCGGCGGGTGTTTCCTATTTCCCGGACAGGATGACACCCTCTCGTTACTACGAACCGACCGACAGGGGACTTGAGGCGCGGATTGCCGAACGCTTGGCGCGCCTACGCCTACGCGACGCAAAGGAGGACTGAAGTCGGATTGATCGCTGAGCGCTCTCGGCGCTAAATCGCGCCGACTGAGCTGTTACAAGGACGTAACATGATCCGCATATTTAGGCACTATTTGCCCAAGGGTTTATTGATTCTCGGGCTCTCCGAGATGTTGGTTTTGTGGGGCGCCCTTTATGCCGGGGTCGTCTTACGGTCGGGGTCCTCCAGCGCTGCCTCTTACGCCCATACGATGTCCAACGGGAAGGCATTTTTATTCATCGTCGTTATGCTGATCGTGATGACCGCCTTCGGCTTGTATCAGCGGGATCTGAAAGAGGGGCAGTGGGGCTACTTTCCGCGCCTTTTAGTTAGCCTCTCCCTGGGTTTTATCGTCTTTTGCTTATTCGTACCTTTGGTCCCTTCGCTCATCCTGCCGCCGCCTATCTTAGCCTATGTGGTCTTGGTCGCCTTATGCGGCACTATGCTGACGCGGCTTTTGTATATCGCGATCGTCGGTCGGGCCGCTATCAATCGCCAGGTCCTGGTATTGGGGACGGGGCGCCGGGCGCGCGCCGTCCAGGCGCTCGCCAAGGGCACGCCCGGTCATCCAGGCTTCCATGTCGTGGGTTTTGTACCCTGTGGCGAGAAGGAGAATGGGCAGGAGGGGCAGGTTTTGCGGCAGCAAAGGTCCTTGTCTGTATTGGCGAAAGATAATCGTGTCACAGAAATCGTAGTGGGCAGTCGGGATCGTCGCATGACGCTTCCCATCAATGAGCTTCTAGAGTGCAAGCTCTCTGGTGTACGCGTGATGGACCTCACTACGTTTTTCGAGCGCGAAAGCGGCCGTATCGAGCTCGAGTCGTTGAACGCGAGCTGGCTCGTTTTCGCCGACGGGTTTCAGCAAAGCCTGATCAAGACCTGGGTAAAGCGGGCCTTCGATATCGTGGCAAGCACGGTTCTTCTGATCCTGTGCCTCCCCGTGATGATGCTGACTGCCCTCTTCATTAAGCTCGAAGACAATGGTCCGGTATTTTACCGGCAGAATCGTGTCGGCCAGGGCCATAGGCCGTTTGCGTTGCTCAAGTTTCGCAGTATGCGCGTGAACGCGGAAAAGGATGGCGCCCCCCAGTGGGCCGCCAAGAACGACCAGCGGGTGACGAGGCTCGGTGGCCTCATACGTAAGGTTCGGATCGACGAATTGCCCCAGGCCCTGAATGTCTTGCGTGGGGATATGAGCTTCGTGGGACCCCGCCCCGAACGCCCGTTCTTTGTCAACCAATTGACCGAATCGATCCCCTACTATAGCTATCGTCACACCATAAAGCCCGGGATAACCGGCTGGGCGCAGGTGCGCTATCCCTATGGGGCCTCGGTCGAGGACGCGGTCGAAAAGCTCAAATACGACCTCTACTACGTAAAAAACAATTCCCTTTTCCTGGACCTCATTATCCTCTTTCAGACCCTCCAAGTCCTCATATTTCAGGACGGTGCACGCTAGATTTTTCATATGTAAGGAGGTCCTGCGGGCGGACCAAGGTCGGATATAAGCGATGAGCCCGTAGCGTTATGGTTGAGTTGCTCTCACAAGGAAGATAGACCCAAGGATGAAACACATGAAGCTGAAGCCACTAGTCGCAGTCCTCGCACTGGCCGGTCTGAGCGCTTGCGCAGAGACCCCCATGCGACCCTCACAGACCTTATCGGCGCATGCGTCTCAGGCAGCGCTTGCGAAGACCCCCCATTACCGTTTAGCGGTAGCAGACGTGGTCGAGATCTCGGTTTGGCACAACAAGCGTCTTTCGGAGATCGTGCCCGTGCGCCCGGACGGGCGGATATCGATGCCTTTGATCGGCTCGGTGGCGGTCGCGGGCCACACGGCCTCGGGCGTGGCCAACACCATCACGCGCAAACTCGATTACTACGTGCGTGATCCGCAGGTTACGGTGATCGTGAAGCGGGTGGTGGCAGACAGTTACGAAGACCGAGTACGGGTAACGGGTGCGGTCGAGCATCCGGCGTCTCTCCAGTTCGAGCCCGGAATGACAGTCCTCGATGCGGTGTTGGACGCAGGCGGCGTGAACTCGTTTGCAGCCGCTAACGATACCGAGATTCATCGTCAGGTGGGCCACGTAGAACGCGTTATCCATGTGAAGCTTGGAAATATTCTGAGCGAGGGCCACCTGGGCACCAATTACCGTCTCCGGCCTGGTGACATAGTCACGGTCCCACAACGCCTCTTTTAGTCACGCCACCCAAGGAAGGGATACTGTATGAGACTCACTTTCGAGCAGAACGCTCACATTCTCGGCAAGGAGGCGTTTTCGCATCGCCGCTTCGTTGCCGGGACTTTTATCGCGGTGACGGCCATCGCCACTATGACTGGTATTCTCTGGCCGAAAACCTACCAGTCGACGTCCATGATACTTGTGAACAACAAGCGTCTGATAGACCCGCTTATCAAGGGGGCGGCCTTCCAGCCGGACGTAGGCCAGCAACGCGCCAAGATTGCGCAGGACTTGATTACGAGCCGCGAGGTTCTGGTCCCGGCCATGACTAAGGCGGGATTCTTTAAGAAAAACATGTCCGCCACCAGAAAGGCAGAGCTCGTGAGGTCGGTACGCGCTAGCGCCTCGGTCATGGATCTCGGCAAAAACCTGATCAGCGTCTCCTTCAAAGAACGCAGCCCGGTACGCTCCTATCACCTCACGCAAGCAGTAGTCAACCAGTTCATAGGCCAAGACCGATTGTCCGCAATGCAGCAGGCGCAAAACGCCTACTCGTTCCTCAATCAAGAGGTGGTGTCTTATAGGCATCGCTTAAGCCGCGAGGCGGGCGAGATCAAAAAGCTCAAGGCCAATACGCTTGATGCAAATCAGACATACGCCCGTTATGAGCGCCGGCGCATTGCCCATCTCCGTGCGGCCTACGACAAAAGCCGGATTGAACTGAAGGAGGATCAAGGCCGGGTGCGGGTCCTTGAACAGGAGCTGACCGGTCACGGCCAGAACAATTCGATTTTGGCCCAGGAAGGTCTTGATCGCTCACGGCTCATTGCCGATGAGGCCCAGCTCCAGAAGCTGCGTCTGTATTACCGCCGGACCTATCCCGGAATCCAGATGCTGAGTGGCGAAATCGAGACCCTGCGCGCCAAGCTTGCGGCGCTTACGGCCAAGGAAAAGGTCATTCATCCCGGCAGCCAGCCTTTCGCCTTCGCTGTTGGGTCGGGACGCTTCTTCCAGAAGCTCGAGCATGAACTCGACAATACCCAAGCGCGGGTGGCGACTTTGCAGGCCGAGGCCACCGAGACTCAGCTGCTCTTAAAGTCGCAGATGGCCAATCTCCGCGATTCGCAGGGCTCGTCTGCGGTGTCGACCTTGTTGCGCAGCTATAACGTGAATCAAGAGACCCTGAATGGACTTTTGAAGCGCCGTGAACAGGCCCGCGTGTCTCTCAATCTAAATAAGCAGCGGCAATCTCTTTCGTTCCGAGTCTATGAGCCGGCCAACCTTCCGGCCGAGCCTATCGGACCACCGTTCGCGCTGTTTGTAATTGGCGGCATCGTGTTGGGCCTCGTGTTGCCGTTCGGCCTGCTCTACGGCCGGACGCAGATGGATGCCCGGGTACGCGCCGAGGCCGTCATACCGGAGACCCTAAACCTCCCCCTGCTTGCGGTGGTGCCCCATCTTTATGCACCCAGTGAGTCGCTGACCGCGCGCCGTAGCGTGCATTGGCTCGGGGTCTTGGTGTTCAGTGTGTTGTTTATTGCCATCAGCATTGTCCTCTCAGGTAGAAATATATGAGCAAAGTCGAGAAAGCATTGCAGAAAGCGCGGGCCTTGGACGAGTTGGCGCAGCCGATCCCTACAACGGCATCGGCCGTAGCCCAGGAAAAGCCGCTGGCGGTCGCAAACAGCGACCTGGCTGCCTATACCGCGCAGATCCCTCGGATGTCGCAAAAGTTCCAGCTGGAGCGCTCCGACCTCGGAGAAGCGAAGATCATCTACCAAGAGATGGAGGATGCGCAAGTGGTGGAGTCATTCCGACATATGCGAACACATATCCTGCAAAACGCCGGTCCAAGTAATTGTGTGGTTCTTGTCACCTCGGTCGTTCCTGACGGCGGGGCGAGTTTTGTGGCGCTAAATCTCGCCGCAGCCTTCGCCTTCGACGAAAGTAAGACTGCGCTGCTTATCGACTGCCGTCTGCGAGATCCGAAGCAGGATCGATTGGTGGGTGCAGATATCCATTATGGGCTCACCGATTACCTGGAGGCGGAGGACGTGGGTGTTTCGCAAATCATCCATGAAGGCGGTCTTCCGCGCTTTAGGCTGATTCCCGCCGGTCACAGGAGCGACTCAGGAACCGAGCACCTGAACTCACGCCGGATGCGGGAACTCATTAATCATTTAAAGGAGCGCTATCCAGACCGCTACATCATCCTTGATGCGGCCTCACCCATGGAATCGGCCGACGCTGCGGTGTTGGCGGAGCTGGCAGACTTCGTCCTTCTTGTGGTGCCGTACGGTAAGGCCACCGAGTCTCAGATCTGGGGTGCCGCAAAATCGATAGAGGAGCAAAAATTTCTCGGCGTGGTTTTTAACGACGAACCTCAACCACGTCGCGTCATCTGGAATTAAAGCGTGCGTAACTCAGATAAAGTGGCCCGCATCGTAAGGATGCTGGGCGTGGGCTCCTGTGCTCTCGCGGTCTTCTGTGCCCGAGCGCAGGCCTCTCACATTGAATACGGGATTGGTTACGACGGGATATTTACCAACAATATCTACAGACAGTCGACCAACAAACAACGTGAGTTCATTAATGAGCCGCGTGCGCTCTTCTCTTACCAGAAGCATAGTCGGCGTATTGATACTCACTTGGACCTGGAGGCCATAGGACGCCAGTTTACGTACGGGACTTACCCCAACGATGTGTTGTTCGGGGTAAATTCTTTGACCCACATCGTGGTCTTACCGAAGGCGTTTAGCCTGTCTGAGCGCGATATCTTCACGCAGGCGCCGATCGATCCGCGGTTCGTTATGCAGCCGACGAACCTCCAGAATACCAACGCCTTTTCGGCGGGACCGAATTTTTCCTGGTATGTGGATCCGATAGACGCCTTCAAGGTCGATTTGCGCTATCGGAATTTCTATTATCAGAAGGAGCCCTCTACATTCCCGACCACGTACTCAACAAGCAATTACCGGTTTGTGGCTGAAACCCGTTTTGTGCATGCGTTTAGCCGCCGCACCAAGGCGTCCCTAAATTACGTGCCGTCCGAAGTATTTTATCAGAACACGGTCGTGAACCCAGACTATCGACGCCAAGATGTGTATCTCGGTCTTGACACGCACTTTGCTAATGCCGGAATCACCGCAGACGGTGGCCGCACGCGTATCGAGCAAACGGGTGATTCGGGAACGCTGTCCGGGACCTTGGCGAGGCTGACCGTAGATGATCGCTTAGGCCCCCGTTCACGGATGGTCTTGGCGGCTGATCGTAGTTATGGCGACGCCGGGCGCTATGCGCTTCTAGAGGCTCCGGCCCAGAACCTATTGCTTCCGGTCGCGACTAACCCCTCACAGATTATAGGCGGCGGTCTGTACTACGGGCGCATGGCAAGCGTGGGCTACGAATATCGGCGGCCCTATGGCACGGACCGAATCAACGCCTTCTGGCAGCATCTCCACTATTTGACGGCGACCTTGAGCCAGCAGCTCGAGGGTGGCGTCTTTAATCTGGGTTACGATTTTTCAGACCGATTCACGGACTCGATCTTTGGGGATTACGTTAGGGTCAATTACTTAAATTTCAACGCCGATACCCGGGATTTTGGTGGGGGTATGCGCCTGCGTTATCGCCTGTCTCCGGATCTCAGCGTGAGCCTAGAAGGCATGTATGACCGCGGCTTGAGTACGGACTCCGTGCTTGCGTATAGCGAGTGGCGGGCCATCATCGGGGTCTCGTATCTGACGAACCCAAACCGTATGCGCACTGATCCGTTCATCCACTACACCAACACCGTATTTTATTAGCCATGTATATAGACTACTTCAAACTCAAGGAACACCCGTTTCAGATCACACCAGACTCGGACTTCCTTTACATGAGCGCGGCGCATTCGCGGGCAAAGGCCTATATGGACTATAGCATTCGCAACCGCGATGGGTTTGTGATCATTACCGGAGAAGTGGGTGCCGGAAAGACGACGCTTATTCGTAAGCTCTTGTCGGAGTTCGACGACAACGTCGTGGTTGCGAAGATTTTTCAGACGCAGCTAGACGAAATCCAGTTTTTGCAGGCGGTACTCGTCGAGTTCGGGCTCAACCCGTTTAACGCCGGGAAGGTAGAGCTCATGGATATGCTTTCGTCTTTTCTTGTCGAGAGCTTTGTGAACCGTAAGCAACTGGTCTTAATCGTTGATGAGGCCCAAAACCTGAATCGGCGGGTACTCGAAGAGATCCGGATGTTGTCTGGCCTCGAGACTCAGAAGCAGAAGATTCTGCATGTCATCTTGGTCGGCCAGCCGGAGTTGAACGAAACCCTTGATGCCCCGGGTCTTGAGCAATTGACCCAGCGTGTCAGGCTGAGATTCCACATTGCGGCCCTGACTGAGGCTGAGGCCGCAGACTACATCTATCATCGCCTCCGGGTGGCCGGTGCCAAGGACGCCGAGTCGTTATTTTCCCGCGATGCCATCCCGCTTATATATGAATACACAGGTGGGATACCACGCTTGATAAATACCTTATGTGATACGGCCCTGACTTGCGCTTTTGCCGATGATGCCCGATTGATTGATGAGTCGATGGTGAAGTCGGCGGTACTGGAGTTGCAATGGAAGCCATTCAATTCCCGAAGCCGACAAGCGGCCAGGGTCCAGCCGATACCGCCGGCGATCAGTGCCCTGGCTTCCTTGGGGGTAGCCGACGTCGAGCAGTTGTCCCAGGCGCTTGCGGCCATAGAGCCGCGTCTGGATGGGATCGAGACGCTTTTGCGAACTATGGTGACCATCCTGCAAAGGCGGAACCGGATTTCCTTGCGGCTCGGGGAACACCAAGTCACGCAAATCTTAAAGCAGGTCAGTGCCGAACTGGGAAAGCTGCAGGCTCATCACGAGGCTTAGAGGGGCGGTTATGTGTGGAATAGCGGGGATACTGGCATTTCCGGGGGGCGACCGCCCGATGGCTGCGGAAGTGGAGGCGATGGTGCGGCGTATTCAGCATCGCGGACCGGATGGCCAGGGTCTTTATAAGGATACGTTCGCCTGCCTAGGCCATGCTCGTTTGAGCATTATCGACCTAAGCGGGGGCGCCCAGCCGCTCGCCAACGAGGATCGGACAATTTGGGTGACCTTCAACGGCGAGATATTCAATTATATCGAGCTTAGACGACATCTTAAAAAGCGCGGCCACGTCTTTTCTACCCAAAGCGATACCGAGGTTATAGTCCATCTTTATGAGGAGTATGGCCTCGATTTTCCGAGTCACTTAAACGGGCAGTTTGCGATCGCCCTGTGGGATAGCGTGCGTGGGCGCCTGGTTCTCACCCGCGATCAGGCCGGCATCCGTCCGCTATTCTTTTACTCGGGTTGCCAGCGGCTCTATTTCGGGTCTGAGGTGAAGGCCATCTTTGCCTGCCCGGAGGTCCCTCGATCATTGAATTTGGCAGGTGTGGCCCAGATCTTCACCTACTGGGGTGCCCCCGGCGCGGATACTGTCTTCCAGGCCATAGAAAGTGTTGCGCCCGGTTGCACGGTGGTGTTCGATAAGCACGGCGCCCGTTACGACCGGCGCTATTGGGACTGGGACTTTCCCCCGCATTCAGCGGTCGACACGCGCAGTTTCCAAGACTGTCTCGAAGGCCTGGATCAGGTGCTCAAAAGCGCCATTGCCCGCCAGGTGCGTTCGGATGTGCCGGTCGGCGCCTACGTCAGCGGCGGCCTGGATTCGGCCATGATTATATCTTACCTGGCGCGTGCTTTGCCCGGTCCGATACCAACGTTTTCGCTCCGGTTTGCCGATCGCGAGTTCGACGAAGGGCCCTATCAAAAGGCGGTGGTGCAAAAATTCGGGACTGTGCACACCGAGGTCACGGCCAGCACGAGCGAAATCGGCCGCGCCTTTCCGCAGGCGGTGTGGCATGCGGAAAGCCCGCTTCTGCGTACCGCCCCCGTGCCCATGATGTTGCTTGCCCAGTGTGTGCGCGCCCATGGTATCAAAGTAGTCCTGACCGGGGAGGGCGCTGACGAGACCCTGGCCGGCTACGACCTGTTCCGCGAGGCCCGCGTTCGCAGGTTTTGGGCGCGGGTTCCGGAGTCCCGCATGCGCCCGGCGCTCTTGTCACGCTTATATCCGTATTTGAGCGCATCGCCGGCGGCCTCGGCGGCCTATGCCCAGCGGTTCTTCGGGCAAGGACTGGAGTCGGCCAAGCGGCCAGGATTCGGCCATTGGCCGCGCTGGCAGACGACCCGTCGCGCCATGCAGTTCTTAAATCCCGACCTCAGAGCCTCCCTGGAGTTTGACTACAAGGCCGCGGCCGAGGCGCTATTGCCCCATGGCCACGAGCGTTGGAACGTGTTGAGCGTCGATCAGTATATAGAGGCCCATACCCTCTTATCGGGTTATCTTTTGAGTTCGCAAGGCGACCGCATGGCCCTTGCCCATAGCGTTGAGACTCGGGTCCCGTTTTTGGATCTGAAGGTCATGGAGTACGCCAACCGTCTCCCGGCGCGCTACAAACTCATGGGGCTTAAGGAAAAATATATCCTAAAGGCCCTGGGTCGCGGCCGGATACCGGACGTTGTGTGTGCCCGGCCCAAACAACCCTACCGTGCACCGGACAGCCAAAGTTTTTTTCATAAAGGTGTACCCGATCCGCACGTCGCTTCAGCTTTTGAAAAAAAGCGACTGCTGGAAGTCGGATATTTCGATGCTGAGTCCGCCTGTAAGCTCTTCGATAAATGTCGGCTCGGAAAGGCCATAGGGTTTGCAGACAACATGGCCTTTGTCGGCATTTATTCCACCATGCTAGTCCACGAACAGTTCGTGGAAGGGCAGGGTGTGGAGTCCGGGGTACGGGATGCACTACCGAAAGCTAGGGTCGGCTAGAACGTAAGGGAGTTAGGTATGTTTTTGTATGAGTTGTTAGACGAGAAAGCCTCAGCTCAGCCCGCCGCTCAAGCCTTGGTGGCGGAGGGGCGACGCTGGACGTATTGGGATATTAAAGACCGCAGCGACGAGTTCGCTGGGGGCTTGGTGGAAGGCGGAATTGGGCGCGGCGATCGAGTTGCGATCTTTATGGATAACTCGCCTGAGATGGTGGTCGCCCTCTACGGCGTCTTGAAGGCCGGGGCGATATTCGTGCCAATCAACCCGCTCACAAAGTCAGAAAAACTCACATTTATCCTCAAGGATTGCGAGGCTAGGGCGCTTATCAGCGACGGTCATCTGCGGCCGGTCTATAACGCGGCCCTTGCGGTCTATCGGCCCCCACTTGTGGTCTTGAACGCGCCGACGGCAGCGGACGAAAGCCTGTCCTATCGGACGTTCCTGCAAAAGACCTTATCAAAAGGGCGACCCAAGGTGACTATCATTGACCAAGACCTGGCCGCCATCATTTATACCTCGGGGTCGACGGGCGAGCCCAAGGGCGTGATGCTGACGCACCATAACATGGTGAGCGCGGCCCGTTCGGTCTCGCAATACTTAGGCCTTGCCTCGCGGGATCGCATCCTCTGTTGCCTACCGCTGGCCTTCGACTACGGGCTCTATCAGGTGCTCATGGCATTCATGATCGGGGCCTGCGTCGTTCTCGAGCGTTCGTTTGCTTTTCCGGCGGCGGTCGTCAAGGTGATGGCCGCCGAACGGGTCACGGTCTTTCCCGGAGTTCCCACCATATTTTCAATTCTTTTGGGTCACGATGGCATCTTTTCGGCCTACGATTGCCGTGCTGTGCGCATGATCACGAATACCGCCGCCAGTTTGCCCCCCCAGCATATCAAGCGTCTGCGGGCGCAATTTCCTCAGGCGCAAATCTTCTCGATGTATGGGCTCACCGAATGTAAGCGCGTCACCTATCTGCCGCCGGAGGAACTTGGGGCAAGGCCAAACAGCGTTGGGCGCGGCATGCCGAACGAAGAGGTGTATCTCGTGGACCCCGAAGGCCAACGGCTTCCGCCGGGCTCTGTGGGTGAGCTTGTCATCCGTGGTAGCCACGTCATGCGCGGATATTGGCGGCGGCCTGAGGAAACAGCGAAACGTTTGAAGCCCGGCCCTTATCCCGGCGAAATGGTGCTGTACTCGGGCGACATTTTCCATATGGATGAGGAGGGATATCTTTACTTCATCGGGCGTTCCGACGACATCATCAAAAGCCGCGGGGAGAAGGTAAGCCCGAAAGAGGTGGAAAACGTGCTTTACGCTCTTTCCGAAATCGCGGAGGCCGCGGTCATTGGTGTCGACGACGAGGTCTTGGGGCAGGCCGTACATGCCTTTGTCGTCCTCCATGATGATACGGATATAAGTGAACGCGAGATCATCCGTTACTGTTACGAGCATATGGAAAGCTACATGGTACCGAAGGCTGTGCATATTGTGGAATCGCTGCCGAAGACCGATACCGGAAAGATTAGAAAGTCTGGTTTGGCGTCTCTCGCGCGACGCAGAGCTTCAGAAAAGTCAGAACGTTTACGGGCGGTATAACAACTTTTTAGGAAGAGCGGGAGCGAATGAAATGAAAAACGTAAGGGACCAGGTCAGGAACTATATTTCTGTCAACTTTCTTATGGGATTACAAGACGCCGCTATTACGGATCATGCGTCGTTTTTAGACCTGGGAATCATCGATTCGACGGGAGTTATTGAGCTTATTGCGTTTCTCGAAGAGACATACGGTATTCGGGTGGAGGACGCGGAAATAGTTCCTGATAACCTCGATAGCCTTGAGGCGATAGATAAGTACGTGGCGCGAAAAACATTTTCCTGCGCTTCGTCCATGACTGCCTAGGAGACAAACGTGCAACAGGTGAAGGAACAAGCGATAGATTCACTTCTGGCTATGGATTATGACCACACCATCCGTAGCATAGCGCGGCAGTTCAAGGAGACAGTGGTCCGGTTTAGGAGGCGCGGCGCAATCGTCGCCGTGTCCGGCGGAGTGGATAGTGCGGTGTGCTGTGCGTTGGCGGCGCATGCCCTGGGGAACCGGCGGGTTTTGGCGCTGCTGCTTCCCGAAAAGGAATCATCCCCGAGTTCAGAACGGCTTGCCCTTGAGGTCGTAAAGACCCTAGGTGTGCCTTATGAGCGCCACGATATCACAGGCGCGCTTGAGTCGCTGGGTTGCTATGAAAGGCGCGATGCTGCGATCCGCGACGTGATCCCTGGTTACGGTCTCGGTTGGCGCAACAAGCTTTCTATTGCCGGCGGATTGTCGGGCCAGTTCAATCACTTTTATTTGATCGCCGCCGGCCCGAACGGCGAGCGTGTCGAGCGCCGCCTCGGTTTTAAGGAATATCTTCAGATCGTCGCTGCAACCAATTTCAAGCAGCGGACCAGAAAGAATGTCGAGTATTATCATGCGGATCGCCTGAACTACGTCGTGGTAGGAACGCCGAATAAGCTCGAGTACGATCAAGGGTTTTTCGTGAAGAACGGAGACGGCGCGGCCGACATAAAGCCCATTGCCCATCTGTACAAAACCCAGGTATACGGTCTGGCGCGCCATATGTGTCTCCCTCAGGGAATCATAGACTCGATCCCGACCAGTGACACATATAGCCTCCCGCAAGAACAGGAGTCTTTCTATTTCGCTCTTTCCTATCAGGATTTGGATGTCGCCCTGCTGTATCTGGAAAACGGACGCACGGCGGCCGAACTCGCCGCGGCGATTCGGGTTGACGAAGTCACCGCAGGACGGGTGTACGCCGACATTCTAGCCAAGCGCCGAAGTACTCGCTACTTACACGAGTCGCCTGTTGTATTACAGGATGCGTGAGGGATTTTGTATGCGTTACGAAGTCAAGGCGATCGCGGTGTCAGTTACGCACCTTGTGACGTGGCCGTTTACGGTGCCGGCGCTGATTGCTTATCGGGTCTTCGAGTCAGAAAGGTTTTTTGACTTCTCCGCCAAACTTTTGAGCCTATTACCTGGCCGCGTGGGGCAACTGGTGCGGGCCTCGTTTTATATGCAGACCCTCAGTCGTTGTCATTACGACATCGCAGTCGGCTTTGGTTCGTTCTTTTCTCACCCCAGCGCCGAGGTCGGCCGCAGTGTCGGGATCGGAAGCTTTTCGATCATTGGGACTGCGCGTTTGGGCGACGATGTGATGGTGGCGAGTCGAGTGTCGGTTTTGAGTGGCAAGTATCAGCACGGCGGCGGTCATCGCGGACGCGTAAGGCGCGTGAATCCGCTTGAGCTGAAAAGAGTGAATGTAGGAGAAGGAAGTTGGTTGGGCGAGGGTTGCCTTATTATGGCCGATGTTGGACGGCGCTGTATTGTTTCGGCTGGCAGTGTGGTGACTAAGGCCGTACCGGACGATGCCACGGCGATCGGCAATCCTGCTCGGTTTCTACGCTACGCGGATAAACAAGAAGCAGCGGCAGTTTAGACGGGGTTGCGCCATGGATAGGCGATATGTGAAGGTGGGTAGCGGGCGACGCGCATGCAAGGCCTTGCACTGCGGCGGTGCGACCCGAAAGCTGGCGAGGCGGGCGTGACTCTCAAAGAGATCATACGCTACGCGGGTACACTCTATGGCGCCAATGTGGCGGCCTCGTTTGTGACCTTCGGCCTCACCATCCTGATCAGTCGTGATATCTCACGCACTGATCTCGGGATCTATGGGCTTTTTCAGGCCTACTTCCTCTTTGGCGCCTATGCCTCTGGTTTTGGACTTGCGCCGGCCACGGTCAAGTGGGTGGCGAGCGGTGCGGTCGACGATGGCGAGTTCCTGACGTTTATTTTGACTCGGCTTGCGGGTGTGGCGTTCCTTTTGTATGTCGGGGCATTTGTCGCCTATTTTCTGCATATGCCGGTTCTGGCCGCTGCGCTTGCCGCCTTGCCGCCCTATCAGGCCTTTAATATCGCCCTAAGCGCCGCGCGGGCGCGTCTTTGGCGCCGTCGCGAGGCCGCGCTTTTGGTGGTGGCCTCACTTACCACATCGGCGTGGATATTTGGATTTTTGTTTGTAAACCACACCTATTGGGCCCCCGTAGTCGGACAAGTTTTAGGCGCTTACACGACAGCGCTTGTAGTCATTGCCTACGGCCTTCGCCAAAAGCGTCTGCGCCTCAAGTGGCCAGGGGCCTGGAGGCGAGCGTTCTGGCAAACCGCGCTCCCCGTATTCCTTGGTTCGTCGGTGTTCGCCATAGGTGAGCTGGCCGATCGGCTCGTCATAGAGCATGTGCTTGGCCTGCCGAGCCTCGGCATCTATGTTATGGCTCTGACCTTGTTTAACGTCCTTAATAAGCCGGTGCATATGCTGTCGCGGGTTTTGCTGTCGCATTTCTCGCAGCTGAATGATGGCCACGGACATGCAAAGGCGCCTGAAATCGTTCGTCTAAACTTGGCGGTTCTTCCGCTGATGGGCCTTACGGCCGCGGCCGTTCTGCCGTGGGTGATCCCACAGCTCCTCAATCGCAACTTCACGCTCGCCTTTCCGGTGTTCGCGGTCCTGACGGTGGTAATACTCATAAAGGCGGTTGAACTCGTGCATTCGAGTCTCGCCGTAGCCCGAGATTCGGCCGGAAGCAATATGCGCGCTCAAATAGCAGCCCTATTGGCGTACGGGGCCGTGGTGTTTGTATTAGCCGAAAGGTTCGGTCTAATCGGGGTTGCTTGGGCCATCGTTTTACGATGGACGGTGTTGGCGCTCGTCCAGCGTTTCGACATGAGGCGCCGCGGGGTCGACACCTTGCCGGCCAGTCTTTTGATAAGGGCCGCGGCCGCCTATCTCGCGGCCTTGTCGTTTTTTACCATCGCTCCCTGGTTTATGGGTATTGCGTACTTGATCGCAGGCGCTGTCCTGCGTCTTTGGGCGGCGCCGCGATCATGGCGATTGGCCGCGCGGCGGACCTGAAAAGAATCTTACGGAGGGACACGAAATGTTGATGCCACAGACGGCAAGAGTAAGGACACAAGGCCCTAGCGGTTTTAAACCCTGGAGTGGAACGCGGATCGTCGAAACGCCGCTTGCCAACCGATTGACGCTTGCGTCTATGTTCGTGTTTTTGGCAAAAATCGGGAATCTGCCCCATCTCGGCCACTTCGAGATCGGGAAGGTCTTGATCGGTCTATCGGTGCTCGCCTTGCTTTTTGAGGGCGGGGGATGGAAAGAGGGAGTGTTCGGCCATCGGGTCATGCGTCCCTATCTTGGCCTATTTTTTATGGGGCTCATTACGGTTCCGCTTGCGGTGTGGCCAGGCGGTAGCGCTCGTTTCCTGTTCGGAAACTATTTAAAGGATATGGTGCTTGTTGTCTTGCTGATCGTAACGACCAGGACCCCGCAAGATCTTAGGCGGCTTTTATGGACGGTGATTATCAACACCCTCATTCTTGATATCGTTCTCCTGCACTACGGTATCCATAAGATCACGATCGTGAAGCTTGGGAAAAACGAGATCGCCATGACGTCGGTCATCGCCCTAGGGCTTCTTTTGGGCCTGCCCACCACGGGGCTTGGCAAGATATTTAAGTGGGCCGCCGGCGTTATGCTGGTCTATGCGGTTTTCATGAGTGTGTCGCGCGGAAGCTACTTGGGTGTGTCTTTAGTGCTGATGCTTTTTATGTATTTTCGCTTTGGTAACCGCACGGCGCTTGCGATCCTTGGGGTGATGGTGTTTGCGGTGGGCGTCTACGCCTTCGGACCGCCGCGGGTCCATCGTACGATCAATACCCTCATTCATATTCAGCACGACTACAACCTGACGGCTCGCACCGGGCGCATAGCTATATGGAAGAGGGGCTTAAAGATCGTCGAGGCGCATCCACTCGGGGTCGGTATGCGCAATTTTCCCATTGCCGAAGGTCATTTGGTCGAAGACGTGATCGGAGAACGGTGGATGGATGCCCATAATGCCTTGCTCGAGGTCACGGCGGAGCTTGGCATATTGGGCGGTCTCGTGTTTCTGACGCTTCTAAAGCGCGGCATGCAGACCGCCAATAAGCTTCGTAAGCAAAAGAACCTACCGGACCTATCGGCGATCGGGCTTTCGGCGGTGCTGGCGCTCTTTGGCTATTTTTTGACGGCCTCGTTCCTGTCGGAGGGCTATGCGGTCATTTTGTACATCCTCATGGCCATTATCATTTCTTCAGATCGTGTTTATACCTACATGCTTGCGAGGAAAAAAGATGTCATATCTGGACAAGGTGCGTAGGCGCGAGGGACGGATTGCTGATGCCATATATCGCAGCTATAAGGGGATGCAGAGAGTGAATGTCCCAGCGATTCCATTTATCTACCACGCTTTGGCGCAGGAAAGGACGTTGCGTAGGCATATGGGCGGCTGGGTTCGGCGAAAGTTTTATGACGAGCCACTTTTTCGTCACCAGTGCCGGTCCTGCGGTCGTGGACTCTGCCTGTTCGACGGCATCCCCTCAATATGGGGCGGGCTTGAGGTCGAGATCGGTGAGGACGTCGTCATGCATGGGACGTCGACGCTCGTGGGTGCCAAGGTGTTCGAGAGGCCGAGATTGACCATAGGCGATCGGAGTCACTGCGGCTCGTATTTCTCGGTCTCGGTCGGTGCCGATGTCACCATAGGGTCTGATGTGCTGATCGCGAACAGGGTGGCGCTGTTTGCCTACGATAATCATCCTATAGATCCGGTCGCGCGCCGTGCGGGGGAGCCGGCTGATCCCGCGAGCAGTCGGCCGATCGTGATCGCCAACAATGCCTGGATCTGCTTGGGCGCGATTATTTTGAAAGGGGTGACGGTCGGAGAGAACGCCATAGTCGCCGCCGGTGCGGTGGTCGTGGAGGACGTTCCACCCAATAGCATAGTCGGTGGCAATCCGGCGCGGGTTTTGTCCCGTTCCAGCGGTAAGCCCCGTCATGCACGATCGGCTACGGTGTAGCATGAGTGTGCCGGTCTTTGCTCACTATCCGCGCATTGGTTTCTTGCCGCGCATCGTAGTGTTGATATCGACGCGCATCGTGGGCGGCCCTGCTAAGGGTCTGCTTCAGGTGATACCGGAGCTAAACCGCCGCGGTCACTTCGAGATCGTGCTCTGCACGTTCGCGAATGTCAGCGAAAGACCGTCACCGTTTTTGCTTGCCTGTCGCGCACGTGGTATCCGAGTTGTAGTGTTGACCCAAAAGTTTCACTGGGATCCCGCGCCGCTTATGGTCTTGCGGGCCCTGCTGGAACCTCCCGGGAGCCTTTTACAGACCCACGGCTACAAGGAGGCGGTCTTCGGGGTCGCCTTACGGCGACTCACTGGTCGTCCATGGATCGCTTTTCACCATGGAACGACCGAGGAGAACCTTAAGGTGCGGCTTTATCATCGCCTCAATAAGGTTTTGACGCAGCGAGCCAACGCTATTGTGGCGGTATCCCGGGAGCTGGCCGATAGGACCGTGGCCCCGCGTCATAGAGCCAAGCTCACCATCATCGAGAACGCCGTCGAGTCGGAGCCATCGATGGCGCTTCTACGGACCAGGACATTGCGTGACAAGTGGGCCGCCAAAGGTTGCGTAATCGGTTGCGTCGGGCGTTTAAGCCGCGAAAAGGGTCAGGCGCTCTTGATCGAGGCCGGAGGGCGACTGGTTCGCCAGGGGGCGGTCTTTACTATGGTTTTCGTAGGCGATGGGCCCGAGCGCGAGTTCTTGGTCGAAAAGGCGCAGGCCTCCGGTATCGGATCGCATGTTCGGTTTTTGGGCCACGTGAAGAGCCCAAGCGAGATCTACGCTAACCTTGATATGTTGGTCTTGCCCTCGTTTAAGGAGGGTATGCCGAACGTGATTTTGGAAGCGATGCAGTGGCAGCTTCCCATAGTCTCAACGAGCGTCGGCGCCGTCCCCGAAATGCTTGTCCACGGGGTGTCCGGGCTTTTGGTGCGGCCAGGAGACGCTATGGCCATGGCGCGCGCGATCGCAGCCCTGATCGGCGACCAGGAGAAGGCGATGCGCATGGGCGCTAGGGCGCGCTTAGCGCTTTATCCGCGCTTTTCTCCGGAAAAGCGCGTGGAGCGGTTTGAGACGCTTTATAGACGGGTATTGGAGTCCTTATGATCGTGGTGTTTTTCGTCTCATTGATATTTGTGGGCTACACCTATATCGGCTATCCGTTTTTACTGTGGCTCAGCGCGCGTCTTAAGGGCGACGGGCGGCATCATCCATGGCGATCCGGGCTCCCACGGGTAGCGGTAGTCATTCCGGCGTACAACGAACAGTCGGTTATCGCCGAAAAGCTGCGGCTTGTGCTTGCCTCCCGTTATCCAGCGGACCTCTTGCGCGTGGTGGTGGTTTCGGACGGTTCCTCGGACGATACCTTGGCGCGCGCTAAAGCCATAGTCGATCCACGGCTTCTGGTGATCGGTAAAACCACGAGGTCAGGAAAGATGGCGACCGTGAACTACGCCATGAGTCTTGTTGAAGAGCCGATTGTCATCATGACCGATGCCGGTGAGATGTTTGACGAAGATACTGTACCGCGTCTCGTCGCGCGATTCGCCGATCCGCTCATGGGGGCGGTGTCGGGCGAGTTAGGGCTCGTGTCGTTACAGACCGGCTTTAGCCGCACTCTGGGATTTTATTGGCGCTATGAAAAGGCTATGAGGTCCTGGGAGGCTGATATCGGATCCGTAGTCGGAGTGACGGGTCCCGTGTACGCCATTCGCCGCGAGCTGTTTCGGCCGATGCCGATCGATACCATTCTTGACGATCTTGCCATACCACTTGAAGTCATAAGCCAAGGTTATCTCGTAGGTTACGAACGCCGGGCCTTCGCCTTCGAACGCGCCACTCAGACAAGCGGTCACGAGTTTGTCCGCAAGCGACGGACCTTGGCTGGAAATTATCAGGCTATAGCGCGTTACTGGCGCTTGCTCTTGCCGGGAAGCCCGATCGCCTGGCAGTTTTGGTCGCATAAGGTCTTTCGCCTGCTTGTTCCTTATGCCTTGGTCGGCATATTGGCAGGCAGCTTTGCCCTACCGGGCCTTACGCGCCTCTTGGTCGTTGCGGCCCAACTCGGATTTTATGGTCTGGCGGCTTTTGCCGCCTTGTCGCGCGGTTCCAAAAGACCCTGGCTTACCGTTCCCTACACCTTCTGTGTCTTGAACGGGGCGGCCGTAGCGGGTTCCTATTACTATCTAAGCGGACGATTGACGGTCCGTTGGGAGAAGGTCAAGTGACGGGTAACACCCCTTATGTTTTTGTCGCGGTGGGGCCCGATTGGGGGCGCCACCCTTGCAGTTTGTCACATGTCTTGAGCGTGATGGTGCGCACGCACCCGGTGATCTGGGTAAATAGCATAGCCCAGCGCGTCCCGCGCTTGTCGCGCCAAGATTTATTGCGGGCCATGAATAAGGCCGCGGCCTCGTTTCGGACGCCGCACTCAGCGGCTTATTCCGGGCCACTTGTCGTTCACCCGCGAGCCGTACCCTACCATCAATTTGCCCCTGTGCGGTCGATGAACGGCTGGTTGCTGGCGCGCCAACTGCGGCCGATCATGGCGCGCTTTCCGGATCGTAAGGTCGTCTTGGTAGCGACCAACCCGGCTGCGGTGGCGCTCGCTAATAGTTTGCGTCCTCAGGCCACGATCTATTTCTGTATGGATGATTACGCTCGGATGCAGGATTCTGATGCGCGCTTGATCGAGGTCTGTGAAAGGCTGATGTTGGTGCGAGCTGATGCGACCATCGTGACCTCTAGGGCCTTGGTGGAAAGCAAAAGCTATCGCGGTAAGGTGCCGGTTTATCTCCCCCAAGGGGTGGACGTGGGTCATTTCACCACCCCGGGTCCCATCCCAGACAGGATCGCACGCATCCCAAAACCCATCATCGGCTTCCAGGGGATTATAGGATCACGCGTGGATCTCGAACTTTTGGAAAAAATTGCCCGGCGTTTTCCCGCGGCCTCCTTGGTGACTGTCGGCAAGGAGGAGGTAGACATGACGCGTTTGAAGCAATTAGCCAATGTCTACGCCCTGGGAGAGGTGAGCTATAAGGCCCTGCCATCCTGGATTCAGGCCTTCGATATTGGGCTTGTCGCCTATCGGTACGACGGCCATACCGCGAGCGTGAACCCGCTGAAGCTCCTCGAATATCTTGCGCTGGGGCAAGAGGTGGTGTCTGTGCAGTTGCCGGAGCTTGAGCAACACCGCGAGTATGTCCATCTGGCGCGCGACCACGACAGCTATTTGGCGATGCTTGCCACGGTCCTCGCGCGCTATCCGTTTAGTCAGACCGAGAAGGCACAGAGGCGAGCGTACGCCGGGCGTCACTCGTGGGAGGAGCGCGCTGAGCGCTTCCGGGAGCTCAGCGATAGACTTTTGGGTGAGACAAGAAAGGATGCTTCTATCATCAACGGTGCCTCCGGTTCTCGGGCGCAGAGGACGCAGATATGACGATCATCTTTATGCATCACGACATCATCGATCCGGATCTCAAAAAGAAGAGTGGCTTTTACGGGGCTGGAGCCGAGGTTTACAAGGTCTCTGTCAGGACCTTTCGCGAGCAGCTAGCGGGGCTTGCGGCCGCGTTTCCGGGCCAGGCGCCGGCGCTCGACGGCAAAGCGCCGTTTTTTCTTACTTTCGATGACGGCGGCGTGTCGGCGACCGAGATCGTGGCAGGGCTACTGTCCGAGTACGGTTGGTCTGGCCAGTTCTTCGTAGTGACGGGCTTTATCGGCATGCCGGGGTTCATGTCGGCGTCTGGGCTGCGAGCGCTGAAGGCCGGTGGCCACTGCGTCGGGACCCACACGGTAAGCCATCCGGATCGCCTTCGGGCCTTGCCCTACGCGCACATCAAGCGCGAATGGGTCGAAAGTCGCGCGCGCCTCCAAGATCTTTTGGGTTGCGATGTCACGAGCGGATCGGTGCCGGGGGGCTTTTGCAATAGACCGGTGCGCGAAGCCGCCATCGAGGCGGGATTGACGCTCCTCATGACGTCAGAGCCCACTACTCGGTGTTATGCCACAGCCGAGGTGACCATATGCGGGCGCTTTGCGGTGTTGGGGCGAGACGAACCCAAGGTCGCGGTGGCCCTGGCGAGGCGAGTTCACGCGCGTCGCATCAAGGCGTGGCGCTGGCATACCCTGTCGGTGGCAAAAAGCGCTTTGGGGCCGGTCTATCCTGTGGTGCGGGAAGGGCTCTTGCGCTTACATGCTTAAAAGAGGGTTTATGAAACGACGCGAATTGGTGGTTGAGGTGATTTACGCGCCTCTTGTGGGCGGGTCTGAGACCCTGGCGTTCAACCTCTGTAAGGAATGGCAGGCGGTCGGGATCAAGACGCGCATTTGTTGTTTATACGAGCGAACCGGGGCGCTCACCAGAGCCTTTGAGGAGGCCGATATCGCCTACGATCTTTTGGATATCGGCGGCCACGGACTTCTGGGGCGCTGGGCGCGCACCACGCGCTACTTTCTGAAAACGCGTCCGACAGCCATTCATGTCCACCATTTGGGGTCCTTGGTCAATGTGCTTGTGCCGGCGTACCTGACTGGATGCTTTAATATCGTCTATACCGAGCATTCCGCCTATTCCATCGCCCGCACCAAATGGATGCGCCGCGCGCTTCCGGTCATGAGCCGGCTCGTAAAGCGTTTCACATGCGTGTCGCGGAACCTGGCTGAGTTCGTCGAGACGCTGGGTGTACCCTTGGGCCGGGTCATCACCATCTATAACGGCGTCGACACCGAGCGCTACAAGCCCGGCGCTCCGCGCGCCGAGTTTTGCCCGGTAGTACGTATCGGCGCGGTCGGGCGTCTTGTGGCTGAAAAGGACTATCCGACACTGCTGGCAGCCTTGGCGCTCTTAAAGAGCGACAATATCCGTTTTTTTGCCGAAATTGCGGGGGACGGCCCCTTGGCCGCCGAACTAAAGGCGCGCGCTAAGGCCCTTGACCTGCACGGGGTGCTGACCTTCCGGGGCTCGTGCGACAACGTCCCGGCATTCCTGCGCGAGCTTGATATTTACGTTTTAAGCTCCCGCCACGAGGGTCTTCCCATCGCGGTGTTGGAGGCCATGGCCACCGCGTTGCCGGTGGTGGCGACTCGCATTACCGCTATCCCTGAGGTGGTTGAGGACGGCCGCACAGGGATACTTGTGCCGCCGGGAAACCCCCGGGCCATGGCGCAAGCCATTCGCGAGCTAGCGAAAGATGGGCGCCGCCGGCGGGTCATAGGCGAGGCCGCTATGAATGAGGTGCGCAAAAAATACACCATTGCGAGCACAAGCCGGTCGTATGCCGCAGAGCTCGGGGTTAAGGAAAAAAAAAGGCTAGCGGTATGAGGAGATGGTGGGCCGGGTTTGTGGTCTTGTGTTGGGCGATTATGCCCGCGTATGCGCATTTATCAGTCTGGTTAAGTCATAGCACCCATAAGATCCGCCCTGGGGCGCCGGCAAAGGTGCGTCCGGGTATTCGGCTGTTCGCGGCTCGTGGGGAGTATGTCGCCTACCAAATCTCGGTACGCGCAAGCCGGGCAAGCCGCGTGCTTCGTATCGTTCCCGCGCCGCTCGAGGATCGCGCTTTTGCTATTGGCCGTTGGCAGATGACGGTGTATCGCGAGGCCTTTATCAATATAGTGCATCCGACCAACGTGGACTCGACGCTCGGTCTTTGGCCCGACGCGCTTATTCCGACAGTCGACAACTATTACCATGAGCGACGCAATGCCTTGCCGTGGCCCCTAACGGCGCATTTTACTCAGAGTTTTTGGGTCGATGTCTATGTGCCGAGGACGGCTGGGGCTGGGCTTTACCATGGCGAGGTCACTGTGTTTACGCGCACCCATGGGCGCACACGGGTCCGTGTCCTAAACGTGACCTTGCGCGTATTGCCGTTTGCAATCCCAGCCACTTCCTCGTTGCCATCGAGCTTTGGATTCGATGGTGCCCCCTTGTCCCTGGTGTTTCGGGGCCACTATGGGCGTTTGTCGAACGCCCAACTCATTCACTTGACGCAACTGTTTAATATCGCGGCTTTGCGGGATCGCATTGCCTTGAGTGGCGGCTCGGGAATACCAGCGCCCATGCGCGAGGTGCACGGTCATCTCAAACTAAACTGGCACAATTACGACAAAGAGGTCCGGCCATTTCTTACCGGTTGCAAGGCTGCCCATGGAGCCCGTTGGCGCATCACGGATGTCCGCTGGCTGACCCACGTCTTCTATCACAAGATGCCGCCTCATGAGCAGGCCCAGTATTTCCGTGCCTGGGTACGGCACTTCCATAAAGAGCACTGGCGCGTGCCGCTGTACGCCTTGACCGTCGACGAGCCCCATAGTCGCCTTCAATTCGCGACTGCCAATCGCCGCGCCGCTGTCATGCGCCGCCTGACTCACGGGGTGCTCCCGCTCGTGACGACCAATCATGTCCGTAGGCTCAATCTGAAGGACTTCGGTATTCTCTGTCCTGTTATCAATAACGTAGAGGATCTTGATAACGTCAATCATCGCCCGGCGTTGGGACGTTACACGCGCCGCTATCATATGAAGCTCTGGTGGTATCAGTCGTGTATGAGCCACGGCTGCTGGGTCATCGGCGGTCGCAGCAGCCTCGGGTGGCCAAGTTACATGATAGATCAGCCGGCTATCTATAATCGCATTATGCCGTGGCTAACATGGAAATATCATATGCAGGGCGAGCTTTATTACGATACCGATATCGGTTTTAGTATGGGACGGAAGAACCCATGGAAGGATCAATACCACTTTGGGGGAAATGGGGACGGGACCCTTTTTTATCCGGGAACGCCAGCTGTGATAGGAGGGAGCAAGGACATTCCTATCCAAAGCCTCCGGCTTATGATGATCCGTGCCGGCTATCAGGACTATGAATACTTGCATCTCGCCTCCCGGCTTTATGGGCGCCCCACGGTTATGCGAGTTATAGACGGAGCCATACGGTCGACCCATGATTGGACAAAAAGTCCCGCAGTCTTACGTGCCTTAAAGTGGAAGCTGGCAATGATGATTGCCCGAAAGACCCAGTAACGGACGCGGGCGGCGGTCTCAGCGTTATGCGGCGCAAAAGTCTCTTCAGGGAGGCCTGAGCCTTAAAGAAATCATGGCGAGGGCCTCACCATGATCCCGGGTGCGCTTACTTATCCTATAAACATATCGCAGTTCCAAGGCGGGGCGCCACACCGCGAGTCTTGCGGCGCCGGAGGCCCACTCATCGTGTCTTACGCAAGCAATTGGACTCGAATCTTATATTCCCGAGCCGAGTTGACTTTCTTTACGATAATGCGGGTCATACTCGATTACATTGGTACTTGTGAAAGCTTATGTCGTTTCCGTACCTGATCGAAAGTCCTCTTACGGTCTTTTTTGCGTGACATCGGCCCCAGGATTTGTCAATTCTGAGCATGGTGCCATCACTCGTGCCATTGGTATCGAGGGGGCCCGGGTCGAAAACGCCGTCGCTTTTGTCGGAGAAGGGTGCGCCTCGGTCAGCCTGGAGCCGGCCTGACCTTTTCGTTGCAGTTGGAGTTGAAAATCGATTTTTCGGATATCGATCCCGCGACTGGCGGCGGGCCTTCGGGTGGGGGTGCGGGCGTCAAATTCTTGGTCGTCAAACGGTGTCGCGAAGGCGGACAAAGCACGGTTTTTACGCTGGAACGGGAAGGCCAGTATGCGACCGGTACTGAACCCATGGCACTGTCGTTTGGCGATAGCATCACAGTCCAAGCCGAACGAACGCTAGCCAATTCCGTGGAGGTTTTTGAAGGATAAGCAGGACACGTGTCAGCGCTCGGCCCAGCCGCGCTCGGCGGCTCGTTTGCCAACGCCAGCCTTGGTTATCGTTCTGGTTCTTGTGCGGCGCAGGTGGAGGGGGAAATAGACGATGAAATTTTGCCTAGGCGTTGCGCACACCCCGGTCTGTAAAAAAGCCTGCGCCTCCAGATCGCCTTTCATATCGGGCCAAGTTTGCTTCTGGCGATAGGCGAGAAGCGCCGTTTCAGACTGCGTCCAGAAACCCGAAAGTAGCGACGCTTTTTCAAAGGGTCATCGCCGGCCCCCTTGAGAAGGTCGTCGCGCTTAATCGTACCGCCGGGGGCCAGCGCTAACGGGTTCGATAAGGATGGCCCCTCGATCCGTACGGTGTCTACTCCGGGGGCCTATCTAGGTCGGGCGCTCGCCGTTTCGATAAAGGCATAGCGCGCCCTTATCGGCATGTGGGGCCGCCCTAGCCTTTTTGCCAGAAGTCTTTTTTGCGCTCGCAAAGTTCGGTCGCCATGGTTAAACGTCTTTCGGCTCTTTTGTCTGCGGCGGCACCCAGTGCTGGTTTCTTGGTGACACCATTGTTGCAGACTTCTTAAAACCAGCTCAACATGCCGACAGTCCAGAGTCGGTTGTGGGCCGTCTTTGGCGATTCGACCGTTCGTGAGCGCTTTAAGTGTGTACCATGGCTACGCGGAGGAGCGATGCCGTATATAAGTGCTGCTCTTGTCACCAATCCCGTTCTTTCCAAAACCGATACTTTACTGAGTGTTATCTTGTCAAACAGTGCCGTTATTATCTCTACGCTCGCGAGAAATGGCTCCCGCATGTTTTTATAAATCAGGGAAATCGTAATACGCGGATTTATTATGATTCGTACGAGTATGGAAGTGTCAAAAATATGGAAGATAAAAAGGCGGGTACAATATAAGGTGTTGGCCATGAAAAAGCGCGGAAAGGGATTTAGCCGATGCGCGGCCATGCCGGCCGCGCCGCTTTTTTGTTTCTATTTTCCACTTCTCGATCCGCCGCGGTGCCCGGCATTAGACCCTTCTTCGCCTTCATCGCTTTGGTGATCGGTTCTCGTTTCGTCCTTGCGGTCTTCTGAGTACTCTTCACTTCCTTGCCGTCCGCGACTTTCCCAACCG
>JAJYGP010000064.1 GCA_021785035.1 Pseudomonadota bacterium
AGTCGGCCTATATCCCGGTCGGCGTCCGCCATAGGTTGGAGAACCCTGGCATTATTCCGCTTGAAATGATCGAGGTGCAGTCCGGGGGCTATCTCGGCGAGGACGACATTACCCGTTTTGAAGATCGCTATCATCGAATTGATGTTACCGTTGGCTAAAAAGGCGCTTACCTTGCGCGGGACACCTGGGCGGCGCCGGCCGCAAGGCGTCTTTGGTCTAGCGAAAGGACGGGATCTTGTGGCGTACTTTTCGCAAGCGGCAGAACAATGCGCGCTCTCGTAACGGGGGCGACTGGCTTCATTGGCCAGGCCTTGGTGCCCGCTCTGGTCGCGGCCGGAGTTGAGGTGCGAGGACTTGGGCGCACGGCGCCTGTGAATTGTGAATGGCGGCCCGCTGATCTCACGAGGGTCGAATCTCTTCGGGGGGCGTGCGCTGATATCAATGTCGTTTTTCATCTTGCGGGCATTGCCCACACCAGGGCGCGAGGCTCCGAACACACCGAAGTGACGGTGGCCGGTACCCGCGCCTTGCTCACTGAGGCGCGCCGTGCGGGTGTCCGGCAGTTTGTCTTTGTAAGTAGCATTAAAGCTCTCTGTAGCGATGATGAGTATGCACGCAGTCGTCGGGCCGCCGAGGACTTGGTGCGCGCCGCCGGTTTTCCAATGATCGCTCTTGTGCGCCCGGGTCTGGTCTATGGTCCGGGTATGAAGGGCAATCTCGCGCGTCTACTGAGGTTTGCGGCTCGCGGTTGGCCGCTCCCGGTGCCAAGAGGCGGGGCCTTACGCAGCCTCGTTCATCGCGATGATTTGGTGCGTGTTCTTATAGCTCTGATAGAGACATCCACGGCCCCCGTTCCTTATACGCTGACGGATGGCCGCGCCTATACCCTGCGGGCCATCTATGATGATATGCGCGCCGGGTTTGGGTACGGCCCTATCGTCTACGCCTTGCCCGCGGGCTTTTTTGAGAGCATCGCCCGTTTTGGCGACCGCGTGGCGCGATGGACGGCGCACCCTTGCCCCTGGGACTCCCAAGCTCTGGCGCCGTTCCTACAGTCGTGCTTTAGCGACGATAGGCGGGTATGGGATGATCTGGGGTTTAAGCCGCACTATTCCTTGCTGTCCGCTATGCCGGAACTCGTCTGCGCTTATCACGAGGCGCAGCGCGGAGGTTCGGGCGCGCAAACGGCCAGGTCTCGGCCGTGACGGGCTCATTTAGACAAGCCGCACCGGGGCGCCTTCATTCGGCGGCCGACGCAGACTGGGGTTGCGGCAAGGTGGACCCATGATCGAGGGATTCGTAAGGAACGCGTTTGTGGTTGTGCTGGTTTGGGTCTTAAGCCGGCTTTTTTCAGACCCCCGAAACCCCTGGCGGGTACTCGATTGGCCCAATGCCCGCTCCCTACATGACAGGCCAGTACCGCGTATGGGGGGGCTTGCGATAGTCCTCGGGACCTCGCTGGGCTTGGCCGTGGGACCATGGTCCCTTTCTTGGCGTCTGGAACTGGTCGCCTTGGCGTGGGCCTTGGTGGCGGCGGGCTCTTGGTATGATGATGTTCGCGGACTCAGTGCCCGTATCCGGCTGGGGCTGCATGGCCTAGCCGCGGGGCTTGCGGTCTGGGCCTACCTACATTGGCCGGTGTCCTGGTTGCCGCATGCCACACTGGCCCTTGACCATCCTGTAGCCCTCCTATTCATGACGCTGTTTCTCGTCTGGTGGATTAATCTCTATAACTTCATGGACGGCATGGATGGCCTGGCCGGCGGTATGGCGGTTTTTGGGTTTTCGACCCTGGCGCTTTTGGGATACCGTGCGCAAGACTTATCCTATGCTGAGGTGAGTCTGACAGTCGCGAGCGCTGCTTTGGGTTTTACGTTGACTAATTTTCCGCCGGCGCGGCTTTTTATGGGCGACCTGGGGTCCACGACCTTGGGTTTCGCGGCCGGTTTCCTGATTCTTGTCGGTGCCGACCGCGAGGATTTCCCGGTCTGGGTCGGACTTGTGGTGTTTTCCCCGTTTCTAGTGGACGCGACCGTGACCTTGATGCGAAGGCTCATGCGCGGCGACAAGCTCGCGACCGCGCATCGCGAACACTATTACCAACGGTGCGTGCGAAGTGGGTTTAGTCATAAAAAAACGGTCATAGGCGAGTATTTTTTGATGGCCCTCTGCTCCCTATGCGCCTATTTCGCTGTCGGCAGACCGGCGTCATTCCAATGGGCTATACTGGCATCTTTGATGGCTATCTATGGTCTACTGGCCGTCCTTGTCGGGCGCTGGGAGGCTTTGAGGGAAGGTAATGGCAAGGCCTCGTACTAGATTCCCGATCGGACGCTGGGCGGTTGTGGCCCACGATCTTCTTGTCATCCCTGTAGCCTGGCTCGGAGCCTATTGGTTGCGCTTTAATTTGGGCCCGGTTCCGCACGTCTTTTTGCGCCAGAGCGTTTATCTCTTGCCGGTCGTTCTCGCGGTGCAAGGCCTTGTGTTCTGGAACATGGGGCTCTACCGGGGTATCTGGCGGTTTGCCTCGGTACCGGATTTGCTGCGCATCTTTAAGGCCATCGTAGCCGGCACCGCGGGTAGCGCCTTGGTGTTGTTTTTGTTGGCACGCTTGGTCGATGTCCCGCGCTCGGCCTTTGTCTTGGATGGCCTTCTGCTCATGGTTTTTTTAGGGGGACCGCGGTTTTTTTATCGTTTCCTCAAGGACCGCAATCTCTATCAGCCAGCCGAGAAGAAGGCGCTTATCGTAGGGGCTGGGCGCGCCGGAGAAATGCTCGTGCGCGACCTTTTGCGGGGAGGTGACGTGGGCTACTGGCCGGTCGCCTTTGTCGACGATAACCCCCGGCGCGTAGGCCAAGAGATTCACGGTGTCCCGGTGGTCGCGGATTGCGACCAGCTACCGGATGTCGCTGAGCGGCTAGAAATCGACATCGTGTTCATTGCGATCACCGAAGCCAAAGCGCGCACTATGCGCCGCTTGATCGAGTTGTGTGAGCGCGCCGGCCGGCCCTTTCGGATCCTGCCGGGTTTACAAAATGTGGTCGATGGCCAAGTCAATATCCAAGAGTTGCGCGAGGTCAATATCGAGGATCTTTTAGGGCGCGAACCGGTCTTACTGGATTGGCAGGAGATCGCTCACGGTATCGGAGACAAGACCGTTCTCGTGACGGGTGCCGGGGGATCGATTGGTTCCGAGTTGTGTCGGCAGATTGCTAAGCTCGGCCCACGCTCACTCCTCCTTTTTGAGCGCAGTGAGTTCAACCTCTACAGCATAGAGCTGGAATTGAGGCGCGATTACCCGAATCTTTTCCTTCTGCCGATTTTGGGCGATGTCGGCGACGGTCTTCTGGTTGATCGCGTGCTCGGGGGCCACCGTCCGGATGTGATTTTCCATGCCGCGGCCTACAAGCATGTGCCTTTGTTGGAAGGGCAGAGCCGCTCGGCCGTCGTCAATAACGTGCTCGGCACGGAGACCTTGGCTGCGGCTGCGGATCGTTTTGGCTGCGGAATTTTTCTTCTGATATCGACAGACAAGGCCGTGAATCCTTCCAACGTAATGGGTGCCACAAAAAGGGCGGCCGAAATTCTATGTCAGGAGATGAATGCGCGGTCAAAGACACGCTTTTTGACGGTGCGGTTTGGGAATGTCTTGGGATCAGCAGGCAGCGTGATTCCGCTTTTTAAGGCGCAAATCGCAAGCGGCGGCCCGGTTACAGTCACGCACCGCGATATTACTCGCTATTTCATGACCATCCCTGAGGCCTGCGGCTTGATCCTGCAGGCGAGCGTCATTGGCAGGGGCGGGGAGATTTTCGTTCTCGATATGGGGGAGCCCGTCCGAATCAGTTATCTCGCCGAGCAATTAATTCTTTTGTCAGGTAAGCGTCCAGGGCAGGACATCGAGATCACCTATACCGGCTTGCGTCCCGGCGAAAAGCTGTATGAGGAATTGTTTTATCCCGACGAGGCCTTACAACCCACGGGTCATGCGAAGATCCGCCAAACGTCAGGGACGCCCGTCGACACCACGGATTTTAGTAAGCAGTTGAATGCGCTGCGCGATCTTTGTAGCCACGCCAACGAGGAGACTCTGGCAGCAGCGTTGAGGGATATGATCAGCGGCGAAAGGGTATGTTCGCAAAGCTCCGCCTCGGGCTAGGACCGCTCGACCATAAAGCGGCGCGAGATCTTGGGCAGGCAAGCATCTGCGGCCCTTTAAAAAAACCGGTCTCACGAGCGTGGTAAGTCCCGACGGACGGTCAATCCTGAGGCGCACCACCTAGGATGGCGCGGGGCTATCCGCGCAAGCCCACTTTGGTCTTCATGGTCGAGCTTCTCAAAAGGGTAGCCTTTGTGCGAAGAGGATCTGGATTGGGGGTTGCTTCCGATGCCTACACTATCCCGATCGCGGTATCGTACCCTCATCTTGTGTCCCATACGGGGACTCGCAGCGGATGATCCGTGAGGGGTCGTCCGTGGATTGTCAGGAGGTCACGTCATGTTGCTGCGTCATCTTGGTCGGTCTGGCCCGGCCTGTTACCCCTTGGGTCTGGGATGCATGGGGATGTCGGATTTTTATGGTCCGGCCGATCGCGACGAGAGCCTAGCCACGATCCATGCCGCGCTCGACGCCGGGATCAATGTCCTTGATACCGGGGATTTCTATGGCATGGGACACAACGAGCTTTTGATTGCCGAGGCGCTCCGGGGCCGGGCCCGCGATGCGGTGATCGTGAGCGTGAAATTTGGGGCGCAGCGCGATCCCGGCGGCGCGTGGGTCGGTTACGATGCGCGGCCGGCCGCCGTGAAGACGGCCCTTGCCTACACCTTGAGGCGGCTCAATACCGATTATATCGACATCTATCGGCCGGCGCGGCTTGACCCGCAGGTCCCGATCGAGGACACGGTCGGGGCGATTGCCGATATGGTGACGGCCGGCTACGTCCGTGCGATCGGCTTATCTGAGGTCGGAAGTGCTACCGTGCGGCGCGCCGCCCAAGTCCATCCCATCTGTGATCTGCAAATGGAGTACTCACTCCTCTCTCGAGGTCTCGAAAAGTCCCTGCTCGCCACGTGTCGGGAACTCGGTATCGGCGTGACCGCCTACGGGGTGCTGTCGCGTGGCCTGATCAGTGATCACTGGGGTCGGACGAAACTCACGCCTCGGGACTTTCGCAGTCATGCCCCGCGTTTTCAGGGGGCCAACGCCGAGCGCAACCAAGAGATATTGGAGCCCTTGCGCGCGCTCGCGCGATCGCGAAACGCCACGATGGCGCAGATCGCCATAGCCTGGGTGCTCGCGCGTGGGGAGGATATTGTGCCGCTTATAGGGGCGCGCAAGCGCGAGACCCTGCGTGAGTCGCTGGATGCCCTTGCCATGCCCCCGCTTTCCCCTCAGGAGCTTGCGGCCTTGGATAAGGCGTTTCCGGAAGGCGTAGCGGCCGGCGCCCGCTACGCTGAGCCGCAGATGGCGCATTTGGACAGCGAGCGTCAGTAGCCGCTAGGGCGCCCGGCGGATTCTGGTCGACCCGGTCCGCTCCACAGTCCCGTTTAGGTTAGAGTGTCTTTGTGCTGTCTGCTAGGCGCGCCATTACCTGCCGCCAGTCTTTTTCAGCGTCTCGTCCGACTTTTGAAAAGACCTCTGCCAATTGTTCCGTTTGACTGGTCGTGAGTTGTGACTCAAGCGCATGGCCGGTCTTAGTCAAGCGTAAGAGCTTGGTGCGATGGTCATGGGTCGCCGTCTCTACGGACACCAAGCCCTCCGCCACTAACCGGCGGAGCGGGGCATTGAGGGCTTGTTTGCTGATCTTTAGGGTGTCGAGCAGGGTGTGGATCGCTATGTCGGGGTGGCGCCCCACAAAATACAGAATACGGTGATGTGCTCGTCCTAGACCATGGTGTTCCAGGATGTGGTCGGCGCGCGCGGTAAAGGCGCGATAAGCAAAGTAGAGAAGTTCGATCGCTTCACGAAGTTCGGACTGTCTCTTTAGGTCAACCATATTGACAATTTACCGGGCGGGGGCTAGTGTGTAAATAGGTCAATAATGTTGACATATAAAGAGGGTATCGCATGGAGCCTCGTTTCTCGGCGCGACTCACTGCTCTGCAGGCCTCGCCCATCCGCCAGATCCTAGCCGTGGCCAATCGCCCCCACATGATCTCGTTTGCGGGCGGTCTTCCAGCACGGGAGTGCTTCCCGAGCTTCGATCTCAAAGTGCCCCCCGCCGTTCTCCAGTACGGGCCAACAGAAGGGGATGACGCCTTACGCGAGCGCCTATGCGAGGATCTGGTCCAGCTGGGTTTACCGGTGACCACGGATCAAATCGTGATTCTGTCCGGATCTCAACAGGGAATAGATCTCGTAGCGAAGCTTTTTATCGACGCTGGGACTTGCGTGGCCTCGGAGTCACCGACCTATCTCGCGGCTCTGCAGGTATTCCGGTTTTTTGGGGCCCGATTTGCGCCCTTTACGCCGGCGGATGTCGAAAATGGGAATCCCTTCCGGGAAAGGCCCGCCTTCGCTTATGTCATCCCGACATTTCAAAATCCCACGGGCTATTGCTACTCGGACGCCGAGCGCAAGGCGCTCTCGCGGGCCTGCGATCGCGAGACGATACCGGTCTTTGAAGACGACCCGTATCGAGATCTCGCCTATGATCCTTGTGATCGCAGACCTGTCTGCGCGTATTTGCAGAAGAGTCCCTGGATATATCAGGGGTCGTTTTCCAAAACATTGGCGCCAGGCCTACGGTTAGGCTTCCTTGCCGCTTCTCAGATGTTTGTGCCACATCTTGTGAGACTGAAGCAAGCCGCCGATCTCCACAGTAATCGCCTGAGCCAGTGGCTCGTCCTTGACGCCTTAAAGCACCCGGACAGAGAAGCGCGACTTGCGGCCATCGTGGAGATGTATCGGCGTAAAAGAGATACCTTCGATAGGGTGCTCCACGAGTACTTCTCGGATTTGGCGCACTGGGAAAAGCCGCGCGGCGGGCTCTTTTTTTGGCTCCAGCTGAAGGTGCCAATAGATACGCGCCTGCTCCTCGATTCGACCTTGGCGCACGGCGTCGCCTTCATGCCCGGAGAGCCATTTTATGTGGGTTCTTCGCCGCAACCCACCGCGACACTGCGCCTCGCTTTTACCCATGCAAGCGAGTCCGAGGCCCTGAGCGGTCTTAAGATTCTCTCGGCGCAGCTCCGGCGATTCCGAGACGAGGCGTGTGTGACAAACCGCGCCCTGTCACACCCGTAGAGGCCCGATCTCTGGCCCGCGTCACGCGACACGCACCTTGATGCGGCAAGCGGCATCAAGGTGCGCATGATCAAAAGCTAAGATGGTTAGCGTCTTTTCTTACCGCCGAGCATCGGCCAAGTAGGCGGCAAGCGGCGCGCCATGATCTCGTCTTAGGCGCGCGAGAGAGCGCATCGCAGCGTGATAGGCGGAACGCCCTTTCGCGGCGAGCCATTCTTGGCGCATTTGTATGGGCCCCGGCACTTTGAGAAGGGTCGTTGGGGTATAGGCGTTATGCGTGCCTAAAGGTGGGTGATCGTGGCTGTCGATATGCGCCCTATACCACTGCGGGGACAAAGTATGACCGGCGGCGCCTGCCTCGCGTCGTAGGAGCGTGTAATGGGTGCAGACTCCGGCGTTAAAGCGGACCGCAACCTGTATGGAGTAGACCGGGGTCTTGGCAAAATCCGGGTGATGGGTCCAGATACCGGAGAAGACCGCGGCATTTTGGTCCCACTGCGAGAGGGGCGGGAGGTGCAAGAGGGCCTCGGTCGTTTTCAAGATGTTGACCTGAGAGTAACGGTGGGTGTCAATCAGGCCTTTTTTGACCCATGGGCCCAAGGCAAGCGCGAAGGTCCTATGAGCATTGATGTGGTCGGCCCCCGACTGGGCATCGTCTTCCGTCAAAAACACCACCATATGCCGCCACTCGGGCGTAGTCGAGAGGTAATGAATGAATTGCGCGGTGGCCAAATCGTTGTTGGCGACGTATCGGTGAGCGCCAAAAGCGCTGCCAAGACTACTGGGCCAGCCGGCAGGAGCACTGCCCGGATATAGGCGAAGTCGAATCCCGGGTCCGAAATCAGGCCCCCGCTTTTGGCCCGACCCCATTCAAGTTCCCTAGGGAAAAGATAGGCCATTGGCTGATTTTGCGACCAAGGGTAAGCACGCCAAATCTTACATCACTCATGTGGTGAATGTTTTCGTAAACGTTCCCTGAAGAGATTCCGCATGAAGACGCTGCGCTCCACCGGCAGCCAGGTCCAACGGCAAGATCTTATGACGGCTTTGTCAGTAAAACACGTGTGACAGCTTCGGTCCGAAGGCGCTAGTCGGTCGCACCGTTTTGTTGGGCAGGTTGTCGACATGGGCGCTCGACCCCATTTTGGCCAGTTGCGATTCGCATCACCTCGGGCCGGCCGACCCCTTGTGCTAAAGTCGCTATTCGCATTTTCCTCGCAGGTGCCGGCCGGCGGTCGCCGTGATCTTTACTTTTAACATATAGTAAAGATTGTCCTACCTTGACGTGACGCTCATGACTAAAAAGGTCGCGCCATGCCGCTGCTGAGCCTGAAACGTCAGATTACGATACCGAAAGACGTCTGTGACCGTCTGCATGTTCAACCCGGTGACGAGGTCGATATTTTCGAGCATGAAGGCCGAGTCACCCTCATCAAGAAGCGCAAGGGCGCAAGCCACGGGGTGCTTAAACACCTCAAAGCGGAGCATCGGTATTCCGATGAGGAATCCTTGATCGACACCGTCACATCGAGACGGCCGTCTCCTCCTAAAAGCTAGAGGCGCACCGCGTGATCGCGATCGACACGAATGTCTTGTTGCGGCGGGTTCTCCAAGACGATGTAGACCAAGCCACGCGCGCCCGAAAGCTTTTTGAAAGCGCTGAGTCTGTGTTGATTACAGACGTCGTACTGGTTGAGACGGTATGGACCTTGAGAGGGAAGCGCTACAAAGCTACGAAGGAAGATGTTCGGGCGCTCATCATAAGTCTACTGGAAGAGCCCAACACGGTTTTCGAGAGCAAACACGTGATCTGGTCAGCGCTTAATGATTTTATGGTGGCCAAACCTGTGCAGACAGCCAATGGCGCGAAAACCGCGGATTGGGCGGATGCGCTGATCGTAAACAAGGCAAAGAGCGTGGCCCGCGACAGGCGTCTCGCCTACCAGGGTACCTCCACATTTGATCTGGCTGCGTTGCAGATCGATGGGACAGGAATTCCTTAGATCAGGGAAAAAATACTGGACAATAGCCCCCGCATGATGCTCTAGACAAAAGCCGCGTCAGGGTGCGGCTCGATAGCGATAGGTCGCCCCGGTAACGTAAGATCGATAGTTCGCACTTGTCAGCTGAAATGGTGCCTCGCGACGGTCCGATCTCATCAAGAGCAGATGACCGAAGCGCTGCCGCTACATGGGTCGGAGGGCGCCAACGTTGGCAAAGGCTGAAGAGGCGCCGATTAAGCGAATAGTTTTGATCGGCAGCTTGTCGGTTTCAGCCTTTGTTCAGTTTTCGCTGGTGGATCACGGCTTCTCAGCGTGACCAACCATCCAGAAATGGGTGGTCAGTACGCAACGCGCCCGGGTGGTCTACGAATTAATTGACAAATTCGAGGCCAGAACTGGCCCTAAATGTGTCATTAAACCGAAGTCTCACAAGACGTTGGTTTCTTGGAAAAGCGTTTGCCCAGGCTTGGGCTCAGAATGACCGTGCTACTCAGTTCACTGAAGGCATTGATCGCTTGGCTACCATGAGTTTTCGAATATGGCCACCAACTGCTTTTGCATCTAATGGGCCCCCATGTCCCATGTAGAATCTTTTAAAACTGGAATCTAGCAAGCGTTTCAACTCGAAAGCAACCGCTTGAGGATCATCTTCAAGAGGGGGGCGAATCGCGCGGCCTTCTTCCGGCGGCCGCGTGGCGTGTAGCCTTGGGGTAGGAGAGATGCTTGTGAACGAGTAGAGTTTTTTTACACCCACCGCGTGCTTTCAGGCGTGTTGTGAGCAGGAAACCGTAGGCGGCGATGCACAGGGTGGCATGATGAGGGAGGCCTCGCCACCCGCGGCCCTCATAATGGGAAAGACCGAACTCTTGTTTCAGCTCTTGATAATCCCGCTCGATGCGCCAGCGCATCATCGCCATACTCACCAAGGCGCGAAGTGTCATCGGGGCCGGGAGATGAGCGAACCCGTAATGGACAGGCTCAGGCTCTTGTCGGGGCCAGTCAAGAATGGGGGCCCACCTCTAAGTAACCTACCGAAAGGGGGAAGGGCCCACCTTAGCCCGCGCTAGCAGGGAGGATAGGCGCCTCGTGCTGGTCAGGATCGCCCCGTTGTGCGCGGTTTAAGGGCATC
>JAJYGP010000093.1 GCA_021785035.1 Pseudomonadota bacterium
GTTCGGGATTCGCGATGCCCATGGCGATCTTTCGGACGAGCGCGCGCGGGCTCTGAGTCTTGTGGTAAAGGCCTTCGAGATCAAGTTATCGCAGGGCGCGAAGCCTGGGCACGGGGGAGTGTTGCCCGGACGCAAAGTCACCCCGGACGTGGCCCGCATTCGCGGCATCGAGCCGTTTCGCGATGCCATAAGTCCCCCGGGCCACGCCGATATCCATAGCGCCGACACCTTGTTGGACGCTCTAGGCCGTTTGCGCGATCTCACCGGGCGCCCAGTCGGGGTCAAGACGGCCTTGGGTGACGGGCGATTTGTGACCGAATTGTGCGATGCGATCCACCGACGCGGGCTGTCGTCGGCGCCCGATTTTTTGACTATCGACGGCTCCGAGGGTGGCAGTGGGGCGGTACCGCAAATGCTGGCCGACCATATGGGCCTGCCCTTGGGCGAGGCCCTTCCGCTGACAGTCGATATCTTATTGCAGGCCAGTTTGAAAGATCGTATTCGGGTCGTGGCCTCAGGGAAATTGGTGACCCCAGCCAAGGCCGCCTGGGCGCTGTGTATGGGCGCGGATTTTGTGGCGACGGGCCGCGGGTTTTTATTCGCCCTGGGCTGTATACAGGCATTGCGTTGCCATACTGATAATTGCCCCACCGGTATCACCACCCATAATCGCCGTCTCCAGCGCGGACTTGTGGTCAGTGAGAAGAGCCTTCGGGTGGCTCGCTACGGACAGGCTATGAACCGCGATGTCGATGGTCTGGCCCACATCTGCGGGCTTGCCCATGCTCGCTTGTTGCGCCGCGAACACGTCTTGTTGATGACGCCGGAAGGCCACAAGAAGGGGTCGGAGTGTTATCCATACGGGCGCCCCTTACATAGGGCTCGACACCATGCGTGAGCGGGGCATCCAGTCCCAGGTGGAAGGTCGATCGGGCATCGGGTGGACCACGATCTTCGATCTTGGACGCCCGACCCTGACCAGCCGTATGGGCCGGCAGATCCGTCTCGCCTTTACCGCCACCGCCGCCTTGATCATCGTGGTAGCCGCCTTTTATGCGGTCTATGTCCTCCATTTCGAAAAGGAGGCGAAGTGGAGGCGGCTTACTCATGTCGCAGACTTTGTGGCCGAGACCTCGCACCTGGAACTCGATCATTATCGCGCTGCGCTCAGGATGTTGAGCCGGAGCGTGGCGGCCGCCCATGGTTTGCAGGAGGGGCGGGCGACACTCCCGGTTACGGCTTTGTTGAAAAGCTTCCGTCATTCCTACCCGGCGTTATCCACAGTCGTCGTGTTGGGCCCCCACGGCCACGTATGGGCCGAGAGCGGAACCCCTCTTAATGGCCAGTTGCCGTGGATCAGACGCCGCTTGCCCGCCGGCCGGTCTTCTGGGCGCCCGGTTTTTGTCGTCGGGCATCCGCACCAGATCAACGGTATCCGCGGCGTTCCTTTGTGGAATGTGGTCTATAAGGCCGGTAAGGTGGAATTTGCGGTGGCGGCGATTTTCCCGCTGGCCTCGCAACAGGCCCTCTGGGCGCGCTTGGCCTTACCGCACGATACCGTTCTTGGGCTTTTGCGGCTCGACGACGGTATGGAGAATCGCTGGCCGAGCACCCACCCATTGATGTACCAGCGTAAGATGACAGGTGCTCTGGCTCAGGCATTGAGGCGTTATCCTCTCGCTTATGCCGGTCGCTATGCAGGACCCACTGTTCCTGGTAGCCGCTATCGTCTCGGGGTTTACCGCCGTTTACACGGCTATCCGCTTGTGGCCTTTGCCTCGCTTCCCGTTTCGGCCGTCTTTTTGGGCTGGTGGCACCTTATTCAGGGTCCGATTGCGCTCTTGTGTCTTGTCCTCGCCGCGACCTATGGGGTTTATCGATGGACTTTGCGTCGGCAGCTCCGTTGGGAACAAGAACGTCAACAGGTAGATGCGCAGTTATTCGACGCTAAGGAGCGTATCGAGGTCACTTTGCGTTCAATCATGGAAGCGGTTATTGCGACGGATACAGCGGGCCGTATTCAGTATGTGAACGCGACTGCGGAACGGGTCACAGGCTGGGCGCAAGCGGAGACGCAGGGGCGTCTTTTAAATGAAATATTTCCGTGCCTAGACGAGTACAGTGGGGCCTTGCTCGATCCCTTAGCCTGTTGTCTCGATGGTCGGCCCGTGGGTCCGGAGGACGCCTTGTTGTTCCGGCGCGACGGCCGGTCTTTGCCAATCGAGCGGACCGCCGCGCCGATCAGGGGATATCAGGGCGAGATTACGGGAGTGGTGCTTGTGTTTCGCGACGTCACCGAAAAGCGTGTCTTGACCGAACGCCTTACGCATCAGGCAACGCATGACCCGCTGACACAGCTGCCCAATCGCGCGCTCTACAATAGCCGCCTTGAGAGGGCGATTGCCGAGGCGCGTGAACACGGGACGAGTGTGGCGCTGCTTTTTTTAGATTTGGACGGCTTCAAGGACATAAACGATTCCCTTGGCCATGACACCGGAGACCGAGTCTTGACTCTCATCGCCGAACGTTTGAGACGCGCGGTGCGAGTCAGCGATACCTTGGCGCGGCTCGGGGGCGACGAGTTCGCGATTGTTTTGCCGGGACTTGGACGGCGCTCGGAGGTGCTGCCCGTGGTCCAGAAGATCATGGCGGCCTTCGATCAGGTGATCGTAAGTCTTCCCGAGGAGATTTTCTTGACTGCCAGTATCGGTATTGCGATTTATCCGGACGACAGTGACGACGCCCAGGGGCTATCGCGGTCGGCAGATGTCGCCATGTATGAAGCGAAGGCGTCCGGCAAAAATACCTACCGGTTTTTCCGAAGCGAGATGCAGGATCGGGCGCGCGGACGTCGGAGTCTTGAAGCCCACCTGCACCGAGCCTTGAAACATAAGGAATTTCATTTAGTCTACCAGCCGCAATTGCGTCTGGCCACGAGGCAATTGGCCGGCGTTGAGGTCTTTTTGCGCTGGGTGCATCCAACCGACGGGCTCAAATATCCGGGCGAGTTCCTAGGTATTGCCGAGGAGCTGGGTCTCACGGTCCCGCTGGGCGCATGGATTTTGCAGACTGCGGGGGCACAGAGCCGCCACTGGCGGGCCCAAGGGCTCGGTTGCGTGCCGGTCGCTATCAATATGACCGGTCGGCAATGTCGTGACGAGGGACTTCCGGGGTTGCTCGATCAAGTACTAGAAGATGAGAAATTACGGGCCGAAGACATCGTGATCGAGATCGCAGAAGGTCTTTTGGAGGAGGACAGCGAACTCATCATACGCCGGTTACACGCCTTAAAAGATCGGGGCGTGGGGCTTGTGATCCAGAATTTTGGCGCCGGTTTCTCGTCTTTGAACCACCTCAAGCATGTTCGGGCGGACGCGATAAAAATCGACTTTTCTTTTGTGGCCGCGATCGGTGAGCCCAGCAACGAGGCCATCGTTCTGGCCGTGATCGCCCTGGGACGGGCGCTCGGTATTCGCGTCGAGGCGGGTGGCGTCGAAACCGCAAGCCAGTACCAGTTCCTGAAGGACGCCGGATGCGATGTGGTTCAGGGAACTTTTATCTCTCCCCCTTTGGCGGAAGAGGATGCTGTTGAGTTCTTTCGGTCTTTTGCGATGCCTGGGAGTTGATTTCACGCGCTCTGGCCCCCATGTTCGGTCGGCAACCGTAAAGCGTCGGGAGTAGAGAGGCCCGCAACGATATATGACGACGACCGAAACCCAGAAACAGACCCTAGGCTTTCAGACCGAGGTGCGCCAGCTTCTCGACCTTATGATCCACTCGCTTTATAGCGAGAAGGAGATCTTCCTCCGTGAGTTAATCTCAAACGCGTCTGACGCGTCAGACAAGCTGCGCTTTGAGGCTTTGCGCGACGAGTCGCTGTATGAAGGCGATTCGGATTTGAAAATCCGCGTATCCTTCGATAAAGCGGCCCGCACCCTGACCGTAGCCGACAATGGAATCGGCATGAGTCGCGAAGAGGTCATCGAGAATATCGGCACCATCGCACGTTCCGGTACCCGCCGGTTTTTTGAGAGGCTTACCGGAGATGAGGCCAAGGATGCCCGCCTAATCGGGCAGTTCGGAGTCGGCTTTTATTCCGCATTTATGGTTGCAGACAAGGTCACACTTCTCACGCGGCGCGCGGGTACGGCGCAGACAGAAGGCGTGGCTTGGGAGTCGACCGGAGAGGGAGACTATACGATAGAGAGGGTGGACCGCGCCGAACGTGGGACCACCGTGATACTGCACCTGCGCGAAGGTGAAGACGAGTTCTTGGAAGACTATCGTCTGCAGGGCATCATTCGGCGTTACTCCGACCATATCACGTTACCTATTGTCATGCCGACGGCGGAGGGTAGCGAGGAGACCGTGAATAAGGCTTCGGCCTTGTGGGCGCGACCGCGTGGCGAGGTCACTGAACTCGAATACGACGAATTCTATAAGCATGTGGCCCATGATATGGAGCCCCCACTTGCGTACGTGCACAGCCGAGTAGAGGGTAAGCAGGAATATACGATCTTGCTGTTTATCCCGCGACGGGCACCTTTCGATCTCTTCGATCGTGACCGTCGTTATGGGGTGAAGCTCTACGTCCGGCGGGTGTTTATCATGGATGACGCCGAGCAGCTCATGCCCAATTACCTGCGCTTCGTGCGCGGTGTCATCGACGCTGCGGATTTACCCCTTAATGTCTCGCGTGAGATCCTGCAAAAGAGTCGCGATATCGATACCATCCGCAACGGCAGCACCAGGAAGGTGCTGGACCTCCTGGCCGATTTAGCCGACAAGGGACCGGAGAAGTACCAGTCGTTCTGGACCGAATTCGGGGTGGTCTTGAAGGAAGGGATCGTGGAGGATTCTGGCAATCGCGAGCGGATAGCGAAGCTTTTGCGCTTTTCTACTACCGAACACGATGCGCAAGAAGTCTCCTTGGCCGATTACGTCGGCCGCATGGTCGCGGGGCAAGACAAGATCTATTATTTGACTGCCGAGAATCTGACTGCTGCTCGCCATAGTCCGCACCTTGAGGTGTTCCGGAAGAAGGGGATCGAGGTCCTGTTGTTGACCGATCGTATCGACGAGTGGCTCGTCACCCATTTGCACGAGTTTGACGGTAAACCGATCAAGTCGATCGCGAAGGGCGACCTGGATTTGCCGGGGGCGGATGCAGACAAGGCGGTCGAAGCCGAGAAGCGCTCCTCCAAGCCCGAGTGGAAGGACCTGACCGAGCGCATGGCGAAGGTATTGGGGGATAAAGTCAAGGAGGTTCGGCTGAGTGATCGGCTGACCGAGTCGCCGGCTTGTTTGGTCGCGGGCGAGCACGATCTCGGCATTCATCTCGAGCGACTTTTGAAGGCCGCCGGCCAAAAGGCCCCAGCCAGTCGGCCGATCCTGGAGATCAACCCCGACCATCCGTTGGTTACACGGCTGCGCTCAGAAACCGCGGATGCGAGATTGAGCGATTGGACGCATATTTTGTTCGATCAAGCGACGTTGGCGGAAGGCGGGACGCTCGAGGATGGCGCCGGGTTTGTCCAGCGCCTCAACGCCTTGTTGCTGGCCCTGCAACCGCATTGAGAGGGGTTCTATGAGAGAAGGGGAGTGGGGTTTTGAGCGTTGGAGGATCAAAGGGTCGAGCGTGGCGAGACCGAGCGCGGGATATTTGTGAGCGCGCTCTATGAGAGTCACCTGAGTCTCCCGCTCCTGCATCGCGGAAAGGTTCGCGATCTGTACGATGCGGGACCCGAGCACCTTCTGGTCATCACGACCGACCGGTTGTCGGCGTTTGACTGCGTATTGCCGATGCCGATCCCCGGTAAGGGCCGGATTTTAAACGCCCTTTCGCGCTTTTGGTTTGCCTATACGGAGTCTTTGATCCCAAACCACCTCTCTGAGCGACCGTTATCGGCGGTACTGACGGCCCCGGACGAACGCCGCCTCGTAGAGGATCGGGCCATGGTCGTGCGCCGCCTGAAGCCATTACCGATAGAGGCCATAGTGCGCGGCTATCTCGCCGGTTCGGCTTGGAAGGAGTACCAGCGTACGGGATCGGTCTGCGGGGTCCGTTTGCCCTCGGGCTTGCGCGAGGCTGATCGGCTTCCCGAGCCTCTTTTTACCCCCTCTACGAAGGCCGCGGCAGGCCAGCATGACGAGAACATCTCTTATGCCGAGGTCGAACGGCTTTTAGGTGCCCGCTATGCGCAGGCGGTTCGCGATGCGAGCCTCGCTTTGTATACTCGCGCCGCCGACCACGCCCTGTCACGTGGGGTCATAATCGCCGATACCAAGTTTGAATTCGGCACCAATGAGGCCGGTACCTTGGTTTTGATAGATGAAGTGCTGACGCCGGATTCGTCGCGGTTTTGGCCGCAGGCCTCGTATCGGCCGGGAACGAGTCCCCCGAGTTTCGATAAGCAATACGTGCGCGACTATCTGGAGACTTTGGCTTGGAATAAAAGGCCGCCGGCACCTGTCCTGCCAGAGGAAATTGTGATTCGGACGATTGCGAAATACGAGGAGGCCTTACGTATCCTGACTCAGCCTTAGCGTAAGGCTGGCCGCGTTTGCGGCCTTATGTTAACGTGCCAGGACGCGTAGGCGAATGTGGCGGAATTGGTAGACGCGCTGGATTTAGGTTCCAGTGGGGTAACCCTTGGGGGTTCGAGTCCCCCCTTTCGCACCAACGATAGCTTTTCCCAGTGCCCAAGGCGGCCCGACCCTGGACGAACCATGATCGGTCTTGGCCACTTGTGGGTGAACCGGTATGATCAAAGGTGGCTGTGTCCAACTTTCCCCTACATATTTTGTGAGAAGGCAGCATGCAAGTATCGATTGAAGCCATCGGCGGTTTAGGCCGGCGCATGACGATTGCGGTCCCGGCCGCGCAATTCGAGCACGAGTTTATGGAGCGCCTCAAGCGCTTGTCTCGAACGGCGCGTTTGGCGGGTTTCCGGCCCGGGCGCGCGCCTTTGAAAATTGTCGAGGCCCAGTACGGCGGAAAGCTTATGGACGAAGTCGCCCAGGACTTGATGCGCGACAGTTTTTACGAGGCCTTGACCCAAGAGGGTCTGAAGGCCGCCAGCGGTCCGGCGATCGAGCCCAAGGCGCTCACCCGTGGCCAGGATATGCAGTATGTGGCGACCTTCGAGATCTATCCCGAGGTGCAGAGACTGGACCTAAAGGACGTCGAGGTCGAGCGGGCCACTTGCACGATCTCGGCCGAGGATGTGGAGCGGACTATAGAGGTTATGCGTAAGCAGCGTCAGACGTGGACGGCGGTTGATCGTCCCGCGGTTGATGGCGACCAATTGACGATCGATTTTGTGGGGACCCTAGACGGTGAGGCCTTTCCTGGTGGCAGCGCGACCGGTCATCGGCTGGTGGTCGGCGCCGGCACCCTGCTCCCCGATTTCGAGCAGGGATTGAAGGGGGCCACGGTCAATGCGGTACTGGATATTCCGGTCAGCTTCCCTGAGGAATACGGCGCCCCGACACTCGCCGGGAAGCAGGCGCGCTTTCAGGTCACGGTGCGGGAAGTCGCCGAGCCGGTTCTGCCGGCCCTCGATGACGCCTTTGCCCAGGCCTTGGGGGTTACGGAAGGGGGGATCGAGATGTTGCGGGCTGAGGTCAAGGACAACCTCCAACGCGAGGCTGCACGCCGGATTCGGGACCGTCTGAAAGGTGAGATATTCAAACAACTGCGCGCGATAAATCCCCTGGAGCTACCGCAGGCCCTCGTTGAGCGGGAGGCCGCCGAGTTGCGTGAGGCGGCTCGCGCCCAACTGGCGAACCAGGGCGTGAAGACCGCGGGCTTGCCGCCCGATAACGGTCCTTTTCGTGAGCGGGCCAAAGAGCGCGTGGCGCTTGGCATTATCCTTTCGGAGTTGGTCCGCGCTCGCGGGCTCAAGGCCGATGAGGCGAAGGTGCGGGCCCGTGTCGAGGAAATGGCGGCAGACTACGACGAGCCTGGGCGCTTTGTCGAATGGTACTACAGCAAGCCAGAGCGTATCGGGGAGGCCCAGTCGCTCGTACTTGAGGATCAGGCGGTCGAACTGTTGCTGGGGGAGGCGCGGGTGACGGAAAAGCCCATGCGCTTTGAGGAATTGACTTAACACCATCTAGGACGGTCCATGATAAACACCGAATTCGCTGCTGATCTTTCGCCCCGGGCCTTAGGCCTCGTCCCTATGGTGATCGAGACTACGGGCCGTGGCGAACGCGCCTACGACATTTATTCGCGGATGTTGAAGGAGCGCGTCATTTTCCTCGTCGGGCCCGTCGAAGACCACATGGCGAATCTCGTGGTGGCCCAGCTACTTTTTTTGGAGTCAGAAAATCCGGATAAGGATATTCACATATACATCAATTCCCCCGGCGGGGCGGTTACGGCGGGGCTTGCCATATATGACACCATGCAATTCATTAAGCCCGACGTCAGCACGGTCTGTATTGGCCAGGCGGCCAGCATGGGAGCCTTGATTCTTGCTGGCGGGGCTAAGGGCAAGCGCTACAGTCTACCACATTCGCGGATGATGGTTCATCAACCGTCCGGCGGTTTTCAGGGACAGGCAACGGATATCGATATACATGCACGAGAGATCCTGCGTGTTCGCGAACGATTGAACCAAATCCTGGTCAAACACACGGGCCAAGACGTGAAACGGATCGAGCACGACACGGAACGGGACAATTTTATGGAAGGCTCGGAGGCGGTCGCTTACGGTCTGATTGACTCCGTGATCGACAAGCGTAAATAGGGGGATATGCTAGACTAGATATCAGGACTGTCGCCCATAAGCCCGGGCAGGATCCATTGAGTGAGGTTCAGCGATGGCAGATGATAAGCATGATGGTAAGGGCGAGAAGCTTTTGTATTGCTCTTTTTGCGGTAAGAGCCAACACGAGGTTCGCAAGCTCATTGCCGGTCCCTCGGTGTTCGTCTGCGACGAGTGTGTAGAGCTCTGTAACGATATTATCCGCGAGGAAGTTCAGGAAGACACGGATATCGGGCTTGCTCGCAACAAGTTTCCGAAGCCACGCGAGATCAAACAGATTTTGGATGAGTACGTGATTGGGCAGTCGACTGCGAAGAAGGTCTTGGCGGTGGCGGTCTACAATCACTACAAGCGTATCGAACATCAGGAAAAGATTGGGGATGTCGAGCTTTCGAAGAGCAATATTCTGCTCATAGGGCCTACGGGCTCGGGAAAGACGCTGCTTGCGGAAACGCTGGCGCGACTTTTGAACGTGCCTTTTACCATCGCGGACGCCACCACCTTGACCGAGGCCGGTTATGTGGGGGAGGACGTCGAGAACATTATCCAAAAGCTTCTCCAGAAATGCGATTACGACGTGGAGAAGGCGCAGACCGGTATTGTCTACATCGACGAGATCGACAAGATTTCGCGCAAGTCGGACAACCCATCCATTACCCGGGACGTGTCCGGAGAGGGTGTGCAACAGGCGCTCTTGAAACTGATCGAGGGTACGGTGGCGTCGGTGCCGCCACAGGGCGGCCGGAAACACCCGCAGCAGGAGTTTTTGCAGGTCGATACCCGTAATATCCTTTTCATATGCGGCGGGGCCTTTTCGGGCCTCGAAAAGATTATCCAGGACCGTTCCGAAAAAAGCGGGATTGGGTTCAACGCCGAGATCAAGAGTCGTGCTGTCAATCGGCGCGCGAGCGATGTGTTCCGTGGCGTCGAGCCGGAGGATCTCATTAAGTTCGGGCTTATCCCCGAGTTCGTGGGCCGTTTGCCGGTGACTGCGGTTCTGGACGAATTGGATGAGGCGGCACTGATTCAGATTCTTACCGAGCCGAAAAATGCCCTTATCAAGCAATACCAGAAGTTGCTCAAGCTGGAAGGGGTGGATTTGGAGGTTCGGGACGACGCTTTGGTGCGGGTCGCGCGTCGCGCCATGGATCGCAAGACGGGGGCGCGCGGCCTACGTTCCATTCTCGAGCATGTGTTGCTCGATATCATGTTTGATCTTCCGTCTCTGGAAAACGTCAAAAAGGTAGTGATCGACGAGGGGGTCATTGCCGATACCAGTAAGCCGCTTCTGATTTACGCCGACCACGAGGAGCAAGGAAGCCCGAAGCGGGCCTCTACGCGCCCTTAGAGCTGTTGCGCGGTTCCCTCCGGACTTCGCGCTCCGGCTGACTTTGTCTGGGTCTTGATTTTTAGGCCGCGTGAGCCCAATTACACCATAGCAGGCCCTGGGTCGTTTCGGCCCAGGGCCCCACATCGGCCTAAGCGCCGTCACAAGGGGCACTCATGACTGAAGAACCGCATTTACCGGAAGTGCCTGACGCCTCAGCGATACCCGTGCTTCCGCTCCGGGATGTCGTCGTGTTTCCGCATATGGTGATTCCGCTCTTCGTGGGACGGAAGAAGTCCATCAAGGCGCTTGAACGTGCGATGGAGGGCGGTAAGCAGATCATGTTGGTGGCACAGAAGAGTGCGTCCGACGACGATCCGGCCCCTGAGGGTATCCATGTCATCGGTACGGTGGCGAATATCCTCCAGCTTCTGAAGTTGCCTGACGGGACCGTGAAAGTGCTGGTCGAAGGCGACCAGCGCGCACAGGTCGAGCGTTTTGTAGAGACGGACGAATCGTTCTCGGCCCAGATCCGGCGACTGGAGACCGAGGGACTAGACGACAAGGAGGGCGAAGCCCTCATGCGTTCGGTTCTGAACGAATTTGACCAGTACGTCAAACTGAACATGAAGATCCCCCCGGAGATTCTGACGTCGCTTGCGGGGATCGACGATCCGGGGCGCTTGGCAGACACGGTGACGGCGCATTTAAGCCTGAAGATCGACGAGAAGCAGCAGATTCTGGAAATGCTGAATGTCCGAGACCGTCTGGAACACATTCTGGGGGTGATGGAATCCGAGATCGACCTGCTGCAAGTCGAGAAGCGTATTCGCGGGCGCGTGAAGCGGCAAATGGAGAAGAGCCAGCGCGAGTACTATTTGAATGAGCAGATGAAGGCCATTCAAAAGGAGCTGGGCGATCTCGAGGACGCTCCGAGCGAGACCGAGGAATTGGCCCAGAAGATTAAGAAGGCCGGAATGCCGAAGGAGGCGCGCGAGAAGGCGATCGCCGAGCTCAATAAGCTGAAGATGATGTCGCCCATGGCCGCTGAGGCCACCGTAGTGCGCAATTACATCGATTGGCTTGTGGCCGTGCCATGGAAGAAACACAGCAAAATTCAGAAAGATTTGGCTGAAGCCGAACGGATATTGGAAGCAGATCACTATGGTCTTGATAAGGTTAAAGAGCGGATTATTGAGTACTTAGCGGTTCAGCAGCGGGTGAATAAGCTGAAGGGGCCCATTTTGTGCCTCGTCGGCCCCCCGGGTGTCGGCAAGACCTCTCTCGGCCAGTCGATAGCGCGGGCGACCAACCGGAAGTTTATTCGGATGTCTCTCGGAGGGGTGCGCGACGAAGCGGAAATTCGTGGTCATAGGCGCACTTACATAGGTTCTTTGCCCGGCAAAATCATTCAGAATATGGCCAAGGCGAAGACCCGCAACCCGCTATTTATGTTAGACGAAGTCGATAAGATGGCGATGGACTTCCGCGGTGACCCCTCATCGGCGCTTCTTGAGGTGTTGGATCCAGAACAGAACCACGCCTTCAATGACCACTACCTGGAGGTCGATTACGATCTTTCGGACGTGATGTTCATCGCGACCTCCAATAGCCTCAATATCCCCGGACCGCTTCTCGACCGAATGGAGGTGATCCGCCTTTCGGGTTATACCGAAGACGAGAAGATTAATATCGCGATGCGTTATCTTGTGGCAAAGCAGAAACAAAATAACGGCTTAAGAGAAGACGAGTTGCAGCTTTCCGAGTCGGCCATTCGCGATATTGTGCGTTATTACACCCGGGAAGCGGGCGTGCGCAATCTAGAGCGAGAGGTCGCGAAGATATCGCGTAAGGTCGCCCGTGAGTTGCTTTTGAACAAAAAGCGCGACCATTTGGCGGTGAGCGCCAAGAATCTCGATAAATATTTAGGGGTGCGGCACTTCCGCTATGGGATGGCCGAGCAGAAGAATCAGGTCGGCCAGGTCACCGGGCTTGCCTGGACCGAGGTGGGTGGCGAGCTGCTGACCATCGAGAGCGCACTTTTGCCGGGAAAGGGCAAATTGACCATCACCGGGAAGCTCGGCGATGTCATGCAGGAGTCGATCCAGGCGGCCATGAGCGTGGTCCGTTCCCGGGCCGCGTCGCTCGGTATTCCCGAGGACTTTTATCAGAAGCATGATTTCCATCTCCATGTGCCGGAGGGCGCGACACCCAAGGATGGGCCAAGCGCGGGTATCGGTATGTGTACGGCCATGGTGTCGGTATTAACCTCGATTCCGGTGCGAGCCGACGTCGCGATGACGGGTGAAATTACCTTGCGTGGCGAGGTGTTGCCGATCGGGGGCTTGAAAGAAAAGTTGCTGGCGGCTCATCGTGGGGGCATCAAGACCGTCATCATTCCCGAAGAAAACGAGAAGGATTTGGTGGAGATACCGAAGAATATTCGAGAGTCTTTGGATATCAAACCGTTGCGATGGATTGATCAGGTTCTCGAGGTGGCTTTGGAACACGTACCGAAGCCTTCACCTGAGGCCGCCGAAGGGGGGAAACCCCGTGAAGCGGAGCCTTCTGAGCCCAAGCTCATTACGACCCACTAAGGTCCTTACCTTGACAGCAGTAGGGGGGCACTTGTATAAGAGCTGTCTACCGCGAGGCTCGCAGGACGAAGACTGGCTTTTTGGAACCACTTGGAAGGGGAGCACTAGGTGAATAAATCTGAACTGATTGAGAAGGTGGCGGAGCACGCTGATCTGAATAAGGCTTCGGCAGCGCGAGCGGTTGATGCCGTGTTCGACAGCATCACCCGGGCCCTTCGGGCGGGTGAGACCATCAACTTGGTGGGTTTCGGTACCTTTTCCGTTGGCGAGCGAGCCGCCCGTAGTGGTCGAAACCCGCGTACTGGGGAGACCATCGATATCGCGGCTTCGCGGAACCCGCGCTTCAAGGCTGGCAAAGGCCTCAAGGATGCCGTAAATTAGCGGCCCTTCGGTGGGGAAAATAGCCGAAGTCGGGTGCTTAGCTCAGTTGGTAGAGCGTCGCCCTTACAAGGCGAATGTCGGGGGTTCGAACCCCTCAGCACCCACCAAATACCGGTTTTGGAGTGGTAGTTCAGTTGGTTAGAATACCGGCCTGTCACGCCGGGGGTCGCGGGTTCGAGTCCCGTCCACTCCGCCATTTTGTGAGGACAGGTGCTAAACGGAGGCCTGTCGGTTCGATATGTTAAACGCGTTGCGTGAAAAGACCCAGGGCCTGATGGGCATGGCCCTACTCGTAGTTCTCGTAGTTCCTTTCGTGTTATGGGGAGTCAGTTCCTATTTCGGGGGCGGCGCGACTGTGTATGTCGCGCGCGGCCACGGGCTGCGCATCACCGAGCCCGCCTTTCGGGCCGGCTTGGCGCGCCAACGCGTGGCATTCGAAAGGGCCTTCGGGAAGTCTTTGAATCCGGCGATCTTGAGCAGCCAGAGGTTTAAGAAGGCGGTCCTCGAGGGGCTTATCAATAAGGCCCTATTGCTACGGAGCGCGCGTCAGTCTGGGTACACGACGAACCGAATCACACTTGCCGAAGAGATCCGACAGATCCCGGCCTTTCGCGTCAATGGACATTTTAGCTTGGCCCGTTATCGGGCAGTGTTGGCGGGTGAAGGATTTACGGTGCCGCGTTTCGAGCGCCAGGTGCGAGATCTGACCCTTCTCAATCAGGTCAAGGTCGGGCTGTTGGCGAGCGCCTTTGTGCCCACTCCGGAATTGCAGCGGGCCGCGGCCTTGCTCGGACAGAAACGATCGATCGCCTATGTCGTGCTTTCTCCCCGCCCCTTCCAAAGGGCGATTCGCGTGACGGCCCCGGAAGTCCAGCAGTACTACGCGAGCCATTCCCAGGATTTTAGGCTGCCGCAAAAGATACGGATTGCCTATGTGTTGTTGTCTCCGCAGGCGATTATGCGCCAGATGCACGCGAAGATCGGAATGAGTGCGCTGCAAAAGGCCTATCAAAACCACATCCAAGAGTTTACCCAGCCAGCCCAGCGTCTCGTGCGCCACATCATGATTGCCTTGCCGAGCCACCCGACGGCTGCGCAAATCGCCCAGGCTAAGGCCAAGCTTCTGGCCATCCGTAGCCAGATACAGCATGGAGCCCACTTTTCAGTGCTTGCCAAACGCTATTCCGAGGATCCAAGTTCGGCGGCTGCGGGCGGCAGTTTGGGCTATGTCACCCAGTCTGAGCTGTCAAAGTCGGTGGGAAAGGCGGCTTTTGCTCTTCCTCTCGACCATGTGAGCACTCCCGTTGTGGGCCAGTCCGGCGTGCATCTCCTCGAGGTTATGGGGGTAAAGCCGGCGACCGTCGATCCCTTTGCAGCCGTTCGCGGCCAATTGGTGCGCATGGTTATGCGGTCGCGAGCACGCAAGCGGCTCTATCATTTATCTGAGCGGCTGCGGAATGCGGCTTTCGAGCATCCGCATAGTCTCGGGCCGGCGGCCCACAAGCTGGGTCTGGTCCTTCAGGAAAGCGGGTGGTTCGGGCGTACGGGCGGGCACGGGATCGCGGCTTTGCCGCAGGTCGTGAAGGCGGTCTTTGTGCCTAAGGTGTTGGCGGGGCGCCGCAATACGCATGCCATTGCGTTGGGCGAGGACGCTATTCTGGTGGCCCATGTGGTGGCTCGAAAGGCCGCGCGTACCGAACCTTTGGCCACGGCTCGCCCGGCGATTATGAAACGCATACAGCGCGAACGTGCTTTGACGCTCGTAAAGCGCAAGGAAAGCCTTCTGTTTCGAGAGTTGCAGAAGGGGGCTGCGCTCACAGTGGTGGCGCATCAGATGGGTTTGGTCGTGACCGTCCCGGCAGCGTTTAAATCGGGTGCCCATGGCCTTCCTGGCCCCTTGGTAAAGGCCGTCTATGAGACCCGGCCACCCGGTCGCTTTCCACGGCCGGGCGTTGCAAAGCTGGGCCACGGACGCTTGGCGGTATTTGTCGTGCGCAAGGTGGTTATGGGGCAGGTGAACCCGACTAGTGCTCGCTTCGCGAAGCTCGAGCAATCGTTTACGAACGATGTCGGGGTGGAGGCTTACCTTGCATACATAAAGACTTTACGAGAGAAGGCCCACGTTCATATCCATGCGGGCGCCCTATAAGAGCTGAGAGTCAGATTGGGGGCCGCGCCCGGCTTGGGTTTGGCCCTTTTCGTGGGCGGCGAGCTTCCATCGCCTGATCATTTGGGAGAGTTGTACGGGAACGGCCCTGGAAAGCGTCCGTCCCCGTGGACGTAATAGCTAGTTCTAGCCCTCGCCCATCGCCACCATATGATATCCGGAATCGACGTACAGAATTTCTCCGGTAATGCCGGATGCGAGATCGGATGATAGGAAGGCGGCGGCGTTACCGACCTCTTCTATGGTGATGCCCCGGCGTAGCGGTGCGTTGCGTTCGTAGTAGTCGAGCATCTTTCGAAAATCACTAATGCCCGCCGCTGCCAAGGTTTTGATAGGACCTGCGGATATTCCGTTTACCCGAACACCTAGGGGGCCCAGGCTTTGGGCGAGGTAGCGCACATTGGCCTCGAGACTGGCCTTGGCAAGGCCCATGACGTTGTAGTGGGGCACTACCCTGACAGCGCCCAGATAGGAGAGGGTTAGAAGAGATCCCTTGCGCGGCGCGATCGCCGGGCGCGCCGCTTTTGCGAGGGCCGCGAAGCTATAGGAGCTGATGTCGTGCGCTTCAAGGAAGCCGGCTCGAGTGACGGCATCGATGTAGTCGCCTTCGAGCTGCTCTCGTGGGGCATAGGCAATCGAGTGGATAAGTGCATCAAAGCCGTCCGGCCATTCCTTATTTAAGGCCTCGAAGAGCGAGGTGATCTCGCTATCGTGGCTCACGTCGCACGGCAGAACGATATGGCTATCAGTCATTTGTGCAAGACCCTGCACCCGACTGAGCAGTTTTTCGTTTTGGTAGGTATAAGCGATTTCCGCACCTTGCGCATGCATTGCCTGGGCGATCCCCCAGGCAATGGAGCGTTCGTTCAAGGCCCCAAAGACAAGAGCTCGCTTACCCGTCAGAAATCCCATGGTGATCGTGTCTCCCATTAAAAATGACAAAACTCGACTATCCTGTGATAGTCGAGGCCTTGGTGTCCATGCGCAGTGAAACTCTATTCGGAAATGCGCGCCTTAGCCATGGCGGCGGGCAGCATAGCGGGGGAGGCCCAGATAAGTATGCGCTGTCCGAGCCTCAAAACGCCATGGTTGTTCAAGACGTTCCAACGCCTAAGCTGGCTCACGTAGACGCGGTAACGAGCCGCGATACTCCACAGCGTATCGCCTGGACGCACGCGGTGGATGATCTTGATGCGGCGCTGGTTTCGGGCAAGCGCTACCTGGGGATGAGCCTGGGCGCCGCGTTTCACGACCAAGCGTCGACCGGCCATGGGGATCAGTAGGCTTTGACCAACTCGGAGCAGATTTCCGTATATGCGGTTGGTGGATCGGATGGAGGCGATGCTCACGCCGTACTCTTCCGAGATGCGGTATAAAGTGTCACCCGGTTCGACCACATGACGGGCCCACTGCATGCGGTCTTGGGGCGGCAGTTGACTTAGGCCCTCAAGCAAAGCGGCCTTGGTCGCGACGGGTACTAGGATGGTGTGTGGCCCATTGGGGGCAGTTGCCCACTGCGTAAAGCCGGGATTGATGGCGTAGAGCTGCTTTAAGGACATGTTGGCAAGACGGGCGATGACGCTGAGGTCGATCTGAGAGCCGGTATTGACGCGGACGAAGTACGGACTATTGGGAATGGCTCGCAGCGTTAAGCCGAATTTGGAGGGATCCCGGACGATATTGACAAAGGCCATGAGCTTAGGCACATAGTGTTCGGTTTGGGCCGGAAGCCGCAGGTCGCGGTAATGGGTGCCAAGCCCGAGGGCCTCATTGTGGGCAATCGCCTCTTCGACTGTCCCCTGGCCTGCGTTGTAGGCGGCGAGAGCGAGGTTCCAGCTGTGAAACTGCTTATGAAGGGATTGGAGAAAATCTAAGGCTGCGTTGGTCGAGGCTATGATGTCGCGTTCGCCGTTGTACCACCAGTTCGATTTGAGACCCCACAAGCGTCCCGTCGCGGGCTCAAATTGCCATAAGCCGATGGCCGCGGAACGGGAATAGGCAACGGGCGAGTAAGCGCTTTCGATCGCGGGAAGCAGGGCGATCTCCGTTGGCATGTTGCGCTTCTGGACGTCCTCGACGATCTGATAGAGGTAAAGGTTTGCACGTTGCAACATGCGGTCGACATACTGGGGGTTATTGGCAAACCACTCCTCATAGCGCGCCACGCGCGGCCCTTCCATGTGCGGGAGGCGAAAGCCAGCACGAATGCGGTCCCAGAGGTTGGTATATTTCGTGTCGTTTACGTAGACGGGAGCGGGGCGTTTAACGCCGGAAACGATCGCGACCGGGCATTTCCCGACCTTGACTGTCTCAGGTGCCGCAAGTGCAGCGGCCCGGGCTGTCCCCTGGACGTTGGCTGAGTGTCCCGTGAATGGGGTCGCCCAAGAGCCAGCCGGGCCCGTGGGCACGGTGGCGCAACCGACCAAGCCTGTAAGTAAGGTGGCGAGGCTTGTGAGCCGCAGAATTTTAAGCGATACCGTTGTCATGTAGGAACTTCATGGTTATACGCCAGAACTATAGGTTCTGCCAGGCTCTGCGTCAACGATGCTTATCCTTTGAAATCATCCTTCCAGCGCCGTAGTGTAGCGAATACGGTTGCGTCCGTATCCAACTTTTGGGCGGCGGCGCAAACTGCAGGGACGGAACTTCGTAAAAAGGGGTTGATCCGCCGTTCATCGGCAATGGTACTGGGTATCGTCGGCTGCCCGGCTGCGAGCAGACGTTTTGAGCGCCGTATAAAGGCGAGTATGTCCTCGTTGTTCGGTTCGACGTGGCGCGCAAAGGCCAGATTCGCGAGCGTATATTCGTGACCGCAGTAGACGCGGGTGGTGGGGGGAAGGGCGGCAAGTCTCATAAGTGAGGTATGGAGTTGTTGGGCTGTTCCCTCAAAGAGGCGACCGCAGCCGGCCACGAAGAGGGTGTCGCCGCAGAACACTCGGCCATCGCCGACGTAGGCGACATGGCCGCGGGTGTGCCCGGGAACCGCGAGCACCGTGTAGGACTCACGGGCGCCGATGTCGATGGTATCCCCGTCCTCTACCGGGTGCGTGACCCCCGGTATCGATTCTGCGGCCGGTCCATATACTGGGATTGCGAATCGGCGCGCCAGGGTCTCGACACCTCCTGTATGATCGCGGTGGTGATGGGTACACAAAATGGCGGTCGGCGACAGACGGTGTTGGGCGAGCGCAACTAGCACCGGATCGGCGTCTCCCGGATCAACGATGGCGACACAACCGGGTTTCTGTCCGGGAATGAGCCAGATATAGTTATCGCGGAAGGCCTGGACTGCTATGACATTGTCCATGAGCGCAAGTGTGGGGGTACGGGATGGGCGAGTCAATGGATGAAAGATTGGTCGCGCAGGCCGAGCGCTTAGCCGAATGGCTTGGAGGACCGTTAGGTGAATCTCTACAGGCCCTCGAGGCCCACAGGCTACGTGAGGTCTTGCCCGCATTGCCCGGAACCTTCGCCGTCCAGCTGGGCTGGTTTGGTCGTCGCGACCTGCTGGAGTCCAGTCCGACTGCGGTTCACGTGCTGATCGATCCTCAGGGGGTCTCGTCGGGAGGGCAATGCCTGCAAGCGATGCCCGAGGCTCTTCCACTTGACGGAAAGTCGGTCCAGGTCGTGTTGTTGCCACACACCCTCGATATGTCCCGGGATCCGCATCAACTGTTGCGCGAGGCGCACCGGGTATTGGTGCCCGAGGGCTACGTGGTCGTGGTCGGATTCAACCCCTTGAGTCTCTGGGGGCTGCGTCGTCTGATCCCGGGCTCGCGCGCCCATTTACCGTGGTGCGCCGACTGGATCGGCGTGCGGCGTCTCAAGGACTGGCTCTCCTTGCTTGATTTTGAGCTGACCCACGGTAGCATGTTGTACTATCGTCCGCCGCTTAAGCGCCAACGCCTCATGGATCACCTGTTTTTTCTCGAGCACATCGGTGACCGGTGGTGGCCCCTGACCGCGGCTGTCTACGTCGTGGTGGCGAAGAAACGGACTCCGGGCCTCACTCCCATCACCCCGGCCCTACGTCGTTCCCGAGTGCGAGCGCTTTCGCAAACTGCGGGGGCTCGTTATGGCTAGAGTCGTGATTTATACCGACGGCGCTTGCCGCGGAAATCCCGGCCCGGGTGGTTGGGGCGCGATCTTGAAGACCGGTGAGCACGAACGGGCCTTGAACGGTGCTGAACGACTTACTACTAATAACCGCATGGAGTTGTGGGCGGCCATTGCCGCGCTGCGCGCCCTCAAGCGACCGTGTGATGTCGATCTTGTTACGGATTCCCAATACCTGCGGCGTGGTATTACCGAGTGGCTTACGCAGTGGAAGCGGCGCGGCTGGCTCACCGCCGGACGAAAGCCGGTCGCCAATGTCGACCTGTGGCAGCAATTGGACGAGGCGGCGGCGATCCATAAGATCAACTGGCGTTGGGTGAAAGGGCATTCCGGGGACCCCGGAAACGAGCGGGCCGATCAGTTAGCTAACGAAGCGATTGACCAATTGTTACAGAATAAGCGCGAACGGTGAGGAGTGATATGGGACGGCAAATTGTGCTCGATACGGAAACGACGGGCTTGGAACCGGCCGATGGACACAGAATCATAGAAATCGGTGCCGTGGAGATCGTTAATCGCCGTTTGACCGGGAGGACGTACCATCAATATTTGAATCCGGAGCGCGACATCGACGCGGCTGCGGTGGAGGTTCATGGCATCACGAGGGCCATGCTCGAAGATAAGCCGCGGTTTGCCGAGATCGCCGCGGAGCTCGTTGATTTCTTGGACGGAGCCGAACTTCTAATCCACAACGCTCCGTTCGATGTCGGGTTTTTAAACGCTGAGATCAGGGCTGTGGTGGTCGGCGGGCAGGCGCTGCGGATTGCGCGCGTTGAGGACTGCTGTACGGTTCTTGATACTTTGAGGCTTGCTCGGAGCCTCCATCCGGGACAAAAGAACAGTCTCGACGCCTTATGTAAGCGTTATAGCATAGACAATAGCCATAGGACCCAGCACGGAGCCTTGCTCGACGCGGAGATTTTGGTGGACGTTTATTTGGCCATGACCGGCGGCCAGACCGCGCTGTTCGGCGATAGCGCGATTCCCGAGAAGCCGGTTCTTTTGGATGGCTTTGCCTTCGAGGGCGGGGAGGCCTTGGTGGTACCGCCTGACGCTGAGGAGCTGGCTGCCCATGAGGCCTACCTCGAGACCTTAGATAGGGCGAGTGGTGGCCGCTGTCTATGGAAGCTTCTGTCGCCGTGATTGGCCTTAGTCTCGTCGGCGTCGACCTAAAGAGGGTGTGCTTTGTGGGTCTTTAGGGCAAACAGTGCGCCGACAGCGCTCAATAAGGCGGCAAGCGTCACGAAGGCCAGCCGGTAGCCCCCCGTCTGAATGAGGAGGCCGGTGAGCACCGGACCGATGGCTTGGCCCACGTCCATGATGGACCGCAGCACGCCGATGCTGGCGCCAAATCCCCCACTGTGGGCTCGGTCGCCCACGAGGGCGCCGGTCGCGGCGGTGGTTGCGGCAAAACCGGTCCCGAAAATCGCGTTGATGATGAAAAGCGGGATGAATTGGCTGGTAAATGGTAGCGCCGCTACTGCTAAAGCCCCCAGGGCTAGTCCGCTTAGGATCGCGGGGCGGCGTCCGTAGCGGTCCGACAAGCGCCCGATCCGCGGCTTGAAAAGGACCACGACCACGAGTTGGACCCCGAGTAGAAGGCCGATACGCCAGGCCGGCCAACCGTGATGGGCGGTATAGACCGCCAGAAACGCCTCAACGGACCCAAACACCAAATACTGTACGGCCTCGACTACGCTTGTGGTCAGCACGAGGTGATCGCCCAGTACGGCCGTGAGGTGATGCGTGAAGGGCTTCTTCCGGCTCGCCTGGGGGGATACAAGTTCGGTGCTGGTTTGGGTCCCGAGAGTCAGGGCGAGGACGCCCGCTATCGCGCAGCCGATATAAACAGCCGGGAAGCCGCCAAGGGAGATGAGTGCGCCGCCGAGGAATGGCGCCAGGGATCGACCTACAGTGCTAATGGCGCTATATACACCGAGGGCGTGCCCGCGGTCGGTGGGATAGCGGGCAACGATTTCGGCACCCACGACGGTCCCAAAAATGGCGGTCGCAAACCCGTGGTAGAAGCGAATCAAGGCGAGTTGGCCTATCGTGCGCACCAGAAGGTATAAAAATGGGGCAGACGCGAACACAAAGAGCGCCCCGAGCAGAAGCGGTTTCGTGCCGATGCGATCCCTCAAAAGGCCGGCCGGCAGGCTGATGAGGATACCGGGGATGGTTGATACCATCACCGCCCAGCCAATGAGGCTTGGGGGTGCCCCGAGCGCGCGCGCAAAGAGCGGCAGTGCCGGTGTCTTCGCCATGGTAGAGCTGAGGAGCGCAAAGGCGCCGGTGAGCGCAATGAGGGTGAGAAAGGACGGTCGACGCACGATCAGGCCGCCCGGCACGATAGGGGAGGAGGGGTCATGAGATTCTCATTGATGGGGATTTGCGCAGTAGCATAGCGCCAAACCACGATTTATGGGAGCGTAAACGGGAGGGCAAGGAGAGATGGTGGCCGTGAAGAACGCGCGTGAGAGCCATATCGTGTTGCCTGATCGGCGCACGCTGGCGTACGCCGAGTACGGGCCACCTAACGGTTACCCGGTTCTTTATTGTCATGGCTTCCCGAGCTCGCGCCTTGAGGCGCAATTATGGCAGCCGGCTGCGGACGCCTTAGGGGTTCGGGTGATTGCTCCCGACCGTCCCGGTTACGGGTGCTCGGATCCGTGTCCGGGGCGCACGCTTGCCGATTTCGCGGGGGACGCGGTTGTGCTCCTTGATCGTTTGGGTGTCGCCCAAGCCGGAGTTCTTGGCATCTCCGGCGGGGGTCCCTACGCCTTGGCGCTTCTTGCTCTCGCTCCGGAACGGGTCGCCCGCACCGCTTTGGTGGGGGCTCTGGGGCCACCCGAGGCCTTGGCCGCGGTGCATGATCGATTGGTGCCGTTTTTGAGGCGCGCCTGGCGCATGGCCCAATATTGCCCCGCCTTGATCCCGTTCTGGGCTGGTTTAGGTACCCAGGCGCTGCGGCTACGTTCGCGATGGGCCTTTAATGCGCAATGTGTCGCGGGCTCCGATCTCATGGTGCTCGCCGATCCCGAAATCCGGGGGCTTTTGCGACGGTCCCAGCGCGAGGGGCTTCGCCGGGGGGTGGTCGGCGCCGCTCGGGACCTCGTTCTTTATTTGCGTCCCTGGGGGTTTAGCTTGGCCGGTGTCAGTGCCTCCCTCACGATTTGGCATGGGCAGGCTGATCGATTAGTGCCGGTGGACATGGCGCGTGAGTTGGCATGTCGTCTTACGCGCAGCCATATCCGTGTGTTGGCGGGCGAGGGGCATTACTCGCTTCCGGTTCGCCACCGGACTGAGATTATGAGGAGCGTTTTGCGTGATGCGTAGCCGTCTTCAGCCAGTGTTGGGCGGCGCTCGGTTGAAGTTCGGGTCCAAAAAACGCGCCTTGGCCGTAGGTGCACCCGATACTTTTCGCTACCTGACTTTGGACGCCGTCATCGATGGCTTGCCCGTAGAGAACGAGTCCTAGCGCCCGCACTCCGGCGGTCAAGGCATGGATCAAGCGGGTGCTGCGGTAGTTCGTGGGGACGACACATTTGACGCCCGAAACGGGTATGTCAACCAAATGGCCGAGACAGGTCTCGCGATTATCGCGGAAGTCATCTACAAGGAGGCCGATCCCGCGGTCTTGAAGTGCCTGAGCCAGGGTGCGGCTCGCAGTAAGGTGTTCTATGACCGCGGTGTCGGGAATTTCCAGGATCAGGCGCTCGGGCGTAATCCCGGTGCTTTGGCACCACGTGTCTAGCAGCGTTAAAAGTCGTTCGTTATCGAGATCAGCGGCGTGCAAGTTCAGATGTAGGGGTACCGAAGGCCGCAACTGTTTCCGGAAATCGCGTTTGCTGATGGCGAGCGCACGCTCAAAAAACTGGGCCCGGATGTCTTTGCCCAAAAGGTCACTCACATCCTCTTCACGAATCGTGACGCTGTCGCTTCGCGACCAGCGCATGCGACCCTCGAGCGCTACCGTTTGGCCCTCCCAGTTGACGATAGGCTGGTAGGTCATGGTCCAGAGGTTGTCGTGGATGGCCTTTTCTATGTCGAGGCGCAGGCGGGAACGTGCAGCGATGCGCAGGGTGTTGGTGCGATCAAAGCAGCGATATTGGTCGCCGCCAGCCCGTTTGGCTTCATACATGGCCTGATCCGCGTGCTGCAAAAGCCGGTCTGCCGGCTGATCGTCGAAGGGGTAAATGGTCACCCCCACGCTGATCGTGACCGCCACCTCCCGGCCTTTGAAAGGGACCGGCTGGCGGATCAGGGTGAGTACTCTGTCTAAGATGTTCTCCAGCTGTCCGAGGTGGGTGATATCTTCGAAAAGGATGACAAATTCGTCGCCCCCGTAGCGGCTCACGATATCGGTCGCGCGCATTGAGGCCGCTAGGCGCTCGGCCACTCGAGCGAGGATATAGTCCCCGGTTCCGTGCCCCATCTCGTCATTGATGTTTTTGAATCCATCGATATCGAGAAGCGTCACGGCCAGCAGGCGGTTGCGGCGCAGGGCCCGTTTCCGGGCCTCCGCCAGCCGATCCTCCAACATCACCCTATTGGGCAGTCCAGTCAAAAGGTCGTGGTGGGCGTTACGGGCTAAGGTCGCTTCCAGGGTCGATCGGTGGTAGGCGTTGCCGATAAAGGCGGCTAGGGTCTCTATGAGCTGCAGAACCCGGGAGCTGGGTGCCCGTTTGGGTCGGGCGAACCAGCCGACAACAAGTGCCCCTTGGGTGTGGCCTGCTACGATGATCGGGACTACAAGGGACGATTGAATACCAAGATCGATGAATTCTCGGATCGCGTAAGGACTGTCCGGATAAGACGCCGTATAGAGGGTGGCATTGTTTTCAACGCTTTGTCCCACGGCGCCTGAGCCCCAAGGCAGGCTAAATTTGTCAAGGGCGGCGAGTTGGGTGGGGGTGAGGCCGAAAAATGACCGATAACGAAGCTGGTCGCCGTCGCGCAACACCAGTCCCGCGGCGTCCGCCCGGGTGGCCTCGGCGGCGCCTGCCGCGGCCTTCTGGAAGAATTCGTCGAAGTCCAGGGTATAGGCGAGGTCGCGAAGTAGCCGCTCCGCGAGTGTCAGCGTACAGGGTCGGCAACGTCTGGCCATGAGGATTCTCGTAGGCGCCAAAACAACCAGTGTGTATGAACATAGCACAGACGCCGAGGCTTCGGAAATGATGAAGTGGATGGTTCGCTATCATAACCCCGGGGCGCGCAAGCGACAGACAGTCGCAAACGACTCCGGCGCACTCGCTGATGGCCGCCGTTCGCAGTGGGATGGTCGGCGGTTCTCGTTGCGGGGCCTGGCTGTTTTGGGGGTCGCTGGTTTACGGCGCCTGCCTATCTTTTGCCACCGGCCTACTCTCTCTAGGGTCGCTTAAACGATGGTTTTATAGGAGGAACAAAGACGCGGATGCTAAACCGCAGCCGCTTCGAAAGTCGAGGTGAGTTGTATTCTTGCTAGGCGGCACGCCACCTTCTGTGTGGAGATCGCGGATCGGTCCTGAGATTGCGGTCGGCTGTACCCCAGGTTTTGGCTAGGCGCGCTTACCTTGTCTCGCGCCCACACCCCGCGTTTCCCGTTTTGGAATCAAGGACGTCGGGATCGGAGGCGGTTATAAAGGCTTCGGCCGCTCAAACTTTCACCGGCTGCTCGTGACGCTTTCTGGGTCAGCGACCGAGGCGCAAGAGTATCTCCGTCATCGCGGCTAAGTGCGACTTCATCTGGCATAGCTTGGTCTCTGCCAGCGGTTTCTGCTTTTCTGTTCCTTTCTTAAGTAAGTTCGCATGATGCCGTAAGGCCACACCCAATCGATTACCTACCCGTCCACCTGAACTTCCTCTGTCGGATGGCGGCTTTTGTGCTCGATGGGGAAGGCGCTGCGGGGACAAATGTTCGAAGCAGCCTTGATCATTCGCCCACGGACCCCCATATTGACTCGCAATCGGCGTCGGGGGATCTATGATGAAGGACGTAAAGCGGGTCGCGTTGGGCATAGGCCTTACGCTCTTAATTGTGTGGTTTGTGCTTTTTGTATTGCATGTGTTATTTGCCTTGGTATGGGTGTTTTTCTGGATCGGATTTATCGGTATCCTGCTTGCGGTCGTCCTTCACGCTATCGAGCGGTTCGTATGAACGACCGGGTTGTGGTACCGTGCGGTAAGTTAAGGTGTAATGTCTCTATGACTCATGTGTGCCGTGTTAACGGTAAGGAGGTTTCTCGTGGCTCGTTCTAACCTTTTCCCCGATTCGCCGCAAGCGGGCTTTCAGAGCGCCTATCCGGTCACGACGGTCATCCACCGGACATATGCTCTCCTCGCTGCGACCTTGTTATTTAGTGCCCTGACGGCCTATATCGGCATGCGGGCGTTGTTTGTTTACCAGCACCCGTTTGTGATCATGATCGCCGCCTTCGCGAGCCTTTTTGCGGTCCAGTGGACCGGGGGCAAGAATAGTCCCATGGCGATCCCGCTCGTGTTTTTGTTTACCGGACTTATGGGTCTTTCGCTCGGCCCGGTTATCGCTATGTATTTGAAGTTGGCCAACGGGCCGGCCATTGTGGCTGAGTCCTTGGTCGGGACGGCGGCAATTTTCGGGAGTTTGTCGCTCTACGCGCTCGTGTCGCGGCGAAACTTTAGCTACTTGGGCGGCTTTCTGATGACTGGGCTTATCATCGTGGTCCTGGCCTCGATTGCCAATATGTTTTTTCATTTGGCCGGTCTCCAACTCGTCATAGCGGGTATGGCCCTCTTGGTGTTTTCTGGGCTAGTTCTTTTCGATACCAGTCGCATGGTGAACGGAGGCGAGACCCGTCCTGTCATCATTGCCGTGAGCCTGTATCTGGATGTGCTTAATATCTTTATGGCCCTGCTCGAGATCCTGGGGGCTGTTCAAGGGCGTCGCGATTGAGACGTGTTTCTTTCTACAGACTCGGTCTTGGGCGCAGGGATGCGCCCGCTCAGGGACGGCGACTGGGAGAGAGATGAAAACTGATGGGGCGTTTGGGCTTTGACCCCCCAGGGAAACCGCTTAGGTCCCCCCTCCCGGATGAGGTGTGGTGATGATTCGCGGTGCTAAGCGGGATGACTGGCGATTCTCTGTCTTCCATCTTGTCGGTCGCCCCTTTGCTTTTCGGGTCCTCCCGCGAAAGGCGTATGCGGCGGTTGGTCGGACGCCCCCTATAGCTTTCTCGCGGGGCTATTCTGTCCGGGACTTTTTGGCGTGATACGCCCAAGACCCGGTATTCCTTTTGTGACTATCGATCGCCCCTTACGCATACTCTATGCCGCTTCCGAATGCACCCCCTGGGTGAAGACCGGCGGGCTTGCCGATGTGACCGCGGCCTTGCCGGCGGCCTTGGCCGCGCTCGGCGTTGATGTGCGTGTGTGTCTGCCGGCCTATCGGTCCGTGCGTAAGGAGGTCAGTCAGGCACCGATTCTGGCCGTTCTCCTGGGGGCCGACATCCGGGAAGCGGAGCTACCGTCCGGTGTTAAGGTGTACCTTGTCGACGCCCCCTGGTTTTTTGATCGCGAGGGCGGACCCTATCAAGACGCCGGGGGCCGGGACTGGTTTGACAACCCCGAGCGGTTTGGGTTTTTTTCTCGGGTGTGCGCGATATTGGCGAGCGACGACAGCCCTTTGCCCTGGCGTCCGGACATCCTTCATGGTCATGATTGGCAGGTGGGGCTTGCCCCGGCTTTTTTGCGGCTCGAACGGACGGCTCCGGCGCTTTCGATTCAGACCATACATAATCTCGCCTTCCAAGGCGTTTTCGCGCCGGAGTATGTGTCCGTTTTGCACCTGCCTCCACAGGCCTACGCGATGGAAGGTGTAGAGTTTTATGGACAACTCTCGTTTCTCAAAGGCGGGCTTCACTTTGCCGACGCCCTGACGACAGTAAGCCCCACCTATGCCCGCGAGATTCAAGGGGACGCCTATGGTTGCGGATTGCAAGGGCTTTTGCAGCACCGGCAGGCGAGTCTGACGGGTATTGTCAATGGTATCGACGACGTGACCTGGAATCCGGAAACGGATCCCTTGATCGCAGCCCCTTATAGCCGGGATCGCTTGACCGACAAGTGTCTTAATAAGAGGGCCTTACAAAGGCAGTTCGGTTTGCCGGAGGAGGCGGATCGGCCGGTGTTCGGAGTGGTGAGCCGTTTCGCCTGGCAAAAGGGGCTCGATCTTGTCGTCGACATTGCCGAGCGGCTCGTGGCGGTCCCGGCTCAACTGATTATTTTGGGTTGTGGCGATCCCGCCCTGGAAGCGGCCGTGAAAGATATGGGGCAGCGCTATCCGCAGGCGGTCGCGGCCCAGATCGGTTTCGACGAGGCCACAGCGCACGCCATCGAAGCCGGCGCGGATTTTTTTTTGATGCCCTCTCGGTTTGAGCCCTGCGGTCTCAATCAGATGTATAGTCAGCGGTATGGAACGCCACCTATCGCCCATGCGACCGGTGGTCTTGCTGATACCATTACGGATGAAGGGGCGGGCGTAATCGGCAAGACCACGGGATTTTTGTTCCGCGAGGCGACATCGTCGGCCTTGTGGGCCGCTATCGCCCGCGCCCTGGCGTGGTATCGAAGACCCGAGGCCTGGCATCAGATCATGAGCAATGCCATGAGCCGGGATTTTGGGTGGGCTCAGAGCGCGACCCGCTATCGGGATCTCTACGAGGCACTCCTGAGGTCAGGAGGACGCCGGTCATAAAGACGAGGGAGGCTTGATCGGACTCAGCCTTGTACGTATAGACAGGGTATCGTCAATGATGTGCTCTCAAGGATTTGGTGGCGATTGATGGGCCGAGGGAGAGCCGTCCTTTTTTATGCGCGCCCGGCCGTAGACGGTGCAGCCGATGAGGGCCACGTCAGGATTAGTGATCAGCCAGACCGGAAGACTTGCTAGAAGCGGGGAAAAGCGGCCCTTGTCACAAAAGGCCGAGAGAAATATCTCTTCTTTCAGGAGCGGTATGAGTCGCGGGGGGAGTCCCCCGCCTATATAAACTCCCCCTAGGGCAAATACCTTGAGCGCGAGATTTCCCGCTTCGGCGCCCAGGATCGCAATAAAAGCCTCAAGGGTCGCGCGGCACAGAGAACAGGGCGATCGGGGGTCGAGGGCGTGGGCTATGATGAGCGGGGTCCGGTCGCTGGCCAGGGCGAGCTCCTGGGCTAGGGCGGATGATTCCTCGCCGTTGCCGCAGTCGCGAAAAAACTCGTAGAGGTAGGGTATCCCGATACCGGAACACACCAACTCGTAGCTGACATGCTCGACCCGTGTACGCATATAAGGCAGGAGCGCTTCCAAGGCTTTGGTGGGCGGGGCGAAGTCCGCGTGCCCGCCTTCCGAGGGGCAGGGTTGGTAGTTTTGCCCATTCCAGACGAGAAAGGCCTCCCCGAGGCCGGTTCCAGGAGCGATGATCGCTTTAGTCCCTCTCGCGTGTTCGTTCCCGGCGTTCAAGGTGAGGAGGTCTTGGCTTCCTAGAGCCGGGATGGCGTGGGCGATGGCCGCGAGATCGTTGAGAATATCCACCGCCTCCAGATCGAGTTCGCGGCAGAGTTGGGCGCCCTCTACGCCCCATGGGAGGTTGGTGAGTTGCGCGCGGCCATCGACCACCGGGCCCGCGACAGCGAGGCAGGCGCGTTTGATCCGTAGGCCGGTGGTCCTTAGAAATTCTTGCAAGAGGCGGGAGAGGTTCGGGTATTCCGCGCTACGCAGGCGCGCGCGTGCGAGGGGCGCAAAGTGTTCTCCGGCGGGCGCTAGAATCATTAGATCGGTTTTGGTGCCACCGATATCGCCCACCAGCAGCAGATCGGAACCCGGCTCATTTACCACCACGCGTCTCTCCTGGGCTCGATCTTTGCCATCGCCCGAACCTTAAGGCCGGCCGTCCGCAGGACTCCCCGTGACGGGCATCGCCAGAACCAAGAGTGTGTCTTGCGACACGAAGCGCCGTTCCGGCCCCCAGTTCGGTTTTATCATACAGGATACCGGCCCACGTGGGTTGATATCCTGTCTCAAGGCCCTGGAAAAAAAAGCTAGGAATCGTTAGTGTGTCGGCTAAGGGACCGTTGACCAAGGGTCTGGCGAGTCTCTTCCTGGACCGGAGGACAGAAAAGGACATCATGCGGATAGGGATGATCGGGCTGGGGCGGATGGGCGCGAATATGGCGCTGCGGCTGACGCGTGCCGGGCACGAGTGCGTAGGTTATGCGCGCAGCGCAGACACCGTGCGTGCCTTTCGGGCCCAGGGCGCCTTAGGCGCGGAGTCGCTTGCCGATCTCGTGGCGCAATTACCGAGGCCGCGAGTCGTGTGGTGCATGGTGCCGGCGGCCACTGTGGACAGCCTTTTGGCAAGTCTCGTGCCGCTTCTCGAAGTCGGGGACATCGTCATCGACGGCGGCAACTCGTATTATCAGGATGACATACGCCGTGCCCAGGACTTGGCCGCGAAGAATCTTCACTACCTGGATGTCGGGACGAGCGGCGGCGTGTGGGGATTGGAGCGCGGATACTGCTTGATGATAGGTGGGCCCTTTGAAGCGGTTGGCTATCTTGATCCGCTTTTTCGTAGCTTAGCACCGGGGCCTCATGCGGCCTCGTTGACCCCTGGGACTACGGCCGATAGCGGTACTGCGGTGTCTGGATACCTGCACTGCGGTTCTCACGGCGCTGGACATTTCGTGAAGATGGTTCACAACGGAATCGAGTATGGCCTCATGGCCGCCTATGCCGAAGGCTTCAATATCCTAAAGCGGGCCAATATCGGCGATGCCGATATACCACAGGATGCGGAAACCGCGCCTTTGCGCCACCCGGAGCATTTCCAATACCAGATTGATGTCGCGGCGGTCGCCGAGCTTTGGCGGCGCGGCAGTGTGGTGAGTTCCTGGCTCTTGGATCTCACGGCCGCGGCCCTCCAGAAGAAGCCAGATTTGGCGGACTTTGCCGGACGAGTGGCGGATTCGGGCGAAGGGCGGTGGACGGTGCAGGCAGCTGTGGAAGAAGGGGTACCGGCGCCGGTTATCACCGCGGCCCTTTATGCGCGATTCAATTCCCAAGGTCAGGGCGATTTTGCCGACCGGATACTAGCCGCCATGCGTTATGGCTTCGGCGGGCACGTCGAGAAATAGTTGGAGCGAACTGGTCTTTGCCCGTGCCCAGTCTTGTACCAAAGGGCGTAGTTTGGCGGGATGCGGAGAGGTTTTTGAGGACTCGGGAGCGGGCGGGGCTTGCGTTTAAGAGCCGGCCCCGCTAGGGTCTCCCCTAGACTCTTTTAGGGGGTCTGCTTAATAAATGTTCGAGGAAGCAGGGTCACCGGATGGGCCCGCAATCGCGTATTGGCTAGGAGGAAGCCGCCTTGGATCATTCATCAGAAGCATCAAGTCACGCGGGGCAATCTCCTCTGAGCGGTGACGAAAGTTCGAAGCTTACCGATCTTCCGCAATGGCGCGCCCTAGAGGCACACTACCAGGCAATCAAGGGTCTGACGCTGCGAGGATTATTCGACAGCGACCCCGGTCGCGCCGCCCGGTTCACCGCCCGGGGGGCAGGCTTATTTTTCGATTATTCGAAGAACCGTATAACGCCGGAGACCATGCGGCTTTTGCTCGACCTTGCCCGGGTCCGTGGTGTTGAAAAACGGCGGGATGCGATGTTTCGCGGTGAGCGCATCAATGACACGGAAGGACGTCCGGCGCTTCATGTCGCCCTGCGCGCAAAAAAGGGTCACAAGATAGAGGTGGACGGACGGGACGTCGTCTCGAGTGTCCATGAGGTTTTGGAGCGCATGGCGGCGTTTGCGGACCGCGTGCGGAGCGGGACCTGGACCGGTTTCACTGGTAAGCGCATCCGTACTGTGATCAATATCGGCATCGGCGGCTCCTACCTAGGGCCGGAGATGGCGTATCAGGCGCTGAGGTCCTTTGCGGACCCGCTTTTGAGCGTGCGCTTCATCGCGAATGTGGATGGCGAGGAGTTTCGCGCGGCCACAGACGGCCTTGATCCGGCGGAGACGCTTTTCATCATCTGTTCGAAGACTTTCACGACTCAGGAAACCATGGTTAACGCCCGGACCGCGCGTCAGTGGTGCGTCGGAGCCTTGGGAAGCGACGCGGTGGCGTCGCATTTTGTGGCGGTGTCCACCAATGGCGCGGAGGTCGCGCGCTTTGGCATCGACCCGGACCACATGTTCGTATTTTGGGATTGGGTCGGGGGCCGCTATTCCTTGGGATCGGCGGTTGGTCTCTCCACCATGATCGCCATCGGGTCTGAGCACTTCTCGGAGATGCTGGCCGGGTTCCGGGCTATGGATGAGCATTTCTGTCAGGCGCCCCCGGAATCGAATATGCCGATGCTCATGGGCCTATTGACGGTGTGGTACAACAATTTTTTTCGGGCGGAGACCCAAGCTATTTTGCCTTACTCCAAAGCGTTGGCCCGTTTACCAGCCTATTTGGAGCAGTTGCAGATGGAGAGCAACGGCAAGCATGTGACGCTGGCGGGTCGTCCTGTGACCTATCAGACAGGGCCCATCATTTGGGGCGAACCGGGAGTCGACGCCCAGCATTCATTTTATCAGTTGTTCCATCAGGGCACGAAGCTCGTGCCCTGCGATTTGATCGGCTTCTGTCGCTCCGACGCCAAGCTGCCCGTTCACCACGATTTGTTGATGGTCAACCTGTTTGCGCAGGCCGAGGCGCTGGCCTTCGGGCAGTCGGCTGCGACCTTGGCCGAAGAGGGCGTGCCGCCCGTGCAAATTCCGTTTCGGGTGTGCGATGGCAACCGCCCCAGTAATGTCATTTTGGGCGAGCGCCTGACCCCCTGTAGTCTCGGTGCACTGATAGCGCTCTACGAGCACAGCGTGTTCACTCAGGGCGTTGTTTGGGGTATCGACTCGTTCGATCAGTGGGGTGTTGAGCTTGGGAAGGTGTTGGCGCGACGCATTAGCGCCGAGATCCAAGACGCGGACACCGTAGTCTCCCACGACAGTTCGACTCAGGCCCTGATTGCCCAGTATCGATTGTGGCGCAGCCCGAAAGGGGAAGCCTAGGACGTTGATGACCGAGCCAGCTGCAAAGTTTGAAGGATTTTCGGCGATGGTGTCTCGGGATAAGGATAAGGGCCTAGTCTAGGAGCCACTATAGTCATTAGGGAAAGCCGGTCGGTTTCCTGTATGGGTGGCCTATCGAGCAGGATTCGCGCTCTCACTGAGGAGTTTTTGCGGCATGGATCAAGCGCCTCGTTTTGTCAGTCAACTGACCCGCAGTACGCTCGCTTTGATTCTTGCCGGGGGACGAGGGTCTCGACTCAAACATCTGACCCTGTGGCGCGCTAAGCCCGCAGTCCCTTTCGGAGGCAAGTTTCGGGTCATCGATTTTCCGTTGTCGAATTGCGTCAATTCGGGGATACGCCGCATCGGCGTGCTCACTCAATATAAGGCCCACTCCTTGATTCATCATATCCAAAAGGGATGGGGGTCACTGCGCGGGGAATTTGGCGAGTTTGTGGAATTATTGCCGGCGCAGCAGCGTATCGAGTCGTCCTGGTACGCGGGGACCGCGGACGCGGTCTATCAAAATCTCGATATCCTACGCAACCACGGGCCCGAATATGTTCTGATCCTAGCTGGCGATCACGTCTATAAAATGGACTACGGCCCTATGATTGCCTTCCATGTTAAAAAAGGGGCGGATCTGACCGTAGGTTGCGTCAAGGTCCCGATCGCACGGGCGACCGAGTTTGGGGTGATGGCGACCGATAGCGAGGCCCGCGTGGTCCGGTTTAGTGAGAAACCCGAGCACCCGGAACCCACGACCCCTGGTGGCGACACGGCGCTGGCCTCCATGGGCATTTACGTTTTCAGTGCCCGCTTCCTTTACGAACGGCTGATCGAAGATGCCGATAGGAGGGAATCGCGGCACGACTTCGGCCACGATATCATTCCCGGCGCTATGGATCGTTATCGAGTCATGGCGTACGCCTTCGCAAACAATGAGACAGGTAGTGGGAACCTCGGCAATCAGGCCGCCTACTGGCGCGACATCGGGACTCTCGATGCCTATTGGGAGGCCAATATGGAGTTGATCAGCGTGACCCCGGAGTTGAACCTATACGACACGTCATGGCCTATTTGGACCTTTCAAGAGCAACATCCGCCGGCTAAGTTCATTTTTGATGAAGAGGACGGTCGCCGGGGTATGGCGTTGGATTCGATGGTTTCCGGAGGTTGTGTCATTTCTGGCGCCACTGTCCGCCATTCCTTGCTTTTTTCCGCCGTGACCGTTCATTCCTACGCCGATGTCATTGATTCCGTAGTGATGGGAAAGGTCGACATCGGGCGCCATTGTCGGATTCGCCGAGCCATTATCGATAAGGGCTGCAAAATACCGGCGGGGACCGTGGCCGGATGGGATCTGGAGGAAGACAGAAAGAGGTATCACGTGACTCCGGGCGGCATCGTCGTGGTGACGCCGGAGATGTTGGGCCAGGAACTTCATCATGCCCGATAGGAACCGTTTGAATCTGGTTTTGTGCTGGCATATGCATCAGCCGCAGTACCAAACCGTCTGTGATGGCCACTACTGGCAGCCGTGGGTCTATCTGCACGCCATAAAGGATTATGTCGATATGGCGGCGCACATCGAGTCGATCCCGCTTGCGCGCGCAGTGGTCAATTTCTCGCCCGTTTTACTCGACCAACTCGCGGACTATGTCGACCAAATGCACGGGTTCTTGACGGCCGGCGAGCCTTTGAGAGACCCGTTGTTGGGGGCGCTTGTGGGGCAGTACCCGGATTCTGGCTCTGCGCGTGTGGATCTTATGCGCACCTGTCTGCGTGCCCATAAGACTCGTATGATAGATCGGTTTCCGATTTATAAAAATCTGGCCGATATGGCGGAGTTCGTGGATCAGGACTCGAACTACGGTGGCTATTTGAATGACCAGTATCTGATGGATTTGACCGTCTGGTATCACTTGGCGTGGCTTGGCGAAACCATCCGGCGTACCGATAGTCGGGTAGAGCGATTCATGGCTCAAGGACGGGGTTTTGACGAGTCCAGCGGCCGCGACCTCCTGGCGATCATCAGCGAGCTTTTGGTGGGGATTGTACCTCGATACCGGGAACTGGCCTTGCAGGGGCGGGTCGAACTGTCGTTCACCCCTTATTCGCACCCCATCATTCCGCTCTTGCTGGATTTTTCAGCGGCGCGCGAGGCGCAGCCTGACGTGCCGCTACCGGCAGCAAGCGGCTACCCCGGCGGGGCGGAGCGAGCGTGTCGTCAAATTCACGAAGGAGAAGAGGCTTTTGCCCGCCATTTTGGGTTTCGTCCCCACGGCTGTTGGCCATCTGAAGGCGCCCTCAGCACTGAGACGCTCACGCTTTTTGAGGCCGCCGGCATCCGCTGGACGGCCAGCGGAGAACGTGTTTTGCGGCACACCATGGAGGCGCAAAGGGAGGAGTGGACAGAGGCCGAGCGCCATCGGGCCTATCAGGTGCCGGGGCAGCGACTAAAGTGCTTTTTTCGGGACGACGGGCTTTCTGATCTCATAGGTTTTTCCTACGCCGACTGGCACGCAGATGATGCGATCGGGAACTTGATAGAGCATCTGGAGAACATTGCACTCGCCGCTCACAACAGTCCCGAGACGATCGTTTCTATCATCATGGACGGAGAAAACGCCTGGGAGTACTACCCGGAGAATGGGTATTATTTCTTGCGAACGCTTTACGATCGGTTGGCGCACCACCCGGGTATTCGGCTCACTACGTTTTCTGAATACCTGGAGGAGGGATATAAGACCTTAGCGTTGCCGCGTCTGGTTGCGGGGAGTTGGGTCAACGGGACCTTGGCCACCTGGATTGGCCAGCGCGATAAAAACCGGGCGTGGGATATCTTGGTGGAGGCCAAACTTGTCTTCGATCGGGTGGTGGCCAGTGGTCGGCTGTCTGAGGAGCAAAGGATTTTGGCCGAGCGCGCTTTGGCTATTTGCGAGGGATCCGACTGGTGCTGGTGGTTCGGTGACTATAACCCGGGTGATGCTGTGGCCCAGTTTGAGCAGCTTTATCGAACGCACATCATGAATCTGTATGCCGTCCTCGGCGAGCCCACGCCGCTTTCGGTGCGCGAACCGTTTGTGCGGGCGGGGAGTGGAGAGCCTGCGCGCGGTGGAGTTATGCGTTCGTCCGGGGCGTTATGAGTGCTGTGGCCGCCATCGGCGCCCCGGTTTTCGATCGTCGGCGTTTTGGCGTTTTGCTCCACCCAAGCTCCCTGCCGGGGTCCGGCTGGCAGGGAGACTTAGGGGACGATGCGCGCCGTTTCGTCGATATGTTGGTTCAAGCCGGCGCCACGGTGTGGCAAGTCTTGCCGCTTGGGCCCCCGGGCGGCGGGTCTCCTTACAATAGCCGCTCGGCCCACGCCGGCGATCAGGCGCTTATCAGCTTAGCCGATATCGCCCGTAAAGGCTGGCTTACCCAAGACCAGGTGCTGCGAGGCGTACAGGAGGAGGGGGGGCGTGAAGCGGTCCTGCGCCAAGCGTATAGCCGCTTTCTAGGCGCGGGCACGGCGAGCAACCGGAGTGCGTTTGACGACTTCAAGGTCCGGCATGCGGCGTGGCTTGCGGATTATGCCCTCTATCAGAGTCTGAAGGCTGAGTATGGAAACGCCCCCTGGTGGGAATGGCCCAGGGCGTTACGCTTACGCGAGCCAGCGGCGCTTTTTGATGTGCGTGAGACTGGCGACTACGACTATTACAGTTTCGAGCAGTATGTCTTTTTCGACCAATGGCTGGCCCTTAGGGCCTATGCTCACGCTCGGGGGCTGCGATTTTTTGGAGACATGCCGATATTCGTGGCTGAGGATAGCGCCGATGTGTGGGCGCATACGGATCTTTTTGTTTTAGACAGCGCGGGGCGTCCGGAGATCGTGACGGGCGTGCCGCCTGATTACTTTGCAGCCAACGGGCAGCGGTGGGGGAACCCCCACTATCGTTGGCAACGGATGGCAGCGGACGGCTTCGCGTGGTGGCGCGATAGGGTCCGCACCCAGCGCGAGCTTTTCGATTGGATTAGAATCGACCATTTCCGCGGATTCGAGTCGGCCTGGGCAATCCCGTTTTCCGAGAAGACCGCGGTGGTTGGTGAGTGGATCCCGGTCCCAGGAGATGCCCTGTTGTCAGCCTTGCAGCAGGAGTTCGGAGATTTGCCCTTGGTTGCCGAGGATCTTGGACTGATTACCGAAGCCGTCTACGCCTTACGGGACCGCTACGGCCTGCCCGGCATGAGGGTTTTGCAGTTCGCTTTTGATGGGGATTCGGGTAACCCTCACCTTCCGCATAATTATAGTCCGAACAGTGTTGCCTACACCGGCACCCACGATAACGACACGACCCGTGGTTGGTACGAGGGGCTGACCCAGCCGGATCGCGCCCGTGTACATGAGTATTTGGGCCGCTTTGACGAAGCGGTGCCCTGGCCCTTCATGCGAGCGACGCTCGCCTCGGTTGCGCGCCTTGCGGTCATTCCGTGGCAGGACGCGCTGGGCCTTGGCGGGGACGCACGTATGAATACCCCGGGGACGTCCGAGGGTAATTGGGGGTTCAGATTCCATTGGGAGGACGTGCCTGCCGATCTTCCGGCGCGCCTTAGGGCGGTGGCGGCGTTGTACGGGCGCACCGTGGGCTAGTTCCTATTAAGCGCAGCGGCCTGTTCAGGCTCGCTGGTGCGAGCGGGTGTTCTCGGAATTCTCAGATTCCGCTCCGTCGAGCGCGATCGTGGCCGAAGGAGCGCTCAGTTCGGTGATGGATGCCGCTATCGCGTGTCTACTTTTACAGCCAAACGAGGCACCCCGTTTCGAATCGGTGGGCGAGCAAGGCGTGGTGAGGATACATACGCACGCGGTAGCTTTGGAGGCCCGGCGTAACGGGTCTATGGGTGAGCGTAAACAGCAGATCGCCCCGGCCGTCTAGGCCCGCGAACACGAACGGGACTGACTCCAAAGTCACATATTCCCCGTTTTCGTCGGGGGTCTCGAACAGGCACTCAACCACCACGTCGGTCGCTGCAAGCCCGTTGGTATGGGCCCGGACCGTGAGCACGAGCGGTTCGCCCACCATAAGTGATTCGGGTAGCGCGCCCTCCGGCGCCAAGCTTACCCCCGGCCAGTTTTGCAAAACTCGTTTTTTCCAGTCCGCAAGGTCGCGGCCGCCAATTGCATCGTGCGCTAGGAGAACGTTGGCGTGTCCCGCGGCCTTGGTGTAGTAGTTGCGCGTGTAATCCAAGACCATACGTTCCGCATTGAACCGCGGTAGAGCGTCGCACATCGCCGCTTTCGACATCGCGATCCATTGTTTTGAGTAGCCGTGCTCGCCTTGGTCAAAATAAAGCGGTATGACTTGGTTTTCGAGAATGTCGAGTAGTTCGGTTGCCTCCTCCCGGGTCCGTTGTGCGCTATCCACAGGCCCCTTTTGCGGAAAGATCGCCCAGCCGTTATTGCCGGCATAGCCCTCGCCCCACCACCCGTCGAGGACGCTCAGATTGATAATTCCGTTTATAGCCGCCTTTTGCCCAGACGTGCCGCTTGCCTCTAAGGGGTACTCAGGGGTGTTGAGCCATACGTCGACCCCGGTGACGAGGCGTCGTGATAAAGACAAATCGTAGCCTTCGATCAAGACGATCTTGCCTGCGAATTGCGGTTGGCGCGCGTACTCGTGGACGAGGCGAATGAGGTTTTGGCCGGGATGATCATGGGGATGGGCCTTACCAGCGAAGAGCAGGAGCACCGGGTGCTTGGGATCGTTCAATAGGCGTTCTAGACGCTGCGGGTCTTCAAATAAGAGACCGGCGCGCTTATAAGTCGCGAAGCGGCGCGCAAATCCCACAATCAACGGACCTCTTGTGTTCGGCTCGAGTTGATAGGTAAGACGCCGGATGAGAGCCTCGCCTAGCCCGTTGCGCCGGTACTGATGAGTCACGCGCTCTTTGACAGTGTCCAGCATCGTGCTTTTAAGGGATTGGTGAACGCTCCAATAGCTATGGTCCGGAATGCTCTCGATACGCTCCCAGTAGGATTTGTCGGTTAGCTTGTTACGCCACTCGCTGCCGAACCGAATATCGAAGAGATTGGCCCATTCGTGGGCTAGGAAGGTCGCGACGTGGACGCCGTTCGTGACGTGTCCTATGGGGTTTTCGGCCCACGGGATCTGTGGCCAAATATAGGTCTCCATGCGCGAGGCGACGCAGCCATGAATGCGGCTGACGCCGTTATGAAAACGCGAGCCGCGCAAAGCGAACGCCGTCATATTAAAGCCCCCTTGCCCGATGGGACTCGATCCCAAGGACTTCAGTTCGGCCAAACTGACGTTTACGTCCTTGGTGTAGTCCTCAAGGTAACGGCCAAACAACTCTTCATCGAAAATGTCGTGGCCGGCCGCAACGGGAGTGTGGGTTGTAAACACGGTTGCGGCCGCTACGATTTCCCAGGCCGCGTTAAAGTCTAGGCCAGCGCGCGTATATTCGCGGCATCGCTCCAGGATTTGGAATGCCGGATGACCTTCGTTGATGTGCCATACCGACGGCTTTAGACCAAGGGCTCGGAGAGCGCGGACGCCACCGATCCCCAAGACGATTTCCTGTTGGAGTCGGGTATTGCGATCGCCACCGTAAAGCTGACACGTAATGGCGCGATCCGCATGGCTATTGGTCGGGAGGTCGCTGTCCAAAAGATACAAGATGATGTGGCCGGCCTGAACCTGCCAGATTTTGAGGACGACATCGCGTCCTGGAAGGCGGACGGAAATATAACAGTCTTGTTCGTCGCTGGTGCGTGCCGGGGTTACGGGAAGATCAGCGATAAGGGTGGGAACGGCGCCCACCACTTGGTTGCCCTGAGCATCTATGGTCTGGGTGAAGTAGCCCTGGCGGTACAGGAGACCCACGGCGACGAACGGGATGCCTAGATCGCTTGCGGCCTTACAATGGTCCGCGGCCAATATGCCCAGTCCACCCGAGTAGATCTGAAGACTTTCGTGGAAGCCAAATTCGGCGCAGAAGTAGGCAACGAGATCACGCTCGGGATCGAGGCCTATGAGTTGTGATTGGCGGCGCTCGGTGTGATAGGTGTCGCACAAGGATAGGGCTCTCTGATATTCCTCGAGAAACAAGGGATCCCGAGCCGCTTCGTCCAATCGTTCTTGCGCGACGCGCCGAAGAACGAGCTTTGGGTTCCGACCACACGCCTGCCAAAGGGTAGGGTCCAATCGCACAAAAAGGTGCCGGATCGGTCGATTCCAGCTGTAAAGAAGATCAGCCGCGAGCTCCGGAAGCCGTGCAAGGCGCTGGGGAATGACGGGTTGAATTTCTAGTGGGTAGCGGGTACCAAGCATTCGAGGCCCTTAATGTTATGATGAGCACACGCTCGTTGAGTAAAGAGACCCGCCGCCTTTCCTGGCGGGGGCCTGCGGCGAGTTCGGTGCTCGTGATTCATAGCACGAACAACGCCGTAAGGGGACCCACATTAGGTGGATCCACGGAGGCAAAATCGCGCTGCGGTTTCCGCATATGGCCCATGAATCTGATTTATCTTGCGACCGGTTGGCTCCATAATAAATAAATTCAGCGGAGCCGTCTCCCTGCTTTTGTGCGGTAGGCAGGCGGTCCGGCGGTTCTCTGGACCACGGCCCCATTTCCAGATACTGTCTAAAGAGAACCGATCGTTGCAGAAAAAGCCGTATTGTAGGGACCAAAGAAACGTTGGCGCGTATATGCTTAGAGTGCCACACACGCTTACGAATGTCGAAATGTTTTTCTGAATGTCGTGACTTACGCGAACGTTTCACTCGCCTTTTTGCCAACTGAAGCGCGAGGCGTGCTACGAATGACGCCTAAGCGGGCATATCGTTACTTGTCATGGCCTGCGATGGCTCGTAATATGGTCTGCATGTCCGACGTGGTTCTTATGAGCGATTGTCGTCATACGACAGAGGAGGGCACGGAATGCCGACCAGGAAGCGGGCGAGCCGAGAGGGTCCTGCGGGCGATGTGGACTCATGGTTCAGCCCGGAGGATATTCATTTTTTCCGCGAAGGGCGCCATGCCCGACTTTATGAAAAACTGGGCGCGCATTGCGTGCGCGGCAAGGACGGTGATGGTGTCCACTTTGCGGTTTGGGCCCCCAACGCCTCGGCCGTAAGCGTCATCGGCGATTTCAACGGTTGGTCGAAGGGCGCCGACCCCTTGAAGGTGCGGCTTGATGGCTCCGGGATCTGGGCGGGTTTCCTTCCCGAGATTGGCCACGGGGCGCGCTACAAGTACCATATCTCCTCTCAATACCATGGTTATGAAGCGGAAAAGGCCGATCCCTTTGCGTTTTGTACCGAGGAGCCCCCGCGTACTGCGTCGATCGTCTGGGACCTTAAGGCGACTTGGGGTGATGCCGGCTGGATGAAAGGCCGTGGGGCCAAGGTTTCGCTGTCGGCTCCGATCAGCATTTACGAGATCCACCCCGGTTCGTGGCGGCGGGTGCCGGAACAGGGGGATCGCTGGCTCGCGTATCGGGAGCTTGCCGATCAGCTGCCCCCGTACATGGTCGATATGGGATTTACCCATGTCGAGTTCATGCCGCTCACGGAACATCCTTTCTACGGTTCGTGGGGTTACCAAACCACCGCTTATTTTGCGCCAACGGCGCGCTACGGAACGCCCCAGGACTGCATGCATTTGGTCGACCAGCTCCATAAGAGCGGGGTCGGAGTGATACTCGATTGGGTACCCTCACATTTCCCCACCGATCTTCATGGGCTTGGGTATTTTGACGGGACTTATTTGTTTGAGCATGCCGATCCGCGCATGGGCTACCACCCAGAATGGCATTCGAGTATTTTCAATTACGGACGAAATGAGGTTCGGTCGATCCTCATTTCGAGCGCGATGTTCTGGCTCGATAAGTTCCATATCGACGGGCTTCGGGTCGATGGAGTGGCCTCGATGCTTTATCGCGATTATGCGCGTACATCTGGGGAATGGATAGCAAACGAGTACGGCGGTCGGGAAAATATCGAGGCTATTCATTTCCTAAGGGAGCTAAACGAGGCGATTTACCGGCATTATCCAGATGTCCAGACGATGGCGGAGGAATCGACGGCCTGGCCCCAGGTCTCGCGGCCGACTTATCTCGGCGGTCTTGGGTTTGGGTACAAGTGGAATATGGGGTGGATGCACGACACCTTGGATTATATGGAACGGAACCCCGTTTATCGGAAGTACCATCAAGGACAGCTCACGTTCAGCATTTGGTACGCCTTCCAGGAAAATTTTGTCTTACCCTTGTCGCACGATGAGGTCGTCTACGGAAAGGGTTCCCTGATTGGAAAGATGCCGGGCGACGATTGGCAGAAGTATGCGAATCTGCGCTTACTGCTTGGCTATATGTTTGCTCATCCGGGGAAAAAACTACTATTCATGGGTGCTGAGCTCGCGCAGTGGCGGGAGTGGAGTCACGAACGGAGTCTCGATTGGCACCTTCTCGAGAGTCCCGTGCACCAAGGGATACAGAGATTAGTCAAGGATTTGAACCGCCTTTATCGAACGGAGCCGGCCCTACATGCGCATGACTGTGACGATTCGGGGTTTCTATGGGCGGATGCCGCGGACTGGGAGCAAAGCGTTATAAGCTTCTATCGTCGCGGCGTTCACTCCGGAGACCTTGTCCTGGTGGTGTGTAATTTTACCCCCGTGCCACGCATAAATTATCAGTTGGGTGTGCCCCGCGCTGGCTACTGGGAGGAGATCATGAATACTGATGCCAGCCTTTACGGAGGTAGCGGCCACGGCAACCTCGGCGGCCTTGAGGCGACCCCGGTCGCTTCCCATGGCTACTATCACGCCCTGACGCTCGTACTCCCTCCCCTTGCAATGGTCTGTTTTAAGGCGCCGAGAGAACGGGGAGCGTAAGGTCAATGCCCAGGTTGCCATCCAAGAAGTCGGTTTTACCCCGTACTGGACGCGAGCGCGTCGTCATTGAGTCGGTGGCCCCGAGCATTGACTGCGGCCGATTCCCAATTAAGCGCATCCGGGGTGACGAAGTGGTGGTCTTGGCCGATGTGTTTGCGGATGGCCACGACGTGGTGGCGTGCACGCTTTACGTGCGTAAGGGCGGGGCGCGAAGTGGGATCGAGTCGCGGATGGTGGCGCTCGGAAACGATCGCTTTCAAGGCACGTTTGTGGTGTCCGAGCTCGGAACGTACGGCTATACCGTGCGCGCCCACATCGATCGATTTGCCTCATTCTGCCTTGAATTGAGCCGTCGTCCTCCGGAGGACCCCGATCTCACAAGCGCCTGGGCATCAGGCGCCCTGCTTATTGCCGAGGCCGCCGAGGGCGCGGAGCACGCCGGGGCCCAGGCGGAGGCTTTGGCGCTGCGCGAGGCAGAGCGCGTATTCCGTTGCGACGGCGCGGCAAGCACCAAGCGGGCCTTGGCCCTAGACAATGTCTTGGCGGAACGCGTATATCGGTTTGCCAAGCGCCGCCATGAGACGACCTTTGAGCGCGAGCTCATGGTTTCGGTGGATCCGGAACGTGCGCGCTCCAGCGCTTGGTACGAATTCTTCCCGCGGTCTTTTGGGGCATTGCGCGCGGCTCACGCGA
>JAJYGP010000076.1 GCA_021785035.1 Pseudomonadota bacterium
CCACAATAACTGGACGGCGTGTCGATGTCCTTGCAGGTGGCCTGCGGCCACCCGCCCGGACCTACGCCTCCCGCGGACTACGCGCCTCCGCTTCGCTCTCCCTGGCGCGCAGCGTCTGTGCGGCCTTCAACTCAAACAACACCCTCACCGCCCAATACTTCCCCCCCAAGGCGAGGTGGACGGCAGTGAAGATTATCTCTATACCCGCAACAACATAGGCTCCGTCACCGCCCTGGTCACCCCGCAAGGCACTATAGTCGGCCAATACCAATACAGCCCCTATGGCCAGATGACGACCTCAGGAGGCACGACAAGCCAAGCACCGTTACCGGCTTTCGGCTACGCCGGCATGGCCACTGATCAGAGTACGGGTCTTAATCTGACCCTCTACCGGGCGTATGATCCGAAGCTCAGGAGGTGGCTGTCGCGGGATCCGATGGGGTTTGCAGCGGGGATTAATGTGTATGGGTATGTGGATGGCAATCCGTTGACGTACAGTGATTCTTTCGGACTGGAGATGTGGGCGGACGCTGGAGGTTCTCTACTCATCGATAGTGGCGCCGCTGCACTCATGGTGGTTTGTCCTGAATGTGAGGGAGGCGCGCTAATCATTGAGGTTGGAGGGCAGCTGCTTGAGGCGGGGAAGGATTACTACGAAGGTGGCCAATACATTGATGAGTACAGGAAGGAATTATGGGGCAGGGACCGTCTTGTCCCACTAACTGATCGGATCAATATGCCAAGTAAACGATATCGGTTGATAGGTTTTCTATTGAATTATCTGACCATGGTCTTGGTCGTGGCTGGATGTGTGGGTGATTTTGTTCGTTGGCAGAGCTACCAGCAGGCGCAGGACTGGTTAATTGCTGCGTTGATCACGCTGTTTATGGCGGCAATCAGCTTTCGAATAGCGCGGGTGCCGGGGCAGAGCGACGCGAGTGGTACCAAGCCTGTCAGAGAATTAGAGCCACGCTGGCCTTATTACTTCATTGCTTTATGCGTCATTGTGATAGCCCTAGACTCATTTACCAGCCTATTGAATTCTATGGAGCTTCAAATAGGTATTATTGCAGTGTTTGTGGTCGGTCTTGCCAAAATATTCGCTGATAGCCGAATATGGCGAAGACAAACTGGTAGGGCGCTGAATGCCCGCCAGCGGTTTGTGCTTTGGATTATCGTGGCATCTGTCCTGCTTGGTATTTATCGATTCGTCGAGCTCTATTTCTTTGCGTAGGCTTTAGCTGCCTATGTTGGACTTTCCCCAGTCTAGCGGATATCTCCAGCGTATGATTCGCTTGTACGCGGGCTGTTATGTTGGTAATTAGCAAAGAGCAAACTAAACTCTCTATAGAGATAAATAAGCAATGAAAGCGGTACGTGACATAATATTCAGATTGATTGCTGTGGCGATCACGAAGCTCGTCGTGGTCCTTGCGTTGCGCCTCACGGGCGCTCACGGCAACTCGACGAGATTCGCCATTGTATTAAAAACAAGCTTTCTGGCTCTGTCGAATTTCATGTGGGTTGACCCGCCATATGCGGGTTGATCTGCGAGAAGTCGAGCTTGCCTGCGATCAGGAAGATCACGGTGCGGATGGTCGAGAATCGGCCGTAGCCGCTGGCCTTGCGTTTGGCAGCCTGGAAGAGGCCATTCAGGGTCTCCGGGAAGCCGTTGGTGGCGCGTGTCTGGGCCCAAGCACAGATGCCTTTGAGATGGGATCGCACGAGGCGGGCCACCGCCTTCATGGGCTGGACCTTCGAGCGGGCGACGTTGATACACCACTGCTTGAGCATCGTGTGTATGACGTTGGCCTGCTTGCGGTTTCGGATCTCGCGGAGTTGCTCGCGGTACACACAGGCCCGCGCGGTGCGCTTGGTGGTCACCTCCCTCATCAACGCCCCCAGATCATCGCGTGCGGTGGCGCTGAGCGCGCGGGAGTCCTTCAGGAGCGGGAAACAGCAGGCCCTTCAGAACGGGGTCGGTTTTCTGCTCGGCCCGTCGCGTGAGGTCGAGGGCCTGCGAGGCATGGGCCACGACATGGAACTTGTCGAAGGTGACCTGGGCGTTGGGGAACGAGCGCGCCACTCCCTTGATGAAGGACGGCGACATGTCGGTCGAGATCGACCTCACCGCCTCGGGATCGCCCCCATGGGCCCGGATCTCCTGGGCCAGGCGATCGACGGCCTTGGCATCGCGCTCCTCGGTGACGGCGATGACGGCCCGCCGAGAGGCATCGGCCGCGATCGTCACATCATCATGCCCTCGGGCGTTGGAGGTCTCGTCGATGGCGAGCTCTTGGACCTCCGAGAGGTCCTGCGGGGCCACGGCGAGATCGACAGTGCGCTCGCACAGGCTCATGACACGATAAAGGCTCACCCCCGTCAAACGCGCCACGGCGCAAAAGGGCATCTCCCGGCAGAACGCCAGGATCAACGCCTCGAAGAGCAGCGTGAAGCCAGCGAGTTTCCCGACAAAGGCTGGCTCCACTTGGCGGACACCCCTATCAGACCCCTTGACGCGGGGAACACGCACCTCAAGAAAGCACTCGTGCTGGAAGAAGTTCAAATGCCGGTAGCGCTTAATAAGTCGTGTCATGAACGGGATGTTCTCCTGGGACCCCCGATACCGCAAACCGTGTGCCGGGCGTGAAGTCCACGGCGATCGTCAGCGTGCGGGCCTTGGCATCGAAGGCCACATCCCGCACAAACCAAGGCGCTTCAAAATCCCCAAGGCCACCTCAAAGAGCTTCGCTTCTGCCATCACCGCCAGTCCTCATCGGGTTCTCTGGCGGTATTTTATCCATGATCGGTACCCACTCGAAATTCAACAGAGGCAGTTCGCCTCCGTCTGGCAAGCCCATATGGCAAAACTCCAAGGGTCGCGTTTGTTGCCCGAAATCCCTCATGCGCCTAGAATGGCGCGTTTGTGACTTAATCCTTAGGGGGAATGCGCTACGTGGGATGGAACGATCCGGGGAGAGGCCAGGATCCTTGGGGCCGCAAAGGCAGCAGTCGCCCTTTTGATTTAGACGCCTCTATTCAACGCCTCTGGCGCCGCATGCGGAGACCAGGGGGCGCACCCCCGCGCTGGGTCTATGGGGTAGCTGCATTGGCTGCGGTCGCCGGATGGTTCGTCAGCGGGTTTTATAGCGTTCCCCAGGGAGATCGGGGGGTCCTTCTGCAATTTGGCCAAGAACAGCGAATCGTCAAACCTGGTGCCCATTGGCGGTGGCCCGCGCCGATCGCAAGCGATCGTATTGTGAGTATAAGGCAAGTCCATATTGTCGCAATCGGCTATCAGCGCAAGTCTACCCTCTATGAGGGAGAGCCGGCACCGGTCCAAGCCTCTATGCTGACGCGCGATCGGGATATTGTGAACCTAGAGTTTGCCGTTCAGTACCGTGTCACTAGCCCGGGCCACTACCTTTTTTCAGTGGATCATCCACGAAAAACCGTGGCTCGTGCTGCGGAAGCAGCACTCCGTCGGGTCGTTGCGAACACGCCAACCAGCGTGATCCTCACGACGGGCCAGCACGCCATAGAAACTACGGCTAAGTCGAGGCTTCAGCGCATACTCGGCCGTTATCATGCCGGCGTAAAAATCGTTGCATTCAAAATCCAAAAAGCGGCCCCTCCAAAACCAGTGATGGCGGCGCTTCAGAAAGTGGTCCGAGCACGGGAAGCGGTGCAGCGCCAGCAGACCCAGGCCGAGGCCTATACCAACGGCATACTTCCCAAGGCCCAAGCCGATGCCGCCACACTAATCGATAAAGCGCGTGCCTATCGAGCAACTGCCATTGCCAGGGCCAAAGGCCGAGCGGCACGATTCGTGGCCCTGGCAAAACTCTATAAAGCGGCCCCTGTAATTACTCGCGAACGGCTTTACATTGATGCGATGGCGCGCGTCTACCGCAAAAGCTCGAAAATCCTCCTCACCAATTCTGCGCACGCCGTTATTCAGCTCCCGCTCAGTCGGTCCTGGTCCTTGCGGCCAGGAGAGGGCGTTGTCACACCCGTGAGCCCGAAACCGTGAGGGGCCGCGCGTTATGGCCGTTTGTCCTGGGACTCGCCTTGATTGTGGTCCTGCTTGACGGCACTTTTTATACGGTCCGTCAGGGCCAGCGCGCCGTAATCACAAGCTTTGGGCGGATTATCGCAAGCCGCATCGGCCCGGGCCTTCACGCAAAAGTCCCATTTGCCGATGATGTCCACGTCTTTAATGCCCGTCTCCTCAGTCTACGCGTAGAGCCGCAAGTGATCCTTACGAAGGGGCAAAAGCATGTTCTCGTGGAGGCTTTTTTGGAGTGGCGGATACAGAGTTTCCGACGATATATGACGAGTACGGGTGGAACGCGCCATGAAGCCGACGAACGCCTGCGCCAGGCAGCGACCAGTGCCTTGCGTCAGGCCTTCGGCTCCCGTGACCTGAAAGCGATCATGAGGGACGACACGAGCGCGGCATTAACGCAATCTGTACAACGACAAGGACTTCGGTACGGGCTTCAGGTCGTGGACTTGCGGGTCCAGCGTATTGGCTTGACAAGACATGCGAGCCAGGCGATTGAAAAACGTATGGAGACAGAGCAAATGCAATATGCCTCGAAGCTCGAGGCGAGCGGTATGGCGAACGCTCAAACCATTCGTGCTCGCGCCAACCGAAAACGCGCCGAGCTTTTGGCTCACGCCTACGAAAAGGCCCAGATTATACGCAGTCAAGGAGACACACTCGCCGGGCGGATTTATACTGATGCTTATGGTCGCGATCCGCATTTTTTCGCGTTTTATAGAAGCCTTAGGGCCTACGTCAAAAGTTTTGCCAATCGCCATACGGTGCTTGTGCTAGGACCGGATAGCGGCTTTCTTCGATTTTTACCCGGTAGCGGATCAAAGCACTAATGATGAGTGAGATCATGAGAAGGAGAGGCCGTGAGGCGTGATCGTTGGTTGCTGCCGGAAGGGGTAGAGGAGATGCTGCCTCCGGCGGCGCGGCACGCCGAACTCGTTCGGCGTGAACTCTTGGATCTCCTGGATTGTTGGGGTTACGAACTCGTGATGCCCCCGCTGATTGAATACCTTGAGTCTTTGTTGACCGGCGTGGGTGGTGAGTTGGACTTAAAAACGTTCAAGTTGACCGATCAGCTCACGGGTCGACTCATGGGCTTGCGTGCGGACATGACGCCGCAGGCCGCGCGTATCGACGCCCATTATTTGCGGCGCGACACACCTGTTCGCTTGTGCTACCTTGGGCCGGTCGTGCGTGCGCGCCCAGATGAGTTTGGTGGCGCGCGCGAGCCCCTCCAAATCGGCGCCGAGTTGTTCGGGCATTCCGGGACTCAGGCCGATAGTGAGGTATTGCGGCTTATGCTCGCGCTTTTAACTCGCGCCGGCTTCTTGGGTCTCCACGTGGATATAGGGCACGTGGGGGTGTATCGTGCCCTGGCTCGGGAAGCGGGTTTGAACCGCGAGGTGGAGGAGGAGCTGTCACAGGCCTTGAGGCAACGCTCCCATGCCGAGGTCGGCCGTCTTTTGGATCGCGCGTCCTTGGATGGAGGCGCAAGACGACAGCTCGAGGCGTTGATCGACCTCCAGGGAGACTTTGAAGACTTCGCGCCGGCGGAGGCCGCGTTACGGGACGCCGGGGCCACGGTGCAAGGGGCGCTGGCCGAGGTCAAGGCGGTGTGGTCTGCGGTCAGTCGCGCCTATCCGAAGGTCCAATGGCACTTCGATCTCGCCGAGTTGAACGGGTACGGCTATTATACCGGAGTCGTTTTCGCGGCTTTCATACCCGGCTACGGCCAGGCAATTGCGCAAGGGGGCCGTTATGACGAGATTGGGCGGTCTTTTGGACGCGCCCGTCCAGCGGTCGGATTTGGTGCTGATTTACGACTCCTGCTTAAACTGAAAGACCAGCCCGCAAAGGCAGCCGCGGGAATTTTTGCGCCTGACAGTCCAGACAAGGGGCTTTCGGATGCGATAGAGGCGCTGCGCGCTCAAGGCGAGCGCGTCATCGAGGCGTTAACGCATGACGCGAAAGAGGCCCAAGACATGGGCTGTGATCGCGAACTCATACAACAGAACGGCCGGTGGACGGTCGTAGCTAGGTAATTAAGGGGATTATGGCCAAGAATATCGTAGTCATCGGGACCCAATGGGGAGATGAGGGAAAGGGCAAGATCGTCGACCTATTGACCGATAGAGCGCGCGCTGTCGTGCGTTTCCAAGGAGGCCATAATGCTGGCCATACGCTCGTCATTGATGGCCAAAAGACGGTTTTGCATTTGATCCCATCTGGTATCTTGCGGCGCAATGTCACGTGTTATATCGGCAATGGTGTGGTGTTGGCGATAGGTCCTTTGTTCGATGAAATCGAGGCCCTTGAAAAGGGCGGCGTCCCGGTCCTCGACCGCCTTCGCATCAGCGATGCCTGTCCGCTCATCCTGCCCCATCATATCGCGCTTGACGTGGCCCGCGAAAAGGCCCGCGGCGCCCAGGCGATTGGGACGACCGGTCGCGGTATTGGTCCGGCCTATGAAGACAAGGTCTCACGGCGTGGGTTAAGGCTCGGTGATATCTTCGACGAGACCGGCTTTGCCGCGAAACTGAAAGACGTCATGAGTTATCACAACTTTATGCTTGAACACTTTTTCAAGGCGCAGACTGTGAGCTACGAAGACACACTAAAAGAAGTCTTCAGCTACCGAGATCGCTTGGCGAACCTGTCCTGCGATGTCCCGGAGGCCTTGGATCGACATAAGGAAAACGGCGAGCCGCTGCTCTTTGAGGGCGCCCAAGGCACCTTCCTTGACATCGATCACGGGACCTACCCCTTCGTCACGTCCTCGAATACCAGCGCGGGCGCGGCATCGACTGGTACTGGCGTAGGACCCCGGGAACTACACTATGTCCTCGGGATCACCAAGGCCTACGCAACCCGAGTCGGCGCCGGGCCGTTCCCGACCGAGCTCTTTGATGATGTTGGTGAGCGTTTGGGCGAGCGGGGACAGGAGTTCGGGGCCACGACGGGACGCAAGCGACGGTGCGGCTGGTTCGATGCGGTCGCTGTGCGCAGGGCCCGGCAGATCAATGGGTTTTCGGGTCTTTGTATTACAAAACTTGATGTGCTCGATGGGTTGCGCACCGTGAAAATCTGCGTAGCCTACGACGTCGATGGCGAACGGAGATCGACGCCGCCTGGGGCTGCCGAGGCGCTGGCGCGCTGTCGTCCGGTGTATGAAGAAATGCCAGGCTGGCAAGAATCGACCGCTGGTGTGTCCCGGCTCGAGAAGTTGCCTAGCCCCGCCCGGCGCTACCTGGATCGTTTGTCAGAACTGACAGGATCGCCGATTGACATCATCTCAACCGGGGCCGATCGAGATGAAACGATTATCGTGCGAGACCCTTTTCTTGATTAATAGGAAAGACAAAGAAACGTCGAGCTTGGTACCGAGGAGAGGACTTGAACCTCCACGGGGTTACCCCCACTAGCACCTGAAGCTAGCGCGTCTACCAATTCCGCCACCCCGGCCCGGCGTCCTTCAAGGCCGGCGACTCTACCGAGAACCTGATACGATGTCAACGCAAAACGATGCTCCGCATTTTCCAGATCCGATGGCTGACCGCGAAGCCCAGACGTACGAATTTCCGGTACCGAGCCGCGAAGCGATCATGGCCTATTTGGCCTCCCAAACTGAACCGGTGCCTCTGCGTCAGCTCCTCGAGGATATGCATGTTTCGGGCGAGCGGGATGTCGAATCGTTCGGCCGCAGGCTTCGTGCCATGGAACGTGATGGGCAATTGCTCAAAAACCGGCGCGGACGGTATGGGCTTGTCCAAAGGATGGACCTGATTAAGGGTCGCGTCATAGGTCATCAGGACGGGTTCGGATTCTTGTCCCGCGACGAGGGCAATGACGATCTTTTCATTCCGCCCCGGGAGATGCGCAAGGTCCTTCACGGCGATCGCGTTATGGCGCGAATTGCGAATCTCGATGCGCGCGGCCGCGGCGAATGTCTCGTGGTCGAGGTCCTCGAGCGTGGACAACAACAAATTGTCGGCCGCTATTGTGAGGAGCGGGGCGTCACATTCGTGACCCCCGACGATCGACGCATCGGCCGCGACATCATGATCGTTCAGGGTGGCGTCACGGCCGAACCCGGCCAGATCGTGGTCTGCGAGATCCTCGAACAACCAACCATGCGGACCCCGCCCGTGGGACGCCTCGTGGAGGTTTTAGGGGGCCGCACGGAACCGGGCATGGAAATCGAAATCGCCCTGCGCAAATATGGACTGCCGCGGGAATTCCCGCGCGCGGTCGAGCAAGAGATAGCGAGCCTTGAGGCGGTGGTGGACGCCAAGGAGGCGGGGCGCCGCGAGGATCTGCGGGTACTGCCGCTGGTCACGATCGACGGCGAAGATGCGCGAGACTTTGATGATGCGGTCTTCTGCGAAACGACCACGACCGGTTGGCGCCTCATCGTGGCGATCGCGGATGTTTCTTACTATGTCCTACCCAAAACTGCTTTGGATATGGAGGCCGTGACCCGCGGTAACTCCGTCTATTTCCCCAAAGCCGTGATTCCCATGCTGCCTGAGGTGCTTTCGAACGGCCTCTGTTCTTTGAACCCGGATGTTGATCGCCTGTGCATGGCCTGCGAAGTGCACATGGACCCGGAAGGCTCGATTCAGAACTATCGCTTTTTTGAGGGGGTCATGCGGTCACGGGCTCGGTTGACCTACACAGAGGTGGGCGCCATGGTCTCTGGAGACCAAGAGGCCCGCCACAAACGCGCGCCCCTGGTGCCCTTTATTGATGCCTTACATGCGCTCTACAAGATCCTGCATGCAGCCCGCGTTCAGCGCGGATCCGTAGATTTCGAGTTGCCGGAAACACGGATCGTATTCGATGCTAACCGGAAGATCGATCGTATCGAGCCCGTGGTGCGTAACGATGCCCATAAGTTGATAGAGGAATGCATGTTGGCGGCCAATGTCTGTGCCGCCGACTATTTGATCACACAGAATATGCCGGCGCTGTTCCGAGTCCATGCCGGGCCTAGCGCGCAGAAGCTGAAGGATCTGCGCGCCATGCTTTTTGAGATGGGACTTACGTTAAAAGGCGGGGACAAGCCTACGGCCAAGGACTACGCAGCGCTTCTCAGAGATCTTCCGCCCGGACCCGAGGGACGGCTTTTGCAGACTTTACTGTTGCGCAGTCTGAGCCAGGCCGTATACAGCCATGAAGACATCGGACATTTTGCGTTAGGGTACGCGCATTACACCCACTTTACCTCGCCGATCCGGCGTTACCCGGATCTGGTCGTGCATCGCGCGATCAAAGATGCGCTCGCGCACAAAAAGCCCGATAAGGCGGATGCCATGAAGGCCCTGGGGGAGCAGTGCTCGTTTACAGAACGCCGCGCCGATGAGGCGACGCGCGACGTGATACGTTTTCTGAAAACTGAATACATGGTCGATAAAGTCGGTCGTGAATTTGAGGGCGTGGTAAGCGGGGTTATGGCCTTTGGGCTCTTTGTGGAACTGGCCGATATCTTTGTCGACGGCTTGGTCCATGTGTCTTCGCTGGGCAACGATTATTATCACTTTGATCCGGTCCGTCATCGCATGGTCGGAGAGCGCAGCGGCCAGAGTTATCGCCTAGGAGACCCTGTGCGCGTACGGCTCATGCGCGTCGACCTAGACGAAGGCAAGCTCGATTTCGAGCTGATCGCCGATCCCGATGGCGAGACGGTGGCCGCGAAGCCGGGGCGCACCAAGAAAGCGGGAACAAAGCGGCGGCGCAGCAAGGCTCGCCGTGGATAGCAGCCCAGAAGACCTCATAGTCGGTCTGCACGCTGTACTGGCGG
>JAJYGP010000024.1 GCA_021785035.1 Pseudomonadota bacterium
CAAGATTGCGATGGCCGGAGCCTTCTTGATGTTTTGTTACATTGCCTTGATCTCAGGGTGGATGTTGTCCTATACCCATACCGCGCTTTCGGGCGGTTTTATCGATGCCAGTGCGCCACGTATCGCGGCGCACTTCTCCCAGCTGGTGCAGCGTCCCGCGCCCACACTTTTGTGGGAGATTGTCTTTTTGGTTCTGGTGTTTTCTGTGGCGGCCGGGGGCCCAGGCGCGATAGAAGATCTCGCGCGCTTCTTGGTGCCGGCCTTGATGGCGGTGTTTGCGGGCTTGGCGGCCTTTGCCGGGACACTCGGTAGTTTCTTTATGAGTGCACCTGTTTTATTGACCCCACAACCGGTTCCCGGGCACCTCGCCCTCGGTCTTGTCGCTTTATCTCAGGCCTTTTTTGGTGCCGGATTAGGGACGCTTTCCTTTGTCGCCTACGGAGCGTATCTGCCAAGCTCGCTGTCGACGGCCAAGACCACCTTAGGACTTGTTTTAGCTCAGGCCCTGGTCGCATGGCTTGCAGGCTTCGCCTTGGCGTCCCTGGTCTTTGCGGCCGGCTTGAGGCCGCTTGCCGGCGGCGGTTTTCTGTTTGCCACTTTACCACTCGCGAGCGCCCGCCTCCCTGGAGGTCCCATGGTTGTGGCGCTCTGCTATCTGGCGCTTGTTTCGGCGGCTTGGCTTTCCGGGGTGGCCTGGCTTGAGCCGCTTATGCAGTATTTGACCGGGAAGGGCTTGAGCCGGCCACAGGCCGCTTTAGCGCTGGCCTTAAGCGCGCTCGCCACAGGCGAGGTGTTATCACTTTCTTTGAACTCATGGGCGTTTTCGTTTACCTTTTTAGGACGAATCAAGACCCTCGGCCTGCTCGATATTCTCATGATCTTGGCCGTCAACGTCTTGCTACCGTGGGGGGCGGGGGGTCTCAGTTTTCTGATAGGGTGGGGACGAAAAGGGCCTTTGATTGCGGGCCAAAACATAGCCCGAGGCTATCCGCTTTGGCTATGGGCCCTGCGCATCCTCGTACCCGCCGCCACCCTGGTCATATTTTTTAGCGCACCTAGGCTCATATTGTGACAACAATAAGTAAAAGCGCGCTTGTCGCTTATAGCGCTGAGGAAATGTATAGGCTTGTGGCTGATATCGAGAGCTACCCGAAATTCCTGCCCTGGTGTGCCGGCTCCCGGGTACTGGAGCGCGATACTGAGGGATTGGTCGCCGAGATCGACATGGCCTTTGGCGGGATACGTAAAACCTTTACGACCCGCAATACTTTGAATGCCACGGCCATGGACATTCGGTTGGTTCGGGGTCCGTTTAGCCGTTTGGAAGGTTCTTGGCGGTTTCAGCAGGTGGCTGAGCTCGGGAGCCGCATCAGCCTTGATCTTGAGTTCGATTTCGCAAGCCGGCTTCTGGCGCTCGCGGTTGGACCGGTGTTTGGGACGATTGCCAATAGCCTTGTTGATAGCTTTAAGAGGCGCGCCCGCGAAGTTTATGGGGCTCGCTAAGATGTGGGTGGAAGTGGTGCATGTATCCGCCAGCCCGCGGGTCTATGCGGTGTCGGTCGACAAGGGCACGAGCGTCTTTGACGCGATTCGTTTATCGGCGGTGCTAAAGGAGTGTCCCGGTATCGACCTGCATGCGCAACGAGTCGGCGTCTTCGGGCGCTTGGCCGCCTTGAGCGATCTGGTAAAGGCCGGAGACCGAATCGAGATCTATGAACCCCTAGCTTTCGATCCCAAGGACGCGCGCCGCCAGCGCGTCCGAACGGCGCGCGCCCAATCTACTTCGCGTAAATGTCGCGGGGGGTAGGGCGTGGCTGCCCGACGATTTTGACGAGCTTCCCGCCCTTAAAGAATAGGGTGAAGTGCTCGGCGATGAGCGGTTTGTAGTTGCGCTTTACGGAGTAGTAGTAGTCCCAGCGGTTACGATGAAAGGGATCGCGAATTGCCGGGCTGCCGAGATCGTAGGCGACCTCGTTCTTGGTCATACCAAGATGCAGACGCGCAATCATGCCGGGCGTCATGACGTTTCCTTGCTGGACCGTTGGACGGTACAAAAGGTGACATCCGGTGAGCGCGAGTGGGGTTAACATCAAAAATAAAGCGATACGTTTGGGCATCGGAATCGTTCTAGTTTACACTGGCTGGACGTGGGTCTAGGGCGACAAAGTACACTATCGACCCCGTCAAGGCAAAACAGCGGGGCGATACGGATGAGCGATAGCGCGGATCTGAAGAAGGCCGGCCTTAAGGCGACGCTTCCCCGCCTCAAGATCTTGAAAATTCTGGAGGAGGCCCGGGTTCGCCATATGGCGGCGGAGGACGTGTACAAGGCCCTGCTCGAGATGGGCGAGGAGGTCGGGCTTGCCACGGTCTATCGGGTTCTGACCCAATTCGAGAGCGCGGGGCTTGTGATCCGACACAACTTCGAGGGTGGCCGTTCGGTCTTCGAAATGAACCAGGGCGGACATCACGACCATGTTGTCTGTGTCGAGTGCGGGGAGGTGTTCGAGTTCTTCGATCCTGCCATCGAAGAACGGCAACGGAAGGTTGCGGAGACCCTCGGTTTTCACGTCGACAGCCATTCGCTGTATATGTATGGTGTCTGCCTTGGGATGAAGCGCGACGGAAGGTGTTCGAAGAAGGACGGCGGTCGCCGATCCAAGCTGCCGCTTTAAGGTGATGGCCGGTTGAGATTAAAAAGGACGGCGACCTCGTCGCACTGGTTGTATTTGTAGCACTTTACGCACACGTTCCACACCTTCTCCGGCAAGGTGTCCATGCTCACCGTAACAAATCCTAATTTATGGAAAAATCCCGGCACGTAGGTAAGCGCCATGAGCCGCCGCAGCCCCAGCTGGCGCGCCTCAGCGATAATGCGCTGGACCATAAGCCGTCCAAGCCCCCGGCGTTCATATTTCTCCGCGACGACGAGGCTGCGTACCTCCCCTAAATCCTCGGTAAAGATCTCTAGGGCGCCGATGGCCGCCACATGGTCCTCGATCTCGATGACGAAAAAATCCCGCAGATGACGGTAGATCTCGTTCATGGTCCGGGGCAACAAGTTGCCCTTCGTGGCATAAATCTCGAGAAAGTGATGGATGAGAGGGACGTCCGCGATTTTAGCGGCCCGTACCTTGGGGATGCCAGGGCGTTCAGTCATGAGTGAAGCATATCGCGAGCGAGCGCGCGGGTGTTGGCGTTTATGGCGATTCCTCCCAGCATGCGCGCTATTTCCTCGACGCGCGCGGAAGGTGTCAGAGTTTCGGCCGAACTCATGGTGCGCCCATCGTTCAAGTTTTTATGGACCACGATATGGGTGTCTCCCTGAGCTGCCACCTGCGGCAGGTGAGTGATACAGAGTACTTGACGTTTGCATGCGAGCTTGTGGAGTCTTTGGCCTACGATTTCCGCAACGGCGCCCCCTATCCCAACATCGACCTCATCAAAAACCAGGGTCGGCCCGAGGCCCACATCGGCTAACACGACTTGGATAGCAAGACTAATCCGCGAGAGTTCGCCGCCGGACGCGGTTTTGGCTAAAGGTTTAAACGGGCTGTCGGGGGCCGGACTCACCAGGAATTCGACGCTCTCTTGACCAGTGGCCGAAAGCGGTTCGGGGTTAAGGGCGATGGAAAAGCGTCCAGCGCCCAAACCCAGGCTTCGCATCTCCTCGGTCACCGCGGCACTTAAGGCGGTTTCTGCCCGCTTGCGCTTAGCGCTCAGATTCTGAGCGTGGATCAAGGCCTGCTCCTCGTAACGCGTGATCTCTGTTTCGAGAGTGGCGACCGAGTCCTCCTCGCTTTGCAAAAGCTCGTGCTCGGTCTTCAGGGTCGTCCAGAGCTCCGGGAGCTTATCGGGGGCGATGTGATGCTTGCGGGCCAAGTCATGCCAGCGTCCGAGGCGGGCTTCGATGGCGGGGAGGTCTATGGGGTCGGTCTCCATTTGACTGCCAATATGGTTCAAGCTGCGAGCGGCCTCGTTGATTTCGACTGTGGCGCTCGCCAAGAGCGCCTCCACTTCGGAGAGCCGCGGTTCGATCCGGGTCAGGGCCCGAAGCTGGCTTAGGGAGTCTTCCAAGGCCTGCCCGAGCGCTTGTTCGCCCTCACTTAGCCTCTCTATGAGAGAGGCAATGCCGGCCCCGAGTTCCTGAGCATGGGCCAGGCGTTTTTGACTGACATTGAGGCTCTCCCATTCGCCCGGCCCGGGTTCGAGGGCCTGCAATTCCTCAATCTGGTACCTGAGTAAGGATTCACGTGCCGACCGACTTGCGGCCTGTTCGCGCATGGCGAGCAGTCGATTCTGGTGTTCACGAAGAAGGCCAAACGCCAGGGCAAGCGCCTGGCGCTCGGGTTCAGCCTCGGCATAGGCGTCAAGCAGGTCGCGCTGGGTCTCGCGCCGCAGCAAGGTTTGGTGCTCATGTTGACCGTGAAGGTCGAGCAGGAAGTCGCCCAGCTCGCGTAGCTTTTGGAGAGGAACGGGGGTCGCGTTGATAAAGGCCCGCGAGCGATCTTGAGCGATGATGCGGCGGATGATGCATTCGCCGGTGTCGGTGGCCAAGTCTTGGTCTTTCAGCCAAGCGCTCGCAGCGCAGTCCTTGGCTAACTCGAAACTCGCGACGATTTCCGCAGACTCCGCCCCGGCCCGGATAAGACCGGCCTCCGCGCGGTCGCCGACCGCAAGCCCCAAGGCGTCCACAAGCAAGGACTTCCCGGCACCGGTTTCGCCGGTGACCACGGATAAGCCCGACCCGAGCGACATCCGCAACTCGTCTATGACGGCAAAGGAGCGCACCCAGAGTTCGGTGAGCATTAGACGCGTCGTCCCCAGTTCAGTTTTTGGCGCAACACCTCGTAGTGATTGCGGCCGAGGGGGTGGATCAAGGTCACCGGTACCGGCGAACGGCGGACGCAGACACGGTCCGTATTGCGGAGCCCGAAGTTGGATTGGCCGTCGAAGGTGACATGCGCGCTTTGATCGCTGACGAGTACGACCTCTACTTGCGAGTCGCTGTGGACTACGATCGGTCGGTTACTGAGCGTATGCGGGCAAATCGGGACCAAAACGATGGCCGCGAGTGTGGGGTGTAGGATCGGCCCCCCGGCCGACATGGCATAGGCGGTGGAGCCCGTCGGGGTCGCTACGATCACGCCATCGGCCCGTGACCCGCTCACGAACTGACCGTCGATGTAGGTCTCGAATTCGATCAGTCGCGCGAGATCTCCTTTGTTTACGACCACGTCATTGAACGCCATGCGGGTGAGTACGATGGTGCCGTCGCGGACGATGCTCGCCGAAAGCAGGAACCGCTCCTCGGTTTGGTAGTGGCCGTCGAGAATTTCACCAATCATACCCATGTTGTCCGAGGACACATCGGCCAGGAACCCGAGACGTCCGGCGTTGATGCCGATCAGGGGGATATGGTGAACGGCAAGCGCGCGAGCGACGTTCAAAAGGGTGCCGTCGCCTCCCAGTACGATCGCGAGGTCGATATCGGCGCCTATACGGTCGAGTGGGCAAGAGGTGGCGTGGGTCAGCTCCAGGGCCGTGGCGGTCTCGGCCTCCACGATAATCTCGAGATCACGGGCCTCAAGCAGCGCACACAGGCGCTGCAAGACCTCTCGCCCGCCACGATCCCCGTATTTCCCGAACAAGCCGACGCGTTTGATAGGCGTCTTCATGCTACATACCTCGCCTTTGGCAAACACTAGCATGGTGGTTGGCTGTGGCCAACACCGCCTGATGAGCCCCCTGTATTGACAGCACTGCCAGCTGTTGGTAGCGTGCACCTGGCACTCTCAATCTGTGAGTGCTAAGAGGAGGGGGTAGGCTATGGTGTCCTTAACGCCCCGTGCGGAACGACTCCTCAAGGCGCTTATCGAGCAGTATATCGCCGAAGGTCAGCCCGTGGGTTCGCGCACGTTAGTAAGACAAGCCGGGTTAGAGTTTAGTCCCGCGACGGTCCGCAATATTATGTCGGACTTAGAAGAGCTCGGCCTTATCCGGTCTCCGCACACCTCCGCCGGTCGAGTCCCTACCGAGCGTGGCTATCGGTTCTTCGTAAACACCCTTTTGGCTGTAAAGTCGCCCCAAGCGACGGATCTTTCCCAGATCGAAGATCGACTCCTCGCCGATCAAGACCCCCAACAGCTCCTGGAGTCGGCCTCCGGGCTTTTGTCGCAGATCACGAAGCTCGCCGGGATCGTCCGTGTGCCGCGCCGCGCCCACGCCGGATTTTTGCAACTCGATTTCCTCAGTCTGTCGTCGAGCCGGGTACTGGTGATCTTGGTGACTCAGGACGGCCAGGTGTTGAATCGTGTGATCCACCCCAAAAAGCGCTACTCTGCGACAGAATTGCAGCAAGCGGCGAATATTTTCAATAGCGCGTATGCCGGCTTCTCTTTGGAAGAGGTCCGACGGAGCTTGACGACCGCTCTTAAGCGCGACAGCGAGGACATGCAGCAGATGTTGCGGTCCGCAGTCGAGATGGCGCGCCAAGTCTTTGCCGAGGGTGAATTGGCCGAAGACCCACTTTTTGTGAGCGGAGAGTCCAATCTCTTGGCTTTTCCGGAACTCAGCGACAGGGAGAAATTGCGGCGGCTTTTTGATGCCTTTAACGCCAAGCAAGACCTTCTCCAGCTTCTTGACCACAGTATGGGTTCGAACGGGGTCCAGATCTTTATCGGGGCCGAATCCGGTTACGAGTCCCTGGAATCGTGCAGCGTGGTCACAGCACCCTACGAGGTAAATGGCCAGATCGTCGGAACGATAGGCGTGGTCGGCCCTACTCGGATGTCCTACGACCGGGTCATTTCTGTCGTTGACGTCACGGCACGGTTTCTCAGTGGCGCTTTGAGTCATGGTCCTTCGGGCGACGCTTGAAAGGGGCAGTAATGCCCCCACATAGCGGGCAGCGTTTGATAAGCGAGGAGTGGTTCATGCCAGGAGACGATGCGATGACGGGCGAGTGGAAGCAGGCTGAAGACCGATCGGGGGAGGATGAGCGAGAACATAATCCCCATGCCTCCGGGCACAAAGCCGCCCCGGCGGAGAAGGATCTGAGTGAAGGAGGGCTCGATGAGCAGGGGGCCGAACTCGTCCAAGCGCGTTCGGAGTTGGCGGAGAGTCGCGAGCGCCTTCTGCGGGTCGCGGCCGAGTCCGAGAACGTGCGTCGTCGCGCGGAGCAAGATGTCATCCAGGCCCGCAAGTTCGCCCTTGAGCGTTTTGCCTTAGAGCTTCTCCCGGTACGCGACAGTCTTGAGCGGGCCCAGGCGGTTGATCGCGATGCCGTCTCTCCGGCTACCGAGGCCTTGTTTGCCGGGGTGGACTTGACCCTGCAATTGATGGACAGCGTGCTGGAGAAGTTTGCGATCGTGGCAGTGAACCCGGTCGGACAACGATTTAATCCTGACCAGCATCAGGCGATGACTGTAGTCGAGAGCGATAGCGTGCCCGCGAACCATGTCGTGGAAGTGGTTCAGAAGGGATTTTTACTTAATGAGCGTTTATTGCGGCCGGCGCTTGTGGTGGTCGCCAAGGCGAAGTCCTAGCCCTTGAAAACGGCCCCCCGGCCCCCATTGAGTGATCAGGCGACCTTATAACCAGCCTCCCGAGACCGGGAGCGAGAGGGCAATAGAGATGGCAAAGATTATCGGGATCGATTTGGGAACAACGAATTCGTGCGTAGCGGTGATTGAGGGCGGCAAGCCGCGGGTCATCGAAAACAGCGAGGGCGACCGCACCACGCCGTCGATCGTCGCTTATACCACCGATGGCGAAGTCTTGGTGGGTCAATCGGCCAAGCGCCAAGCGGTTACGAACCCGCAAAACACCCTATACGCAGTCAAGCGCCTGGTCGGTCGGAAGTTTGAAGACGAGATCGTGCAGCGCGACATCAAGATGGTGGCCTATAAGATCGTCAAGGCCAAGAACGGTGACGCTTGGGTTGAGGCCACTGGAAAGCAAATGGCGCCCCCCGAGGTATCGGCGCGGGTATTGCAGAAGATGAAAAAGACCGCCGAGGACTATTTGGGCGAAGAGGTGACGGAGGCTGTCATTACCGTTCCGGCCTACTTTAATGACGCCCAACGCCAGGCGACCAAGGATGCCGGTCGTATCGCCGGGCTGAACGTCAAGCGCATCATCAACGAACCTACGGCTGCGGCGCTGGCCTTTGGTCTTGATAAGAAGGAAGGCGACCGCAAGATCGCGGTGTACGATCTGGGCGGTGGTACCTTCGATATATCGATCATCGAGATCGCGGAGGTCGACGGCGAGCACCAGTTCGAAGTGTTGTCCACCAACGGCGATACCTTCCTCGGGGGCGAGGACTTTGATCTGCGGTTGATCGACTACTTGGCCGAGGAGTTCAAGAAGGATTCCGGGATCGACGTTCATAAGGATCCCTTGGCCTTGCAGCGCCTGAAGGACGCTGCGGAGAAGGCCAAGATCGAGCTCTCGTCGCGTACCCAGACGGACGTCAACCTTCCCTATATCACGGCCGACGCAAGTGGGCCCAAGCACTTGAACGTGAAGGTGACGCGCGCGAAGCTCGAAAGCCTAGTCGACGATTTGATCCGTCGGACTATCGAACCTTGCAAGACGGCTTTGAAGGATGCCGGCCTGAAGATCACCGAGGTCGACGACGTTATTCTGGTCGGTGGCCAAACGCGTATGCCCAAGGTCCAGGAGGCGGTGCGCGATTTCTTTGGTAAGGAGCCGCGTAAGGACGTCAACCCGGACGAGGCGGTGGCCATAGGCGCTGCGGTGCAAGGCGGCGTGTTAGCGGGCGACGTGAAGGATGTGTTGTTGTTGGATGTGACGCCCTTGTCCCTGGGGATCGAGACTATGGGCGGTGTGATGACCAAACTGATTCAGAAGAACACGACCATCCCGACCAAGGCGGCGCAGGTCTTTTCGACCGCTGAGGACGGGCAAACTGCGGTCACGGTCCATGTCCTGCAGGGCGAGCGCGAGATGGCAGGCGGCAATAAGTCCCTTGGCCGCTTCGATCTGACCGACATTCCCTCGGCGCCGCGTGGGGCACCACAGATCGAGGTCACTTTCGATATCGACGCCAACGGTATTCTCCATGTCTCGGCTCGCGATAAGGCCACGGGTAAGGAGAACAAGATCATCATTAAGTCGAGCTCGGGCTTGAGCGAGGCCGAGATCCAGCGCATGGTGCAAGATGCCGAGGCCCATGCCGAGGAGGACCGCAAGGCCCGCGAACTCGTCGATGCCCGTAACCAGGCTGAGGCAATGATCCATAGCGCTCGCAAGTCCCTGAAGGACTTGGGAGAAAAGGTCAATGCTGCGGACAAGGACGCAGTGGAGGCCGGGGTCCGCGATCTAGAGGCGGTGGTGAAGGGCGACGATAAGGCGGCAATCACCGCCAAGACTGAGGCTTTGACCCAGATTACCCACAAGCTGACAGAGCAGTTGTACGCTCAGGCGCAGGGAGGCGAAGGCCGGGCCGAGTCGGGACCGGCTGGTGGCAATGCGGGGTCCGACAACGTCGTGGATGCCGAGTTCGAGGAAGTCAACGACAACCGTCGCGACAAGTAACGCTGGGACGGTTGGACGAAGGCGCAGGCCGATGTTGACGCCTGTGCCTTCGTTCTTTTAAGGTCGCCGTTTTCGCAGTGCAGGCGTATGACAACGAAACGAGATTATTACGAAGTCCTTGGGGTGTCGCGCGGCGCCGACGATACGGAGATTAAAAAGGCGTATCGGCGGATGGCCATGAAATGCCATCCCGATCGCAACGCTGGCGACAAGGGTGCCGAGACGGCCTTTAAGGAGTGTCAGGAGGCCTACGAGATCCTAGCAGATCCTCAAAAACGTGCCGCTTACGATCAGTTTGGCCACGCCGGCGTGGACAATTCAGCGGCAGGCGGTGGGTTTTATGGCGGCGGTGCGGCGGGCTTCGCCGATATCTTCGGAGATGTCTTCGGAGATATTTTTGGGGGCGGCTCCGGCGGTCGCCGCGGGAGTCAGGTCTATCGGGGGGCCGACGTTCGTTTTAGCCTTGACCTTTCGCTGGAAGACGCCGTTAACGGCACGGAGGCCCGGATTCGCGTGCCGACGATGGCCGTGTGCGAGTTGTGCCACGGTTCGGGTGCGCGCGCCGGGAGCACCGCAGCGACCTGCCCTACCTGTGGCGGTCACGGTCAGGTGCGGATGCAGCAAGGGTTCTTTTCGATTCAGCAAACCTGCCCGAACTGCCGCGGCAGCGGGCGGGTTGTGACCCAACCGTGCGTGGAATGTCGTGGCGAGGGACGGGCAAAGCGCGCCAAGACTCTGTCGGTGACGATACCGGCGGGTGTCGACGAGGGGGATCAGATTCGGGTCAGTGGCCAAGGGGATGCGGGCGAAAGCGGAGGCCCGGCCGGTGACCTGTATGTTCAGATCAAGCTCAAACCCCACCCGTTTTTCCGCCGCGAACAAGATGATTTGTATTGCAAGGTGCCGGTCAGTTTCAGCACAGTCGTACTGGGAGGTGAGATCGAGGTCCCGAGCCTGAGCGGGCGTATGAACTTAAAGATCCCGCCCGAGACCCAGACTGATAAGGTCTTTCGCATTCGCGGTAAAGGGGTAAAAAACGTGCGCACTGGGCACGTTGGCGACCTCTTTTGTCAAGTGACGGTCGAGACCCCGGTGAAACTTACCCGCGCCCAGCGTGAGTTGCTTGAGAGCTTTGAGCGGTCGTTGCGGGAAGGGGCGGAACGGCATAGTCCGGTCGAACATTCCTGGCTTGACAGATTGCGCGGATTTTTCGAGCCTAAGGCTTAGCATCGGGAATAAAGGGCGGCGAGTCTCGTCTTTGATGGTATCTTCCAGGAGAAGTCGCCATGGCTAATACGCGTACGCGCAAATTCGATCCGACCAGACGCCGTCTTATGGTGGCAGCCGGCGGGGTGGCTGCCGCTGTGGGCTCGGGGGCGGCCTTCGCCGATTCGGCCGATAGTCTGAATCTGACCTTCCCGGGGCAAAAGGCCAAGCATTTCATCGTGTATCAGTTGAATCACCATGAACACGACTATCAGCAGCACATCCTCTCGTCTATCCAAGCGCTCTTGCGGCACTACGGAAATAGTATCCATATTGTCGTGACCTGTTTTGGTCCGGGCATCAGCGTGGTTCTCAAAAAGCCCGTGCGTCCGGTGGCGCGCGCGATACGCGAAGGGGTTGCGAGCCTGCACGATTATGGGGTGGAGTTCCACGGTTGTGGTAACACCCTACGGACTCTCAAATTGACGAGAACAGCCCTCCTGCCTTTTGTCACGTACGTGCCTATGGGGGCCGCGGACCTCATGGAGCTGCAACACAAGGGTTACGCCTATATCGCTTGGTAGGCTCGGGGCTTAGGGTCTTGGGCTGAAGCGATCTTATCGCTGTCCGCGCTGTGGCGATGTCTCCTGTCGGGGTAGGAGGCCGGCCTGTTCTGACGCAAGCTCGGCTACGAGCTTAAGCCCGGCAGGCCATGCCCCCAGGCCGGAGCGGTCGTTGATGTGGCCCAAGGGACCTAGAGCCGTTAATCGAGCGCCCCAATGGTCAGCAAAATAGCGGGTGCGGGCGAGAGAGCAAAAAGGATCATTCTCGCTTGCCACGACGATACTGGGAAACGGGAGTCGCGTTAACGGTGTCGGCGTAAAGCCCGTTACTTGAGTGGGGAATGTCGGGGCGTCGACGTCCGGTGGGGCGACGAGCAGGGCGCCTTGGACGAAACCCTGGTGGTGCAGCGCCCAGTGAGCGACGAGGCAACACCCTAAGGAATGGGCGACCAAGATCACAGGTGCATCGGAGGCGCTTATGGCCTCCTGTAAGGCCGCTACCCAATCGGCACAGCGGGGAGACGTCCACTCGTTCTGCCGGACACGCCGAAATGAGGCGTGGTTTTGTTCCCAAAGCGATTGCCAGTGATCGGGGCCCGAGTCATATAAGCCTGGGAGCAGGAGAACGCGCTGATCCCCTAGGCTTTGTACTCCCGTCTCGTGAACAGCGATCTGACCTGCTTTCATATAGTCTCCTACCGAGAACGACAAGAAGAGTGGGCAGCGCCACCATGAGGCCGTTGCGCCATTTCTCCCCGAGCGAGCGAAGGGCTAGGTTTCCATGCTACTGAAGCCTTGAGGCGGCCGCTACTTTTTTGCAAGGTCCTCGAAACCCGATCCCGCCGGTCTTTACTCAAGCTGACACAAGGAGTGCTCCGGCGATCCTATGGCCTAGTGGTCCGCCCAAGGATCCCGCCCCTACACCCGCGTTGTCTCCCGCCTGCTGAGATCGGTCGCAATTCTGTTGTTCTGGGCACCGGGGCTACGGGCGTATGGCCCGTCATGCTCGAAATGGTCAGGTGTTCTTTACTTCTCGTCGTCGGTCGTCGCGGGTGAGTCGCGGGGCTTGCGATATTGATAGAGTAAGCTCGGGGTAGGGGTATGGTGCGTATCGGCTGGATCTCGGATCAGATCTGACGGCCGCCGCGATGGTCTTGGCGGGCGCTGTGGCCGCGCCGTTACCAAGTACTCGGATTGTCGGTTGTGGGCGTGTTCGTATGCGAGCTGACGACCCTTCTTATTATGCGCTGGCCAAACCCGCGCGTGCTTTCATAAGGCGGGGTCGGGTGTTACCCAAGCGTGCAGCCCCGCGTTCCGTGAGTGTTCTCACAGACGTGCCTTTTCGCTATGCTCGCTGTTTGGGTTCCGGGAGACGTTATGAGAATTGCAGTTGCGGGGGCGACGGGACGCATGGGACAGGCGATACTCGCCGCCGTCTTGCAAAGTCCCGGGCTAGTTTTGTCCGGCGCGCTGACGCGTCCTGGTAGCGCGGTTTGTGGCCGTGATGCGGGGCTTCTGGTGGGGACGAGATCGGTCGGAGTCCCAGTATCAGACGTGCCGGCTGCAGTCATAGCCGAGTGCGATGTGCTTATCGATTTTAGCCAACCACAGGCGACCTTGGAGCATGCGGAGCTGTGCGCGGGACATGGCAAGCGGGCGGTCATAGGGACCACGGGATTCACCACCGAGGCCCTTGAGCGGCTCCGGGTGCTGAGCCGCCAGGTCGCCTTTGTCGTGGCCGCTAACATGAGCGTGGGTGTGACTTTGGCGCTTCATCTCCTGGCGATCGCAGCGCGGGTGGCCGCCGATGCTGACGTCGAGGTCTTCGAGGCCCATCACCGGCATAAGCGCGATGCGCCCTCGGGTACGGCCCTGCGTATGGGCGAGGTTGTGGCGCAAGCGCGTGGCCAAAGGCTTGAGGACGTGGCGGTGTATGATCGACGCGGCCAGCGCGCCGAACGGGTACCCGGGACCATAGGTTTTGCAAGTATGCGGGCCGGCGAGATCGTCGGCGAACATCGGGTGTTTATGGCGCTTTCCGCCGAGCGCCTGGAAATTGCGCATATCGCCGAGAGTCGTAATGTGTTCGCCGAAGGCGCGCTCCGTGCGGCACGGTTCGTTTGGACCCAGGCCCCGGGGCTCTTCGATATGCAGGACGTATTAGGACTTCGTTGATTTCGCGGGGTCGGCCCGTTACAATCCGTCCCCAAAAACCGATAGCTGGTGCTGGTTATTTCAGAGCGGGGGCGGCGAAAAGCAGCTCCCGTTTTTGTGTGTGAACCCTTGTGCGGGAGGTATCTTGGCGCATCCGGCATTGCTTGCTCTCGCGGACGGCACGGTGTTCGTCGGGGAGTCTGTGGGCGCGTTGGGCAGCGCGCAAGGGGAGTTGGTCTTTAACACTGCCCTCACAGGCTACCAGGAGATCCTGACCGACCCCTCCTACGCGAGCCAAATCGTTACCTTAACCTATCCCCATATCGGGAATACCGGCATAAATCAGGAGGACATGGAGTCGGATCGTGTCTACGCCGCGGGCCTTGTCGTGCGTGACGTCCCCGGTCGTTATAGCAACTACCGAGGCCAAGGCGACCTCTCGGCGTTTCTCGAACGCCAGGGCATCGTGGCCATAGCTGGTATTGATACCCGCGCCCTGACGCGCCGGCTCCGCGAAAAAGGTGCCCAGAACGCGACCATAGTAGCGGGCGCAAAGGCCTGCGATCAGACCGCGGCGCTCGCCCAGGCCCGCGCCTTTCCGGGGCTCGACGGTCTGGATTTGGCTCAGGTTGTGTCGACTCCGGCCCCTTATGTCTGGGACCAGGGCCTCTGGCAGCACAAGACCGAGCCTGCGAGTCTTCAGGTGGTAGCCTACGATTACGGCGTGAAGCGGAATATTTTGCGCGGCCTCGTGCAGGCCGGTTGTGCGGTGACGGTTGTGCCCGCGAAGACTCGCGCCGCCGAAGTGCTGGCGCGCCGACCGGACGGCGTGTTTCTCTCCAACGGTCCGGGCGACCCGAAGGCCTGCAGTTATGCCATCGAGGCGGCGGCCGAATTGGTCGCGTCCGGTATCCCAGTTTTTGGCATTTGTCTCGGTCATCAGCTCTTGGCTTTGGCCTTGGGTGGGCGCACGGTCAAGATGAAGTTTGGTCACCATGGGGCCAATCACCCGGTTTTTGATGTGGAGTCAGGGCGGGTATTGATCACGAGTCAGAACCACGGTTTTGCGGTCGACGAGACGAGCCTCCCAAAGACCTTGCGGATCACTCATCGCTCGCTTTTTGACGGGTCTATCCAGGGGCTCGCGCATGTCGATCGGCCTGTGTTTTCTTTCCAGGGCCACCCCGAGGCGAGTCCTGGTCCCCACGACGTGGCGCCGTTATTTGCACAGTTTGCGGCGCTTATGCGTTCCACCCGCGCGTCACAGTAGGGGCCATCATGCCGAAGAGACAAGACATCCAAAGCGTCCTTATCATAGGTGCGGGTCCTATCATCATAGGTCAGGGCTGCGAATTCGATTATTCGGGGGCGCAGGCTTGTAAGGCCCTGAAGGAAGAGGGGTTGCGAGTCATCCTTGTGAACTCGAACCCGGCCACGATCATGACCGATCCCGATTTGGCCGATGCGACCTATATCGAGCCCATAAACTGGCGAGTCCTCGAGCAGATCATAGCTCACGAAAGACCCGATGCCCTGTTGCCAACTATGGGCGGACAAACGGCCCTGAACTGTGCCTTGGATCTGGATCGAGAAGGGGTTCTCGAGCGCTACGGGGTGCGTATGATCGGCGCCTCCAAGGCCGCCATCGATAAGGCCGAAGATCGCGAGCTGTTCAAGAAGGCGATGGAGTCGATCGGTCTCAACGTCGCGAAAGGGGCCATAGCCCACAGTCTTGAAGAGGCTTTGCAGGTCCATGCACTGGTCGGGTTCCCGGCCATCATTCGGCCGTCTTTTACGTTAGGCGGCAGCGGTGGCGGGATAGCGTACAACCGGGAAGAGTTTATGCAGCTCTGCGAGCGTGGCTTGGACGCCTCGCCGACCCATGAGTTGCTGATAGAAGAGTCCATCATCGGCTGGAAAGAGTTCGAGATGGAGGTTGTGCGTGATCGCCTAGACAATTGCATCATCGTATGCGCAATCGAGAACGTCGATCCGATGGGCGTGCACACCGGCGATTCGATCACCGTAGCCCCCGCCCAAACGCTCACCGATAAAGAGTACCAGCGCATGCGCAACGCGAGTATCGCCGTGCTGCGCGAGATCGGGGTCGAGACCGGTGGTTCGAACGTGCAGTTCGCCATTAATCCCGAAAACGGCCATATGATCGTCATCGAGATGAACCCGCGGGTCTCGCGTTCCTCGGCGCTGGCCTCAAAGGCCACCGGGTTCCCGATAGCGAAGGTTGCGGCGAAGCTCGCGATTGGCTACACCTTGGACGAACTGAGAAATGAGATCACGGGCAAAGCCACGCCTGCGTCGTTTGAACCGAGTATCGACTACGTCATCACGAAAATTCCCCGCTTCACCTTCGAGAAGTTTCCGAAGGCCGATGCCGTTTTGACGACTCAGATGAAGTCGGTAGGCGAGGTCATGGCGATCGGTCGGACATTTCAAGAATCCTTGCAGAAGGCCTTGCGGAGTTTGGAAATCGGCAGCTACGGGTTCGAGCCGCGCATGGACCGAGCCGCTGACCCCAAAGCCACCCGCGACCGCCTGATACAAGAGCTGAAGATTCCCGGGGCGGAACGGTTATGGTATGTCGCAGACGCCCTGCGCTGGGGTTTTTCGGTCGACGAGATCTGTGATCTGACGCATATGGATCCTTGGTTCGTGGCCCAGATCGCCGAGATTGTGGTGGTCGAGGGAGAGATCGAGCAACTGGGGGTTGGCGGGCTTTCAGGCAATGCTGGACGCCAAGCCATAAGGAGCTGGAAACGGCGCGGGTTTTCGGATCAGAGGATCGGGGTCTTGCTTGGGGTCTCGGAAGCGTGGGTCCGATCGTTCCGCCATGAGCATGGCGTGCGGCCGGTGTATAAGCGGGTCGATTCCTGCGCGGCCGAGTTTGCCTCGGCCACCGCCTATATGTATTCGACTTACGACGAGGAGTGCGAGGCCGCTCCCGAGGTGTGTGACAAGGTCATGGTCTTGGGCAGCGGCCCGAATCGGATCGGTCAAGGGATAGAATTCGACTACTGCTGTGTGCATGCCTCGCTTGCGTTGCACGAAAGCGGCTACCAGACCATCATGGTCAACTGTAATCCCGAGACGGTGTCGACTGACTACGATATTTCCGACCGCCTGTACTTCGAGCCGCTTACGCTCGAAGACGTTTTGGAGATTACCGACCTTGAAAAGCCCGTCGGGGTTATCGTTCAGTATGGCGGCCAAACGCCGCTTAAGCTCGCGGAAGGGCTGCAGGCGAACGGTGCGCCCATAGTGGGGACGAGTCCCGCGTCCATAGATCTGGCAGAGGATCGGGGCCGCTTCCAGCGGCTCATCGTGGAGTTGGGGCTGTTGCAGCCGCCGAACCGGATAGCGACTTATGCCGAGGAGGCCGTGGCGCTTGCCGACGAAACCGGCTACCCGCTGGTCGTCCGCCCCTCCTATGTTCTTGGGGGGCGAGCTATGGAAATCTGTCACAACCGCGAGGATCTCGAGGTGTATATGCGCCTTGCGGTGAAGGTGTCACAGGATAGCCCGATCCTCCTCGACCGCTTTTTGAGCGACGCGATTGAGGTCGACGTCGATGCGGTTTGCGACGGTCAGGACGTCGTGATCGGCGGGATCATGGAGCATATTGAAGAGGCCGGTGTGCATTCCGGAGACTCCGCCTGCTCGTTACCGCCCTTTAGCCTCTCCCAGGCTTTGCAGGATGAGTTGCGGCGCCAGACCGTGGCCCTTGCCAGGGCCTTGAACGTTGTCGGCCTTATGAACGTGCAGTTTGCCATCAAGGATCAGGACGTCTATGTGCTCGAGGTCAATCCCCGGGCCTCGCGTACCATACCGTATGTGTCCAAGGCCACGGCTCGACCGCTGGCGAAGATCGCGGCCCGCGCCATGATGGGGATCTCGCTCGCCTCGCAGGGGGTCGTATCGGAAATCGTTCCCGCTTACTATTCCGTCAAGGAAGCCGTGTTCCCATTCATTAAGTTTCCTGGTGTTGATACGGTGCTGGGCCCCGAAATGAAGTCTACGGGCGAGGTGATGGGGATTGGCCGGAGCTTCGGCGAGGCGTTTGCCAAGTCGCAAATCGCGGCCGGCGCGGAGATACCCAAGGGGGGTCGGCTTTTCATCAGCGTCCGCGACCGTGACCGGGCCTCGGCGGTGACGATTGGCCGCTATTTTTCGGAGCAAGGGTTCGAGCTTTTGGCGACTCGCGGGACGGCCGCGGCGTTCGCTGCCGAAGGCCTTGAGGTGCGGGCGGTCAATAAGGTGTCGGAGGGCCGGCCGCACATAGTGGATATGATAAAAAACGATGAGATCGATATCATCATCAACACGCTTGCCGATAAACAAAGCTGGGCCGACTCTTATCTCATTCGACGCGAGGCTTTGCAGCATAAGGTGACAAATTATACGACGCTCGCTGCGGCTAGAGCCGCGTGCGAGGCCCATGGGAAGGTGCAGGAATTCGAGGTGCGTTGCTTGCAGGATTTGCACAAGGAGATCCGCCATGACTAAAGTTCCTCTCACGGTGAGTGGCGCCGAAAAGCTTAAGACTGAGTTGCATCGGCTGAAGACCGTGGAGCGGCCGCGTATTATTCAGGCCATTGCCGAGGCCCGGGCGCATGGCGATCTTTCGGAGAATGCGGAATATCATGCCGCCAAGGAGCAACAGAGCTTTATCGAAGGGCGTATCAAGGACGTAGAGGCGAAACTCGGTAACGCCCAGGTTATCGATCCGCTCACGGTCAATGCTGGGGGTCGCGTGGTGTTCGGGGCCACTTTGGATTTGTTCGAGGAGGAGGGTCAGCGCGAGGTGACCTACCAGATCGTGGGTGATGACGAGGCCGATATCAGCGCCGGAAAGATCTCCATCAGTTCGCCGATTGCGCGCGCCCTTATAGGCAAAGAGTCGGGTGCTGTGGTCGAGGTGCGGGTGCCTGACGGGACTCGCCAGTACGAGATCCTCAATGTCCGCTACGTCTAGTGAAGGTCGCCCGCGCCGCTTCCAGGGCTCGCTGCGGATTATGGCGGCGCTCTGGATCGGGGGCCTGTGGACCTTGGCTTGCGCGGTGGTTCCGTTGCTCTTTTCGAATTTTCCGCTGGCTGTGGCCGGCGGCTTGGCCGGCGAATTGTTTGGCCTTTGGCAGGGTTTGGGCCTGGTGTGTGGGGGATTTGTGGTCGCAGCGGTCCGCGGACGCGGCCGTCCCTGGGCGGCGATAGCCTGGGCCACGTGGCTACTTGACGCCATTTTTGAGTTGATCATACTTCCGGTCATGGCGTTTTTGCGTTCTCAGCCGAATTTTGGACCCCAGGCCTCGAGCTGGGGTCTCTTCATGGGGCTTCATGGGCTAGCGACTGCGGTATACTTCACCGAAGGCGTACTCGGATTGGCGCTGATCGCGCGCGCCCTCTAGAGGGCTTATGGCTCGCAATCGCTGGATGGCTGAGCATTTTTCTGACCCCTACGTCAAACGGGCGCAGGCGGAGGGTTATCGGTCGCGGGCGCTTTTTAAGCTCCAAGAGATTGATGCTCAGGACCATCTGATACGCAAAGACAGTGTCATCGCCGATTTAGGAAGCGCCCCAGGGGGCTTTTCGCAGTATGCGGCGAGCCGGATTGGTAAGGCGGGGCGGGTCGTGGCTGTAGACCTGCTCCCCATGGAGCCGCTCGATGGGGTGCTTTTTATTCAGGGCGACTTTACCGAACTGCTGTGCTTTGCGGAGGTCCAGGCGGCCCTCGGGGACCGCGTTGACCTTGTAATTTCCGATATGGCCCCCAATATTAGTGGCGTTGGGGCCTCGGATCAGGCTAAGGCGATCGAACTTGCCGAGATGGCTTTGGATTTCGCTGGATCATGCTTGGTCAGTGATGGTCGCTGCCTCATCAAAGCGTTTCAGGGTGCCGGATTCACGGAGTTATTGGCCGACATGCGGCGCCGATTCAAACGGGTGGTTACGCGCAAACCGCCGGCGTCGCGCCCCCGTAGCCCCGAGGTTTACCTCCTCGGAACCGGATTGCGGCCAGTTGTGTCGGGACCGGAGTCGTAGGAGAATGGCGGCAGGCGCGTCCTTTGGGGCGCACGAGGTTACACTTTGAATAATCTAGCAAAAAATCTCTTGCTATGGCTCATTATCGCCATAGTTCTTATGTCCGTCTTTAACAGTTTCGGTCATCATCACCCGGCTGTCCGCTCTATCGATTTTTCACGGTTTATTAATCACGTGAAGCAGGGCCAAGTCGGGCGCGTGGTGATCAAGGGTCACAATATCTCGGGCGTGACCAAGACTGGACAACACTTTCAGACCTATGCCCCAACTGACTCGGGCTTGATCGACCAGCTGCTCAATAACGGCGTGAGCGTGAACGCGAAGCCGCCGGCGCAGCAGTCCCTGCTTCTCCAGATCTTTATTAACTGGTTCCCCTTGTTGTTGTTTGTCGGTGTGTGGATCTTCTTTATGCGCCAGATGCAGGGCGGTGGCGGCGGGCGCAGTGCCATGAGCTTTGGCAAAAGCAAGGCGCGCATGCTGACTGAGGACACTAATAAGGTGACCTTTGACGATGTTGCCGGGGTTGAGGAGGCCAAGGAGGAGGTCAAGGAGCTCGTAGAGTTCCTGCGCGATCCGACTAAGTTCCAAAAGCTTGGCGGACGTATCCCGCGCGGCGTCTTGATGACCGGCAGCCCCGGAACCGGCAAGACCTTGCTCGCCAAGGCGATCGCCGGCGAGGCCAAGGTCCCGTTTTTCTCGATATCGGGTTCGGATTTCGTGGAGATGTTCGTCGGGGTGGGTGCCTCGCGGGTCCGCGATATGTTCGATCAAGCCAAAAAGCACGCCCCGTGTATCATTTTCATAGATGAAATCGATGCCGTGGGTCGGCAACGCGGCGCGGGCTTGGGCGGCGGTCACGATGAACGTGAACAGACCTTGAATCAATTGCTGGTCGAGATGGATGGTTTTGAGGGAAGCGAAGGCGTAATCGTCATTGCGGCGACTAACCGCCCGGACGTCCTGGATCCGGCGCTTTTGCGGCCCGGCCGCTTTGATCGCCAAGTGTATGTGCCGCTCCCGGACATCAGGGGCCGCGAACAGATCATTCGTATCCATATGCGCAAGGTACCGGTAGCCGATGATGTCATGCCGAACATCCTCGCGCGCGGCACGCCGGGGTTTTCGGGAGCGGATCTGGCGAACCTCGTCAACGAGGCGGCCTTGTTCGCGGCTCGTGGAAGCAAACGGCTTGTGGAAATGCGGGATTTCGAGTTAGCGAAGGACAAGATTGTGATGGGAGCCGAGCGTCGCTCCATCGTCATGCCGGAGAAGGAGCGCATCAATACTGCGTATCACGAGTCTGGGCACACGGTGGTGGCGCGCATACTGCCGAACACCGATCCTGTTCATAAGGTGACTATTATCCCGCGCGGTCGCGCGCTCGGGGTCACGATGCAGTTGCCAACCGAAGATCGCTATAGCCACGATCGCGAGTATCTCTTATCGACGATCGCGGTGCTCATGGCCGGGCGTATTGCCGAAGAGGTTTTTATGCACCAGATGACCACTGGTGCTGCTAACGACTTTGAACGCGCGACCGAGCTTGCCCGGAACATGGTCAGCCGCTGGGGCATGAGCGACCGCTTGGGGACCCGCGTCTATGGCGAGAATCAGAGCGAGGTGTTCCTGGGGCGCGATGTCACAACTCATAAGAATCTGAGCGATGCCACCGCCCAACTGGTGGACGCGGAGATCCGGCGCATAGTGGACGAGCAGTACGGCCGGGCGCGGCGGATCATCGAGTCCAACACAGATAAGATCGAGACGATGGCCGGTATGCTGCTCGAATGGGAGACGCTTGATACCGACCAGATCAACGACATTATGGAAGGCCGTAAGCCGCGGCCCCCGTTTGGTTTTAGCGATACCTCGAGCGAGGGTGGTAGCAGTGACAACACTAAGGCGTCTGACCGGGCGCGCGTCAACCCGCGCATGGATTCTCCGGCGGGTGAATCTCGGTAGCAGCTGATGGTCTTGACGACCCACGCGTTATCTTGGCTACGGCTCGATAGCCGCGTGGCGATTATGGGTATTCTGAACGTCACCCCCGATTCCTTTTCGGACGGGGGTCTTTTTTTGGATCCCGATAAGGCGCTTGAGCGGGCGCGGCGGCTCATCGAGGAGGGCGCCGACATCGTGGATGTGGGCGGAGAATCGACGCGCCCCGGGGCCAAGCCGGTCAGCCGGGACGAGGAATGCGCCCGAGTCGTTCCGGTCATCGCCGCGATTCGGTCGCGGTTTGCTGTGCCCTTGTCGGTGGATACCTCGGATCCGGTGGTGATGGCCGAGGCCGTCGCCGCCGGGGCCAATTTCATTAACGATATCCGTGCCCTCACCCGTCCTGGGGCCCTGGCCGCGGCACGCGACCTTAAGGTGCCGGTTTGTCTGATGCATAGCCGGGCTGAACCGGGCACTCTCTCTAAGGCCAGCAAAGAGACCGATGTGGTGGCCGAGGTGCGGACCTATTTGGCGGATCGGTTGGCAGCTTGTGTTGCCGCAGGCCTTGATCGCCGCCATATCGTCGTTGATCCGGGCTTTGGTTTTGGCAAAAACCTTGCGGAGAACGCGGCGCTTATGCGCGCCTTACCCGAGTTTGTGGGTCTGGCCCCGGTGCTTATCGGAGTGTCGCGCAAGAGGATGGCGGGAGAGCCACTAGGCTTACCGGTAGGTGAACGCTTACACAGTAGTATTGCGTTGGCGCTGGCTGGCGTGTCGGCGGGGGCCCGGATCGTGCGAGTACACGACGTGCGAGAGACCCGGGAGGCGGTGCGCATGTGGGAGTGGCTGTACGAACCTAAGGAGTGGGTCGCGTGAAACGGCAATATTTTGGAACAGATGGGATTCGCGGGCGGGTAGGTGAGGACCCGATCACCCCGGAGCGAGTTTTGAAGCTCGGGTGGGCGGCTGGCCGTGTGCTTTTGGGTCAAGGAGACGATCGAGGCTGCGTACTCATTGGCAAGGATACCCGCGTCTCGGGTTATCTCCTGGAGTCCGCCCTTGAGGCGGGTTTGTCGGCGGCTGGCGCTGATATTCGCTTGATCGGGCCCATGCCAACGCCTGGTGTCGCGTATCTTACGCGCACCTCGCGGGCCCAGGCTGGTATCGTGATCAGCGCCTCGCATAATCCGTACGAGGACAATGGTATTAAGTTCTTCTCGTCGCAGGGCACCAAGCTTGCAGACGAGATCGAATGTGCGATCGAGGCTATGATGCGCAAGCCTATGCGCACGGTCACGTCTGCGGAACTAGGTAAGGCCAGGCGCTTTGCGGATGCCCCTGGGCGCTATATCGAGTTTTGTAAGAGCGCCTTCCCTTACCGACTCGACCTTGAGGGCTTGAAGATTGTCGTCGACTGCGCCCATGGCGCGGCCTACCAGATCGCCCCCCATGTCTTTGGGGAGCTGGGTGCCGAGGTGGTCGCCATAGCGAATGCCCCCGACGGCTTTAATATCAACCGCGAATGCGGATCGACCTATCCACAGACCCTGCGTCAAGCGGTGCTTGCGCATCAGGCGGATATCGGTATCGCGCTTGACGGGGATGGCGATCGGGTCATTCTCGTCGACCATCGGGGAGAGCTGATCGATGGTGACCGTATCCTCTATATCATCGCCAGTCATCGCCAGCGTTCGGCGATCCCCGTGGCCGGGGTCGTGGGCACACTCATGAGCAATGTCGGGCTTGAGCAGGCCCTGAAGCGCGCTGAGATCCCGTTTCAGAGGGCCGCCGTCGGCGATCGCTATGTTATGGCGATGTTGGCTCAGGCTGGTTGGGATTTGGGCGGAGAGGCCTCGGGTCATGTGATTTGTCTCGATAAGAGCACCACCGGCGATGGGATTATCGCGGCCCTTCAAGTCTTGGCGGCCGTCCGGGAATCCGGTCGGACCTTAGCCGAGCTCGCCTCCGGGATGCAGATCTTTCCGCAGACCATTGTGAACGTCACTCTGGCGCGCGGACTGTCGGCTTTGGATGTGGTCAAGGCGCCGCAGGTCGTGAGCGTTTTAAGGGATGTGGAGCGTGAGCTTGGCGACGGTGGGCGCGTGGTCTTACGGCCTTCTGGCACTGAGCCTGTGGTGCGGGTCATGGTAGAGGCCGCAGACGTCGGTACGGTAGCGCGACTGAGCGAGTATTTGGCGGCGGCCGTGACCGAGGCGGCGGCGGGCGCGGCCGTGGCGTGATACGCGAGGGCCGTATCGCGGCCCTCGTTTCCCTGGGTTTTAAAATTGCTTTCGGTCCTCCATGCCGGTAACATCGGCGGCCGTTCGACGAGCACAGGAGGGCGCATGCGGCGATCTTTAGTGATGGGTAACTGGAAGATGAACGGCCGGCGCGACCAAGTGCAGGCGTTGTTCACGGCTCTCGAGGACCAGTTGGCCTCGTTTTCCGCGGTAGAAATGGTGGTGTGTCCCCCTTATCCCTTTTTGGCGCTCGTGCACGATCGGCAGCGCGAGACCTCGGGCATTGGTCTCGGTGCCCAGAACGTCAGTATGTACTCCGATGGCGCCTACACCGGAGAGGTGTCAGGCGAGATGCTGCGCGACATGGGCTGTGAGTTTGCTATCATAGGCCACTCGGAACGTCGCCTGCTTTTTTCCGAGACCAATGAGGTCGTCGCCAAAAAGTTTATCCGGGCGCGTGACGCCGGATTGGTGCCGGTGTTGTGTGTCGGTGAAAGCGCGGCCGATCGTGACGCGAATCGGACGGAAGAGGTCATAGCGGCCCAGGTATTGGCTGTATTTCAGGATGGGGGCCGCGAGGTATTCCGTCAGGCGGTGGTCGCCTACGAGCCGGTGTGGGCCATTGGCACGGGTCGGGCCGCCAGTCCGGCCGAGGCTCAAAAGGTCCACGCCTTCATACGCAAGACGGTAGCGGCGCGCGACCCAGAAGCGGCCGCTACGTTGCGCATCTTGTACGGTGGTAGCGTAAAGGCGCAGAATGCGCGGGAATTGTTTGCCCAGGACGATATCGACGGTGGCTTGATAGGTGGGGCCGCCCTGAATGCCGTTGAGTTCGCGGGGATATGTCGGGCCGCTTGCGGCGCCAACTAAAGGTCACTCATGACAGTGTTTTTGGTGGTTTTACAGGTGTTGGTCGCGCTGGCCTTAATCGGGATCGTTCTCCTGCAACATGGCAAGGGCGCGGATATGGGGGCGTCTTTTGGCGGCGGGTCTTCGCAGACCCTGTTTGGTTCCCGCGGCTCTGCCACCTTCTTGAGTCGGATGACCGCGGTTCTTGCTACTGTGTTTTTCGCCACGAGTTTAGCGCTGGCCTATCTCTCGGCGCATCCGCGTTCTGCACGGAGCCTTACCGAGGTCGTCAAGCCCGCGGGACCGGCGCTGCCGGCCCCGCAATCTCTGCCCACCGTTCCCAAGGCCCCGACGGGACAGAAGGGACCGTAAGAGGAGGTTGGTTTTAGGAGAGCAATCGAGTTCGCCGAAGTGGTGGAATTGGTAGACACGCCGTCTTGAGGGGGCGGTGGCGCAAGCTGTGCGGGTTCGAGTCCCGCCTTCGGCACCAGTTTTTCCTCTACGTCAGGCCACTCAAAGCCTGGCTAAATGCTTGAAATAGAATAAATCTATGGCCCAGGGCGCGGCTTGACTTGGGCGCATGCCGATGCCTAGACTAGCCGACCCGGTGGTTTACCAGGGGCGCACGATGGCTAGGACTTTGAGGAAAGCGGATGTTACAGAATTATCTGCCCATTCTAATTTTTATCGGTGTCGGAATCCTCGTTGGCGTCTTGCCAATGGCGCTTGGCCGTTTACTTGCCCCCCACCGACCGGACGCCGCTAAACTGTCGGCGTATGAATGCGGTTTCGAGGCATTTGAAGATTCGCGCATGAAGTTCGATGTGCGCTATTACCTCGTCGCCATCCTCTTCATAGTCTTTGATCTCGAGATTGCCTTTTTGTTCCCGTGGGCCGTGGCCTTAAAGCAAATAGGTCGGCCAGGGTTTGTGGCGATGGCCATTTTTCTGGGAATCTTGGTCGTCGGATTTGTCTATGAATGGATGAAAGGAGCGCTGGAATGGGAGTAGAAGGCGTTCTCGATAAGGGTTGGGTCGTGACGTCGGCCGACAAGATCATCAATTGGACGCGCACGGGGTCCCTTTGGCCGATGACATTTGGTTTGGCATGCTGTGCGGTCGAGATGATGCATGCTGGGGCTTCGCGCTATGATCTGGACCGCTTCGGTGTTTTGTTCCGGCCGAGCCCGCGACAATCGGACGTGATGATCGTAGCCGGAACATTAGTGAATAAGATGGCCCCGGCCTTACGGAAGGTCTATGACCAGATGGCGGAGCCGCGTTGGGTTATCTCCATGGGTTCCTGCGCCAACGGAGGTGGTTATTATCATTATTCTTATTCGGTCGTGCGCGGATGCGACCGTATCGTTCCCGTAGACGTTTACGTGCCAGGATGCCCGCCGACGGCGGAAGCGCTTCTCTACGGCATTATCCAACTTCAGAACAAGATTCGGCGCACGAATACGATCGCGCGCTGAGAACAGATTAAGGCTCCCCTTATCATGACCACGCACGAGGCCTTCCTCGACTACGCCCAAAAAACGCTCGGCGCGTCCGTTGTGGCGTCTAAGATCGAGCACGGCGAAATAACTTTCGAGATTGCCCGCGAAAGCTGGGTAGAAGCCTGCCTTCGGCTGCGCGACGACGCTCGTTTTGGTTTCGAGCAGTTGATCGATCTTTGCGGAGTCGATTATCTCTCATATAAGGAACAGGAGCTTTGTGGCCCCCGGTTTGCAGTGGTTGCGCACTTGCTGTCGCTTCGGGACAACAGGCGCCTGCGCGTGCGGACGTTTTTGGCTGATGATCAGCCGGTCCTGGCCTCGCTGGTCCCTGTTTGGGCGTCCGCCGACTGGTACGAGCGGGAGGCCTTCGATTTGTTCGGCGTGATCTTCACGGGTCACAAGGACCTGCGGCGGCTGTTGACGGATTATGGGTTCGTGGGACACCCCTTTCGCAAGGACTTTCCTTTGAGCGGACGCGTGGAAATGCGTTATGACCCGGACAAGAAACGCGTAGTCTACGAGCCAGTGAGTATCGAGCCGCGCGTTCTGGTGCCACGAGTGATTCGCGAGGAGGGCTACGGTGGCAGAGATTCGTAATTACACCATGAACTTCGGACCGCAGCACCCCGCGGCTCACGGGGTGCTGCGTCTGGTTCTAGAACTCGATGGCGAGGTGATTGAGCGCGCCGATCCGCATATCGGGCTCTTGCATCGGGCGACCGAGAAGCTCGCCGAAAGTAAGCCCTATAATCAATCAATTCCGTACATGGACCGGCTCGATTACGTGTCCATGATGTGCAACGAACACGCCTACGTCATGGCGCTTGAAAAGCTCCTGAAGGTCGAGCCGCCGGTTCGGGCCCAATACATTCGAGTCATGTTTGACGAGGTGACTAGAATTTTGAACCATCTGCTGTGGCTGGGGGCACACGCTCTTGATATTGGAGCCATGACGGTTTTTCTGTATGCGTTCCGCGAACGCGAAGACTTGATGGACGTGTATGAGGCGGTTTCCGGAGCGCGCATGCACGCCGCTTATTATCGGGTGGGGGGCGTGTACCGCGACCTTCCGGATACCATGCCGCACTACAGCGTGTCGCGCTGGCATGACGAGAAGGATGTAGCGCGCATGAATGCCAATCGCCAAGGCAGCCTGCTCGATTTCTTGGCCGACTTCTGCCAGCGCTTCCCGGGTTATGTGGACGAATACGAAACCTTATTGACGGACAATCGCATCTGGAAGCAGCGCACGGTCGGGATCGGCGTTGTGACGCCTGAGCGGGCTCTGCAGTTGGGCTTTACGGGTCCAATGCTAAGAGGATCCGGGGTGGAGTGGGATTTGCGCAAAAAGCAGCCTTACGAGGTCTATGATCAGCTTGATTTCGATATACCGGTAGGCGTCCACGGCGATTGCTATGATCGCTATCTCGTGCGTGTCGAGGAGATGCGCCAATCGAATCGCATCGTCTCACAATGCATAGACTGGCTGCGCAAAAATCCGGGCCCCGTGATTGCCAGCAATCATAAGATCGTGCCGCCCTCGCGCGAGGAGATGAAGGGTGACATGGAATCCTTGATCCATCACTTCAAACTTTTCACCGAGGGCTATTCGGTGCCCGAGGGCGAGGCCTACGCCGCTATCGAGCATCCCAAGGGCGAGTTTGGGATTTATATGATCTCGGACGGCGCCAATAAGCCGTTCCGGCTTAAGATTCGGGCGCCGGGCTTTCCTCATCTTGCGGCCTTGGATGAAATGGCCCGCGGGCACATGATAGCGGATGTCGTCGCTATCATCGGGACCCAAGATATCGTGTTCGGTGAGATTGACCGGTAGAATTTATGTTGTCTAAAGAGTCGTTAGCGAAGATTGACCTGGAAGTGGCCAAATACCCGTCCGAGCATAAGCAGTCGGCGGTCATCGCCGCTTTGCATATAGCTCAGGATGAGCACGGTTGGCTCAGCGTCCCGCTTATGGACTATGTCGCGGACCTTTTGAGTATGCGTCCGATCCAGGTCTACGAGGTCGCGAGCTTCTACTCGATGTACGATTTGAAGCCGATTGGACGCCATAAGATTTCGGTATGCACGAACATTTCTTGCCTCTTGCGGGGTAGTGACGACGTTGTGGCGCATTTGAAAGACCGGCTCGGTATCGGCTTTGGCGAAACGACGGCCGATGGGCGGTTCACGCTAAAAGAAGTGGAGTGTCTTGCGGCCTGCGGGGGCGCGCCGATGTTTCAGATAGGTAAGGTGTACTACGAGAATCTGACGCCGGAGCGCATCGATGAAATTCTTGCGGGTTTGGAGTGACGATGGCTAACGAAGTCTGCTTACCTCATCGACACAGCGACCGTCCTTGGGTTTTGAGCGTATATGAGGGCGACGGCGGTTATGCCGCTTGGCGACGCATCTTGAGCGAAAAGACGCCTGCGGACGAGATTATCAACGAAATTAAGAAGTCGGTGCTTCGGGGGCGCGGCGGCGCGGGTTTTCCGACCGGACTCAAGTGGAGTTTTATGCCGCGTAGCGCCCCCGGCCAGAAATACATCGTGTGTAATTCCGACGAGGGTGAACCCGGCACATTTAAGGACCGCGATATCCTGCGCTATAACCCCCATGCGCTTATCGAGGGTATGGCGATAGCCGGCTACACAATCGGAGCGACCATTGGCTATAACTATGTTCGGGGCGAGTTCCATGAACCGATAGAACGCTTTGAGGAGGCCTTAGCCGAAGCGCGGGCTGCGGGTCTTATTGGAAAAAATATCCTGGGCACGGGGATCGATTTCGAGCTCTTTACGCACCGCGGCGCGGGCGCCTATATCTGCGGCGAGGAGACAGCCTTACTGGAATCTTTGGAAGGCAAAAAGGGGCAGCCGCGCTTTAAGCCCCCGTTTCCGGCTAGCTATGGCTTGTATGGCCGTCCCACTACCATCAATAACACCGAGACGCTGGCGTCCGTACCGGCGATTTTGCGCCACGGGGGCCAGTGGTTCTTAGGGCTTGGTAAGCCGAATAATGGCGGCCCCAAGATCTTTTCGGTGTCGGGACACGTCAATCGCCCCGGAAACTACGAGGTCCCCTTGGGTACGCCGTTCGCAAAGTTGCTCGAGATGGCAGGTGGTGTCTGGCGCGGACGGAAGTTGAAGGCGGTGATTCCTGGCGGCTCGTCGGTCCCGGTTTTGCGGGGCGAGGTCATGATGGATCTCACCATGGATTACGACGCGCTTTCCAAGGCCGGTAGTATGCTGGGTGCTGGATCCGTCATTATCATGGACGATTCCACCTGCATGGTGCGGGCGCTCGAACGCATTTCTCATTTTTATTATGAGGAATCCTGCGGCCAGTGCACGCCGTGCCGGGAAGGGACGGGCTGGCTTTCGAGGGTATTGCACCGCATAGAACACGGCGAGGGCCGTGCCAACGACCTCGATCTGCTCGTCGACATGGCGAAAAAGATCGAAGGGCGCACGATTTGTGCCTTAGGTGACGCAGCCGCTCTGCCGGTCGTCAGCTTTATCAAGAATTTCCGCGAAGAGTTCGAGTACCACATTCAACACCAGCGCTGCCAAGTTACGCTTGCGGCCTAAGGAGCGCGGGGGAGCCAATGCTACATATAGAAATTGACGGCAAAAAGCTCGCGGTGGAAGAGGGGGCCATGGTGATAGAGGCCGCCGAGGCGGCGGGGATCTATATCCCCCGGTTTTGTTATCACAAAAAGCTCTCTGTCGCCGCCAATTGCCGGATGTGCCTCGTCGAAGTCGAAAGAGTCGCGAAGCCGGTGCCGGCTTGCGCTACGCCTGTGACTGAAGGGATGCGAGTCTTTACTCGGTCGGAAAAGACCACGGGCGCGCAAAAAGGGGTCATGGAGTTTTTGCTGATCAATCACCCCCTCGATTGTCCGATTTGTGATCAAGGCGGCGAATGCGAGTTGCAAGACCTTGCTGTCGGCTACGGGCGGGACGTGTCGCGGTATCAAGAAGCGAAGCGCATAGTTAAGGATCAGGATCTCGGCCCCTTCATTGCTACCGATATGACTCGCTGCATTCAATGTACACGCTGCGTGCGATTCGGACAGGAGATCGCGGGCATTATGGAGCTTGGGGCAACAGGCCGCGGCGAACACATGCGCATCGGCACCTATGTCGAGTCGACGGTCGATTCTGAGCTGTCCGGCAATATGATCGACATCTGTCCCGTTGGCGCCCTGACTTCCAAGCCATTTCGTTATTCCGCGCGTCCCTGGGAGCTTTCTGAGCACGCTTCGATCAGTCCCCACGACTGCGTTGGCGCGAATCTGATCGTCGAGACTCGGCGCAATAAGGTAATGCGAGTGCTGCCCCGTGAAAACGAGGAGGTCAACGAGGTCTGGTTGTCCGATCGCGACCGGTTTAGCTATACCGCTCTTAATGGTTCGGACCGTCTGGATGTGCCGATGATGAGAGTCGGCGACACCTGGAAGGAGATTGATTGGGATGTGGCCTTAGATAAGGTGGCCGAGGGCTTGCGTCAAGTGGTTACGCATCACGGGGCCGACGCTCTGGGGGCCCTGGCCTCGCCCCAAATCACGGTTGAAGAGGGTTATTTGCTGCAGCAGTTGGTCCGCGGACTGGGCTCTGAGAACGTCGATCATCGGTTGCGCGGCACGGATTTTTGCGATGATGCTGGTGCTCCGCCCTTTCCTTGGCTTGGCCAACGGATCGACGAGTTGGAGCACAAAGACGCCTTCTTGTTGATCGGTAGCAATATCCGCAAAGACCAACCCCTGCTTGGCCATAGGCTGCGCAAGGCGTTCCTCGACGGAGCAAAGATCGGAGTCATAAATCCGATAGATTTTCCGTTTACATTCGACGTGACAGATAAGGTCATCGTGTCTCCAAGTCGGATACCCGCGGCCTTGGGCCGGCTTGTGCGAGCGGTCGCGGCCCACAGTCATCGTGAACTGCCGCCGGACGTGGCGCGCTTCACAAACGACCTACATCCAGGTCCGGTCGAGACCCGGATGGCCGACTGGCTCTGTGCAGCAAGGCATCCCTCGATTTTTCTGGGCCCGCTCGTGGAGCATCACCCGCAGGCTGCCCTTATCCGCGCCTTGGCGCAATGCTTGAGTGATCTTATGAAGGCGGTTCTCGGTCATTTGCCCTTGGGCAACTCGGCTGGGGCTTGGCTTGCCGGCGTGGTGCCTCAAAGGGGGCCTATGGGTGCGCCCAGGGCCAAGCCTGGGCGCAACGCGTTTGCGATGCTCGATGGCAGCTTGAAAGGTCTTCTCTTGATGGATGCCGAACCGGTGCGGGATAGCGCCGATGGCGGCCGGGCCTTGGCAGCGTTGCAAAAAGCCGAGTTTGTCGTGTCTTTGTCGGTATTCCGCTCGGAGGCCCTGGACTACGCCCATATCGTTTTGCCGCTGGCGCCCTTTACCGAGACCGCCGGCACTTTTGTGAATGCTGAAGGCCGTTGGCAGCCCTTTGAAGCCGCGGTCGATCCGCGCGCTGAGGCCCGCCCGGGTTGGAAGATCCTCCGGGTTTTGGCCGGAAAGCTTGGGATAGCGGGTTGTGCCGTGGACTCACCGGATGAGGTCCGGACGATCCTAAAGACCACGACCGTCGAGCCTAAGGCCCATTACGTCTCTTTGCCGTTGCCACCGACCCCCCCAGTCCCCGCCGAGTTTGAACGGATCGCGGTGGTCGCGCTTTATGATTCTGACAGTATCGTGCGTCATTCGGATGTTGTTCACAGGAGCAAGGATCATGGCGAGGCCGCCCTTTATCTCAATAAACGGGAAGCGGAAGGTCGTGGGCTCGCGGCTGGCGGGGATGCGCGGGTGACCATGGGCGGCGTGCATCTGACCCTCGAGGTTCGTATCGACGGCCAAGTCCCCGATGGCGCCGCTTCTATCCCAGCGGCTCTGCGAACGACGGCACTTCTGCCCTTGTCGGGGGCGCTGTCAGTGAGTCGAGCGTAGGCTATGGGATCCTTAGGGACATTATGGGTCAGCTTTCCCGCTTGGTCGCAGATTCTGTTGTGGGATCTCTTGAAAATCGTTGCCATCGTTGTGCCGCTCATGCTGAGTGTCGCCTACCTGACCTTTGCAGAGCGTAAAGTGATTAGCTATATGCAGGTGCGAGTCGGCCCGAACAGGGTCGGCCCCCGTGGCTGGCTCCAGCCCATCGCCGACGCCTTAAAGCTGCTCTTAAAAGAGATCATTGTCCCGACCGGCGCAAACAAGATCTTGTTTGTGCTGGCCCCGGTACTTGCGATTATGCCGGCGCTCGTTGCCTGGGCGGTTGTTCCGTTCACGCCGAGCCTCGTGTTGGCCAATGTCAACGCCGGGCTTTTGTTTGTTCTGGCAGTAACTTCCATGGGGGTCTACGGAGTCGTCATTGCCGGTTGGGCGTCAAACTCCAAGTATGCCTTTTTGGGTTCGTTGCGGTCAGCGGCCCAAATCGTGGCCTATGAGATTGCCATGGGCTTTGCGCTCGTAGGCGTCCTCATGGCCGCCGGGACCCTGAACCTGCGTAAAATCACTTTGGCTCAGTCTGGCGGCTTCTGGCATTGGTTATTTTTGCCGCTTTTCCCCCTTTTTATCGTGTATTTCATTTCGGGGGTCGCGGAAACCAACCGACTTCCGTTCGATGTCGCCGAGGGAGAGTCGGAGATTGTGGCAGGCTTCCATGTCGAGTATTCAGGCATGACGTTTGCGCTTTTCTTTCTCGCCGAATACGCCAATATGATACTGTTGTCGGCATTGACCACGGTTTTATTTCTTGGCGGGTGGCTGTCGCCGTTCGATTTTGCGCCATTTACGTGGGTTCCGCCGTTTGTCTGGTTTTTGCTCAAAGTCAGCACCGTGCTGTTCCTATATCTGTGGCTGCGCGCAACCTTCCCGCGTTACCGCTACGACCAGATTATGCGGTTAGGTTGGAAGGTTTTGATCCCCGTCACCCTCGTTTGGATAGGGGTGATGGGCGTGGTGATATTTTTTACGCCATGGGCTTTCTTGTTCTATCGGTAGCGGGGCTCCTATGAAAGCGATACGGAAATACCTGCATAGCTTCCTTCTCGTCGAGCTCCTGCGTGGCATGGCGCTCACGGGCCGTCATCTCTTTGCCCGCAAAATCACTGTGCAGTATCCGGACGAACGCACGCCACAGTCGCCACGCTTTCGGGGGCTGCACGCCCTGCGACGCTACCCAAACGGTGAAGAGCGCTGTATCGCCTGCAAGCTGTGCGAGGCGGTGTGTCCAGCGCTTGCCATCACCATAGACTCTGAACAGCGCGCCGACGGGACGCGGCGAACGACCCGCTATGACATTGATCTCACAAAATGTATATTCTGCGGGTTTTGCGAGGAATCCTGCCCGGTTGATTCGATCGTCGAAACGCGCGTCATCGATTATCACGGCGAGCATCGGGGAGATCTGCTCTACACGAAGGATATGCTGCTCGCAATCGGGGATAAATACGAGAAAGAGATCGCAGCAGATAGGGCGGCCGATGCCCGCTATCGCTAGAGCCTAGGACCCAAAATGACGTTTGAGAGCCTCGTCTTTTATTTTTTTTCGGCCGTACTGCTGTGGTCGGCGGCGATGGTCGTGACTATTCGTAATCCGGTCAAGGCGGCCTTGTTTTTGGTGCTTGCCTTCGTGAGTGCCGCGTCCCTTTGGATGCTGGTGGAGGCGGAGTTTCTGGCAATCGTACTGGTGCTCGTCTATGTGGGCGCAGTCATGGTGCTATTTCTTTTTGTGGTCATGATGATCGACGTCAATCTCGCGGAGTTGCGACAGGGTTTCGGGGACTACCTTCCGCTCGGCGGCTTGGTTGCTGTCCTTATGGTTGTCGAAATGGCGATCGCCGTCGGACCGGCTCAGTTTGGTCTTCATAAAGTCCCGATTCCGGCAGCCCTTGGCAGCCACTACAGCAATACCCGCGCTTTGGGTGAGCTTTTGTACACGGTGTATGTCTATCCGTTCGAGGTCGCCGCGGTGATTCTCCTTGTTGCGATCATTGCCGCCATTGCCTTGACGATGCGTAGGCGGCCGGATACCAAGTATCAGAACCCCGCCCAGCAGGTCAATGTCCAGGCGCGCGATCGGCTGCGCATCATTAAAATGCCAACAGAGCATAAGAGTTAGCGATGAAGAAGGATGTCAGGGGAGGGTGGGGCACGTGGTATCGCTTTCAGATTATCTGATTTTAGCCGCCGCTCTCTTTGCGATTGGCATCGTGGGCGTGTTTCTCAATCGGAAGAACCTTGTAGTTCTTCTGATGGCGATTGAGCTCATTTTGCTTGCGGTCAACATTAATTTTATTGCCTTTTCGCATTATCTTTGGGGCCTATCTGGCCAAGTGTTTGTGTTTTTTATCCTCACCGTGGCTGCGGCGGAATCCGCCATTGGTCTTGCGATCCTGATCGTTTTATTTCGCAACCGGCGCACGATCAACGTCGATGACTTCGACACCTTAAGGGGATAGGGTTATGCCATCATCGACCGCGCTCTATCTGGCCATTCCACTCGCTTGCCTGCTTGGTTCTCTTATCACCGGGCTCTTGGGGTCTAAGCTCGGGAATAAGTGGTCGCATCGCATCCCGATCCTAGGCGTCGGGGTGGCGTTTGCTTTGTCGGCAGGTTTCGCCTTGCCGCGGGTCTTGAAGGGGCTGTGGCTGAATACCACTCTTTATACTTGGGGCCACATCGCCCATGTTCCGCTTGTCATTGGGTTTTTGATCGATCCTCTGACGGTGACTATGATGGTCGTCGTCACGTTCGTGTCGCTTATGGTGCACATCTACACCATAGGGTATATGAAGGGCGATCCCGGCTATCGACGCTTCTTCAGTTACATTTCGTTGTTTACCTTCGCGATGCTCATGCTGGTTATGGCCAACAACTTTCTGCAACTCTTCTTTGGCTGGGAGGCGGTCGGTCTGGTCTCGTATCTCCTGATCGGATTTTGGTACACGCGAGAGTCAGCCATTTTTGCCAACCTGAAGGCGTTCCTTGTCAATCGTGTCGGCGATTTCGGGTTTGTGCTGGGGATCGCGGCCATTTTTTCTGTGTTTCATAGCCTCGATTACGCGACCGTCTTCGCCCACGCGCATGACCTGGGGGCGCAGGTCTTTTCTATCGCGGGGGGCGTCTCCTGGCGTGCTATCACGGTCATCTGCATCCTCCTTTTTATCGGTGCGATGGGCAAGTCCGCGCAGATGCCGTTACATGTCTGGCTGCCGGATTCCATGGAGGGCCCGACGCCTATCTCCGCTCTGATTCATGCCGCGACCATGGTCACAGCCGGCATTTTTATGGTAGCCCGCATGTCCCCGCTTTTTGAATTGTCACCTGTTGCGCGCAGCGTCATTCTTGTGGTCGGCGGTTCGACGGCATTTTTCATGGCTTTGCTCGCCTTGGTGCAAACCGACATCAAGCGGGTCATCGCCTATTCGACCTTGTCGCAGCTTGGGTACATGACCGTAGCGCTTGGGGCATCGGCTTATGCGGCCGCGATCTTTCATCTCGTGACCCACGCCTTTTTTAAGGCGCTTTTGTTCCTGGCGGCCGGATCGGTCATCATCGCCCTGCATCACGAACAGGATATGCGGAAGATGGGGGGCTTGCGCCGGTATATGCCGGTCACTTTTGTTACGACCTGGATCGGGGCCTTGGCGCTTGCTGGCATCCCGCCGTTTGCCGGATTCTTCTCCAAGGACGCCATCATCGACGCGGTGTCACGGTCGACCTTGCCGGGCGCCGACTATGCTTTTGCAACCGTGCTCGCTGGCGTGTTTCTGACCGCGTTTTATACGTTCCGCATGGTCTTTATGGTCTTTTACGGTGAGCCACGTATGGATGCCCATGCTCGCCACCATTTGCACGAGTCACCCTGGGTCGTGACCGTGCCGCTGGCCTTGCTTGCCATACCCTCGGTGCTGGCCGGTATGGTCCTTATACGACCGCTTTTGTTTGGTTCATTCTTCCATGGCGCGATCTTCGTCTTGCCGGTCGACAACGCTTTGGCGCGTATGGCCACTCATTTCCATGGGGTTATGGCCTTTATTGGCGCAAGCTTCGCGTCTCCTCCGCTGTATCTCGCGCTCTCTGGCATGGCTACGGCCTGGTATATGTATATCTATAGGCCGGCGATCCCCAGCCTTTTGGTTAAGCGGCTGCACGGGGTGTATGAGATTCTTTGCCACAAGTACGGCTTTGACGAACTCTATATCGATGGCTTCGCCGCCGGAGCGCGCGCCCTCGGGCGCTTTCTCTGGAAGATCGGCGATATTGAACTCATAGATGGCGTCATGGTGAATGGTACCGCGAGAATGATCGGGCGCTTGGCGCGGCTCGGGCGCCGGCTCCAGTCTGGCTATATCTACCACTATGCGTTCGCTGTGATTCTTGGGCTTTTTGTGCTCATGACATTTTTCTTGCACCACATATGATGGCGACGGCGATGGGATTTTATAAACAGGCTGCACTGACGCTCGCGATATGGTTGCCCATCGTATGCGGGATGGTTATTCTGGGGGTAGGGCGGCGGTGGCCACGATCGGTCCGACCCTTGGCCGCGATCGGATCTGCGACCACCTTTATCGCGACGATTCCGCTGTGGATTTTGTTTCACGCTTCACGCTCCGCCATGCAGTTTCGCGAGACCGTGGCATGGATCCCTGCCTTTCATGTCAACTATGCGCTAGGCGTCGATGGAATTTCCCTGCCACTCGTGCTTTTGACGAGCCTCATTGGCATGATCGTCGTGATTGCGGGCTGGCGAGTCATAAAGGACCGGGTCCCGGAATATTTCGCGGCGTTCCTGATCATGGAGGGTTTGATGATCGGCGTGTTCTGCGCCCTCGATGCCCTGCTGTTCTACGTGTTTTGGGAGGCCATGTTGATTCCGATGTTCCTGATCATCGGGATTTGGGGCGGACCGAATCGCGTGTATGCAACCATCAAGTTCTTTCTTTATACGTTTTTAGGCTCGGTGCTGATGTTGGTCGCGCTTCTCTACCTTTACTTCCAGGCCGGAGAAAGTTTTAACATCCTTTCCTACTACCACCTGCATTTGGGTGAGACCGCCCAAATCTTGATATTTCTTGCCTTCCTCATAGCCTTTGCAGTGAAGATCCCAATGTGGCCGGTCCATACGTGGCTGCCGGATGCGCACGTGGAGGCGCCGACCGGAGGCTCCGTGGTTTTAGCCGCGCTCATGTTGAAGATGGGGGCCTATGGCTTCTTGCGGTTTAGTTTGCCGATCGTCCCCTTAGCGAGCCACGTTTTGGCCGGGCTCATGATCACCTTGTCCTTGATAGCGGTCGTCTATATAGGGCTTGTGGCCTTGGTTCAAGAAGACATGAAAAAGCTCATTGCCTACTCGTCGATCGCTCATATGGGGTTTGTGACGCTCGGCATCTTCCTCTTTAACCGTTTCGCCATGGACGGGGCCATCGTGCAGATGATCTCCCACGGCTTTGTATCTGCCGCCTTATTTCTGTGCGTCGGTGTCTTGTATGACCGGGTTCATTCGCGAGAGATATCGGCCTATGGCGGTGTTGTGAACCGGATGCCGGTGTTTGCCGCCTTCATGATGCTTTTTGCGATGGCGAACTCGGGCTTGCCTGGGACCTCGGGTTTTGTGGGCGAGTTTCTCGTGATCCTCGGGGCCTTCAAGGTCAATATCTGGTATGCGTTCTTGGCCGCGACCACGCTTGTGTCGGGCGCGGCTTACACGCTTTGGATGTATAAAAGGGTGATTTTCGGGCCCGTGACTAGGCCCGCTGTGGCGGCTTTGTCCGACATCTCGATGCGCGAGACCTCGTTTCTTTTGGTTCTGGGTATGGCGGTATTGGTTCTGGGTATCTGGCCGTTTCCGTTACTTCATATGATGAACGCCACCGTACACCACCTTTTATGGCGTCCTGGTGTACGACTGATGGCCGGAGCACCTTAGGGGAACGTGATGCTGCATATTGGACCTGCTATGCCGGAAATCATCGTGCTCGCTATGGCTTGCGCCATTTTGCTGGCCGATCTCTTCTTTAAGAGACGATTTAAGTCTCTGATGTATTGGGCCTCGCAAGCGACTCTAGGGATGGCTGCCATTGCGGCGGTTATGCATTCCAGCGCGCATTCGCGCATTGTCATGCACGGCATGATGATTGCGGATCGTTTAAGCACGGTGCTCGAGATTAGTATTTTTGCTTTGACTGCAGTCGTTTTCGTCTACTCAAAGACGTACATAGCCGAACGCGGCATTTTCAAGAGCGAATATTTCGTGCTGGCTCTCCTCGGTGTGGTGGGGATGTGTGTCATGGTGAGCGCCGCCCACTTCTTGTCTTTGTATTTGGGTCTGGAACTGCTGTCTTTGTGTTTGTATGCGATGCTTGCGTTACAGCGCGATTCGATTTCGGCAACTGAGTCGGCCATGAAATATTTCGTTTTGGCCGCGCTTTCCTCGGGACTTCTGCTGTACGGGATGTCTATGCTCTACGGGGCGACCGGAAGTCTTGAGATCTCGAAAGTCGCGGCGGTTTTGGCGACGCTTTCACGGCATAACCTTGTGGCGACATTGGGGCTTGTCTTTGTGCTTTCGGGACTCGCCTTTAAGCTCGGCGCTGTACCTTTTCATATGTGGATTCCGGACGTGTACGAAGGGGCACCGACTGCGGTGACGCTTTATATCGGAGCAGCTCCGAAGGTCGCGGCCTTTGCGCTCTTTTTACGCTTGCTTGTCGCGGGCTTGCACGGGCTTTCGGGGTCGTGGCAGGACATGCTTGTCCTGTTGTCGGTCTTGTCTATGGCGCTCGGCAATATCGTAGCCATAGCCCAGACGAATCTGAAGCGCATGCTCGCGTATTCCGCGATCTCGCATATGGGATTTTTGCTCTTGGGGATAGTAAGTGCGCGAGCAAGCGGCTATGCCGATGCCATGTTCTATGCGCTCGTTTACGCCTTTATGACGCTTGGAGCCTTCGGTATTATCATCCTCATGTCGCGTAAGGGCTTCGAGGCCGAACAGCTGGACGATCTTCGGGGCCTGCATCAGAGAAGTCCGTGGTATGCCTTTATGATGCTGCTCTTTATGTTTTCTATGGCGGGCGTCCCCCCCACGCTGGGCTTTTACGCCAAGCTCGCTGTAATCCAGGCCGTTGTGAGCGCCGGCTTTTACGGCTTGGCGATCAGCGCCGTACTGTTTTCGGTCATCGGAGCCTTCTACTATTTGCGGGTCGTGAAACTTATGTACTTCGACCAGCCGCAAGATAGCCATGCCCTGCGCGGTTCGCGTGATCTTCGATGGATCTTGAGCCTAAACGGCGTGGCTATGATCGTTCTCGTTCCCTGGGTCGGCACTTTCATTGCGGTATGTCGGGCCACGGTACGCGGCTTGCCCTAGGAGGATAGAGGCGCCTTGTTGCCGGGGTGCTCAAACGGGCTTTCGGCATCTCCAATTCGTGATTACGCCGATCCTACCCTATGCGGCCGATGGCGCCGCCTTCATCTTGTGTCTACCTCACGGCTAGGAGGCGTTGATGTCGTCCCGATTTACGGTTCTCAAGGCCCGGCTTCATATCGCCGATATTGATCGCGGCTATTACGCCGACCACGTTCTCACTCTGGCGCACCACCCCTCCGAGACCGATGAGCGCGTCGCCATGCGTCTTTTGGCGTTTGTTCTGCAGGCGAGCCCCAAGCTTGCGTTCGCTCGTGGTCTGACCGAGGAAGACGAGCCGGATCTGTGGGAAAAGGATGCGACTGGCGATACCCACTTGTGGGTCGAGGTCGGCCTACCGGATCCCAAACGGGTTCGAAAGGCCTGTACGCGTGCGCACCGCGTTCTAATATATAGCTACGGAGGTCGCGCTGCGCAGGTGTGGTGGGAGACCCATCGCGACAAGCTCGAGGCGCTTGAGAATCTGACGGTCCTAGAGGTCCCGGTCCTAGTCAGTCAAGCGCTCGCGGCCCTCGTGCAAAAGACCATGAATCTCAATGGCACGATTCAGGATGATCAGATCTGGATCGCCGACGACAAGACCTCGGTAACGGTCGCCTTGGATGTACGTAAAGGCGGTATCCACCCGAAAAGAACTTAAGGTCTTGTCTTATTCTTGCCATAAGACCAGCGCATACTGCGCTCCGCTGGCCTTTTGCGAATGGTTCGCGATAGGCGTCCTTGCCTCGTTCCTAAATCTTTACTTGAGACCCACAAAAACATGTTAGACTCCCGAAAAATAATAGCCCTCTGTGCGCTGGCATTAAGCCTCGCCCCTACGCTTTCTTCCGCCGAGACTCGTATCGAGTCGGATATCGGCTACCGGAAAGATATTATGATGGCAATGGATTGGAATCTTGTGCGAATAGCG
>JAJYGP010000094.1 GCA_021785035.1 Pseudomonadota bacterium
AGAGCGGAGAGCTCAGTATAGTGGCGGACGACTTTGAAGGACCAAACGGTCTGTGTTTTTCCCCGGACGAACAGCACCTTTACATCGTCGAAACCGGCCAACAATTCGCCCCCCATCCGGTCCAGCACATCCGCGAATTCCGGGTCTCTTCGGACGGCCGGCACCTGTCGCAAGGCCGGGTCTTTCATGAGGTGAGTCCTGGATCGGCGGATGGGATCCGTTGCGACCAGGACGGCAACCTCTGGACAAGCGCCGGTGACGGGGTTCACTGCCTGAACCCCGAAGGAGTCTTACTCGGAAAAATCCGCACGCCGGCACCGGTTTCGAACCTCACATTCGGTGGTCGTCATCTCAGTCGTCTATTTTTATGCGCCTCGCAAACGCTTTATGCCATCTACGTGAATCGCCGTGGGGTTCCGTTTCCGTGACTGGGCCGCGCGGGTTTCGCATCGAGCAACTGTCGCGGATAGCCTTGAACGTCCTAGACCTTGAGCGCAGCGCTTGCTTCTACCGCGAGGCCTTGGGCTTTGTCGACAAGGGGCCGGCGGAGGACCTAGGCCCTGGTCCTTATACGACCCTCAGCGGGTCTTTTCGTAGGCTTCTTCTAGACCTCGGCGCACAGCACCTGGAGTTGACCCAATGGCAGCATCCTGGCCGTCCCTACCCCCCAGCCAGCCGCGCCAACGACCTCTGGTTTCAGCACTTCGCGATCGTCAGCTGCGATATAAGCCGAGCTTACTTGCGCCTTATGGGATCGGGAGCGACACCGATTACGGTCACCGGTCCCCAAACCCTGCCTGCGGCAAGTGGTGGCGCCACGGCCTATAAATTCCGCGACCCGGACGGTCATCCCCTTGAACTCCTTCAGTTTCCCGGGCCACCGGCCGCGCCCGGCTCGGATTCCGCCCTCAACACCGGTATCGACCACACCGCCCTTAGTGTCAGCCAAAGCGATAAAAGCATCGCGTTCTACCATGACTTGCTCGGTCTCTCGCACATCTCGACGCACGAAAACACCGGGGCCGCCCAAGACAGTCTCGACGACCTATCGCACACCGTCACCCAAGTCACAGCACTCGCCCCCAGCCGCAAGACTCCCCACCTCGAGCTGTTAGGCTATCGGAGGCCACGCGGGCGGCCCCTGTTGGCTCCAGCGAACGTAAACGACGTGGCCGCAAGCCGGATCGTCTTTCGGGTCGACAAGCTCCCAAACCTCTTAACCGCGCTCGCCGCTCACCCCGTTCATAACCCGGCCGCGACCGCCGAACTTCTAAGTGTCTCGGATCGCACGGCCCTCGTTCGCGATCCCGACGGTCATATTTTGCTCTTTGAGCAGACGTAAAGTCGTTCCTTCCGGTATAGTCCCAAACTCAGCGAAGGACGCGCAAAAAGATGCGGCAACCGGACAATACTCACGGTAAGCGAGTTCGCGCCCTTCTCCGGGACGTCGATTTACGAGGCAGAACTGTCATGAGCAAAGCATCCTCTGTGGGACACAAACAAACGCGGCTCCTATTGGCCTTCATGGCCTTGGCGACCATGGGCCCGGCGTTCGCGAAGCCCCGCCTTCTGATTGCTTACGCCGGCTCTATGGGGGCGGTCATGGATCAGGATCTCGGACCGACCTTCTGTCGAATCCATCACTGCACCTACGAGGGTCAGGGCCAAGGCGCCTACGGCCTAGCACACCGCATCGTAGCGCACGCGCTCACAACCGACGTCTTTATCTCCATTACCGCAGGTCCTTGCAATATCCTAAAACACGCGGGTTTGGTCTCAAAAGCCTATCCCGTGGCCAGCACCCAGATGGTCATAGCCTACAGCCCAAAAAGTTTCTACGCGTCCGCTTTCGCACGTGCCGCGCGCGGCCGCGTACCCTGGTATCAGGTACTCACAAAGCCTGGCGTCACTTTCGGACGCACCGACCCCGCGACCGATCCCCAGGGTCAAAATATCGTTTTCACGCTGCAATTGGCCGAACGGTACTATCATAAACCGGGCCTTGCACGAAAGATCCTAGGGCGGGTCAGAAACCCCCGCCAAATCTTTAGCGAACCGTCCTTACTTGCACGCCTGCAAGCCGGCGAACTCGCCGCCTCCTCGAGTTATTTGAGCGCCGTCCGCTCCTTGCATCTGCCATACATTGCCCTGCCCCCGGAAATCAATCTGAGCGATCCGCACTACGCCCAGTCGTGGTACCACAAAACACGTATGCGTCTCATGATCCACGGGCATAAACACACATTCCGGCCTGAAGCCTTGGTGTTCTACGCCACAGTACCCCACGATGCACCGCATCCCCGACTTGGACGCGCCTTCGTGCGGTTTTTAGAGTCCGCGCGCGCCCAAAGGATATTCCAGGCTATGGGCTATAACGGCCCGCGCGGCGGACCCCTCTCCTAAAACCAAAGCGCAGGAGCTTTCTTGCGAGTTTTGATGCGAGAAAAACCGGGCCTTGAAACCCTTCTCGATAGTCCGACTGCGGAAAAATGTGAGCTTACCCTATGGTATTATGACGTTTTTCTTGTGAGAGCAAGCTTGGCATGCCATCTCTACTGACGCTGTTCGAAAAAGTCATCAATTGGGTCCTCGGACTTATGCTCGTCTTCCTGTTGCTCGGGATCATCATAGGCATAAGTCATCTTTTTTTGAGTCTTGGATATCTCGTCACCCGCGGACACATCACATCCCAGTACCTAGAACTTGTCAGCCACGTCCTCACGCTCTTTGTCCTAGTCGAGCTGTCGCGTTCACTTGTTCATTACTTCACGGTCCATCGCCTGCGCATGACCTACATCGTGGATGCCGCCCTGGTATTTGTGCTCAGAGATGTCATGATTGCGCTATTCGAAAAGACGCTTCCCACATCGTCCATTTACGCCTTAAGCGTTTTGATATTTGTTCTTGGCGCTTTGCGCATCGCCTCGGTGCTGGTCTTCCAACGCGAGAAACAAGGCACTTCGCGCGCATCGGGTTAGCGACCACCGGCCGCCATGACACGCCATACGAGCTTTATGAGGGCGCAGCCACGCGGCCCGACGCTAGCCGCAACGAACCAGTTCCGGCTCGCGAACGTCGGCCCAACTACGTCTCAGTCCCGGCAGCGGACAACCGAGTTCGGCCTCTAGGCGCACAAGCTCTTCCGTGTAAATCTGCTGCAGAAACGAAACCGCACGCGTGTCTATAGGGGGCTTTGGAGCCTCCTTTTGCATCCAATGCTCCCAGACGTACACTCCAACACTGCGTGGTATCATGCGCTCACCGAGAAACCGGCTGATAGGGTGCCCCGCCAAACGTCGAGCCCACCGCCCTTTAGGCTGCAAATAGCGATTGTGGGCCTCGCTGGTATCGATGGCCTCCATGGCTTGCTCATCGATACCAAGAAACTGCGCGATCTTGAGCAAAACCCCGCGCGCCTCCTTTTTCAGGTCCTCCAACAGCAACACCAGAACCCGGTCGCTGCCGAAGGTGGCCCGATAACGACGGATCTGATCGGTATAGAGCCCGAGTTCCACATAGAGCTGCGAGACGCCCCAACCCTTATCCGGGCGCCCCCAGTCGGCGCGTAGCGCATCGTAAAACGGCAGGTGAATCGCCCCTTCCGAGTAGTCCATGAGATACTGGGCATAGGCTCGCTCGATCGGGTCACGCAAAATCACGATAATGCGCGCATCCGGCGCGACCGCAGCGATGCGCGCGGGGGCCTCGGGGCACCAGAGATAAGAAGGACTTGCATCCCCGCGCCAAGGCCGTGCGCCGGCCTTCTCATACAGACGCAAGTAGCTCTCCTCATTGCTCACAAACGTAATCAAATGCCGCTGTTCGGGGGACGGAACCGGTCGCGAAAAAAAGTGCGGCTCCTTCATCTCCGGGAAAAACACCGCCGGATGCTGGCGAAGATATGCATACAGAGACGTGGTCCCGCTCTTTACAGCGCCCACTACGAAAAGGTTCGGCCATGCCCTGCCTGTCATACCACCCCCTCACCATTGTTTACAGGTCTCTGTTTTCCAGCAATCAGGAAATCGCCCGCACCGCCGATGGTAGCAAAGCGAAGGCCCGACGCCCATCCGTCAAAGAAAGGTCCCTTACCCGGCTTCCCCCTTTAAGGGCCGGCCACAGCCCTGGGTCCGCACCCACACCAAGAACACTGGCAAAGACACAACGACTTGTCGGACGCGGCGAATAAGAGACACCGCGAGCGCGACCTCCGCGGAAAGCCCAGCTGCCGCCCCCACAGCTACAAGGCCCCCCTCCTGAACACCGAGCGCGCCCGGCACGATGAAGGCGGCGCTCTGCAAGGCCTGGATAAGGGTCTCCAACATCACGACCAAGCGCAGACTCGCAGGCTCATGCAAAAGCCGCAAAATCACCCAAAACTCGCCCGCACCCCCAAGGAGACTGAGGCCTTGCCAAAACGAACAACTCACAAGCGCCTTGGTCCTTGCGTACGAGACCCGTATCGCAGCATCAACCGCCGGGCCATCGAAAGCAGGGACCGAAAGCGGCCCCGTCAAACGGGCTATGAGCGGCTGGAGACGGGAAAAGAGCCTTGATCGCACCTGAACGAAAACGAACAGCAGCACGACCGGCAACGCAAGTGCTAGGCCAACCAACAGGCTATGAGCAAGCGCGGGATCACCCATATAAGAGACAAGCAGCCCCAGACCGACGAAGGTCAAGCCCATTTGCACAAAAAGTGTGACTGTGGTCTCGACGACGAGGCTTGCAATCGCGATGGAGGCATCCACCCCACGCCTCGCCAAAAACCGAGCGGCCATGACCTCACCCCCGACACGGGCCACTGGCAGCAAGGTGTTGATGGCATTGCGGACGAAGGCCGTCCAGGTCAGCAGGCCTAGGGACACAGGCGCTGTTGGGGGGAACAGATCCCGCCAACCCTGAGCATTCAGCGCCATGACACAGAGGCGCACCGGCAGCAACCATAGGAGGCCGAATCCGGCGAGCGCCACCAAATCCATTATGCGGGCCGGATCGTTGTCCACGACCAGGATTACGGCCGCGGCGAGACCAAGAACACCCGTGGCCGCCGTTAAGAGGCGTACCAGCGTACGGCGGCTAATCAGTCGTCCGACACCCCGAGTCGAATCCACCACATCTCCTCGTTATGAGGCGGGCGCGGAACCGCCTGCCCCCCGCCTACGCAAGCCCCTGCACGCGGGCGATGAAAACAGTCATACGAAAGATCCCTCCAGGCGGCCTGCAAGGGCCTTTAAGGTGCGCCGAGCGCTCTCAAAATGACGAGCAAGGCGCCAAAGCTCGCGCCAGGACTCAAGATGCCAGCCCAAGCCCCGCACCAGGACCGGAAGTCGCACTCGACCCCAACCATCGACCGCCCCTGAAAGCGCAGCCGGCAAAGACGCTTCGGCCGGATCCACCACGACACGTAAAGCCAGGAACGGAACCCCGTGTTCGATCGCCACCTGGGCCACCGCTGCGCTCTCCATATCCAGGCCGAGCGCCCCGCATTGCTCATAAAGACGGGTCTTTTCCTCGACCGTCGTCACAAGATGCGCCACCGAAAGCAAAGCGCCGCGGTGCGCCCCCCCTGCGAGCAGATTCACCACGTTGGCGGTCGGCCAGTCACATGTGGCGTAAGACGCACCGTCCAAGGTCAGTATCCGGTCAGCCACAATGAGAGTACCGGGAGAAAGTCCAGGGGCGAGACCGGCGCAGGTCCCCCAACTCACCAAGCCACACACCCCCTCGGAAAGTAAGCGCCGGGCCATCTCCCGGGCCCGCGCCTCGCCTATGCCCGACACGCCCAACCAGCGCCCGGCGCCGAGGGCCCGCAAGGAACCGGGGGACGGTGAACGGCGGCACAGCGTGCGCGCCTCGTCCGGGAGTGCCGCTACGAATCCGTATCCGTCTAACGGGCCCGGCAATTGCGGTAGCTCGCCAACGCCCACAACGGAAAATATTTTGCGTAGCCGTGATACTTCAAGTAAAAAACCCGGGGGAATCCGGGGGCGGTAAATTCGTCATCGGTCCACAGCCCGTCGGTATCCTGACAACGCAAAAGAAACTCGATACCGCGCGCTACGATCGTACTATCGCACTCGCCTGCGGCCAGCAAAGCCAGAATCGCCCACGCGGTCTGGAAGGCCGTACTGCGGATCGCCTGACCGGCCAACGCCGGATCGTGATAGCTATCATTGGTCTCCCCCCAGCCGCCATCGGGCCGCTGGATGCGGGCAAGCCACGCCACCGCCCCGCGGATACACGGGTCGTCCGGCGCAAGACCCGCCGCCTTTAGGCCCACTAAGACCGACCATGTTCCATAGATGTAGTTCGTTCCCCAACGGCCGAACCACGCTCCATCATCCTCTTGCTCGGTACGCAGATAGTCAATGGCACGAGCCATGACCCCGCGATATCGATCATCGTTTCGGGCGCGCGCCAGCAAGGTCACGCATCGGGCCGTCACATCGCTCGATGGCGGATCGAGTAGCGCTCCATGGTCGGCAAACGGAATCTCATTCAGGTAATAGTGAGTATTATCGGCATCGAAAGATCCGAATCCGCCGTTCGCCGACTGCATGCCGGCCACCCACTCCGCGGCTCGCTCTATGGCATAGGTAAACGCCTCATGGCCGAAATCTTCCATAGCCCAGGCTACCACGCTCGTATCGTCGAGATCGGGATAATGACTGTTCTCGAACTGAAAGGGCCAACCGCCCCCGGCGAGATCGGGCTTACTGTCACGCCAGTCCCCAGGCTGGTCCAAAAGCTGACGTTCCCGCATCCAAGACAAAGCCCGGAAAACCGCAGGCCTCGTACCCTCACGATCGGCGGCCTGCAAAGCCAGGCACGCAAGCCCCGTATCCCATATCGGAGAGACGCAAGGCTGACAATAGGCCTCTTCCTCACCTATCAGCAACAACTTTTGGATGGCCACTAACGCGGTGCGGCGATAATTGTGCTCGGGGGCGTAACCCAAGGCGGCAAGCAGCTCGTAGGCGTTGACCATGGCAGGAAAAATCGCGCCCAAGCCGCCGGTCCCGTTGAGGCGCTCGACGATCCAGGCCTCGGCCTTCTTGAGCGCCCGTGCACGTATCCTCGCTGGAATAAAGCGTTCGAGCTTAAAGCCTAGGCGCTCAAACCGAAATAACACCCAGTTTGTGAACGACCGAATGGGAAAGTAACGCCGCTCCTCGTAAGGTGGTACAACAAATAACTCACTTATACCGATTCCACTCGGGTTACGGGCCTTGACCTTTAGACTACAAAGCGCCAGAAGCGGAACCATGACCGTCCGCGACCAGTAGGACACCTTGTTCAAAGTAATAGGAAACCAGCGCGGCACCAGCATAAGCTCAACTGGCATGAAAGGGATTGCGTACCAAGGAACCTGTCCGAACTGCGCCAAAGCGATACGCGTAAACACGTTGGCGCGTGCAGCGCCCCCATGGCTTAGAATCAGTGCGCGAGCACGCGCCATATGCTCGGCGTTCACATCGTCGCCGACAAGCTTTAGCGCATAATAGGCCTTAACAGATCCACTTATATCGAAATGACCGCCGTTATAGAGCGACCACCCTCCCTCTTCCATCTGGCGCCTGCGGATATATGTGGCAAGCCTGAGCTCCAAAGACCGATCTACCTCGTCCATGAAATGCATCATCAGGATATATTCTGACGGGATGGTGCAGTCCGCTTCGAGGGGCCAACACCAAAAGCCCTCCTCGGCCTGTTGCGAAAGCAAAGCGTCACGAGCGCTGGCTATGGCGGTCTCGAGAAGTGACCCGCTAAGCTCACCTGCAACGGCTTCAACGCTCCCCCGGCTTTTCGCCGGAACTCTCTGGCTTTTCATGTCTTGTGAATTCCTCTGAGAGGGCCGCGCGCCTCGTCACATGCTCTTGGAAATGACAGGCACGCTCGCGGGGGCTCTTGCTGACACCGTATAGAATAAAGCTTTTAAAAGCCAGTTCTTACGTACCGCGAGCTGACTAACGGCTATGGTCGCTTTGACGCTGCGCCGTGTAATCTTCACGTCTTGTCCGCTTTGGAAATCACGTCGCCTATCGATCTTCCGGAGCGTCAATACCGCCATTCCTAGCGCCCACAAACAAAACTTCCGCAGGCCCGACTCCTCCCGAGGTATCAAAAATACGTACTGGAGCGCTTGCTGCGCCTGCTCATGTGCCACGGCTATAAGGTCGCCCAAACCCTGCGCGAAACCGGGGTCCGAACGGCCGGCCTTTAGGTCCGCGAGATCAAAGCCATGGCGCGTAAAGACATCTTGCGGCAACCAACAGGCCCCCCGCTCCCGGTCCTCCCATATGTCCTTCAGGATATTCGTCATCTGGAGAGTCTGCCCAAAAGCCACGGCCAGCACCATGAGCCGCTCCTTGTGGCGCGCCATCTCGGGAGAATACTCACAAAAGAGCCTCGTCAACATTTCCCCTACGACCCCGGCCACGTAATAACAATAGCGATTCATATCCAAGAGTGTCGGCAGGCCGGCCACATCTTTGCGTTCTTGAAACTCGGCCATGCCGTCGGCCATGATCGCAACGCATGTTTCTAAAGCCTCGCGCTGAGTCGCCGTAAAACCGTCCCCGATGCTGATTACACGCGGGGTCTCACGGACCAAAAGACGCTCGGCTAATGGCGTCGTCGGAGCCAGCATCGAATCGAGGTTGCGCGCAAACAGCGAGGCGTCGGCGCGACGCTTGACAACATCCGCGAAAACGGTACAGAACTCGCGCTTCTTTGACGTCGGCAATTGGGGATCGTCTTCGATCGTATCGACGATACGGCAGAGAAGATAGCCGTTCCCAACAACGTCGCGAAGTGCTGCGGGCAGCTGCGGGATGGTGAGCGCGAAAGTCCGCGAGACGTCTTGCAGCATGGCGTCTTGAAAGTGCCGATCATTGTGGTACGACACTTTGTCCTCCACTACCGCCTGGTTTAAGGACATCCCATTCGTTCCTAGTCAGTGCACAGATTGATCCTGGTACCGATCCCCATCCTGCCGCCGGATAGATACCGCCCAAGGGCTGTCGGCACTTTAGCATAAAGGGCCTTCTTCTTGAACTCGGTTCGGCCCCTGGGCGACTCAGACCGGAAGCGTCGCAAGCTCCTCGCGCGACGCCCTTTGCTTATGGCGCCTCTCGAACCACTGCCACGACATAAGTACCGGCACGCCCAATACGATCTGCCGGCCCCTGCGACACAAGGCCATGCTGAGCGCGATGTCGGGTGCGACCCCTAAGACTGAGCCCAGCACGACAAAGCCGCCCTCCTGAACCCCAATGGCACCGGGCACCGCGAACGACACACTGTGCAGTGCCTGGATGAGGGCCTCAAAAATAAATACCTGGGCAACACTCAAGGACGCGTGCATAAGGTGGCCCAATAAGAATATCTCCGCGGCGCTTCCGACAAACCCAAAAAGCTGCCACATCGCACAGCGCAGCAAAGCCCTGCGCCGCCTATACAAAATGCGAACTTTTTGATCAAGGGTCCGTAAAACCGGAG
>JAJYGP010000049.1 GCA_021785035.1 Pseudomonadota bacterium
AGAGAATCCCCTGGGCGGCCCCTTATGTGCGCTCTGCCAGATCATGACGCAAAAAGCGGCGGCCGAGATCCTGAAGATGGCCCCGTCGACGCTCTCCAACTGTCTGCACCGGGTCATCACCCGGGTGCGGTCGGGCCACACGATCCGGGGCTTGGTGACCCTCGGCGCTGTGGAGATCGCGTATTGCAAAGGCCGTAAATACGTCACAATTATCTATGATCTGGACTGTTCGCACGTGGTGTGGGTGGGGCGGGGTTTGGGGCGCGAGACCATCGACCGGTTCTTCAATGAGTCGCTCTCCGAGCACCAGAGGCTCAAGAGTAAATGGGCGAGTTGCGACAGGGGCCGCGCCTACACCAAGGCCATTCAACACCACTGCCCGAACGCCACCCTCGTGATCGATTGCTTTCATGGGGTGAAGGCCTTGAACGAGGCACTCGATGAACGCCCACTCACCAACGCCGTGGGCGAAGGCATCAACCGCCTGCTTAAGATCGTGAAGATCCGCGCCTCGGGATTCCGGGGTTTGGAGCCCTTTGCTGATCTGATCTTCCTTACGATCGGAGACCTCGATATCCCTGCGCGCATTCCTTCCGATTTGCGTACGTTGTGAGGGCTGAGGAAAACACTATGAAGCTAGGGAATCTGAGGGTTTTAGTGGTGGGGAGATCCGGATATAGCCCATAAATTCGATGTAAGAAAAGTGAAGATCGCGCAATATATAGACGGCATAAAAGGAGCCGGCGATTCCAGCCGAGAAACTCATCACAATGGCCCGCGCCTTTGGTAAGACGCAATATAAGACCTGCGCCCACCAGGGCTAGGAAATTGGCGAGATTTATGGGACGCGATCTTTAACCAAAGCAGCGTCCGCGCACCGCTTCCGGAAGGAGATCTCCCATAAGGCTATGCCAGAGGCGGTTCGCGAAGTGATTGGCTCGGTAATAAAAGGTGAGAAACCATGAGAATTATGATGACGTGCGTGGGAAACAGGATAGGCAGAGCTATGATCGGGAGCCGTAGAAGGCTTTGGGCGGTGAGTCCTGCGATAATCAAAGATCGGCGTTGTCCCAGGCGCTCAGCAAACCAAGTCGCTAAAAGTTGGGCAAAAGAACCCAGAAAAGCTGGCGGCGTGGCGAGCAACCCCGTTTCGCCGCCGGTGGCCTTAAGAAAAAGAGCATAGGCTGGGAGATAAGATTTGCCGGCGCCACGCATCATGGGTGACAACACATTTTATCGTTTCACAACGGGGTGCTTCGCTGTTTTGGACGAACGGCGAAGGCGCTCGGATCAAGAGCCGCTATTTGACCAGACATCGGTGTTTGAGTACGCTTAATCGAACTAAGTGGTATATAAAAAGAACGCAAGCGGCGCGTCTGTGGGGGAGGGGGCTATGGCTTCGACACGGCCAAAATGGGTTTACCTACTGCTAATAGTCCCGTTTCTCGGAACGGCATGGGTCCCCTTGTATGACAGGTTAAGCCCCACGCTCTTCGGATTCCCGTTTTTCTACTGGTACCAACTGGCGTGGGTCCCGGGGAGCGTTTTGCTTACGGGCTTGGTGTATCTACTGACCGAACCGCGCCGAGTGGTTCCCCGTTCCGGCTCATGACAATTGCCCTCACGGTCTTTTTAGTCCTTTTTCTTTTTGTCACGATTCTCGGATTCTGGGCCAGCCGATGGCGCCCGGCTAATCTGGGCTTACTGAGCGAATGGGGCTTAGGCGGGCGCCGATTTGGCGGCGTCATCACCTGGTTTCTGCTGGGCGGAGACCTCTATACGGCGTACACCTTCATTGCCGTCCCAGCCCTGGTATTCGGGCAGGGCGCGCTCGGTTTCTTCGCCCTGCCTTACACTATTACAATGTACCCGGTGATGTTTCTGGTGATGCCAAAGTTGTGGACGATCGCCAACAGGAATGGCTATGTCACAGCAGCTGATTTTGTTCACCAGAGATTCGACTGTCGCCTGCTTGGTGTCTTGGTGGCCATCACCGGCATTCTGGCCACGATGCCCTACATCGCCCTACAGCTGATTGGTATGCAGGTTGTACTGGCGGGCCTTGGTATGGGCGGACAGGGTCAGTGGACAGATCTGCCCCTGATTGCGGCGTTCGCGATTTTGGCCGCCTACACGTATACCGGGGGATTGCGGGCCCCTGCGGTCATTGCGGTCATAAAGGATGTCCTGATCTATGCGACTGTCCTAGCGGCCGTGCTCTATATCCCGGAGAAGTTGGGCGGTTGGTCTGGGATCTTTGCGCATGTCCCGAGCGACAAGCTTTTGTTTTCCAAACCGTTGACTCATAACACTGGTATGGATACCGGCTATGTGACGTTGGCGCTCGGGTCGGCCCTGGCGCTCATACTGTATCCGCATGCTATCACCGGGATATTGGGGGCCCAAAGTCCGGGGGTCGTCCGCCGCAATGCGATTTTCCTGCCGGCCTATTCACTTATTCTGGGTCTCCTCGCCCTGCTGGGTTACATGGCCTATGTCGCGCACGTCGGCAATATGCCCCAGTTCCGAGCGGGGTTTAAGGAGTATGGTCCAAGCTTTGCGGTGCCGGCTTTGTTTTTGCGGTTTTTCCCTCACTGGTTCGTGGGGTTTGCGTTCGCGGCGATTGCGATTGGGGCCCTGGTCCCCGCGGCGATCATGTCGATCGCGGCTGCCAATCTCTTTACTCGCAATATTTACAAAGCCTATCTCGACCCGCATGTCAGTGATGGGAAAGAGGCCAAGATCGCCAAATTGACGTCCTTGGTGGTCAAATTTGGCGCGCTTGTCTTTGTCTTGGGGGTACCTGAAAAGTATGCCATCGAACTCCAGCTCCTGGGGGGAATTTGGATTATTCAGACCCTGCCCGCTATCGTCCTGGGGCTCTATACGCGTTGGCTGCACCGCTATGCCCTGGTTCTCGGTTGGGTCGCGGGCATGGCCACCGGTACAGCTATGGCGGCTAGCGCATCGTTTAAGAGTGTCATTTATCCCTTACCGATTGCCGGGTATACGATCCCTGCTTATGCGGCTCTTTACGCCCTGGCCGTCAATCTCGCCGTCACGAGCGTCCTGACTGGGATATTGAGGGCATTACGCGTCCAGGCCGGGCAGGACCGCACCCTTGCGGCGTGAATGAGTGCAGCCACGCTAGTGAGAAACGGCCGATGTCGGATCGATAGTGCGTTCGATGAGGGATACTGTAAGCGCCTCTAGACATTCGGCATCGATAGCAACCCCGCGCATCTCGTTCATGATCGCCAAGGCCTTATCGATTGGCATCGGTCCACGATAGGGTCGGTTCGCGGTCAGCGCATCAAAAATATCGGCGACGGTAATAATCCGCGTTTCGAGCCGAATGGCCGCACCGGAGATGCCGCGCGGGTAACCTTTGCCGTCCAGTCGTTCATGATGGGCCCCGGCTACCAATGCGATGTCGGCCAGCGCCGGGATTCGGGCTATGATCTCTTCTGATAGGCGCGCATGTTCGCGTACGGCGATCCATTCGGCCGGAGTGAGCGACCCCGGCTTGTCCAAAATGCTGTTGCTTACTCCCAATTTCCCAATGTCATGGAGCAGGGCCCCGCGTTTTAACCAACGCCGTTTGACGTCATCAAAACCCTTCCGCGCGGCGATCGCATCAACATAAGAGGCGACGCGATGGCTGTGGCCCGAGGTAAAGGGGCTCTTTGCATCAACCACCTCAGCTAAGCCGTTTGTGATCGTGTCCAATTTTTCTTCGTCAATCATGATCACTCGCGCTTCCGGTTCAAGATCACGGACGTGTTGCTCCACCTGGCTAGAATCGAGAAGGGTCCACAAGCGATCATTGCCGGCGGCATGCGTAAATGCGGTCACGAGGTCAGGGTCAAACCAGGTTCCAGTGCGTTGACGAACCTCGATCAAGGATAGTTCTGGGCCGCCGATAGTGTGAAAGACGTCAGCGACCTGGGAAAGGAGAGCAATGCGAGCACCGATGGGAATGGCGTCTCCCTCAAGGCCATCAGGGCGGCCCTGGCCATTCCAGTGTTCGTCTAGAGAATGTATTCCGGAGGCCACGACGTCGTTGAAGCCGAACTGGCGGGCGATATTGGCACCGCGTTCGCATCGGCTTTTTACGAGCTCGGTTGCCAAGGCCTCGCCGGTCCGGCCGATATGAAGAATGCGCTGGAGACGCTGTTTCAGGGCCTCACCTGGTCCTGCATGGCGAAGAACGAATTCCGCCATCTGGACCCGGCTTTGCGAATCGACCCTCTTGAAGTGGTTTTTAATCTGCCGATCGTCCCCCCCATAAAGCTCCCAGAGCCGATTTGCGTTGCTGCTACAGCCCGCATCTTTGAGAAGTATGGTGTAGTAGAGATCCGAGAGCTCTTCCTGTGGTAGCCCGATCTCTTTGCCGATCGACATCCCGATGAGGCAAGAACGGAGGCAATGACCGGGCGGCTGACCTTCCGTGAGATCTAAAGCGTAGCTTATGGCACCGACCAAATCGGACATGCGCATCGAGCCGGGCTTTGGCGCTAGCGGGTCAAGGCTCGGGGGATTGGCGGTAACGGCGCTTAGCTTGGCCATAGGGTGCTCAACTCATGATTACTCTTTCCATACTAGTCGAGGAAAAGCTTGGATTCACGCAACCACGGGAAATATCGTAAAACCCATATAAATAACAATAACATCATTATGTTACATGTTAATAATAAGAATGAGCTTTAATTTAAAACAAAGGTATCTGACGCCATCCTGAGAATTGGACGGCTTGTCGGTGAACGGTAAAGCCAGGGAGAATTGAGCGGTAAACCAAGCCCGAATGAAGCGAGAAAAAACCTACAAGAAACAATATATATCAGTAAATTAAACGATTACTCTAAGGCGTATTATTCAGATGCGGAACCCGTGTTGGGCGCCGCTTGGTGACGAAAAAGACGGCGATATAGGACGAGATAAGCGGCTTGGAAGCCGGCCGCGATAAAAAACGGCAGGGCGAGATAGCCGGCATGATAGAGAAGGCCAGCGAACACGGGCCCGATGGAGCGCGGCACCTGGACTGAAACATTGTTGAGGCTTGCCGCAAGACCCCGGCGATGGCTGCGCACAAGCCCCATATTCAAGGCTTGGCGCGCCCCGGCCGTCCCCCGGTTGAGGGCAGAGCGAAGCACATATAAACCGGCGGCAATGGAAAAGGTCGGGGCTAAGGGCAACACTATCAGTACCCCAAGGCCAAGGTATCGCATCCTCAATACCGACCCGACAACCCCGTAGCGATGTGTCAGACGGCCCACGAATATGGAGGTGGCGGCCGTAGCCAAAAGCGCGAGCCCCATGACCGGACCGATGCTGAGGGGTCCATGGCCGTAACGAACTGCAAACCAATAGGCCATCAGGGGGCCCATAAGACCGATTCCGATCCCGTTGAGCGCATTAATCCCGAAGAGTTTGAGGAGTTGCCGATTTTCGCTGCGGGTAAGGGTCGCGGCACCAACATGGTCGTCGCCCGAGAGTGCGACGGGAGCGGGGGATTCGGGCAGGCGATGGAGCAAGAAAAGGCTAAACAAGGCCCCGATCAAAACAAGGACAAAGAGGGGGCGATAGGCAAGCGGGCCAGGAAGGAAGGGGCTCATAAAATGTGGCAAACTCGCGAGGAACGCACCCAGCGCCATCCCCACAAACCCAGTAGCCGTATTGAGGCTGTAGATGGCGGCCCGGTCCGCGCTATGCGTATGTTCCGAAAGCCAAGCCAGCTCAACGGGGGCAAAGGGTCCAGCGCCGCCGTTGAGTCCATGACCAAAACTTCCAAGCACTGCTGCCAGCGAAAGCGCGAGCGGTTGAGTGCTCGTCAGCGCTAACGCGGCGGCACCGATCTGTACCCACTCGTAGGCTACCAAAAACGCTTTGCGCCCGTGGCTATCCGAAAGGGGGCCCACCAAAAGTGCCGCGGTGGCCGATAAAGCAAGGGCGACCATGAAGAGAACACCGATGGCCGGAGCTGACCACCCGAGGACATGCAGATAAATGGCAAAATCGACGACCAGTACGCCTTGCCCGACGCTGCGCGCAGCCCGCATACCGATCAGGAGCCGGGCTTCGCGCGAAAGGGGAGGGAGATGAGGGGGGAGGGCGCTCAAGCGGCTATGGTGATCAGGCACGGTGTCCCCGAGACAAAACTAGACTGTTCATGTGGTCCGCGCAACGCTCTTATTATGCCGCCCCGGACCGTACCGCTCGAGTCTGAACACACTCACGACCGAAGGTGGTCTGCGGTCGTGAGTGTGTTTGGGGGAACGGGGGACCCTTTGTCCGTCAAAAGGCCTAGGTCGTCACTACGACTCGGTCTCGGCATGGAAAAACTTGCGCCACCAACGCTTTCGACCTTCGGGAAGGGGACGGTGATCATCGAGCCGCTCGGGAGGTATGCGGGTTATGAGCCAGCCCGGGAGGGTCTTTAGTCCCGAAGACCCGCACGAACTCCCGAGGTTATGGGGGTCGAATATCTTGATCATGCTGGGTTTGACCTTATCGTCGGCATATACAATCCCGCAGTATTCCTCTCGGTGTTCGCGACGGAGAAGCTCGTCTAGTCCTTGAACAAAGTGAACGAGGGTAGCACTGTCAGCTGGTGCTTCAGGGGGGGTCTCACCCACCGCATAGATGTACCACCCTTCGGGTTCCCCGGTTACCACCGACCATAAATCCGTGAGTTGACCCCAGGTGACGATACCGCTAAATGGGCCGGTCAGTCGGGTTTTAAAAAGGCTATGACTAGCGGAATTCATCATTCTCCCCCTCAGAACCTAGTCCGCTATTTACACCGTAAAGCCCACCTTGCTGTCAAGTCCCTCGTCTGATCGCCATGGACTCAGCACAAAAAAGGGCGGCCTTGAGGCCGCCCCGTGTTACCCGCTCTTTACGAGCGCTTTGCTGTTGTTTGAGTGGGGCATGTTTTTATACCAATCAGTTGGTATAGGCCGCAAAACCCCACGACCCCGGTAAGCAAGGGGATAACGCCGATCCATCCCCACGGAGCCCAGCGGCCTGTCACCGCAAGAGCAATCAAAACAATCCCCAGAATGATACGGATAGCTCGATCCAGCGTACCTTCGTTTGTGCTCATTATTGTCCTCCTTTTGAGGCTGAGAGCTTGTTAGATAAAGCTGATAGGGACAGGGTTTTCTCCGAGCGCATCGCGCAAAACAGCCCAATGCATGGTCTCGTCGCCCATGATGCTGGCGGCGGTTTTCGCAAGACCGCGATTATGGAATTCCGGGACCGTTCCCAGATAGGCCATGGCCGCTGCTTTCTCAAGACCGGCCGCGAACCGAAGTACGTCCGCTTGGTTGTGAAGCGTGTTGACTGGAAAGTGATAGTCCTTCATAGGTTTGGGATTGACGGCCCGAGCGCCCATGCCCCGTATGGCCCCTTGAAGAGCTTCGGCGTGGGCGCGATGTTGGCCCCGAAACTGAAGGGCCAATTTCAGGGCCTGGCCCTTTAAAAGGCCGCTTTTAGCCCCAACACCATAAGCCGCGATAGCCTCAAATTCAAGCCCCAGCGCAACGTTCAAGATACGTGCGTCTCCCGCTTCGCTCGACGACACCGTCCGAGCCCAGCCGGGTTGCACATTAACAAGGCCCAAGGCGATAGTGGCCAAACCGAAGGCCCCGCCTTTTTTTAAGAAATCGCGGCGGGGATTAATGGTCTCTTCGATGGACGCGATGACCGGAGTGGCAGAGGTTTCGTTCGACATGAGAATCTCCTAATGGATGATTGGGTGTTACCACCTACAATACGAACCATGCGCCTCCTTGGATTCACATAGATCAGACGATATGTAACCAACTTGCCGTATAGACGATAGGCCCACTCGGGCCGGGGAGGGGAGAGCCATGAGGGGGTTCGAGGCTTACCGCCAAGCCTTGAGCTGTTGCGAGATGCAGTTTTGGCGGGATAGTCAGGCGCAGATGAGCCCCGGGGCGGGTCGGTAGGAGGCCTAGAGAGCGGGGTGCCAACCCTTTTCCCGGCAACATCCACAGTTGGTAACTGTGAGTCGACCTTGGCGCAGGATCTACCGCGGCGACTTCAAGCATGTGTCCGTTCCGAGCGAGCGTCATTACCCAAGCGGGACGGGGGCCAGTACCCAATACTGCGATCGTGAGCGCGCGTGCATTCTGATGATTCGCGGTTGCCAACAGGCCTCCGAACGCCACCGCAGCGAGGCTCGCAGCAAGGGCAAGCCAGGGCCAAAACCCAGAAGACCGCGACCTCTTCGCCATTCTCTTGTCGCGCTCGATATCGCCGGAAATACGATCCCAAAGCGCAGCGGGTGGATCCACGGGGGTCACACTCAACGACAGCGGGTGAAGGTCTTGCTCCCAATCGGAAACGGCAGACTGAAGATCCTGTCGGGTCCTGAGGAGATAAGCGAAACGTTGACGCGCTTTGCCCTTCAGGGTCCCAAGGACATACTCGCCCGCCAAAAGAATCCGAAGATTGCGGTTGGCTAACTTCATGATTGAAGACACTCTTTCACGCGCAAAAGGCCGCGTCGGATCCAGGTCTTGATCGTGCCAAGGGGCGCACCCAGTTGCTGAGCGATGATCTCATGAGTGTGTCCCTCGTAATAGGCCACAAGTATGGCCTGCCGCTGATCCTTCGGCAGTTGATCCAAACACTTCTTGATGGCTATCGTCTCCTCGTGACGTAAAAAGGCCTGCATGGGTCCGTCAGCCGGATCCGACTGTTCCCAGAGGTCTTCCTCAGCACCCATAAGCACCTCTCGATCGCGCCTGACACAATCGATGGCGCGATTCCGGACAATGGTGGTCATCCACGCCCAAACCGAACCCTTCGACGCTGTGTAATCCTGGCAGCTGCGCCAAATTCGGACAAAGGCGTCTTGAATAACGTCCTCGGCAAGCGATCGTCTTTTCACTATACGCAGAGCAACGGCAAATAGTTTCGGGGCAGTCAAGGAATAGAGCTGCCGGAGCGCCGTTTCATTGCCCCGCTGTATGCGGGCGATCAGGTCGGAAATCCTGTCAGTCTCGCTCGCAGTCGCCAGAGGATCAGACAATCTGGGTAGGCCTTTTGGTATTAGAAAGGGGTTTTAGCATAGTGAAGCCTGCCAAGGGTAGCAAGACCCTTGTGAGTTTCTTACCTGATTGCAGGCCCTTGGCCTCAGGGGCTTCGGACAGCGCCTGAATCCAAACCTGGCACTCCGGCGTATTGGAGGGGCGCATAACGCGTACAAGGCTAGGGTTGAAGTTGACCCATGTGCCTAGGCCTTTTCATTACTGAGGACAACCTGCATGAAAGAAACAACGATTCGGGCGCTCCGAAAAACTCTGACCTCTAAGACGATTCCCGTCGCTATGGGTGTCGTCCTGACATTCAGTCCCGGGGCTACTCACG
>JAJYGP010000069.1 GCA_021785035.1 Pseudomonadota bacterium
AACCGGAAAAGCTGGGGAATATCTGCAAGGCCATTTTGGCGGGCGAGGTCCTGGCGGTCTCGTCCGCGTCATATAAGTGGCGGAGAACCACATGGACAATCGTAGTCTCTGGAGATCCCGGATCGTATTCCCTGATTGTGGTCGACGACGCCGGGGTGCGCGTGGCCGAGCGCCTGCAGGTCGGGGATTTTGTGGTCGCTGAGGCCACACTGATTCCAAAAGGCGCACGGTGCGAGATCCGCGCGCTGTTGATTCAGTCGAATAGGGAATCGTGGTTGCCTGTGATCCCCGCGAACCCCGCGCAAGGCGCCGACCATGTCGGGGCAGATACAGAAGTCCTCGACACTGAAGGCCTTCCGTGGGAAGATGCGGGATGAGCGTGTGTTATTGTATACCGTCAATTCCATTGGTGTTGACATATCGTGCGGGGAGGTTTACGGTTGAGTCCGCTATCACAAACCACGCCCCCCGGGAGGACAACATGCAAACATGCCAAAAACACGCGGAATGCACGTTCGATTATTACGCTGAGGGCCCGGAGTGCGTCGCAGTTGCGGACTGGCGGGCTGCCGTAAACAATTCGGGAATCGAGGCCACGATCGAAGAGATCAAGGCCTTGATCGCCGCGACGCCCGGGTGCCTCGCGGCACACGGCAATCATGATGATTGGGCGCGGTTCGGACTGCTCGCTCTGGCGGCATGGGCGGATGCGCCCCTCACGTCTCTTATGGACCTGGATCTTGCGGCGGCGTAGGCGACGGATCGGTATCCGCACAAAGGGCCCTTCGGGGCCCTTTTTACTGCCAGCGTCAGAAAAACGACCGCGTAGGAAGCCCCAGGACGAACGATCTCCACCCGCCCCATACCGACGTACCACCTCTTTTATGGCCTTTTAAACCCGCCGCATGTGATTGCGCTCCATTCGTCTCCCTGGTTCTGCAAGCCTCGTTCTCGCCCCCATGCCGTGTCCGTTCGCGTCTCCCTACCAAGCCCCACGCCAACGATAAGGCGCGTTGTCATGGGTCTTGCCGGTCGCCAAAAGCCGCTCACTCCCACGGCCTTGAGTGAGGGGCGAGAGCCGAGGCAAGACGCAGAACCAAACCAGGAGACGAACTATGAAAACGCGCAATCACAACCATGCGGCAGAACACAAGGTCAAGGGCGAGGGGGCTCAAGCCTCAGCATCCGCAGGGGGTCAAACCTTCGACATCCACCAAGCCATAACGGACCGGATCATAGAGTCCATGGAGCAGGCCCGCACGGCAGGTCGCAGGCTGTGGGACAGTCAGCCGTCCCTACCCCTGAACCTCACCACGGGCAAACCGTATAGCGGGGTCAATGTTCTTATCCTGTGGGCCGCAGGCCTCCAGCATGCGTACACCTCCCCCTACTGGCTCACATATCGGCAGGCAGCCGACAAGGGCGGGCAGGTCCGCAAGGGCGAGCACGGCACGCATTGCGTCTTCTACAAGCCATGGGAGGCGGAATCGACCAACCACGAGACCGGCGAGACCGAGATCGTCAAGGGCGCGGTTCTGAAAGGCTTTACCGTCTTTAACCTCGACCAAGTGGACGGCGTCGAGGCCCCAGCCCGCGAACCCCGCGCACCTTTTCAGGCCATCGAGGACGCCGAGCGGATCTTGGCCAAGAGCCCCGCCGTTATCCACATAGGCGGAACGCAAGCTTTTTACCGCCCGGCCACGGACAGCATCCACCTACCGACCCGCGAGGCCTTTGTAAGCACCGAAGCGTTTTACAGTGTGGCCCTCCACGAAATGACACACTCGACAGGCCACAGCAGCCGCCTAGACCGTGATTTTTCGGGACGCTTTGGCACCGAAGCCTACGCTTTTGAAGAGCTGGTCGCTGAGCTAGGAAGCGCTTTTTTGAACGCCGATCTGGGAATCTTGGGCGCTACGCTTCCCGACCATGCCGACTATTTAGCATCTTGGATCAAGATTTTGAAAGGCGACAAAAAGGCGATCTTAACCGCCGCCGCGCAGGCCTCCAAGGCGTACGCGTTCATCAAGAGATTGGTTACCGACCAGCACCAGGAGCAGGCCGCAGCCTAATCGCCGAGGCCCCGGCCATGGAGGGCCGGGGCGCCCTGTCCGCCGACCCGGCTACCAGGGCTCGCGCAAAAAACAGCCGATGATCCTTGACTTATTATATATCGTATCATATCATATATATCCTATCGTACTGTATCATATCAGGAGGTCGTATGGGACGCGAATCATCGATAACACCAGAGCAGGTCGGCGCGGCAGCAGAAGCCATCAAGGCGGCTGGCGTGGCGCCAACCCTCAGAGCCGTGCGGGAGAGGCTGGGGGTCGGCAGCATGGGAACCATCAACCGGATGCTCCAGTCATGGAAAGACACTCAGGGACGCCCCGCCACCCAGGAAGTCGCGATCCCGCCCGCCTTGGCGCGGGCCATCATAGATCACATGGGCATGGAGATCGCACAGGCCAAGGCGCCTCTGGTCGCCGACCTTGCAGAGGCCCGGCAGGCCACTGCGGATCTGGCAACCGAGAATGAGCGCCAAGCCAAGGAGATCGAAGACCTGTCCGTGCAGATGGCAGCCCTAGCCGAACAGAAGGCCGCCGCCGATGGTCGGGCGGCGCAGCTGGCGGCGGAACTCGCCGCCGCCCGGGAAGAAGCCGGGCGGGAGCGTCGCGCCGCCGAGGAGGCGCGGGTGGAGGTTGCCAAGGCGGCGCTTCGTTTGGAGGCCATGCCGCGTCTGGAAGCTGACCTGACCTTGGCACGAGAGGCCCTGGAAACCGAGCGTCTATCGCGGGTTGCAGCCGAGCAGTCCGCCGCCGTGGCGCTGGCCAGACTCGAGGAGCGCGGCGGGCATCGTTAGGCGCAGCAACCAGCCAGGGGGTCTGGACGCGCAGCCCTTTGGTTGTGCGCAGCCCTGCTACTCATCATGATCTGGCAGAGTCACCACTCCAGAGGATGCTGGCGTCATGGTTGATTGGCGCTTCGCACCCCGTTCGGGCCATGCTTGCGGCGGCGGCATAGCAGGCGCTCTAGGGAGGTCTCCTCCTAATTCGCGCCACGCTTTCTCAACAACACCATGGAAGACCGGGACCCGTATCCCGACCAGCTTCTCGCCCTCAAAATCGAATGGTAGACCCCCTGTGTCAGGATGCAAGTGTACGCCAGGGCAAAGCGCCGCGCTGTGCGCGAGTTTATTCCGAAACCAGTCTTTAAGGTTGTTGATTTGCTTATCCGTTAGGTTGATCGAGAACGGCGGGTCCTTTAGTACCTCTAGCCGCGTCGCGCCGCCTTTTTCCAGTAGACCATGACCAATCGCATCCGTAATACACAGCAACAATAGGGTTGCAGAGTATCCCAATATGCCGCCATCATCCTTAGTGTGGGCGAGACATATTTCCACCGTGGCTAGGTATTCTTCTATGATTTCGTGGTTCAAGTCTTTAATGCTGTTATGTAGCGCCATACTATCCAACCCTTAACTAATGACATCCAGCGTTCCGTACTGAGACCCACCAATTCCGAACCAAAGATGGGCATTAACAACAACAACGCTGGGCGCAATCCAGCGCTCGGTCATTTCTTCATATCAGGCATTATGCGAGCATGTAGTGAGTACGGTCCCACCGTTAGCTTCTTTGCATGCCCCCCATCCTCGGGTTCGCGCAAACTCGACAAAGTTTGCGTATCCTGCATCTGACATCCCTACTCCGATCCAACTGGCGACGGTATTCTCGACATCAGCGCTAGTAGATAGACAAGCAATTTTCCCTGACTGTTTTGGTGTCTGTGCCAGCGCGTACTCTCTCCACTCAGGACCAGTGTTCCCTTTTTGTCCGCGACAAAGGGCGCGCCTCTTAATTGTGTGACCACCTGCCTCTCCGAATCGACTTCTCTACTTCATCCATAACGTTCTGTGGCGATATGCCACGCAAACACGCCCGCTCAAAACCACAGTCTTCCTTTCGGCCCTTGTAGCACGGCGCGCATTGCATATCATGCACGAGCACTTTCGTATTTATTCCCGGAGGGAACCATTCGTACGGGTCTACGAATCCTCCAAACACCGCTACCACCGGTAACCCAGTGGCAGCCACCATATGGGTTGCCCCAGAGTTATTCCCCACGAAGACGCAACACTGTTCAGAGACACGGGTCCCGAACTCTTCAATGGGTAGCCGCCCCGTCCAATCCTCAATAACTCCCTTATACGCCGCTGTAGCCTTCATAATAGCGCGGTTGAGTCCTCGCTCCCGTTCACCACCGTACAATCTAACCTGCCATCCCCTTCCTAATGCGATGCAAGCAAGATCCGCATAATAATCGACTCCCCACTGCCTGCTGTCAGATCCACAACCCGGATGTAGCCCTATAATTAACGTTTGTGCCCTATCAACGGGTGGTTCTGGTACTACCCCCACAGAGTCTAGAATAGGGATACGGTCAACAAGAGAAAGCATCTGTTGTCTAATATGTGGCTTCCCAAATGGGATCTCAGGATTATCCGCAACTACATGGTCGGATGGGATGTTAATATGTGGGCGTACCGTTGGCGTCTCGTAGCCCACAGTCATAAGCGCGCCGGATAGCCCTAGAATCCAACGAGTCTCTGGGTGTCGCCGCAAATCGATAGCCACGTCAATGTGGAGAGTTATAAGGGTTCTTCGAAGCTGTGAAACCTCGGCCGCGTCCATCCTCCGCAGCGGCAAATCCGACTTGGCGCTGAACAGATCCAAAGGCACGATATTGTCCACGCCCATCGACTCAAAGAGCGTCCGGCTCCATGATCCGCAGAGAACATGCAGTCTCGCCAATGGCATATTTTGCTTGATGCGCAAAATGGCCTCTTTAGTCAGAAAGATATCGCCCAGATGATCCAGTTTGACGATCAGTACATTACGGATCGCCGCCCGATCAATAAACGGGGAATCCAGAACCATAACCTGAGATGGCGATTCTTCATTCATTTCGAAATCAGCCGGAAGCTTCCGGAATACATTGGGGTAATAGGGGTCGTCACGACCTAAAGTGTCTCCCCACTCTTCCCAAAAAAGCTTCGTATCATCAGGAAAATCCGGGACTTTCCGACTGACCATCTCATGATGGTATAGGAGTGATAGCGGGTTATATACGCACTCGTATCCAGCTTGACGGACAGCCAGACAGAACGCAATGTCCGACGAAATAACCTGATAGGCCTCGGGAAATCCGCGAGCGTCATCATATGCCTTCCGTTTTACGGCGACACACGCGCCAGTCACGGCGGCGACACTGCGCGGTGCGCGATTCCACCGGCCGAGCATTTCTGGGGGGTTTTTGTATCCGATATGCACGGCACCGCCGCCCATGGGTACCAGCGTGACCCCAGCATGCTGCACAGTACCGTCCGGGAAGAGCAATTGGGCGCCAACGGCACCGACAGTAGGCAATCTTAGTGGATCTACCAGGGCAGTAAGCCAGTTCTCAGCAATAACTTCTGTGTCGTCATTTAGGAATACAAAGACCTCACTTGCGGAGTTTTGGACCCCCAAATTATTCAGGGCACTCCAGTTAAACGGGATATTCGCATCGACACATCGAACAGCACTGTTGCGGGATATATCGGATATATAGTCGTAGAACGCGGTTGAGGCCTTTCCCCGGCTATTATCCATAAGGATCACTTCATAGGGCCCTGCGTACCGCGTTTTAGCAAAAATCGATTGGAGACAGGTTTTTAGCAACCCCACGTTACTTCCGTTTGTGGGGATGATAATGCTTACAGATGGGACAACGGCGGGGAGCTTGTGTTCACATATTTGACTGGTACGCGCCGATGTCTTTACGAGCGGCCCCGGAACGTGTACCACGCGATTGCGACCCGCTGCTTTAAGAAATGCCCAATTTATGCTTACAGCCCCGCCTATAATATCTGTTTCCTTAACAGCGGGCATTATCTCGGCCAACAACTCAGTCTTCCAAAGAACGGGGGCGGCGATATAATTTTCGTACTGAATCCACACATGATCCCATTTCGGGAGGTGGACAGTCTCGCTCCCGATACTGTAGTCACTGTAGGCGCCACCGAGATCTTCTAAAGCAGATAAAGCAGATATGCACCGGCCAAGGAAGGACGGATCGAGCCGATCTCCGGCGTCAATAAAAACTATGTATTTATAATCGGCCTTGATAATATCTGCAAAAGTAATGGGTTGATCGCGCCGAATTACTGTACCCGCAGGCCACGCGCCGAGGCGCTGCGTCGTCTGGACTTCGATAGTGACGTTGGTGAAGGTTCCCGCGAGAATGCCCTCTATCGTATTTTCAGCCGCATCAAGGGACGCCTCTTGATTAAAAAAGAGGAATACGCCGACGCGACCAGCATTGGACGTTGCGGCGCGTTCTCGCAGAAGCGTAGCGGCGCTGACTGCCGCAACGTTTGAATTCCTGGTCACCGGGAATTTCGCGCGGACGGTTTCAGGCCACTGGACCAATGAGCTAGGCACTATTACGGCGGCCCTGCGTGCCGCATGCAATACTGCTGTGGTGTGCTCAAAACTTCCCCATGAGGGAGATCGCAGTCGTCCAAGACGCGCGGACGCAGAAAGAAGGCGGGCCGCGTGGAAAGCGCGGGACGCACCGAGGCTCGCCACGAGCACCTCAAGTTCCCGTAAGGTTTCGGACAATGAGATGGCCGGTTCATCGGCGTGCGCGACAATGTCCCGGGCCAGTACAAGGGCCCTGTCAAACATGGCGTCAGTCTTTGAGTGAGAAAAACGGGACAGGCGTCGACCCAACCGCCAAGTGCGACTAGACCGCCAGCTCTCTAGGAGCGCCGGAAGTTCTTTAATCCCAAGCGCGTTAAGTGCAATTGGTACGACATGTGCTAGCTGATCCTCGAGAACACGAATGCGTTCCGAAGCCTCGTTATGCAAGGCCTTTTCGGATTCATGGAGTGATTGAAGCTGGCGTTCGCGCTCCAGCGCCTGTCCAATCTGATCCTCGAGAACACGAATGCGTTCCGAGGCCTCGTTGTGCAAGGCCTTTTCGGATTCATGGAGTGATTGAAGCTGGCGTTCGCGCTCCAGCGCCTGTCCAATCTGATCCTCGAGAACACGAATGCGTTCCGAGGCCTCGTTATGCAAGGCCTTTTCGGATTCATGGAGTGATTGAAGCTGGCGTTCGCGCTCCAGCGCCTGTCCGAGGGTCCAGATTTTCTCGCCCAGACGGCTAAAGAGGGAACGAACCGTTTCTGCAGAGGGGCCCTCATGCTCAAAAAGGGTCCCGAAACTATCGGGCACGTACGGACCAACAGCCAAGACGCCGAGGCCGTGGCTGTGGGTGAAGGCGAAATGGGGGTACCGCTGGGACACCTCCTCCCAGAAACGCCACACCCCGAAGCCGTTCTCCCGCACGTTGATGTCATGGAAGAGCACCACGGCTCGGTCACTTAACTTCGGCAACCATGTCTCGAAATCGTGACGTACGGCCTCATAGGTGTGCAGGCCGTCTATATGGAGAAGATCGATTTTTTGATCAGGGAAGTAGGCCGCGGCTTCATCGAAAGTGGTGCGGAGGAGCTGCGAGAAGCACCGGTAGCGTGCGTCGTGGTAACGCGCCAGGGCGGCATACACGCTGTCGTCATAAAGACCCGCATGATCATCGCCCCGCCAGGTGTCTACGGCAAAGCACGCGGTGTCGAGCGAGAGGTGATCGATGGCCTGACAAAAGGCAGCGTAGGAGTCGCCCTTATGGGTGCCGAGTTCGACGAAGACGCGGGGACGTAAGGTTGCAACACACCAAAAGGCAAACGGGATGTGACCATGCCAGCTGCTGACATCTGTCAGGTGATGGGGAGGTTCTAAAAGGATCGGATGCCATACAGGAGGGGGGGGGGAGTGCAGCGCGCGTATGCTGCCGGTTCCGGGTAGGGCCCCTACGCTTTGTGCCCTCCCTATGGACGCTAGATCATCGGTACCATCAGTGCCAGTAGACGCACTCGTCTCTTCATCTTGACTCATAACACCCCCTTATTTATTTTTTGTATTACTTCATAAACTTATAGGCTTTTCCCGGCATATTGCCCCAAAGGTCGGATGGCATCAAGTGCTGAGATGTGCCGAGGGACCTACCCAAGCATCCCCACCAGATCCTCGGCGCGCAGGTGGGTATATCGCTTGAGCATCTGTAAGGTCTTATGCCCCGTGATGGCCGCCACCTGCATGGGGTTTAACCCCTTCTCAAAGAGCCTGCTGGTCGCCTCATGCCGCAGATCATGGAAGGTCAGGCCCTCGATACCGGCGGCCTTGCAGACCCGCTCGAAGGCCTGGGAGATCGAATCGGGGCGCATACCCCACACTCTCCCATCTAAACGCCTCGGGAGCCCGTCCAGGACTCCCAGCGCGGCCGTGGAGAGCGGCACCCGCCGGGGCGTGCCGGTCTTCGTTTCCGGGATCAGGAGCACCCGGGCCTTACGGTCCAGGTGCTCCCAGCGCATGGCCGCGATCTCCCCTCGACGCATGGCGGTTTCGATGGCCCATGTGATGAGGGGGCCGATCTCGCCACCGTAGGACTGGGCGGCGGCCAGAAGGCGGGCTTGCTCATCATCGACTAAGCGCCGGTCGCGACCGGCAGGAAGCCGGGGCTTGCGGACCATCTCCACTGGGTTTCTGAGCGATTCCATCCCCCACTCTCGTGCGGCGACATTAAAGACGTGACGGAGGGTCGCAAGATAGATAAGGAGCGTCTTGGGGCTCGCGCCTACCGTCTCCTTCTCCTTGATAGTGTCGGCCACATCCTTTCCCCGGATCGACGCCATGGGGCGACCCGCCAGTGGGCTGGCCGCCCACCATTTGATAATGCTGATCTCGCCCTTAGCCCTCTTGACGCTCGTGACCTCGCGGGCATACCGCTCCAAGACCTCAGCCAAGGTCGTGCCCTCGGCCTCGGCGCGGGAGACGAACACCCCACGGGCCATCTCTGATTCCAGGACCGATGCCCAATCCTGTGCCTCAGCCTTCGTATTAAAGGTTTGGGTCTGCTGGGGGTACCCCTTGCGCCGGACAAGGGCCTGCCAGACCCGCTTGCCGCCTGGGCCCGGGCGCTGAACGAATGTCGCCATGCGACACCTCCCGTGTGTTAATGAGGGGTACATACCTCGCGTTGTCGCGGCATTGTCGCAAAATGAGGGGGCGTCTGACTAGTGCGTGCTGTAAGTGCTTGATTTTATGGTGCGCCCGGAGAGATTCGAACTCCCGACCACCTGGTTCGTAGCCAGGTACTCTATCCAACTGAGCTACGGGCGCGTTTTGGAACGACCAACTGTTTCTAACGGATG
>JAJYGP010000046.1 GCA_021785035.1 Pseudomonadota bacterium
GACAATCACTGTCTTGGACTTGAAGACGTGGTAATCACCAGTACGGACATTAAAGCCGACCGCGCCGGCCACGCGATTTTCCTTGGCGTCATCCATCAGCAGGTGGGTAACGCAGATCCGGTTGAAGACCTTATCGGCGGATTTCTTGGCGGCCTCGGCGACAATCGGTTTGTAGGATTCGCCGTGAATCATGATCTGCCAACGCCCTTCGCGCTGATACGCACCGGTCTTGGGGTTGCGCATGATCGGCAGTCCCCACTCTTCGAACTGGTGAACAGCGGAATCGACGTGCCGTGCCATATCGAACAACAAGTCTTCGCGCACCATCCCCATCAGGTCCATCCGCGCGTACCGGACGTGATCTTCAGGCTTGTTCTCGCCCCAGCGCGTGCCCATGTAACAGTTGATCGCGTAAAGGCCCTGAGCCACCGCGCCTGAACGGTCAATATTGGCCTTTTCGGCGATGACGATCTTCTTATCCTGCCCCCAGTAGCGCGCTTCCCACGCGGCACCCGTGCCGCCCAGACCCGCTCCTACGACGAGGATGTCGATATTGTCTTCGACAACCGTGTTGTAAGCCATTAGTAGTACACCCCTTCTTTCATCACGAGACCGTTCGATTCCAGCGTGTGTAGGCCACCTTCATCCATGCGAATGTATTTGGGCTCATTAAATAGCAGCTGGCTATTACGCATTGCTTGGCTTGGCGCCGGCACATCGGAGAGCTGCGGGATGTGTTTCCCCCAAGGCTTGGTCGTGATTGGCGCCAGCAGCTCCATATCTTTTTCGCCATTGCGGAACTTGATGCGCCACGCAATAACGCCTTTTTCCTCATCGCGGCGGACGCGCACCGAATGTCCCAGTGGGGCGAAGTCAGCGTAGCCGCGTACATCGATCGCGTCCTGCGGGCAGGCCTTGACGCACGAAAAGCACTCCCAGCACATGTTCGGCTCAATGTTGTAGGCGCGCCGTGTGACTTTATCGATGTGCATGATGTCTGACGGACAGATATCAACACAGTATCCGCAGCCATCGCACCGCGTCATGTACACAAAGGTAGGCATTGTGTTCCTCCCGATTAATTAGCCTGTTAAAAATGATTGGGCGTTTCGCGCTTGATTCCCAATCCCATGTGGGGCGGCTTGGCACCCATGTAGGTCGGGATATCCGGAAACCTCACCTGCACTTCAGGATCCGACAAATCATAGACTGCGGGCATGTTTTCCCTCGAGCCGTCCGCCTTGGTGACTCGCTTCTGGAATGCAGCCGCAGGCTTGAAGAACATGTGCGCAAATTTGGACCAGTACACCGAGCCAAAGAGCAGGGTACTGAAGGTGATAAATAACGCAAAGAACAGCAGATTCAGCGCGCCCATCCCCATGGTGAAAGACCAAAGCAGCGCAAAGGTGGCCATGCCAAGCAGACCTACGATGAAAAGGTCACCGCGTCCATTGAGGCGATACCACTTGACGCCCTCGCTGGCGACGTCAACGCGGATACTGAACCAGAACCAGTAACCCCCCAGACACAGCATGGCCGCGCCTAGACGCCAAAGCAACGGCAGGATGTGCGGCGCCGGATCGCTGAAGGTCGGATAGGCAAAAATCAGTATCGCCGTGGTGACGACAAAAATTATGAAGCCGTACATCGTAAGGAGGTGGGAAATGCGGCGCTTAGGATTGTGGAATTCGCCCGAGGTCAGCACCTCCTTGGTAACGGTCTTCAAGGCCAGTGTGCTTTTTTCACCGGCGCTGAGTGTGCGCGTTGCGTTCTTTTTTGCCTTCCTGGCATTCTCGAAGAAGTACTGGGCGCTTTTCTTGTGACGCATGTCAAGTATCGTACCGGCTACCACCAGTAGGAGCATCAGCAGGACGTATACCTGCATGGCAGCCGGGGGGATAACAACAGCAAGTTCGGCAAAGGGATTGCTAGCGATCATGGACTCAAGGTCTCCTCAGGGCTTTACAAACGCGAGCGGGTATCGCTGCACAAGACAGCGCTGGCCACGCATGGATTCGACGGCTGATGATGGGTCTGGCCAATTCCCTGCATAAAGATAGCAGTTGATCGGCTCTTGTCTAAATAGCGTAACTCCCGAAAGCTGGTGACGGATAGTGTGATTTATCAGCCTTCTTGCGACAATCAGAAGGTCTTGTAGTTGTGTAGGACAAAGCTCAAAAAAAGTGGAATACATCTTATTGGCTAAAAAAGCGAAGGAGCAAGGTGCGAGACCGCTTGTCGAGCTAAGCGGCATCCACTATCCCAATGCCCAAAAATCGCGATTCGCGGTTTTCCCATAACTTGTCCCCTCGTGCCGGTCAAATGGCGCCACTCAATTCGTACGCCCCATCATAACCCATTCTATAGTAACTGATCCATAATAATCTACACCCTAATCTACACTCTCATCTACACCCAGCCGTTGCTCCGCCCATCTAAGGTTTTACCGAGCACCCAGAGTTTTTCCTTATGTTTCAATCTGATATCCAGAAAACGCCGTACCAAAGTGGTTTTGATCAGTTCGTAGGCCTGCTTTGGGTAAGAATGGCGAAGCGTGAGGAGCGGGAGGGTCGAGACGTCTCTCGGTGTGGAGCGCACGACAGGTCTTGCGTGTCCCAGGACGAGATCGACGAGCAAGGTCTAGAATCTGTGTGGGCGCCCCGTCCGTCTTGTTAATATCGTGGGGCCTTGCTCTGGGCCGCCCTTCAGCGCTCGGACAGGGCTACGGAATCACGAGCCTCTTTGGCCTTCGGATTACACAGAGGAGTTCCCGCTAAACCGGGCGCATGTGCCACTCGACGGATCGCGGTAGGGATGCTGATTGCTCGGCACCCTCCCGCACAGACCCGGATAGGCACCGCAAAGGCTTTCAAAGTTTCCTCCAAACCGATGCCTATACAAGTTACCGCGTTGCGGTGCGCACCCAGGGGTTCATCCACCCCGAGCGCCTAGCCCACGCCCGCCGGAAATTCAACGAGGTGATCAAATCGCACGGCAAACCACGTAAGGATGGCTTGACCGAGCAGACACTCGTCCAGACTCAAGCGCTTTATCGGATCGAGAAGGTCGCACACCCCTGAGCCCCGAAGACCGAGCGGTACCGTGCACGGCAGGCGAAGCCCCTATGGGACACCTTTGTGCGCCTCACTTACCGTCCATCGTCCCGGCGTCCCGCCGCAGACCGCCTTGGGCTGGGCTTTGGCCTATCTTGCGCACAAACGGGACACACGTGGTGTATCTGACCGATGGCGTATCCCGATCGATCACGACGCGACCGAGAACACAATGTGCCCGCTCGGTGTGGGCCGCCGCAACTGACTCTTTAGCGATATCGTCGCCAGTATCCAGGCCACCGCCAACCTCTATGGCTTCATCGAAACCCGCAAGGCGTCGGGCCTGAAGCCCTATCATCACCTGCGCCGCCTCTTCACCGATCTCCCTGCAGCTCGGACCGTGAACGACCTTGAGGCCTTATTGCCGCGCGCGCTCATCAGGGAAACAACTCGCCGTGCGCGCAAATACTCATAAGTCTTTCGCGGGAATAACCTTTCACCGCGCCTTTTATCGAACCCATCTCATCCGTTTTTGTCCAATCGCCCAACACAACTCCCAAAGAGCGGGGGCGCAAGGTCTGAAGGCTCTTTAGACTGACCGCGCTTTCTCTCGCCACCCAAATCGGCAACCACCGGCCTTACATAAAGGAGACAGACCCCATGGATACCCCTCCTCACCATTCACCGAATATGCTCCAGCTGGATCGCGATGAGATAAAAAAGACCAAAGAACGCGTGACCATATCGGTCGGAGTCGTGCATGAGGTGATACGCAAAGAGGGCGAGCAAGAGCTGCAGCGATCACCAGCCGCGCTTGCCTGGTCGGGCTTGGCGGCGGGGCTTTCGATGGGATTTTCGATGTTAGGCGAGGGAATTATTTACCATGGTCTAGGACATGAACCCTGGCGAAAGCTCCTTGCGGGATTTGGCTACAGCTTGGGTTTTATTATGGTGGTCCTCGGACGGCAGCAGCTTTTTACCGAAAATACCCTCACGCCCATGCTGCCCTTGCTCCAAAATCCGACACTGAACACCTTTTGGCGGGTGATGCGCCTCTGGGCGATCGTGCTCGTCACAAACCTCCTCGGAACCTTCCTTTTTGCCTTGGCGATCGGCCGCACGATGCTCTTTAAACCGAGCACCCAACGGGCCTTTGCTGCCATAAGCCACGCCGCGATTCGGCCCTTTCCGCTCATGTTTTTGGGCGCCATATTTGCTGGCTGGCTGATCGCACTCATGGTCTGGTTACTGCCAGCCGCCGAAACCGCCAGAGTCGTCATCATCATGCTTCTCACTTACATGATTAGCATCGCTGGTTTTCCTCACCTGATAGCGGGGTCGGTCGAGGCCTTCTACCTCGTGGCCACAGGAGCGCTATCGTGGGGGGGCTACTTCACGAAGTTCATGATACCGACCTTCCTCGGAAACGTTCTAGGCGGAGTGATCTTGGTAGCTGCCCTAAACCATGCCCAAGCCACAGCCGGAAAGACCGTGGACACGGCCTAGCTTCACGATGCGCTCCTCACCAAAACTCTCCGCCCCCTCGGCCGACCCCGATTTTCACACCGGGCGCACTTCTCTCGGTCTGGTCATGGTCTTGAAAAACGCCGTCTGGAACCTCCCCCCCGCTTGCGCTAACCTCCCAGCTCTAAGACTGATCATCTGGAACACCGCTACAAGCCCTGGCATAGCTTCCCGCACCAAAGCCCGGTGAGCCTGGTGATCTTCGTCACGCCTTCAGAGCACCACCCATAACAAACACGAGAATCGCCGGAGATTGATATGATCAACAACATTCAAGGAAAGATCATCGTCATAACGGGGGCTAGTAGCGGACTTGGCGAAGCCACCGCCCGCCACCTGTCCCAGCAGGGGGCGCTTGTGGTCCTCGGGGCCCGACGTTTTGATCGCATTCGGACCTTAGCGGCCGAGCTCACGAACGACGGCGGCAAGGCGCTGGCCGTACAAACCGATGTGACCGACAGCCGACAGGTTAAACATTTGGTAGACACCGCGATCGAGCACCACGGCCGCATCGATGTCATGATCAATAACGCCGGCCTTATGCCTCATTCGCCGCTTGAGCGACTCAAGATCGCGGACTGGGATCGCATGATTGATGTCAACATAAAGGGGGTCTTGTACGGGATCGCTGCGGCCTTGCCTCATATGCAGAAACAGAATGGCGGGCATATCATTAATGTCTCCTCGGTGGCCGGCCATAAGGTAAGACCCGGAAGCGCGGTCTATGCCGCTACAAAACATGCCGTACGCGTGATCTCCGAAGGGCTGCGCCAGGAAGTAAAAGCCTACCAGATACGCACGACCGTCATCTCTCCGGGGGCCATAGCCACCGAGTTGCCCGATAGCGTCACCGAGCCCGACATAGCAGAGAGCGTCAGGAAGCTCTATCAAATCGCCATTTCCGCAGACGCGTTCGCGCGGGCCGTGGCCTACGCCATAAGCGAACCCGCCGATGTCGATATCAATGAAATCCTTTTTAGACCGACGCGCCAAGAAATCTAGCGAATCAATCGGTCGTGACAAGCCGGGGGTGCGCTGAGCGAGGCGGTCTGGGTGGGCGGTCTTAGGTCACTCGCCTTTAAAGGTAGCGATAGGTAGACATCCTGTATTGACCTGCCCGGCCTCAAGCGACGTGAATTCAGCTTAATGTCGAGCAAACCACCATCAACTCAGAGCCACAATTGAGGGGGCAGGTCATGACGAAGTCTAGCAAGTACGTGGACTAGAGACACACAAACACGATCGCGGTGGCCGTGGCCGACACCGGTCAGAGCAAGCCCCGCTATTATGGGGAGATAGCCAACACGCCGGAGGCGGTGGCGAAACTTGTGAAAAGGCAAAGTCCGGGCGGAGAGGTCCTGTCGTTCTGCTACGAGGCCGGTCCGTGTGGCTATGGGATCCATCGTCAACTGACCCAACTGGGTCACGACTGCACGGTCGTGACGCCCTCGCTGGTTTCGCGCAAGGCCAGCGATTAGGTCAAGACGGACCGGCGCGACAGCTAATCACTCGCCCGGTTGCACCGGGCCGGAAAGCTCACCGCCGTCCGGGTGCCCGGACCGGAACAGGAGGTGGTGCAAGACCTGACCCGCGCGCAAGGACCTAAAAACACTTAAGCGCCAGGCGAAGCAGCGGTTGAATGCCTTCCTGCTGCCGCACGGTCGGATCTATGCCTCGGGCCAGACCAAGTGGGCCAAGGCCCCTGCCCATTGGCTCACGACGGTAGTATACGAACTTCTATGCAAATGCGAGGACTGCGGAAGCGGTCATGGTTCTGGTCAAAAACACCCATTCCGGGCATCGTTCGACCGCTTGAAGCCTGCAGAATAAGACCGTAAAACTTGCTCCGAGAAAGCGGCCGCCGCCAAAGAGAAACACCTCATCGCGCCAAGCGCCCAGATTCGGACCCTTACAGTCCCGGATCGCGGCCTAAGCCGCGCGCCACGGGATTAACCCAAACGCTTGATGACTGCCGGGAGGTGGCTTGGGCCCATGAAATGACCTATCACCAAAAACGCAAACAAGGTAAACAGGTAGCTAATGGAGACCTTAAAGATTTGGCGCGCATAGCGGTCCATGGCCGGCCCGATCTCCATACGCCTTAAGCGCAGAGTCATAGTGAGGTAGTAGACCCCAAACCCCCCGGCCACTACGCCATACAAAAGGTTATGGTTCGCCCAGACCGGCACAAGACTCACTACCAAAGTCGCCCATGCGTACTTCACAATCTCGCGCCTCGTCCGATCTACGCCATGAGTGACCGGCAGCATCGGGATGCACGCGTTCGCGTAGTCTTCCCGACAGCACACCGCCAGGGGCCAAAAGTGCGCCGGCGTCCAGACCGAGATCAGCACCACAAGACACCACGGCAAAAGTGCGAAGGGGCTCCCTCCGGCGGCCGTCCATCCGATAAGCGGAGGCAAGGCGCCGCCAATACCGCCCCACACAATATTCCAAGGGGTATTGGGTTTCAGATAGACCGTATAAATGACCCCGTAACCGAGCGTGCCAAGTAAGGTAAAGACTAACGTCCAGACGTTTGTGAAAAGTACCAGAACCGTTACCGACAAAAACAGAAGCATTCCCGCGAGAAGCATGGCGTTACGCCGAGAGATTGTACCGACTGCCAGGGGGCGGCGACTCGTGCGGCGCATGTTCTGATCCAGGGAGGGTTCGATCAATTGATTGATTACACCCCCTGACCCGCCGGCCAGGCCCACACCGACTAGGCCGGCCAAGGCGCCCGAAAGATGCTCGTGGAACGTCGGCGCCAGAATGCTACCGACCGCGCTCGTGAATACGAGGAGCGACACAACGCGCGCCTTGGTCAGGACCAAAAAATCCGCGACCAACACCCTAAAGCGCGATCCGAAGGCCTCCACGTGCGCCCACTGGTGCTTTGCACCCTTTGTACCGACTGTCAACATATCGTGTCCCTCCTACCACATGGCTCCGTCTTCTGGGCCCAGGCCCTAGTCGACAGCCCTTGCGCGCTATCACTTTTCGCGGTTCCTTTATAAGCTTACGCGCGGATGGCGCTACCAAAACCGACCCCGGCGAATCGCTAGCGCAACGGCAAGACCACCGCCAAGGTAATCAGCAAAACCATGGCCTGATGAATAGCCACCACGGCCCCTGGGGCCTTAGGACGCAGATTGACGCCATGGAAAAGCAAAAAACCGACCGCCATTTGGCCCACAGCAAGGTAAAACGCAACGGGGTAGCTCGGCATGAGCCAGCCAAGCGTCCCCACTACCAGCAAAGCGGCGACCACGTGCGCCGATACCACCCACTGCGAGGCCGTCGTGGGCTTCACAAATTCCCCAATAGCCTGCCCAAAGCCCCTCTGACCGGTGGTCATGCCCCCTAGAAATACCGCCAAAAGCAGCGCATGGAGTGCGATATCAGCCTTGAGGTACGCGAGAAAATTGATATCCGGGTAGAGAAATCCCACCAAATAGGACAACAAAACCCCGTAGGCTAGGAATCCATGGGTCCCGTGCACGAAGGCCGGCGCACGTCCCGCCAACACATATAAAGTCCCCATTCCAAAAAGCGCTGTGACCACAATCAGTACAAGCCCGGTAACAGTGGCCGTACTCGGATCAAGAACAACAAGCAGCAAACCGATCAAACCAAGACTGGTGGCCACCACCCGGTGTGCGGCTTCCGGATCGCCGTGAATCAAGAGCGAGAGGATATTGCGGGAATAGGGCCACCTCGTCCCCAAAGACAGGCCAAAGCCAAAGCCTTCGACCAAACTGCCCAATAACATAATCGCGGTCGCAAGGACCACCTGCGTCAACATGAGACCCTGAACGAGCGCGCCAGTCCCTGCGGCGGACGAGGTAAGGCCTCGCCATATGCCCGCGGCAGCCGCGAAAAAGATAAGTGCCGCTATAAAACCATTCGCGATGCGGACCGACGCCGTAACGTCCGCTTCGACGACATTATGCCGGGAGTCCTTGTTATCCATATTACCCACCCTAACGAAAAGTCTTTCGTATGGCCAATCCAGGATCCCCGTTCACAACTGCCGCGAGCGTCTCCTCCCTGTTATCGCCTTGTGCCGCCAACGAAAATCGGTCCTGCCGCCATCGCCCAAAGCGAGGCCGTCTTTAGTGCATCATCATCCCGGCTAACATAGTCCGCGCATCCAAAGCGTTGAACATCCACATGGTGAGGCCTACGGCGATGATAAAGAGCGGCACGATCAAAAGGAACGAGACCGTGGTCCACACTTGAGTCTCGGAAAAATCCAATTGAAACAGCAAAATGATCTGCACCAAAACCGCGACCGCTGCCGCCGCCGACAAGCCGATCAGGGCCCAAGGCAAAAGCACCGGCTGCGTGACGAATCCGAGAACCAAAGCCATCAGAATCAAAGACACGACATAAGACACCAAATAACCACGCCCGTTAACAACCTGGACCTCGGGATGCTCCAGTGGGTTTTCTATGCCGTGTCCCATCACAACACTCCTCGCATGTAAACGAAGCTAAAAACTAGTACCCAAATGATCGCCTGAAAATGCCAAAACACCTTAAGGTTCAACATCCGATAGACAACCTTGTCCGTAAACCCTTGGAAGGCCACCTGAAAGAACATCGTCGCCATCCACAACAGGCCGAAAACCATGTGAATACCATGGGTCATGACCAGCGCAAAGAAG
>JAJYGP010000097.1 GCA_021785035.1 Pseudomonadota bacterium
GAACAAAACCCGATCCGGCTTCAGACTCATTTCATATTAGAAACACAGCCCGTCCTTCAGACTCATTTCATATTGGACAAGGCTGCGACTCGCTTTATACCTAGGCGCGCCCTAAACTGTCGACGCACGGGACCACCGGGCGGAAAAAAGGGGGAGGAAGGCGCCCCCAGGGACCGGGCTCTGGGCTTTGGTATCAACTGGCAGCACAGTCTCTTTTTAAGGATAAGTCGTGAAACAACGAATCGCCGCTTTGCTACAAGAAGCCATCACGAATCTCGTAGTCGCCGGGCACCTGCCCGCGGACCTACCGACCCCGGAGCTCGCGCGCCCCCGCCAAGAGGGGCACGGCGATTTTTCGACAAATTTCCCGCTCATAGCGGCCAAGGCCGTGGGCCGCGCGCCGCGGATCCTGGCGGCCGACATTCAGGGGGCGCTCAGCCGCTCGCCGTGGATTGAGCGCGTCGAGATCGCAGGCCCCGGATTTCTCAACTTTTTTGTAGCCGACTCCGCCTTGCTTGGTCTGATCCCCGAGATTCTGGCCGAGGGGAAACATTACGGCGAGCTCCCCCGCAAGTCGACGAAAATTCTGCTCGAATTCGTGTCTGCCAACCCTAATGGCCCGCTCCATGTCGGCCACGGCCGGGGCGCCGCTTACGGCGACTCCTTGGGGCGCCTTCTGGCGTGCGCCGGCTACGACGTACAGCGCGAATACTACGTTAACGATGCCGGGCGGCAGATGGACATCCTCGCACTCAGCGTGTGGTTGCGTTACATGGAGGCAGCGGGCGCAGCCCTGGTCTTCCCCGAGACCGGATACCGCGGCGCCTACGTCCAAGACATCGCGCGTGCACTGCGCGAGAAGGTCGGAGACACGCTCCAACGGACCCTTTCAGATATTCTCATCGAAGCCCGCGATCACGACCCAGACGCCCTCACGGACGCCCGCATCGCGCGCCTCAAGGCGGCGCTAGGCGCGCAGTATCAGGACCTTCACGGTTTTGGTCTTAACGCCATGCTGGCCGATATCGAAGACGACCTGAAGGCGTTTGGGGTCCATTACGACCGCTGGTACTCCGAACGGGCCTTGCTTGAAAGCGGCGCCATCGAGCGGGCCTTGGACCGCTTGCGGGCCCATGGAGACCTCTACGAGGAAGGCGGCGCGCAATGGTTTCGGGCCACCCGCTACGGCGACGAAAAAGACCGGGTGGTGGTCCGCGAGAACCAGGTCACGACCTACTTTGCATCCGACATCGCTTACCATCTCGATAAGTACGAACGCGGCTTTGACGGCTTGATCGACGTTTGGGGCGCTGATCACCATGGTTACATTCCGCGCGTCATGGGCGCCCTGACCGCTCTCGGCTTGGAGCCCGAACAACTTCAGGTTTTGCTTGTACAATTCGCCATCCTGTACCGCGGCGGCGTACGCGCCCAGATGTCGACCCGGAGCGGGGATTTCGTAACGCTACGCGAGCTGCGCGCCGAGGTGGGAAACGATGCCGCGCGGTTTTTTTACGTGCTACGTAAAAGCGAGCAGCACATGGACTTCGATTTGGATCTGGCCAAGTCCCAGTCGAACGAAAATCCGGTCTACTATGTCCAGTACGCTCATGCCCGAATTATGAGCGTTTTCCGTCAACTTGAGGAACGCGGCCTGAGTCGCGGGAGCGTCGCCCAATGCGATTTAACGCTGCTCAATACCCCTGAGGAGTCGGTGCTGATTCGGACCCTCGGCCGGTACACGGAAGTGATCGAGGACGCCGCGGCAGCCCGCGAACCCCATCAGATCGCCTATTACGTGCGCGAGCTCGCAAGCAACGTCCACGCCTACTACAACGCTCACGCCTTTTTGAGCGCGCCGGCGGACCTTCGGGAAGCCCGACTCGCCCTGATTGGCGCCGCCCGTTACGTCTTGGCAAACGGCCTAGGGTTGCTCGGGGTCAGCGCCCCGGAGACGATGTAATGGTGGCGAACCGGCGGCGGCACTCCGTAGACCTCTCTCCCGGCCAGAAAACGCTAGTGGTGGCCGGCATCACCCTGGTGATAGGACTGGGCCTCGGCGCCTTGTCGTATCGCCTCATCCACCACTCTCACCGAAACCTACCGCGCCCCGCGATCCGCCAGCCGCAGCCCGTCACCACATTGGCGCCACCGCCACCCTTACCGAAGCCCAAGGGACCCGCCCCCGGCCTGCCGGCGGCTACGCAATTCGACTTCTACACCATTCTTCCCGAGATCCATCGCAAGCCCGAGCGCACCTTGCGGAGAAACCGGCCGTCGCCACGGCACCCGACGGAAACCTCGACCGCGCCCGCCCAGTCGCCAGAAACCAAGGCCCAGGTCATCGGGGGACGGTTCATCCTGCAAGCGGCCTCGTTCCCGGACTTGGCCAGCGCCAGCCGCTTGCGCGCCGAACTCGCGCTGCGGGGACTCGCGTCCTATATCGAGAAGGTGAGCATCACCGGCCGCGGGGCCTTTTACCGGGTCCGGCTTGGACCGCTCCACAAAGACGCCTTGGGTCATGATCGCAAAATCCTGGCGCGCCTGGGATTGACACCCATCCTCCTGCGCGAGGCCCGCGGCAACTAGGGCGCAAGAAACGGCGACAGCGCCCGAAGCATGTCCGCCCTCTCCGCCGCCATGCCCCGCAAAGAAAAGGGTCCCTCGGCCATCGGGGGGCACGGCTTTTTTGGTTGCGGAATCGCGTGTCCCGATACCCGAAAAGAGCCGCTCGGCAAGACTCGCGACCCTGCAGCGGGGATCAGGACCGGGTGCCGCTCGCTCAGCCCGCGCCGAGACTCTCCCCGACCCAAAAAAAGGCCTCGCGGGCAGCCGGAGCCCGCCGATGGCCGGAGGCCGGACAATTATTTTCCCTCAGAATGAAAATTCAAATTGCATTGCTCAGAAAAGATGCCTATGATTCGCCCGATTCCACGGCACCGAAGGCGGCCGCCATTCTCTGTTAGCGATCCCATCGCTGACGGGCCTTAACGCTGACCGGGTGTGCACGGGAGCTACTTCAACGGAACTGCCGTAGACGAAGGTCTTGGAGTTCCTCGGTAACAGAATTGGAGGGCTTGCCCATGCGCTCACTTGGACATCAGATTGTGGCCGAGTTTTATGGATGCGACAAAGCGCTATTGAACGATGTCGCCTACATCCGAGACCACATGCTGGAGGCCGCCGTGAAATCCGGCGCCACTATTGTCACAGAGACGTTTCACCATTTTTCCCCGCACGGCGTTTCCGGTGCGGTCATCATTGCCGAAAGTCATTTGGCTATCCACACATGGCCCGAATACGGCTATGCCGCGGTGGATTTATTCACCTGCGGGGACTCGGTTTCGGCCGAGGTGGGCTTTAATCACCTGCGCGAGGCCTTAGGCGCGGGCCACGTATCGACGATGGAAGTGCATCGTGGCCAAATCGACATGATGTCGATGGGCGACGAAAGCCAGCCGGCCATCAAGCTTGTTGCGGGCAAGACCGCCTAAACCTAAGGTTTAACCATGATCATCAAAACCCCGACGTCCCACACCTTCGTGACGGGCGCAAGCGAGGGCTATACGCCTTTAAACGCCTTTGATGGCGCACTGCTCGCTGCCGGAATTGGCAACACCAATTTGGTGAAGATGTCGTCCATCGTGCCGCCGGGGACCCGCGAGGTCCCGATCAAGGAACTCAAGCTGCCGCCCGGCGCCTTGGTGCCGGTCGCTTACGCGGCCATGGAGTCCGACATCCCCGGCTCTATGATCTGCGCCGCAGTGGCGGCGGCATGGCCCACTGATCCCGCGAAACCGGGGCTTATCATGGAATACCACGCCCACGGCCATCGCGAGGATGCCGAATCGGTGGTGCGACGCATGGCCGAAGAAGGCATGCGCAAGCGCGGCTGGGAGGTTCGGACCATACAATCGATGGCCATCGACCACCGGGTCGAGAAGATCGGCGCAGCCTTCGCGGCGGTCGTGTTGTGGGACCTGTGATGCAAAAAGACGGTTGGTACACGGAGGAATGGGCCGGCCAAGGGTCGGCTATTTCGCTGCGCATCAACGAAAAGGTTCACGACGAGCAGTCTGTCTATCAACGCATCGAGATTTTCGAAACCGAGACCTTTGGGACACTTATGACCCTGGACGGTCTCGTCATGGTGACCGACCGCGACAATTTTGTATACCACGAGATGATGAGCCATCCGGCGCTTTTTACGCACCATCACCCGCGCAAAGTCCTTATCATCGGCGGCGGGGATTGCGGAACTCTGAAAGAGGTCCTCAAACACGACGAGGTTGAACACGTGGACCAAGTCGAGCTTGACGAGCGGGTAACCCGGGTGTCGGAGCGGTTTTTCCCTGAGCTTTGCGCCGCAAACGACGACCCGCGGGCTCACTTGCACTTTCAAGACGGCATTCAGTGGGTAAAAGACGCCGAGGCAGGATCCTATGACGTCATCGTCGTCGATTCGACCGATCCGGTCGGTCCGGCAGCGGGGCTTTTCGGGCAGGCTTTCTATGCCGATTGCTACCGGGCTCTGAATCGGGATGGGATCGTCGTTGGGCAAAGCGAGTCGCCGCTGTTTCACGTAGACCTCATTAAGAGCATGCACGAGGCCTTACGTCAGGCAAACTTTCTAGACGTGGCGACCCTCCATTTTCCACAATGCACCTACCCATCCGGCTGGTGGAGCGCCACCTTGGCTCGCAAAGACGCGACGCTTGCGACCTTTCGCGAGGAGGCCTGTTGCGAGCGCCCCTTCGCCACCCGCTACTACAACGACGGCATTCATCGGGCCGCCTTTGCTTCACCGGAATTTCTCTTCAAAGCACTCCTCTAAGTTCGGTATACAGGACCGGTACAGCCTTTTATCCGGGCCTCGGTACCGGTAGGCTCGTTTTCGGGGATTCGCCACCTCTTGTGTATTAGCTCTCTCTAATACCCAATATATAGTTTAAGACGGCTTGCCCGGTGAAGGTTGCTTACAGTAAACTCGCCACGTATTCGCTTTCCTCACACGGAGACCTGACAGAATGGAAAATGCGCAGTCGTCATCCCAGGCTTCCCCGAGCGGTACGATCACGGAAAGTGGTCTGCGCGTCATCCGCCGCAACGGCCATGCTACCCATTTTGATCAGGCCAAGATCGCGATTGCCATAACCAAGGCGTTTCTCGCAAGCGAGGGCAGCTCGGGTGCCGCCTCGACCCGGGTGCGGGAGATCGTGGCGGGCCTGACTGAGCAGGTCACCGCGGCCCTGACCCGTCGGCTTCCCGGCGGCGGTACCGTCCATATCGAAGACATCCAAGATCAGGTGGAACTGGCGCTCATGCGCAACGGCCACCATGAGACCGCCCGCCGCTACGTGCTTTATCGCGAACAGCGGGCGCAGGCGCGGACCGTCGAGCAGGGGGCGCCGCAGGAGCTAGCCATCCATGTCCGGACCCCGGACGGGCGCACCATGCCGCTGGACCGCGAACGGCTGCGAGCGGTCATCGTGGAGGCCTGCGATGGCCTCCACGAGGTATCCGCGGATGCGGTATTTCAAGCCCTGCTGCGCAACCTCTTCGATGGAGTAGGCGAACTCGATGTGATGCAGTCGGCGATCCTGAGCGCGCGCGCCCTCGTGGAGACGGAGCCGGACTATTCCTACGTCACAGCGCGCCTTTTGCTGGACGTTTTGCGCCGCGAGGTTCTCGGCCGTCCGCTTACCCACGCCCAGATGCGCACGGAGTACAAGGACTATTTTGGACAATTCATTCGGGAAGGGATCGCGGCCGAGCTCTTGGACCCGCGGCTTGCGGAATATGACTGCGGACGGCTGGGGCTTGCTCTCCAGGCCGACCGCGACCTGAGCTTTACCTATCTCGGCCTACAAACCCTCTACGACCGCTATTTCTTGCACCGCGAAGAACGCCGCATCGAATTGCCGCAAGCGTTCTGGATGCGCGTGTCGATGGGGCTTGCCTTGAACGAAGTGGACCGGGAGACGCGGGCCATCGAGTTTTATGAGGTCCTTTCGACCTTTGATTTCGTGTCTTCGACACCCACGCTTTTTAATGCCGGCACCCTGCGCTCGCAGCTGTCGTCTTGCTACCTCACCACCGTATCGGACGACCTGGACGGCATCTACAGTGCCGTGAAAGACAACGCCCTGCTTTCGAAGTACGCGGGCGGGCTCGGCAACGACTGGTCGCGAGTCCGCGCGCTTGGAGCCCGCATCAAGGGCACTAACGGGAAATCGCAGGGCGTGATCCCGTTCCTGAAGGTAGCGAATGACACGGCGGTCGCCGTAAACCAGGGCGGCCGACGCAAGGGTGCGGTATGCGCCTATCTCGAGACCTGGCATCTCGATATCGAGGAATTCCTCGAACTGCGCAAGAACACGGGCGACGACCGGCGACGGACGCACGACATGAACACGGCGAACTGGGTGCCCGACCTTTTCATGGAGCGGGTCCGAAACGGCGGGGAATGGACGTTGTTTTCGCCGTCCGACGTCCCTGATCTTCATGACGCCTACGGCGAAGAGTTCAGAGCGGCATATGAACGTCACGAGGCGCGCGTAGAGCGCGGCGAACTCAAGCTCTTCAAGAAGGTCCGCGCCCTGGACCTGTGGCGCAAGATGCTTTCGATGCTGTTCGAAACCGGCCATCCGTGGCTTACGTTCAAGGATCCGTGCAACCTGCGCAGTCCCCAGCGACACAAGGGCGTGGTTCACAGCTCAAACCTATGCTGCATGACCGCCGACCAAAGGGTCGTCACGGACCGGGGCCTGCTCACGGTCGGGGAACTCTACGCCCTAGGCGGCAAGAACCAGGTTCTGGGCCTAGATGGGGTCTACCACGCCTCCGAGATGTTATTACCGCGACCGCATGCCCCCATCGTGCGGATCGAAACTGCGGAGGGCTATAGCCACAAGGTGACACCCGACCATAAGGTCTGGGTGCAAGACCGTGGCTGGGTAGAGGCCCAACATCTGACCCCGGGGGACCATCTCCTCATCCAGCAACGCGAAGGATTGTTTGGCAACACCCACAACCCCGAAATCGCGTTTGTCATGGGGCTCATGACGGCAAGTAGCACTCTCGGGCGGCATCGTCTGGTTATGGAGATGGACGCCGAGCGCTTCGCCTACGTGGGCAAGGCGCGCATGGCCGCACCGGAGGGAGGAACGGACGGCGCGTATACGTGGGCGCACGATGCACAGGACGATCGCGACCGAGTCCACCTTCCTGTTCCGGCCCAGGTTTGGAGCGGCGACAAGGCCACCGTGACGGCCTACCTGCGCGGTATTTATCAGGTAGCCGGTAAGACCATCGCCAATCTTGCCACCGCCTCCTACGATCGGGAATTTATCGCCGATCTGCAGATACTATGGGCGAACCTCGGGATCGAGACGCATATCCAAAAGATCGAAAAGAGCTACTGGCGTCACTCCGTGTACCGCCTCGTCATCAGCAGTCAGGAAGGCTACGCTTTGGCGTCAAGACTTTTGCGAATTGACGAGAACGATTACGCGGCACACCACGCCAACAGTCCCTTGTTTACAGAAAAACAGCGCCGGTACGCTACCTTTACCGGCCTCACTCACCTGCCCAACGAGGATGCCTACTGCCTTACCGTGGAATCGGACACCCACGCGTGGACTGTAAACGGTCTGATCACAAAGAACACCGAGATCACACTCAACACATCGGACAGCGAAATCGCGGTCTGTAACCTCGGCTCCGTAAACCTGGCCGCGCACGTGAATGCCGAGAGCGGCATCAACATGGACAAACTCGGGCGCACAGTGCGGATCGCCATGCGCATGCTAGACAACGTGATCGACATAAACTACTACTCGGTGCCTCAGGCGCGCACCTCCAATCTGCGCCACCGTCCGGTCGGTCTCGGGCTCATGGGCTTTCAAGACGCCCTCTACAAGCTGCGCTTACCATACAGCTCCGAGGGCGCGGTCACGTTTGCCGACCGGTCCATGGAGGCCGTAAGCTATTACGCCCTCCTCGCCTCAAGCGAGCTGGCGAAAGAGCGTGGCGTGTACGCAAGCTACGCGGGTTCGCTCTGGAGCCAAGGGATTTTGCCGATAGATAGCATCGCCTTTGTCGAAAAGGCCCGCGAGGGCATGCTGTCGATGGACCGCCAGGCGCACCTGGACTGGAATGTCGTGCGCGAATCGATACGAGAAAACGGCATGCGCAATTCGAACTGCCTGGCGATCGCGCCCACGGCCACCATCTCGAACATCGCAGGGGTCGCGCAAAGCATCGAGCCCACCTACCAGAACCTGTTCGTCAAATCCAACCTGTCGGGTGAGTTCACGGTATTGAACGATCACCTGGTGCGGGACTTGAAGGAACGCGGCCTCTGGGATCCGGTCATGGTCAATGATCTCAAGTATTACAATGGGCGCGTCGGCGGAATCGACCGTCTGCCAAGCGATCTGAAGGCCCTGTACGCCACCGCCTTCGAGATCGAGCCCCGCTGGCTCATAGAAGCCGCCTCTCGTCGCCAAAAGTGGATCGACCAGGCGCAAAGCCTTAACCTCTATATGGCCGAACCCTCGGGCCGCAAGCTTTCCGATATGTATATGCTGGCCTGGGAAAAGGGTCTCAAAACGACCTATTATTTACGTACGCTCGGCGCGACGTCAGTCGAGAAATCGACGTTAAACGACGGCGCTCTAAACGCGGTTCGCGGACCAGTGGTAGACGAGCCCAAGGCCTGCTCCATCAATGACCCACAATGCGAAGCCTGTCAATAAATCACGGGGGCTATCATGCTAGATTTTGAGAACAATACTCCCTCCTCCGAGAAGACGCCGCACGCCGGCGTCACCGGTCTTGAAGAACTGAAAATCGGCTCCGGTCGCGTTCAGGTCGACGACAAGCGCATCATCAACTGCCAGGCTGACGTCAATCAGCTCGTGCCGTTTAAGTACCAATGGGCATGGCAAAAGTACTTAGACGCCTGCGCGAACCACTGGATGCCTCAAGAGGTGAACATGTCGCGGGACATCGCGACCTGGAAGGACCCGAATGGCCTGACTGCGGACGAACGCACCATCATCAAACGCAACCTCGGCTTTTTCGTGACTGCGGACTCCCTGGTTGCGAACAACTTGGTGTTGGCCATATACCGCCACATCACCAACCCGGAATGCCGACAGTACCTGCTTCGCCAGGCGTTCGAGGAGGCCTTGCATACCCACGCCTACCAGCAC